>CANPFR010000045.1 GCA_947573445.1 uncultured Clostridia bacterium | reverse complement strand
GAGGAATTGAAACAGCCGAGGAAACATCCGACAGCGGAGAAAGTGGAAGCGATAAAGGATGCGTTGAAGCATTTTGAAATTATTAAATGAAGCGATTACAAGAGAAGGTGAGTTGATGGGAAGAATAGCGGATTCAACAATCAAAGGATTTATGTATCAATTTAATTTGTCATTGAATGAAATATTAAAATCAACAAATGAAATTGTAAAAATCGAAGGAATAATCGAAGATATTGATAGGATTAATGAGGAAAACATTACGGCTATCCAATGTAAGTATCATGAGGAAGTTGAAAAATTTCAATGGTCAAATGTAAGTAAGCCTATATTGCAAATGTTAAAGACATACACAAATTCTGATGGAAATAAAATCTCATTTATTTTGTATGCGTTTTTCCCATCTGAGCAATTAGGAGAGAAAACAGTTTCAAAAAATGAAATAAATGAGATGCTGAATACTAAAAATATAGAATATATATGTAATTACATTGCACATATAAAGAAAATAGAAAACCCAGAAATTAAGAATCTAGTAAGTAAAGAAAGAAAAACAAAAGAGGAAAAAGAAAAAATTAGGCAGTATCTCATTACCAATGAGTTGGAAGTTTTGTGTGATATTGATGATTTCCTTAATAATAGATTTCGCTTTGTTGTGGGGAGAGAATATTATGGATTAGAAGAAGAAAATAAAGTGTTATTATGCCAAAATGGCTTTTCTCAAGATGATGTAAATGACATTGTTTTTCCAAATGCAATACAGAAAATAGCATCATTAAGTATTTTGAAGGAAGACGAAGATAGAAACATAACAAAAAAAGAATTGTTGGAAGAGTTAAAAGGTATAAGAAAGACAGCTATTTCAAGATGGACAAGAGAGTTGTCAAATTATAAACAACTCTTAACTAGCAGAAGAAAACAATTAGGGAAAAGTTTGAATGTGAATTATAGAAAGCGATGTTTTGTTTTTGAGCCTACGCAAATTGAAAATTTTGAACAAGAAATAGTTCTGTTTATAAAAAATTATATCGATATATATTGTTGTAAGCCAAAGTTACATATTCCAGCAATTATTTGTATACTAGGGTACAACAAAGAAAAAATGGATGGATTAGTAAGCAGATTATATGAGAAAGGAATGGAAGCAGAAACAGGTTACCGAGGTAGTATTTTTTATCCAGAAGCGTTTATTAGAAAACCTGAAAGAAAGGTTGGTGAAAACTGGATACAGTTTAAAATTAGGATTTGTTCTGATAATGAAGAATGTATTGATGCTATCAATAGAAATAAACAGGATGACATTTTTCAAATAGCGGAGCATTTACCTGATGCATTTTCTACAAGAGATGTTAATCGGGAAATTTTAGATGTGAATAGCTTTAGTCAAATAGAATATTTGTTAAGAATAAAAGATGAGGTGGAGATATGATTGGTAAAGTATTAGAAAGTTCTGCATTAGAGATTACGACGCGCATGGAGTTTGACGATTTTGAAAAGAATAAAGATAATTTGAAAATAGGAAAATATCTTCAAATTTCTATTGGGAATCATGAATCTTTGATAGCTTCTATAAAAGGGATTAAAGCTATTGCAGACAATGACAATAAAGAAAAATATATAATGACAGCGGAACCAATAGGTATAATTGATGACAATGGCTTTGCGCCGGGTAGCACATTATTGCCATCACCAACAGAACCTGTTGATATTGCGGGACAAGATGTATTAGATAAAATATTTCAAGATAACAAAAAATACTCTTTTCCATTAGGTCATTTGGTTCAAAATAGGGAAGTTAAGTTGAATATTGATGGAAATACTTTTTTTAGTAAACATATAGGAATCGTTGGCTCGACAGGGTCTGGTAAGTCATGTACTGTCGCAAAAATTTTGCAGGAAGCAGTGGGAATACAAGAAGCAGGCAACATAAATATTTTGCAGCAGAAAAATGCACATATTATTATTTTTGATATTCATTCGGAATATAAATCCGCATTTACGTTAACAGACGAACAAAAATTTTCACTGAATTATCTAGATGTAGAAAAGTTGAAATTGCCATATTGGCTAATGAACAGTGAAGAGTTGGAGTCTATTTTTATTGAAAGCAATGAAGCAAATTCGCATAATCAAATTTCACAGTTTAGACAAGCCGTAATTTTGAATAAAGAAAAATATAATCCATCATTATCGAAAGTCACATATGATACTCCTGTCTATTTTAGCATAGAAGAAGTGTACAATTACATTAGCAATATGAATGATGAGGTTATTAGTAAGGTTGCCAATGAAGAACAGGTTCCAAAGATAATTAATGATAATGGAGAAATAGAGGTAATTAAAGATAAAAGGCTCTATTTTGAGAAAAAACAAAAATTTATTCCAGTATCACAAACAAAGGATACAAAGGCATCAGGCGGACCATTTAATGGGGAATTTAATAGATTTATATCCAGATTAGATAATAAAATTAATGACCGAAGATTAGAGTTTTTAATGAAACCGCAAAAAGAAAATGGAGACGATTATACATCCGATGATTTTGATGAAATATTAAAACAATTTTTAGGATATTTAAATAAAGCAAATGTTAGTATTATTGATTTGAGTGGGGTACCATTTGAGGTGTTATCAATTACAATTAGTTTGATTTCACGTATTATTTTTGATTTTTGTTTTCATTTTTCAAAACTGAAACATGAGAGAAGTGAAGTGAATGATGTTCCATTTATGATTGTATGTGAAGAAGCACATAATTACGTGCCTAGAAGTGGAAGTGTTGACTATGCTGCATCTAAAAAGTCTATTGAACGTATTGCTAAGGAAGGAAGAAAATACGGAATCAGTTTGATGGTGGTTAGTCAAAGACCTAGTGAAGTATCTGATACAATTTTTGCACAATGTAATAATTTTATAGCTTTACGACTTACCAATACATCAGATCAGTCTTATATAAAGAGTTTGTTGCCCAATAATACCAGTGCAGTTGCTGATATTCTACCTACATTACAACCAGGACAATGCCTTATGGTGGGAGATGCCAGCCCAATACCAGCGATTG
>CANPFR010000044.1 GCA_947573445.1 uncultured Clostridia bacterium | reverse complement strand
GATTCTTTATATTCTATTGTTCAAATGCCTTCTGGTATTCCAGTTGCAACCGTTGCTATCAATGGTGCTAAAAATGCTGCCATTTTAGCAACCACCATTTTAGGAACATCAGACGAAACCATGAAACAAAAAATCATTGACTACAAAGCATCCCTAAAAGATGCCGTTCTAGCCAAAGACCAAAAGTTACAAGCACAAGGTTATGAAGAATACATGAAAAATATGTGAAATTCATGTGAATTTTATCGTGTGGCATGGTCTTAACCTGTCACATATGATTAAAAAATGAAGTAGTGGATAAGAACGAGTATTACGTCTTAGCATACGAACTACTTTATCAATCTTGAAAAAAGGAGATAAAATTATGATTAAAAAATTAAGTAGTGGAAAAGTCCGCGAAATTTATGAAATTGATGGAGATAAATTATTATTAGTCGTATCTGACAGAATATCTGCCTTTGACTATATTTTGCCTTCTCTTATTCCCAATAAAGGAAAACTATTAAACCAAATTTCCGCTTTCTGGTTTGATTTTGTCAAAGACATTATACCAAATCACATCATTTCTACAAATGTAAAAGATTTTCCTGCTGAATTCCAAAAACCAGAATTTGAAGGACGCTCTATGCTTGTCAAAAAACTAAAAATGCTACCTGTTGAATGCATTGTAAGAGGTTACATCACAGGTTCTGGCTGGAAAAGCTATCAAGCCAATGGCACCGTTTGCGGAATTACCTTGCCAGAAGGTCTACAAGAATCTCAAAAATTACCCCAAGCTATTTTCACCCCTTCAACCAAAGCCGAAATTGGTGAACACGACGAAAATATTTCTTTCGAAAGAGTAACTGAAATGCTTGGTTTAGAACTAGCAACCAAATTGCGTGATAAAACACTTGAAATCTATCAAAAATGTACCGAATATGCATCCACTAAAGGAATTATCATTGCTGACACTAAATTTGAATTTGGATTAGATGAAAATGACCAACTTGTTCTAGCAGATGAAGTGTTAACACCAGATTCCAGCCGTTTTTGGTCAGCCAATGATTATGAAGTTGGGCGTTCACAAAACAGTTTTGACAAACAATACTTGCGTGACTGGATTAAGCAAACTGGCTATCATCCAGAAAACGATACCCCCATTCCAGAAGATGTCATCCAAACCACTGTTCATAAATACACAGAAGCCTTTGAATTAATTACTGGAAAAAAATTCGAAACCTAAATTACAAGGGGCTTAAAATCTCTCACCTAAATTTTAAACCTTACTCCCTCTTCTTTTTAAGAAGAGAACGATTTTACAGTCCCTATCTTAAAGAAAGGAAGAAAAAAATGTATCATCTAGTCATTTTTGCCTCTGGTGGAGGTACTACCCTTCAAGCCATTATTGATGCTATTGAAAAAAAGGAATTGGATTGTTGTCAAATCAATCTTGTTATTTCTAATTCAGCTGATGCTTATGCTTTGGAACGTGCCAAAAAAGCTGGTATTGAAACTTATGTAATACAAGAAAAAAAAGCCAATGAAATCGATAACGAATTAGAAAATCTCCTGAAAAATTATGAAATCGATTTGATTATTTTAGCTGGTTATCTGAAAAAAATTGGCCCCCAATTAGTAGAGCAATACACAATTATTAATACTCACCCTTCCCTAATCCCCAAATTTTGTGGAAAAGGAATGTATGGTATGAAAGTACACGAAGCAGTTGTGGAAGCTCACGAAAAAGTAAGTGGTGCAACAGTCCACTATGTAAACAATCATTATGATGAAGGAAATATCATTTGCCAAACCCAAATTGAAGTTTCTCCTAATGATACCGCTGATGATGTCGCTGAAAAAGTGAAAGCAGCTGAAAAACTTCAATTAATTGAAGTAATTCGAGATTTGAGTCAAATCAAAAAGCATCCATAACAATTGGTTATGGATGCTTTTTTGATCAATTATTTTCCCAAAATACCTTTTTTCTCTGAATAAACGGCTTCATTTGCATCTTGCTTTTCTGCTCGGGTCATGGTATAATTTTCAAGATAACTTAATTCGTATGATTCTAAACACTTTTTTAGAAAGGAGAATTTAATGCTTAATTGTTCACAAAAACAACTACTTCGTCAAAAAATACGGTTTTATGACTTTTCCATCCGTGAAAAAAGAGGTATCGCAGTTGATTGTTTTGGCAATCAACTGGTAATCCCCTCTTGGACAGCATTACGGCAAAATGCTTATCAAACCATTTTAATGTCTCCTGATTTTCACCTCATCCAAAGGGTTCCTTCGGCTTATCCGGATGAAGCCAATTGCATCATCCGCCTGTTCCAAAAACAGCATTATGTATACGATGATGGCAATCTTATTTTTAACCTTTATGGTTTTCTTTGTTTTGTGAAAAATCAGAATGACAAATGGACCACCAAGCAAGACCTTTTTGAGGGATGTGATGACACAGAAGTGGAAATCGACTTTTCCCACTATGTGATTCATCACTCTTATGCACATGAATGCCTTAACATCGAAACTGATTTTTTCGATTTTTTTGTGAAAATCTCTTAAAAAAAACTAAATTCTAAAAAATGTACCAAAAAGCATGTCCATTCTTTGCTTCTTGGTACATTTTATACGAAATATTTTTTTATTTTAACTTATTTCAAATTATCCATTTTGTTTCATTTTTTTATAAATACTTTCACAAGATTTACAAACAATTTTCATCTCATAACTCATTACTTTTTTATCTAATATTGTAATTAAAGGCTCATTATCTTTCGGGCAACAAAATCTACTTTTGATAACAATTAATTCATCACTGCAATTTTTACCTGTTTTACTATCTTCAAAATCCAATAAAGCACTTCCTTCACTTCCACAATTACACTTATATTTTAATTCCAACCTATCATAAGTTGAATAACATAAATAGCCTATATTTTCATTACAGGTATCACAATACATCCATCCACCATAATTAGTTGCTAATCTTGTATTTATTAATTCTTTTGTTTTCAATACTCTTGGCATAACTTTATCTCCTTTCAAATTGTAAGTTATCGCTTAGATGTCATTTAAGTTTTTTGTTTCTTTTACTAACTCATCAAAATCTGAAATATAGTTTTTATCTTGTATAACTCTATACTTTTCAAA
>CANPFR010000043.1 GCA_947573445.1 uncultured Clostridia bacterium | reverse complement strand
CAGATGATTCATTACTTTGTGATAATGGAACATTACCGCTGCTTCTCTGGGTCGATATTTTGAAAATAGCACACTTCATCATTACTCAATCATCTCGTCCGCAACTTCTTTTTGTTTCTTATGATTTTCTGCAACCCAATTTAAAGCTAATTTCTGTAATTTTTGAAACAATTCAATGTGTTCATTGTATTTTTCAGAAGATAAACATCTACGTTTTTCTCTTAATCTAATCACATTATTAGCTTTATCCTCTATACCCGTTTCACGTTCCGTACCAACTATAACTTGCCCATCGTCTGACATAATTAATTTCAAAGACTTAAATATACTTTCTAAATTATCTGTATCCTGTCCCTGCTGATTTGGAGTATCAATTATATAAAAGTTAAAAGGACTGTCTGTTCTTTCAAGATTATATAAATATAATGCTGATTGATACATATAAACTATTCGAGGTGTTTCACTACCAGTGTGGTCAATTACTTGCACAAAATCTCGTAATTTTATGAATGTCTTTGGTACATTGATTTTATCTGCCAATATACGGCAATTTCCTTCAATCTTATCCTTAATTTCTTTTGACCTTTTTTTAGATTTCATTTCATTAATTTCATCATCTAACTTTGCAATTTTAAATGAAATTTTATCCACTTGTTTCTCAAGGATGTCCAACTGTTGCCCACACGCCTCATACATTTCATATTGACCTTTATTTTTGTAGTATGAAGAATATGATATAAACTCTTGTGATTTTTGTATTTTTAATTCAAGCGACTCCAATTGCCTACTAATCTGCTCATACTTTTGTGCCAAATCAGATAAAGTATTTTCAGTCACATCTAATGCTTCTGTTAGCTCCTTTTTTAATTTTTCACAATGAGCATAATCAGAACTTATATTCATTTGCTCCGTTAATCCATTAGAATAAACAGCGCCGCAGGTTGGACAAACTAATTCATTTTCTTGTTTCATTGCAAATTCTATATCTTTTTCTGTTTCAATAAGATTTTGTTCAACAATATGCAATTTATGTTGATTCATATACGTCTCATTTTCATAGATTGTCATTTCCGCTTTTATAGAAAAAATATCTTTTCGTAAAGCATCTGCTTGTTGTACTAGATTCTCAATTTCTCTAGTTGCTTCCTCAATAGACTTTGAATTATCCAATTGTGACAAAGAATTAGAAATCTGTTCAACAAAGTTCTGATTGTGATTTAATTCCTTTTTCTTTTCCTCTCTCTCCATTATATGTTGCGCTTTTTGGGTTTGAAGAGAATAATACTTATCATCAAGATAACCACAAACATATTTATTTGTATTCTTTTTCCAATCTTTAATATATCCCACTTTATCAAAAGCGTCAGCTATTTTGTTCCATCCTTCATCCTGATCGATATATTGGAACCTAAAAAGTAAAGGGGGTGTTATATTAAACTCTTTCCCCTCTTTTGAAATACACGGCATTTTAACTCCAAAAATATCCATTAAGGAATTGCTATATTTATGAAATTCATCTGATTCAATTATACATAAATATTCGCCTTTCGACTGCTCAAAAATTTGAAATTTTTTACCTTGCCGTATTATGACATATTGATTTTTCCCATATTGAAAAAAGATTAAATATGAAGATATAAGCTCTTTCCAATCCTTTTCTATTCTTTTAAGTTCACACCCAAAAGTATAAAAAATGCTTTTGATGATTGAAGATTTTCCAGTCTTATTCCCACCTAAAATAATATTCAATCCTTTTGAAAAAGGAACTTCTAATGAACGTGACTCACTCTGACTGATTACAACCAGTTTTTTTATTATCAGCCTTTTCATTATTCTTTTCCTCCTCTCTTTTTCGCATATTTCTTATTAAAAGTCGATATTTTTGTTCTATCTCAAATTTCTTTGCTGAATCTTTGCTCATAATACAACACCTCTATTAATGTTCTATCTAATGATTGCGACGAAAGCCCTTGTTTTAACAACTCATGCATACATTCTTTCTCTAAAACACTTGCATCATAAAAATCCCCCATACATTCAATATATGTAGAAATAACCTTTCGTAATGTAATGACAATTTCTTGGTACTTAAAATCATTCACATTAAGCCACCTTGAATCATGTAATGTTTTTGCAGATTCAATACAATGCAATTCCTTATCCGTTAATCCTTGCGTTGATAAATACTTATAAAAATCTGTATAATTTCCCTTTTTGCTAATTGTTGAATTGATTTTATCATTTATTTTTGAAATTTCTATTCCTTTCTTATCCACTAAACTTTTGAAGCTAATAGGCGTTTTTATTTGTTCTGTACTCTTTTTTCTCACGTCATTTACCAGCTGTTGAAAAATAAGATGCGCCGTATCTGTTGGTATATTTTTATTTGCTAACTGCTCAAAAAACATACCTGCTGTTTGCATCGTATATGTTGATAATTGTAATTTAGATTTATGTACAAAAGTATTTTGAATAAATATATCAAATACACTATCAAAATTAGATGGTAATGAATCTACATATTCGTCCTTAATTCTTCCTTTAATCCTTTGATAGAGTTCATTATTTTCGACCGCAACTATTTTTCCATCTTCAATATATGACTGCCAAAGACGAACATCTTTATCATAATCGTTATTTGAAATGAAATAGCAATGTGAACATTCTACTCCAAAATTCAAAAAATTGTAATATATAAACCCTAAAAAGGATTTTTTATATCCTCCACTTTTCTTTTTTTCTCGTTTTGATAACTCCGCAACCGTCCAATCTGAAGAATCTTCTTTCGTCTTAATTTGATAAAATTGGTACTCTTCTTTCTCTGGTATAAATTCTGCCATATCGTCATGAAACTCACAAAAAACAATACATTCTGCGTTATTTTCAAGTTGACCTATAATATGACACACAATCCAGTGAACTTGATACTCAAAACGATTATATGAACCAGAACCTGCCTGTTCCCTCTGTTCCAATTCAAGAACTTTACCCATTCTGTATCCCCCCTTTGTTCATCTGTTCCATTTCTGTTTGAAAGTCCAATTCTTCTTCCACTCTTCTTCATCCACTATCGCATCAAACACTGGCTCAAGAAATTTCTGCATCTCTTTAATAACCACCGCAAATTCCAACGTACCATCTTTAATATTTTTCAAAAAATATCTCCACCGCTTCTGCATATCTTCATCT
>CANPFR010000042.1 GCA_947573445.1 uncultured Clostridia bacterium | reverse complement strand
TGTGGGGGTATACGTCTAAGGACAGTATCGACATTCTGGAGAAGTTCTTTCCGGAAGTAGGCAAGCAATAAGCAGTCATTATAATCCCCTATAGCATGAATATGAAATATCTGATGCCATAGGGGATTATATTTTGAAATTTAATTTAAGATGACTATAGTTTTCGTTTTGACAATGTTCTAGTAGTTTTTTCACAATCCGACAAGTATGGTGTTACCATATTGCACTATAAACCATATGGTTTATAATTAAATATTAAGTTGAGGTAATTTATGACAACATCAGATATGATAAGACAGTTATGTAAGCAAAAAAGTATTAGTTTAGCCGAACTTTGTAGACATATTGGCCAGACACCACAAAATTTTAATAAAAAATTGAAGAGGAATACCATTTCTCTTAATGAGATATTTTTGATAGCTAAAGTATTAAATGTATACTATGAACAAGCATTTATATTTCCAGATGGCAATAAAATCCATTTAACTACAGAAGGAGGAAAAAAAGATGCCGCATTGCAATAAAAAAATGTTGTCATTTTTCTTAACAACAAAATGTAATTTATGTTGTATATACTGTTACAATGCCAAAACCAGAAATGAAATCAAAGAACATACACTTCCTTTTGAAATTGCAAAAGCCGGAATTGATTGGTATTTTGAAAAAAATGATAGTAGGCATATAAGATTTTATGGACCTGGGGAACCTACACAGGAGTTTGAACTTCTCAAAAAAATTACAGATTATGCAAAGTCTCACCCAAATAGAGGCGAAAATGTTACTGTTGAAATCCAAACAAATGGGATTTTCACAAAAGATATACGTGAATGGGCCTTAAACAACTTTAATATTATGTGGATGTCATTCGATGGTATGCCAGATATACAGGAACATAATCGACCTTTAAATCCACTCTATAGTGATGTATTTGAGCATCGATCTTCTGCCGATGTGTTAGAAGACAATGTTCGTTGGCTTATTAGCAACAGAGAAAATAGGAATTTAATGGTTGGTGCACGAGTTACCATTACAAATGCAAATGTGAATAGACAAATTGAAATGGTAGATTATTTTTATAATCTTGGAATTCGCTATGTATGGACAAACCCTCTCTTTTATAGCGTTGGAAAAGTCCCTGTATGCATAGATGAAAAAAAGAAACAATCATATAACTTTAAAATGGAGTCTTACGTCGATAATTATTTAGATGCTTACAAATACGCTAAAACAAAAGGTGTTTTTTGGGGGAGTTTTCTTACAATTAATTTTGATGGCGAATCTTCCTACCATTGTCGTTGCTGTACACCATTAAGTGCCCCACACCTTACACCTGATGGATATATTTCTGCTTGTGATATGGTTGTATTAGGCGCAGAACCATATCACATGAATCCTTTTATTGTCGGAAAATGGAATCCTAGCACTAAAGCGTTCGAACTATATGAAGATAAAATAAAGCAATTAAATAGTAGGTGTTCAACAGAAATGGAACATTGCAAAAATTGTGTAGCCAAATTGCATTGCGGTGGTTACTGTTTAGGTGAAACAGTAAATGAAACAGGAAAACTAGATGGACAGAATTTGGTAAAATGCAAAGCTGTACGTAAACTATTCGAAGAATTAGGAACTTGCCAACCATATAAATATTTACACCCTTAAAAATGAGAGGAGAAAAAGATGAAAAAAATTGCAGTGGTAACAGGATTTGATAACAGCGTTATTTCCAGAGAAACAATATTACTACTTATTAAAAAAATTATTATGTTTTCGCAACATATGAAGCAAACAAAATTGATAGAGAAGCATTTGTTTCTGAAAACAACATTTCTGATTCAATTTCTTTTACACAAATTGATTATATATCTCATGAAAGTATCAAAAACCTTATTGATCAATTATGTGATAAAAGAATTCATGCAATAGTGAACTGCTATGCAACGCTTGCAGAAACTGATGAGCATGAATTACGGCATGAATTTTTTGATTTTAACTATGAAGAATTCGGACGTGTATTAACAAGTAATATTGCCGTTATCGCTTCAATCTGTATGGGACTAAAAGATAATATGGTTTCTGGAGGATGCATTGTTAATATTACAAGTAGTGCCGCAGAAGAAGGCGGTTTTGCAACGATTTCCTATAATGCCAGTAAGGCTGCTCTAAAAAATCTGAGTAAATCTCTGGCTAATAACTTTGGTCCATATAATGGTGTTCGCGTAAACTGTGTGGCTCCTGGTTGGATTCCCCAGAGCAAAGATGTCGTTGCTGGAAATGCCGTTGAATTAGCTAATAAACTAACGCCATTAAGTACTTATGGAGCTCCACAAGACGTTGCACAAGTAGTGATTAGTTTAATTGAAAATCCATATGCTAACAATGTTAATTATGGTGTTGATGGCGGAATTACTAGTAGTTATCTAATGTATTTATTAGAGTCTTCCGATTTATCTGGTAGTGAAACAAATGAGCTTATGAAAACATTAATAAAAATAATTGGAGATGCAAAAGAAAGTGTAAAAAGTAAAAACGATTAAGAGCGAACAGGAAGCATACGATGAAAAAAAACGAAAAAGTAAGATTAATTATTTTCGTGTGTGAAGTAATAACAACATTTGCAATTCCAGCCTTATTTGCTTTTTGGGATCAAATTACTCTAGGTATAGGAATTGCTATTTTGGCTGCTGATGTTTCTGTTTTATTTTTAGTTTCACAGTTTATGGAAAATCAGATTTTATCTGAAATACAGGATAAGCAGGAGTCAAATTATGCTGTACTAGCAAACTCTATCAGAGAGGTTCAAAAAAGCATAGATATTAATCAGCTTTATAAAAAAATTTATAAACTAGAAAATAAAGAACAGAAAGATATCTATTTAGAATTAGTACAAACTTTTGTAGAAACTATGAATAGTCGAATGGATGGTGCTCGCTCTGGTGCATTATCTCGTCATGTTTATTATGGCGAACTCACAAAGGCAAGTGAGGCCATAATTTCAAATAAAAAAGAAGCGCAAGGAAGCAGCTATCAAGGTGAAATATGGGCTATGACCTTCTGGCAGGATGATGAGCTAGATTTAAGCGATAGTTATGAAAATGCTTGGGTCAGAAAAATGGAAGTCATGGACAAAATGGGAATTCCCACTATACGATTATGCGTAATGAAAAACAAGAAAAGTTTGTTAATGCGGGATACTTCTGATGACAGTGTAGAGACATTTCTGCGAAGGTTAAAGTATTATTGCGAAAAAAATGCCGTATGCAAAAATACAAAGGTATATGCTATTGACAACATTGATACATTATCATCACGTGAACAGGAGTGGATTGGTAAAGGTTTTTTTGCTATCAAACTTGCAAATGGAGACATGAGACTAATCAGAGGGGTTAGCTTGGATAATCCCAATGCAACTACATTAGGCGGTGAAATTGATTTTGATCATGAACGTGTGGCCCGAATAAGAGATATTTGGGAAAAACTCATTGAAGAAAGTGGAAAAAGGGAGATAAATCAGTACCTATGGGATACAGCTTCTGAAACTATCAAAACAAGGATGGTAAGTATGGGGTTTAATGTAAATAATGGTTTAGATTAAAAAACTTACATTTAAAAGAAAAAATGATATTTTTCATATGGAGTTAGTCGTATTATGTAAAGAAGATATTGAATATGTTAAAAACTTTGTGCTGACACAATATAATTATTTTGATAGAAAAGATTACTTTATTATTGACGATTTGGATACAGAACTTCCATGCATTTTCGAAAAGGATATAGGTATTATATACGGTATTCTTTATAAGAGTAATTTAGTTGCATTACAGGCCATTGATTTTAGTGAGAACAATGACAAAATGCTAAGACCATATGTGCAAAGATTTATCAATAAAGATTGTAAAATATATGAATTGGGTTGGACTTTGGTCAAAAAGGAATTTAGAGGTTTCCATATAGCTGATTACTTAATAAACTATGCAGAGAAACAAATATTGAACGAATCAGATTATATTCTGGTTGCCACTGTACATCCAGAGAATACAAAAGCGCTTCAGTTATTTTTTAGAAATGGTTTTAGTGGCTATTTATTAGACGAGTATTATGGCTATATTAGAATTTTTCTAATTAATAACCCTATACCAGAGAATATCCATTCTCAAATTTGTGTAGAACCAACAAATTTTGAAAAAATAAAAGAACTTTTTAATAATGGATATGTATGTTCAAACATTGTTAGCAGTTCTAACAAAGTATATCTATCTCTTGGTATACCCAATTCACAATAAAAGTCTCAATGTAAGTAGTTAAAACGAATTTCCCCGTGGCGAAACTACGGGGAAATCATATCTTTCAAACTTACTTATATTTTTCTTCCACAATACTTCTTTCATATGAAAAGTCGAAAATTATATGACAGTTATTCAATCATCTTTGAATGTTTATCAAGATATTATTAAAGTCTAAAACCAAGTTGTGA
>CANPFR010000041.1 GCA_947573445.1 uncultured Clostridia bacterium | reverse complement strand
GGCGTATGATGTGAAAAGTGCCAAAAGTAAAAGATAGCTTTTGGCACTTTTTTAACTTTAGAGAAAACCACCAGTTATATGAAAAAGAGAAAAAGGAATATAAAAAAGTAAATTGTCGATATGAATGCTGAAAAAGGCTTGAAAAATGTCAAAAAATGTTGTACAATAAAAACGAAATGAGGAGGCCAAAAGTGGAGGAAAATGAATTTGTTGAGAAAGTAAAGGAAAAAATAATGGGGCAAAATTTGACCTATCAAATAATGACATTTGGTTGTCAATTAAATGAAAATGACTCCGAGAAAATTGCTGGAATGTTGGAAATGGTAGGATATACCAAAGCAAGTGAAGAACAAATACCAGATATCCTTGTTTTTAACACATGCTGTGTACGCGAAAATGCCGAAGAAAGGTTATTTGGCAAAATTGGTGAAGTCAAAAAATGGAAACAAGAAAAAAATGTCGTGATTGCTATTGGTGGCTGTATGATGCAGGAACCGCAAATGGTTGATAAAATTAAAAAAAGCTATCCATATGTTGATATTATTTTTGGCACACACACCACACAAAATTTGCCAGAAAATATTTATAAAACCATTCTAAAAAACGAAAAAGTGCGAGATATTCTTGACATTGATGGTGAAATTTACGAGGATTTGCCCATAAAAAGGAAGAGTGATGCAGTAGCTAATGTTACGATTATGTATGGTTGTAACAATTTTTGTACCTATTGCATTGTGCCATATGTTCGTGGACGAGAAAGAAGTCGAAAACCAGAAAAAATCTTAGAAGAAATAACAGATTTGGCAAATAAAGGTTACAAAGAAGTCACACTTTTGGGCCAAAATGTTAATTCTTATATGAGAACAGAACGTGAAAATGGCCTGACAACAAGTGCAATTGATTCATTTGCAAAATTGCTATATGAAATTTGTAAAATCCAGGGAATTGAAAGAGTCAAGTTTATTTCACCACATCCGAAAGATTTTACGGATGATGTAATTCAAGCAATTGCTGATTTAGAAAAAGTTTCTAGTATGATTCATTTACCACTTCAGTCTGGGAATTCCAAAGTGTTAAAGGAGATGAACCGAAAATACACAAAGGAACAATATTTGGCATTGGTGGATAAAATGGTTCAGAAAATCCCCAATTTAAGTTTGTCAACCGACATTATTGTAGGATTTCCAGGGGAAACAGAGGAAGAATTTGAAGACACATTGGATGTTGTTAGAAAGGTGAACTTTGAACAGATTTTTATGTTCATTTATTCGCCAAGGGAAGGCACAGTAGCAGCTAAACGAGAAGATCAAATTCCAGAAACAATTAAACATCAACGATTTGACCAATTAAAAAAATTATATGAATCCAAAGTTGAAGCAAACAACGAAAAATACATCGGAACCATTCACACACTATTCATTGAAGGAAAAAGTAAAAATGATGATGCCATGTTTACGAGCCGAACCGATACCAATAAAGTTGTTGTTTTTGAGCCAAAAGAAGGTTTTCAAATAGGAGATATGGTAGAAGTTGAAATTAGGGAAAATCATAAATGGTATTTTAAAGGGGAAATAAAAAATAAAGGAGAATAAAAAATGGCAGAACTTTCACCAATGATGCAAAGTTATTTAGAAAAAAAGGCAGAATATCCAGATAGCATTTTGTTTTATCGTTTGGGTGATTTTTATGAAATGTTTTATGAGGATGCAATTTTGGCATCCCGTGAATTAGAAATCACATTAACTGGTAGAGCTTGTGGAACAGAAGAAAAAGCACCAATGTGTGGCGTGCCCTATCATGCGGTGGATACGTATCTTTCTAGATTGATTGCAAAAGGCTATAAAGTAGCTATTTGTGAGCAATTAGAGGATCCTAAACAAACCAAAGGAATTGTTAAAAGAGATGTAATCCGTGTGGTTACGCCAGGAACGGTTATTGAAAATAACATGTTAGAGGAAAAACGAAATAATTATATAATGGCAATTGCCAAAAAAGGAATTCACTATGGAATTGCGATTTGTGACATTACGACAGGTGAATTTTATGCAACAGAAATCAAATTTACGGAAAATAATTTTGAAAAACTGTTAGATGAATATGCTCGTTTTACACCATCTGAAATTGTGATTAATCCAGCAATGTTTGCCTGTGAAAAAGAAATTGCCATTATGAAAGATCGCTCAAATACGTTTGTGACGTTAAGAGATGAAGCGATATTTGCAGAAGAAATTGATAAAATAGAATCACAATATAAAGTGGTGGATCGTTTTGAAAAAGAAAAAAAACTCACAACAGAAAATTTGGCAATAGCAAGTATCAATGGACTTTTGAATTATTTCCAAGAAACGCAGAAAATGAAGTTAGAGCATATCAATACATTGAAATTGTATGAAGTCCAAAAATATATGTCGCTGGACATTAGTGCTAGACGAAATTTAGAATTAACAGAAAGAATGCGTGACAAATCCAAAATGGGAACTTTGATGTGGGTTTTAGATAAAACCTCGACTTCTATGGGAGGGAGGCTCCTTAGACGTTGGATTCATGATCCCTTATTAGAAATTGCAGAAATTAGAGCAAGAAATACAGCAGTTAAAGAATTGAAGGAAAATTTGATGCTACGAGGTGATGTGACAGAGATTTTAAATAAAGTGTATGATATTGAACGTCTAGCTGGAAAAATCTCCTATGGAAATGCCAATGGTAGAGATTTGATTTCGCTTAAAAACTCTTTATGGAAGGTTCCAGAATTAAAGAAAATATTGGTAGATGTGGATTCTGATTTACTACAAAAATTTCATCAAGATTTGGACGAACTAACGGATATAGCTCAATTGATTGATGATGCAATTGTAGATGAACCACCCATTAGTATCAAAGAAGGTGGAATTATTAAAATGGGGTATCGTCCAGAAATTGATGAATATAAAAGTGCTTCAATTGATGGAAAACAATGGATTTTGAAATGGGAGGCAAAAGAAAGAGAAAAAAGTGGAATTAAAAATTTGAAAATTGGTTATACGAAAGTATTTGGCTATTATATCGAAATTACCAAATCTTTTTTAAACCAAGTGCCAGAGCATTATATTCGAAAACAAACCTTAACCAATGCTGAAAGATTCATTACCCAAGAACTAAAAGATATGGAAAGTAAAATTCTAGGAGCTCAAGAAAAAGCAATACAGTATGAATACAACGAATTTATCAAAATTCGAGATGAGATTGCCAAAAATATTGAAAGATTGCAAAAAACGGCCAATATAATTGCTAATATTGATGTTTTGACAAGTTTGGCAACAGTTGCAGAAGACAATCATTACGTTTGCCCTGAAATCGATGATAGTGGAATGATTGATATTCAAGAGGGGCGCCATCCAGTTGTTGAGAAAATGTTGGACAGTGGAAGTTTTGTGCAAAATGATACCAAGTTAAATCTTGCAGATAACCGAGTTGCACTCATTACAGGACCTAATATGGCTGGAAAATCAACCTATATGCGTCAAGTAGCATTGATTTGTTTGATGGCACAAATTGGAAGTTTTGTTCCAGCTAAAACAGCGCATCTTGGCATTGTTGATAAGATTTTTACAAGAGTGGGTGCTTCTGATGATTTGAGCATGGGGCAAAGTACTTTTATGGTAGAAATGGCAGAAGTGGCCAATATTTTGAAAGATGCAACTCAAAAAAGTTTAGTTGTTTTGGATGAAATTGGGCGTGGTACTTCAACCTATGATGGACTTTCGATTGCATGGTCTGTAGCAGAATATATTGCAGAGAAGATTGGATGTAAAACACTGTTTGCGACACATTATCATGAATTGGTTCAGTTGGAAGAAAAAATTGATGGGATTAAGAATTATTCGATTGCCGTAAAAGAAAAAGGAGAAGATATTATTTTCTTACGAAAAATTATTGAAGGTGGAACAGATGAGAGTTATGGAATTCATGTTGCTAAACTGGCAGGGGTTCCAAATGATGTGGTCAAAAGAGCAGGAAAAATCCTAAATTCGTTGGAAAAAGGCGATGTTAAGGTAAAAGAACCCAAAGAAGACAAAAAGCAAGTTGATGGACAGCTTGATTTGTATAATTTACAATTTGCAGACATTGCACATGAGTTGGACAAAATTAATTTGAATGAATTAACACCAATTGAGGCCTTGAATGTTTTGGTAAAATTAAAACGGAAAAATTGCAGGATAAAAGAGAAAAGAACGATTTGTTATATCATACAAATCGTTCTTTTAAGCTATTTTGTTAGTGATTTCTCGAATGTATTGACCCAGTTCATTATCCGTTAAGTCAAGTTCTGAAATTAACTTTTTTAAAATATCTCTTCTTGGCAAATCTTCTTCATTATCGATACGAACATATTGTCTTAAGCTAATACCTAATAATTCAGACATTTTTGCCTGGGTATATTTTTTGGAAATTCTTTTTTCTTTTATCATAAATGAGCTCCTTATGGTTAATATATAATTATTATGACATAAACAATCAAAGAAATATATTGACATTAATTGTCATGTTTTGTATAATAAATTAGAAGAATAAGAGGGAGGAGTACAAATGAAGAAAAAGAAGGGAATTACACTGATTGCCTTGGTAATTACCAAACTCGTGCCTACCGCCTAAAATAAAGGGTTGTAGGCGTTTTTGTATA
>CANPFR010000040.1 GCA_947573445.1 uncultured Clostridia bacterium | reverse complement strand
TGCGCTCTTATGTCAAAAGCAAAGAGCATGATACAAAAGTTGAAACAGCGAAACGATATTTGTCGTTGGGAAAATTATCCTTTGAAGAAATTGCGATTGGTTCTGGTCTGTCTATAGAAGAGGTTGAAGAACTGGCTGGCATGCAACTGGCATAATTATATAAAAAACTATTTTTCTAAAATAAAAGCAGGATATCTAACATACGATTCTTTCTGCACTTTGGGTATTCGTATATTCTCCGAATTTGCTCTAAGTCACCCAATCGACTTAGCAAAGCCAAATGAGAATGACGAAATTACCCAAACATCAGAAAGAACCTAATATACAAAGTATCCTGCTTTTGTTCTAAACAAAAATTTTTATTCATCTTTATTCCCAAAGATTCAACTCTTCATCTGTATAGTTCTCTTCTCCATTTTTAATACCTGTTTGAGCCTTGTTATAATCATTTTGATTGGTAGAAAATTGGGAACCTATTTCATTAGCTTGACTTATCTCACTACGAATTTCTTCAGCCTTTTCTAAAATTTCTTGATTAGATAATGCTCCATCTTTTATAAAGTTTAAAATAAGGTTAATTTTTTTACTAATTCTCAAATACATATCCGCTACTTTTGCATTACCCTGCGCTTGATTTTCAAAATCACCTATTTTTTGCACACTCGCCAAAATAGTAGCCAAAATAGTGAAAATCAGTGCAATTAGCTCGGCTGCTTTACTGCCTTCACCAAAAACTACTGCAAATAAAGTTGTTCCCGTAATTGCATTTAGAATTATTTGAATGATTGATATCCATTTATAATATTCACGTTTTCTATCTGCAGCATTATAGTGTTTTTTCTTCTCATAAATTGTATCTGTTTTGAATTGTTTCAATTGTTTGATTACATTTTCCATTTTTCTGCCTCTCTTTCAAAAACTTTTTCTATCTCTAATAAAATTAATATAAACTCGTCTTGCAATTTAGCATCCATTACTTTTCTCAATACATTGCCATGACAATTTCTTATTTTTTCTCCACTGCCACACGGACATAACAGATGCCCTCTGTAAGGAAATCTAATTACAAATATCATTATATCAAAAACCTGTTTCCAGTCATTTACTCCAAACAAATCTTTTAGATACTCTAAATCTCCCATTGTGCCATGAGACCGTTCTCCATATGGATATATACCGTACTCTTTATAAAACCGATATGTATATAGATATGGTAAAATATACTTTTCTATAAAAGAACATATATTTGTATCTTGAGAAAAAAACATTTTTAATTCAAGATTAGATGCTAAACAGAGTTTCTTATCTTCATAGCGATGCGGATAATCTTCATCTATATAATTTGATAACTCTTTTACTGTTGGAAGTGCCAAGGGAAAATCCCCTGGCACTTCAATTTCTAAATTAAATTTTCCAGTCATTCGAACATCATTATAAACATGATCCAAGACAAGATCACCTAAGAATACATAAGAATCTTCACGATTAACCATTTCAAGCGCTGGATATTTTTCACTTATACACTCAATATCTTTGTGTTGAAGACTCATAAATTATCTCCTCCACGGTTTGGGGGTATTCGTTATAATAGTTGGGGAAACGCAAACATAATTTTTTAAATCTATATTCTTTTTTACATAATCACTCCCGAAATTATTTTCAAGCAATGCCACAAAATCGTTATCCTCGAAACACAAAGAATCCAAGTAATCTTTTTTCATCACTTTTACCCATTTAAAAAAAAGTTCTGCTTTCTCTAGATTATAGTTCCATGAATCTGCTAGATTATCATTTGGGTTTACAGGATTCATAATACGCCATTTACCATTTCTCTTGCGAATAGTATTTTTTGTACGGTATTGCCTAGAAAACTCTTCCTCTGTCATTGTTTGATTAAGAGAATAAATTTCAAAATCATTAACTATTATTTGAAGCAATTCAAATACATTCAATGCGGGAGAAATACCACATGCAATTTCTGCACAAATTGTAGTTATAATGGCAGATGTGGGTTTAAGATTTTCTTTTTTTATTCTGCAATAATATACATCCCTATGATGTTTTAAAATCTGAATAACTCGTTGTAATGATGAACGTTCTAATTCTTCTGGTATATCTTCGATACTATTATAAATAGTTCTATTTTTTTCAAAAAAAACTTTTCTTTTATTCTGACGATCGTAATCTAAAAAAGGTCTATTAATTGTCTCAAACCAATTTTTATAGGCTCTTGAATTGCTTGCAAGCCAAAAATAACTATCATTTCTTTTATCAGTAATTGCAACTGCAAGTTCTGCGTATTCTTGAGATAAATTACTACTAATCATTGATTGGACTATTTCGTCTGATTCAGGTACTCCTGGTACTATATCAATATTAAACCCTATGCCATTAATTTCAGCATATTTTAATGTCCAACATTTGTCCCATTCTATATTTTGAAGCTTTTCTTTATATATTTCCGATTTGCAAAGAGTTTCTTTTACAATATTTTTTACATAGCCTGGTGTAATTTTATCTTTATCTTTGCTAAGACAGCAGATAAAGTCCAAATCATAATCTGCCTCCTTGGACTCTTTGAATGGACGAACTACTGTGCCAAGACTAAACGAGCCTTGCGGAAAAATATCACAGATAAGCCCTTGCTCCTGCAAATATGTACCCACTGCCTTATATTTTTCCGTAGCATTTTTATGCATAGTTGGAGAAATATCTAATCCTTCAATCAATTTTAATATGTCTTTTTGTCTTAATTCTTGTTTATTCATCTAATTTCCTTTCATTTTATATAGAATTTTACAATCTATATTAAAACAAAAACGACCTGTTTGTGTGAAAACGAACTTTTGTTTCGGTATTGCCAACAGGATTAATAGATGATATAGTAATTATGGAGAATTGTTAATCATCTATTGGTCATTAACAATGTTAAGGATTGAGTTGGCGCTCAATCCTATTTTTTGCCAAATCCTGTGTACGATATTTTAGTCCTTCTTGATAATCACCACCTTATCTAATAGAATATTAAATGAATCAAAATATCTTTATTCTTTTTTACTATTTTCCTGACACCATAGTTCTTTCAACAGAACATCTAAATTTGTATGTCTCTGCAATGAATTGACTCCTACAGTTTTTATAAAATCCCAAGACTGATCATAACTCATATTCTTTGAAGCTCCTGAATCTTCCAATATCCTCTCAATAAATCCTTTGGCATTACCTATGTACTGCCTTGCAAATGCATCTGCTTTACTTCTTTTTTCTCTGTAATCCAAGTTAGCATCATGGTGTAAAAAATGGTCCAAATTTGATGAAAAATAGTAAACAGAATATTTTACTGTTTTCTGTTTTACTTTTATCATTCTAAGGGAACTCAGATAATCAATATTTTTTCTTTTTTGGTCATTTCGCTTAATAATACCTTCAACATTTAGGGTTAAAATAGTATCCAAATTATAATATGGTCTATTTTCACCTATCGGATTCTCTCCCATTTGAATCATATCGTCAGAAATATAGGCTCCATCCATATCCACAATTTGAATTATTTCTGAAACATCCTTAGGCATAATTTTCTGCTTATCAAAAAAATCTTTTAAAAAGAACTCATAAATTTTATCTTCTATGTTGTTAGGAAAGACTTTAAATTTTGAGGTGATATCTCCCCCTTTTTCATCTTCACCTTCGACCATTGTGGGGAAAAAAACTTCAATACTTTCATCTATTTGATCATATAACTCAGAAATTGCCAACTGCAGAGCTTCTCGATCAGACTTTCCCTCTACAAGAAATAGGACAATCTTTCTCTTTGGCCGTTTTCCCATTAACTCAATCCTCCAGCACTTTTCAATGCAGCAATAATCTTAAATTTTTTTGTTTTACTATATATTTCTTCTTCCTGCTCGCATAATACAATTTCTCTAAAATAAGTATCTCTTAGATTATTTGTTGCTGCAATGTTTTTAAGTCGTATATATCTATTTTGGGGATTGGTAGTTGTAAAATATAAAAATTTTTTGTTAATAACTTCCAATGGTCTCAAATTGTGTGAGGTAAAAATAAACTGCCCTTTTCCAGACTCTTCTATAGACTGAAGAATTTCGCCTAATAAATATTCAAAAATACCTGCATCAAATTCATCAATTGCTACAGTCACGGATTGTTCATTAAATGCTGCAATAATAAGGCTTAAAACAGATATAATTTTTCTAACTCCATCAGATTCATCTCTTAACGGAAGTTCATTTCCGTTTCGATATGCAGTTAACATAGTTACTGTTGCTTGCTCTCCATCTTTATCCAGTGTTTGTGAAATTTCTTTAAAGCCAATAGACAAACCTGGAACAAGCTGTGTTAAAACGGAACTTATACTGGCCAACTCTTTTCTAAGATCATCCAAATCGTCATTATCAATCGTCATTGGTCTTCTGGCATCAAATATCATTCTTCCTGTTCTTGTATAAATAGGAAGGGCAAAATTCAATCTAATAAAACCAGACGATTTTGTATCCACCACGAATAAAAAATGTCGTGCAAATAATCTTAGTTCAACTAATACTCGGAAAAAAATAGATTTATTGTCATTTTCTCCAAATAGCTTTAAAGTTTCTAACATAAATATAAAGGAGGAAGATTTCACAGATGCTAATTTCTTATTTACCTCTAATGACACAAGTGTCTTTTGACCACCACCTGCTAGTTCCTTTCTCTTAGTTGTTGGTTTAAATGGAACATCCTCTGGAGAAGTGTCAATTATAGCCTGTCTTTTTGACGCATCTTCCCATAAGAGAGAAAACTTTTCATCAAAAATAATAACCTTATAGTCTTCTTCTGGTATATCAAAATCTTCTGGAGCTTCTTTATATTTCTCTCTCAATTCTTCTTCTGTGAGTTTTTGTCTTGACATACAGAATGAATATGCTGCTTCGCGGATTATACTATTAGGATATTGCATATCAAATACAAACTCTAATTCTGAAAACTCTTTTCCGGATGCCACGCAATCAGCATATACACTAGAAACTGTTGTGCCTGCCATCAATTCCTGTAAAATAGATAATGCTTCTATAAAGGATGTTTTTCCAGAACCATTTTGACCATAAATACCTAATATATCAGATTCTGTGTTATATGGAATAAATTGTTTACCACAATTAAACGTTATTTCACCATATCCAACACTCTTAAAGTCTTTCAAGATTACTTTTTTTATTCTGACAGTAGGAAGATTCTTTTTATGCTCCTCTGTTATCAAACCTTTTTCGCACATAAAGCACCTCATAAATTTTCTTTGTCTAAAAAACATTATACAACCTTTCTCAAGAATGTCAAGCAAAATTAAAAATCAATATTTTTTATTCGTTTTTCTTGTTTTGTTTGGTGTTTTTATAATTATATATCATATCATATTTTTTATTCATAGATTTCATATTTCTTAATTTTGGGTTTCAACAATAGTAAATACAAATCTGTTTTTTAATATTCTACAAAAGCCTGGCACGAAATTGGCACAATTCCGCACAAAATTGGCACGGTTCTGCTCTTTC
>CANPFR010000039.1 GCA_947573445.1 uncultured Clostridia bacterium | reverse complement strand
TGTATTATACTTCTTTGAGAATTTGGTGTCAAGTTTTATTATACAACATCATTGCTATACAAATCCATAATATATCTACAAATGATTTTTATACATATATTTCATTAGTGTTTTGAGAAATTTTTTGCATTTCATCAGATTCAATTATAAGATTGGAGATTTTTTCATTGCTTTCATCACGATTAATAACATATAATCTTTCAAACGCAGCATTAATAATTTGATCCTTTAACATTTCAATAATTTTTATCATTTTTTCATGAAGTTCCAAATAACTTTCCTTGGTTATTTGCGTTTTATGCATAGCCTCACCATGAGCAATTGAATTTCTTACCCCCAAAAGTCTTTCATCAATTAACGGGAAAAATGGAGTGTATTGAGAACTGTCTAATCCAATAGTTTGCATTAATTCCTGAAACAGTTCGGCATTCAAATTGCTTTTTGTATCGATTTGGTTTTTAAATGGTATATTAGAAATGTTATTCATATTGTTAAAAATATTGGAGATAAGTTGTGTATGTAGACTTGTTTTTTTACTTGAGCTTATTGTAGCTATATCATTTCGCATTTCTAAAGCAAAAAAGTTATATTTAAGCATATTGTTATGAAGTTTCTGTTTTGATACATGCTGTAAATAGAATGTTAATGCCTGTTTTACAAATCCTTCCCAATGCGAATATAATAAAACAAGACTTGCTCTTAAATTGGTATTGAGCTTGTTGCCTTCTGCAGTTTCAATATTAAATTTTAAATTTGTTAGTTCAAGCCTTCTCCAAGAAAGTTCCTCATCAAGTTGATCAGACAATTTTTCAACAGTATTAAGATTCACTACTAAAATACCCCTCTCCAAAGGGAACAAAGTTTACATACCTATCAACAGCACGGACTCCATTCCCAGTAAACTTGAGAAATTTTTCTTGTGTGTATAACTTTTTTATCTTATCACATAAATCTACCAAGTCAAAAGAAGGATTTATGTTTTTTGATTTAATTATAGATTTAGCCAATCCCACAGTTATTACCAAAAATGAAGAACTTAACACCGCTCCAGAAAACTTGCCAGAAAACTTTTTAAAAACATCCTCTTTATCAATATTAGGAAGCCTAGATAAAGTATTAAAAACACTATTAAAAAGTGCCTCTTGAAAATTGTAATCGAAAGTTTCACTATTACATAATTCAAGAGTTTTTTCGTCCAACATTGGTGCAAAATCTGGAAAGTCCTTTTTTGCTGAGGAAATATCGCAGTTTACTGCAATTAAATAACGTATTACTAGTTCCATTCTATACTGCTCTTCTATCATTCTATCTGACAAAGGTGTAGAATCTATAAACTGTGGATTATTAGAAAGCGTGCACACAAAATCGTAAAATTGCGGATTACTCATAATCATTAAGCAATTTCTAACTTCCTGTTCACTTAATTTGCTCCCACCTGTATTGAGCCTTTGAAACAACTCATATTTTGCGCTAGAATCACTTTCTTTTTTTACAATATTGACTACAATTTTTGAGCGTTTAAAGTCAAGTTTAAGATCTTGAGGCAAGGTCTTTGACGGATCGTCATTAGAGAGCCATGATATTCCTTCAAGTTCAGGCAAAGCTTTAGTTCCACTTAACACTAACGGCTCAACTAGTTCACTGTCCTCTCCTACTAATTTGCCAACAAATTGAAAAATTGTTGATAAACGCTGAACACCATCAACTACATCCCATATCCCATCTTCATTCTGTGAAACAAAAATAGGAGGAATAGGAATATTCAGCATGATCGATTCAATGAACCTTGTTTTTTGGTATGTTGTCCACCTAAAGAGCCTTTGAAATTTTGGATGAATATCCATTTCTTTATCCACATACAAATTAATCAATTCACCAATTGACATTGCATATGAATCAGTTGCAATTTCCTTTTTTAAAACTTTAACACGTTCAGATAAAATGTTCATTATAGCACCTCTTATATCTTAATATTATATTTTTCAATTAAAATTTCATTCGCACATTCCTGTGTTGCATGAATGAATTTCAAATACTCCTCATTCGTAAAACTGGGAATACCGAAATTTTTAATATACGCTTTTGATAATGAATAAAAGCCATTTGAGTAAGGCTTACTTGTTTTACGAATATAATAATCAAATACTGACGATTCAATTATTTTTTTATAAAATATTGCTTCAACAACATCTGTAACATAAATTGCATTTCCACAATAGAATAATAAATCTTTTTCCTTGGAAATTACAGCAAAAGGGTGTTTGGCGATGTATGGGATAAAGACTTTAATTCCATAAGAATTTAAACCTTGTCTACGACCATATGCAAACCATTGTTCGTATTCCTTACTCCCCTTATCCCTTTTCAATAATTCCTCCTTTTGTGCAGACAAATAATAATACGCATAAGGAAAATGTTCTTTTAGTTCGTTTTCGGTATAACAAATTACTCTCCCATCCTCACTTTGTTTATATGGGAAAATTGCTTTTTCCAATTTTGCGATTAATTCATCCTCGTTTTTTATAATGTTAGGTTTGACAATATTTCTACACACCGTCTTTTCAACTTGATATTCTATACCTTTTATAATAAACTTGTAAAAAGAATCATCTTCTTTTATAGGTGTAAAGAAAAAGATTTCATTTTTAAGTGTTGCAATTCCATTTTTTATATTACAGTTGGACAGTTTTTGGTCGAATTTCTGGATCTTTTCAATATTAGAAAGAGCATTCTTGTTAATTAATATCCAAGGCAGGCCGCTTTGGTCATCTAACTTTTTTGTAACACTTTTTCGTTTATCAGTTTTAATATGTTGGTCAAAGGTAATTTCCGAATCAAATTTTATAATTCTACTTCCTTTAATTGATGGTTTTATAATAGAAATACATGTATAACTTTGTATGTTTTCAAACAACTGTTTGTCCTCGAAATTATATATATAAAAATCCTTATTAGAGGAACTAATTAGTTTTCTCAAACCCCGTGCATTTAAACTTGTAAAAAACGAATTAATGGTAATATATCCAATAGTGCCTGAACATTTCACTATGTTCATAGCAAGTTCATAAAATATAATATATAAATCGGTATTTCCATAGCTTGCTGTTTTCCACTGATTCAAACTATCTTTTACTTCACTTGACATATTCTTTAAACTCACATATGGAGGATTACCAACAATATAATCGAACCCGCCTTTTCTAAAAATATTAGAAAAAGTTTTTTTCCAATCTAAATTCAAAGAATTTGAAACAAGCAAATTGAATTTGCCATTAAAATTTTCACCATTTTCAAGAGCTAGAACAGTTAAAATCACCTTAGCTTTTTCAATATTATGCTCTAAAATATCAATTCCATAAATCAAATTTGTAAATATTTTTTTAAAAGTAATATTGAATTTATTATGTAAATATTCTGCAATTGTAACCAAAAACGACCCACATCCACATGCGGGGTCAC
Organism: uncultured Clostridia bacterium; assembly: GCA_947573445.1. Lineage (GTDB taxonomy): Bacteria > Bacillota > Clostridia > TANB77 > CAG-508 > Scatovivens. Next base: position 2,329 of record CANPFR010000039.1, on the reverse strand, counting down.
ATATAGTTATATTTTCGCCATTATAAGCTATTTGCATTTCAGATATCATATATTTTTTTACTTCAAACGGCGTGTAGACAACTCCGTTAGTTTTCTTATCAGTATCAGAAACAAGCTGTTCCATTATTTGAAGTAATTCATTCATATTATCCAATTGGAATTTTTTACATATCTTTTCAAAATTCCTAAAATCATTTAATTGAGTGATGTCATTTAGGTATTTAACTATTACATTGTTTTTTTCAAAACATATGTGTTTGTTTTTTAAATATGTAAAAATAATTTGCTTTTCAGTAATAGAAATATCGTTATTATTTTGCTTGACTAAGTTGATAACCTCTTTAATCATCACACACCTCCACTGCATATGTTTTCTTTACGAAATGCACGAACTAATTTCTTTAGCAATTATCCTAGCCATCTCTACAGGCACTGCATTTCCAACCATTTTATATCCGTCATCCACTTTTTTGTATATAAATACAAAGTTATCTGGAAATGTTTGTAGCCTCGCACATTCACGAACTGTAAGCCTTCTGTATAAGTCTTCGTAACCCTCTGCAAAAATATGTTTATTTTCAGAAACTAATGGCATAATTGGAGCTTGTGGATGAAGCTGAGCCTGTCTTCCACTAGCTTGAACAGTAAAGCCTTGTTCGCTCCATTGTCTAACACGATTGCGACTCATAAAAATTGTCGAATACGAGCCTACAAAATATTCATGGTTAGCAATTACGACATTTGGATTAGCATAATTCTTTTCTAAAGCTGGAACAGCGGATGATCTTAAATCCCAAATTGCATCCTTCATTGTGTGCTTAGTCGTTTTGGGAATCCTTGAAAAATTAAAATCAGCGTCTAAATCATTCCGTAATCCAATATAAAAAACCCTCTTTCTATCTTGCGGAATTCCATAATCAGCAACATTAACTAACGAAACAGTTAAATTATAACCGCAACCTACGAACATTTTTTTGATTTCTTCAACCGCTTCTTTATGACGTTTAGATAGCATTCCAACAACGTTCTCAGCTAAGAAAAACTTTGGCTGCTTATCTTTCAATATTCTAATATAATCATAGAACAATTGTCCGCGAGCATCATCAATTCCTTTTAAAGAACCTGCTTCTGACCAAGATTGACATGGGGGACCTCCGATTATTCCATCACAATTAGGTATTTCAGATGAACTTACCTTGCGAATATCTCTTTTGTCAAGCTGGGCGGTGTGATTCTTTTTGTAAGTTTCCCAAATAGCTGAATCGCACTCATTGGCATATACAATATTAAAGCCCGCTTTTTCAAATCCCAAATCAAGCCCACCTGCGCCAGAAAACAAACTTACAATATCCATAACACACACCTAAATCGAATAAGTAATTAGCTTTGCGGGAATAAGTTGTGCAGGATTATCAGGATTTTTAATATCCACATTGATTATTCTTAATCTGCAATCCTTGCAACTCAAATCCAACAGATATTTTACATTTTTAAATGTATTGAATTTATTGTCATTTATAATGCACATGAAATTAAAATCTTTTGAGAAGTCACGGTGATAAATATAATCAAAAACTGAAAATGGATTCTCAATACCCCACATACCCCTCACTCTTAAATAGGTGATACCAAGTGGATCTACCCTGTTCACTCTGCCTAGTTCTTTTGTGTCAGAAAACTCAACATCTGGTATAGTTTCAACTCCAAGCTTGATCTTTTGTTTTATTCTTGAATAGACATCTTCACTTGCAGCGTAATCGATCCCATAAACGAAGGCGAGATGTTTAATCATGTTTCCAGTAACAATACCAACTGCATATATTATATCCTTTTCAGTCCAATTTTCAGCATTTCTGCAGGCACTACTTATCATAGGACTGTTTGCATATAATTTATGTTTAGGGTAGGACGAATTTAATGCTAATGATGCATTAACGCTTTCTATCTTCTTCACCTCAATTACATCACCATCTCTTAACATTCCATCGGGAGGATTGCTATTATTGCCTAGATAAGAAAAAACTTGACTGATTTTCCCTATCCGTTTATTCTCATCTATTTCGTCAAATGTTCCACTGAATAAATCTTTTATGTATTCTTCAAGTGCATCGCCCATATTATTTACACGATTTCTGCCAATATAATGCGAATGTATTGCTGTAACAGGGTGATTGACTAAATTAATGATTGCATCAATGATATTCATCGTGAATTTTCTCCTTAATTCGCATTAATAAAGTGCCATTGTTTTGCCAAAAACCGCTTGAAATAAGAATTCAAGCGGTTCATATTTTTGGAGCTGGTGAACGGACTCGAACCCCCGACCTGC
>CANPFR010000038.1 GCA_947573445.1 uncultured Clostridia bacterium | reverse complement strand
CCATAATATACAAAAACGCCTACAACCCTTTATTTTAGGCGGTAGGCACGAGTTTCGTTATGACTAACGCAATTAGCGTAATTCCTCGTTTTGAGCCAATTAGGCACTTCTCTTTTGTTTCTTCCATTTTCCCCTCCATTTTTGGTGTTTTCTTGATACCTTGTATTTTTATGTCTCTCACAGGCTCCAGAATGCATTTTAAGGTGTGTTTTGAAACTTTTTAATCATTTTTTATAATCGTTACGCACCCATCACCGCCGTTTCCACCGTTACCTCCATTTCCCCCCATTGCTGTTATTTCTCCTTGTTCGATAGTTGTACGATAGAATATATTAATAGATCCACCTCCAGATGCTCCAGCATTTTCATTTGAATCTGTTCCATTTGACGTAATTTTTCCCTTATTATTCAATCCTTTTGTATAAATGACCAACAATCCACCTGTTCCATTTGTCCCATTTGGTACACCACCAGGATTTCCAGTACCACCTATACCACCTTTTCCGCCAGCTCCACCATTCAAAATTCCTGTTTCTCCATTAGCTCCTGTTGTGGTATAAGTACCACCCATAACAGTCAATCCTACAATGCCAGCACCTCCACCAGTTCCACCTGAATAGGAGGTTCCATTTGTCCCAGCTCCTGAACTAGCTGACTGTCCTTGATTCCAACTATTCCACGTATTAGAACCTGTATAACCTGAAACTGTTACCATTCCAGAACCACCACCACCAGTTCGTCTGGCATCAGCATTCTCTCCTGCATTTCCTGGATTCGTAACCGTACTACGATCTGGAGCATAAGCAGAAGATATTGCTCCACCTTCTGCACCTTTGGATGGCACATATTCATAGGTTCCATCACCATTTTTCAACAAATACACATTTTGCCCTTCAGCCTTAGCCCCTCTTGCTGTCATACTGATTTCTCCATGATTCATAATTGTTCCTGTACAATAAATAATGAGCCCTTTGGGACCTCCATAACCTTCTTTACTTTTGCAAGTTGTTAACATTACTCCTTCATTGATTGTTAAATCTCCATTTACCTTTAGTAATACTGTTTTCTGGGCATCTATATTTTCTTGTCCTACACATGTTCTAGTATCTCCAAACTCATATGTCTTATCATTTAATTGTGCTCCCTCTATTTCATCTGTTCCATTTAACACCAAATCACCATTATAAACAATAGCCTCTATTTTATGCATTACATTTTCCTCTTGTGTTAATATTCCTGCATGTACTTCTCCACTATTGGCAATCTTTTCTGCTACTTTTTCCATAGATTCCATTGATTCAAGTACAGTAATTTGCTTTACTCCAATAAAACCAAAACATTTAAATTCGTAAACAGCCTGTACATTTGTTTTAACAAGCATTACTCTTTTAGCTTTTATATCTTCTGCCAATTTCACTTCTTTTTCTGTTCCAACTACAATTGACTTAAATTGTGAAAGATCACTATCTAAAGAAAGAGAATCATCTTCTGAATAATATATCGTTGCTTGTGTAAACGAATAGCCCCAATTATCAGTAGTATACACTGCCACAGATTCTATTGTAGACAAACTTTTATATTCTACTAATAATCTAGTTCCTTCATACCAATTATAGCCATTTCCATTAGTCATATTTCCATCAACTGCATTCTCAGGAATATTATGCCCATCATCACCGTCTGCTGTACAAGATTTTCTATTCATTTCATTTAAATTTCTAGTTGTTTTTGTTTTTTCTATATTACTTACTTGCTCTTCTGTACTCGTAAAGGCTACTACTTTTATATTATCATATACCGTTTCTTCTGTTAATCCATCTACTTTATACGATTGAGCAGTCGTCCCTTGTTTTTTTATTGCATCACCTACATAATATTGATATTCTACAATTGCTCCTTCTGGATAATTGTTGTCTACTTGTATTTTAAAACTACTTAGCGTTACATCTTGTATATCAATCTTTGGTATTTCTAAAATATTATCTACCTTTACAGTCTTTTTTCTACTTGTCCCATTATCGGCTTTTACATCAAATATATAAGTTCCATTTTTGCTTACTTGATATGTTTTTTCAGTATTACTTAAATCTGTTATCAATTCAGCCCCTTCTGGTGCTATAATCTCTGTTATATTTCCTTCTGCTATATTTACATTAAGTTTAATTTGAATTGGTTGAAATGTATACTCTTTTTTGGATTTTTCTATTGTTACATTTGGTTTTATTCCTGTTACTTTCTCTCCAATTTCTACTTTTAGATTTTTATCTATTGTATATTCATAATTTTTATATTCTCCTATTATTTCATCAACCTCTAAATTTACTTCTATCTCATCTAATTCACTTTCTAATTTTCCATCAGCTAAAGTATCTAATGTTACAGCCTTTCCTTTTTCCATTTCTCCCATTTGTATCGTTACTATTGCCATTTCTATTTCTTCTTTAATTCTTGCTTTTTCAGTTTTATCAACACTACTCATTGCTTTTCCCAAAATCCCATCACTACCTGCCATTAAATTTAAGCTAACACCTGCCAAAATTAACAACACAATAATCGTGATTACCAAAGCAATCAACGTAATTCCTGGTTTTCTTTTCCATTCTTCTAAATTTCTCATAAAACGCTCCTTTTCCTATTTTATTGATATCCTCTATTTTTATACATCTTCCACGCACTAGAATGCATTTTTAAGTTCCTTTTCATGGTTTTTTATTATTTTCTCCTTTTTCCGCATCCAAACAAATGCTTTCAACCATTATGTTAGCATTTATTCAAATAACTGTCAATCGATTCTCGGATTTGTAATCAAAACGTAATATTTACTCTTGTAGCATTTATTTAAATGCTTTTTGTAAATTATGCTCTATTTCATGGTATGATAGGAAAAAATGTAAAAAAATAATTGTAGTATAATGGATGGTTTTATATGTATTTAAAAAGATTAAAAGATTAAAAGATTTAAGAGAAGATCACGATCAAAAACAATATGCAATCGCTGAATTACTAAAGATTACACGTCAACAATATAGTTTATATGAAACAGGAAAACGTGAAATTCCTGTTCGTTATTTATCAATCTTAGCTCGTTTTTATAATACTTCTATAGACTACATCTTAGAACTAACGGATGATATGAAACCGTATAAACGAAAAAATAAATTAAGTGCATAAAAAAATAGTATCAATTGATACCATTTTTTTGTAGTAAAAGAGTATCATTGATACTCTTTTACTGTTTTATTTCTCAATCCACTTCACCAAATTCAAATTTTCCTGATCCAACAACATTTCATGTTTTGGTACAACACGGAATGTATAACCAAAATTTCCACCAGCTGTTAATTTAATCGTCGCTTCGTATTGATATAGACGTTGTTCTGGATCTTCACCAATTTTTTTCATGGCTTGTGTATACATATTTTTAACGGTTCCATTTTCTTGAATTTGCCCAAAATAAACTTGTGTTTCAATGTTTTCCTCATTAATGTTTGGTAATTTCACTTCACATCTTACTGTAATTTCACTGCCTGCTACAAATTTTTCATTATCCACATTTTTATCTTGTGTAATAACAATTTGATTCCAATTTGCTTTCAGATTTCTTTTCCAATCTTCAAAATTGGCCACTTTTTCTAAATCTTGAAAATAGTTTTTGTTCAAATTACATAATGGCATATATAAATTATTGACATAATCAACTACCATTCTAGATGTGCTATATTTTCCGCCTGTGGTTTTAATAGAATTTTTCATGAGTTTTACCCACTCATCCGAAATTCCTTGTTCATTTCTTTTGTAATAAATTGGAATAATTTTATCTTCCAAAATATGATATAAACTACTACTGTCGGCTTTGTCTTGTTCCTCATAAGAATGATATGTGGCATTACTGCCAATCGCCCAACCATTGTTTCCTGTATAGCCTTCAGCCCACCAGCCATCTAAAATACTGCAATTTAGAACACCATTAACAGATGCCTTCTCCCCACTGGTTCCAGATGCTTCCATTGGTCTACGTGGATTATTAAGCCATACATCAACACCACTCACAAGATAACGAGCAATCCCAATATTATAATTTTCCAAAATGAAAATTTTTCCTTTAAATTGTGGCATTAATGACATTTCATGGATATATTTGATTAAGTCTTGCCCTTCTTTATCTGCTGGATGTGCTTTTCCAGCAAAAATAATTTGAACAGGACGTTTCTCGTCATTCAAAATTTGGGTTAAACGAGCCACATCTTTGAACATCAATGTTGCCCTTTTGTAAGTCGCAAATCTTCTAGCAAATCCAATTGTTAACGCTTCTGGATTTAAACTATTGACCATTTCCATGATTTTATCATAACCAATTTCACTGTTTTCAAATCGTTTGACAAGATTTTCTTTGATGATTCCAATTAATTTTCTTTTACGTTCTACATGAACTTCCCATAATTTATCATTTGGTATATCATCAATTTTTTCCCAGGTAGTATTTAGGTGAATATTGTCTTGCCAATAAGCTGGTAAATATTGATTATACAACTCTTTTAATTTGGGTGCTAACCAAAAACAGGTATGAATACCATTTGTAACATACGTAATCGGAGACTCATCTTCTGCAATTTCTGGCCAAACTTCGCTAAATAGCTCTCTTGAAACTTCCCCATGAAGCTTACTGACACCATTTTTCTTACCAGCAATTTTTAAGGCTAGAATTCCCATATTAAATCCTGGCTCTAAGTGATTGCATTCTTTCATCCCCAATTTCAAAAATTCTTCTCTTGAAATACCTAACTTTTCACATAAGTTTTTAAAATATTGATCCACTAAGTTGATATCAAAAATATCATTTCCAGCTGGAACTGGTGTATGCGTTGTAAATACTGTTTGACTACTGGTAATTTCCTTGGCCATTTGAAAGGAAACTTGTTTTTCTTTCATAATCTCTTTGATACGTTCTAAAATTAGGAAAGAAGAATGCCCTTCATTCATGTGATACAAGGTCGGATTGTACCCTAATACTTTTAACAGTTTAACTCCTGCCATTCCCAGTACAATTTCTTGACGAATTCTCATTTCTTTGTCACCACCATACAAAGTTGCTGTCACATTTCTTAAATCTTCATCATTTTGTTCAATGTCGGAATCCATAAGATATAATTTGATTCTTCCCACATTAATTTGCCATAGTTTTAGGAAAATCTTGCGATCTCCCAAATCCATGTCAATAATGATATCATCATCTGAATTGTCTTTCACTGGACTAATTGGTAAATTGTATAAATCAATATTTTTGTATTCAGAACATTGTTCTCCATAAACATTGATTCTTTGGTGGAAATAGCCATTTTTATATAATAATCCGCACAGCAACAAAAGGCAAACCTAAATCACTGGCTGATTTTAAGTGATCACCTGAGAGAATTCCTAATCCACCTGAATAAATTGGGACAATTTCATCTAACCCATATTCAGCAGAAAAATAGGCTATTAAATCATTTTTGTTATGGGGATAATTTTTGTCAAACCAAGTATTTTGGCTGTTCATATAACTGTCAAAGTTTTTTACCATTTGATTGTATTCTTGTAAGAAAGATTCATCTCTTGAAATTTCTTCAATTTTTTCTTGGCTGACCATTTTTAGAAATTTGATTGGATTTTTGGTCTGTTCCCATAAATCCACATCAATCGTTTTGAATAATCTTAAAAATTCTGTGTTCCAAGACCACCACAAATTGCCTGCAATTTCATTCAATCTCCCAATTGATTTTGGTAGTTGGGGAACAACTGTAATTTTATTGAATATATACATTATATATTCCTCCTTCGTATTTTATTGCTCTTTTGTTTTAAATTTTGATACGATTATTATATTATGAAACCATTCCCTTTGTCAACAATATTTTTCTTTTTTAG
>CANPFR010000037.1 GCA_947573445.1 uncultured Clostridia bacterium | reverse complement strand
TATACAAAAACGCCTACAACCCTTTATTTTAGGCGGTAGGCACGAGTTTTGTAATGACAAGGGATATTAGGGTGATACCGTTATTTTTTCTCATTTGTAACCTCCTTTTTGCATTCGAAAAAATGCTTTCAAAACAAGGATAGCATTTAATTAGATGCTTGTCAATGGATTTAAATGGTGTAATGAAAATGTAATAAAATAAAGAAATATAATTTTGAAAAAAGCCTATGAGAAAATTTTCAAATACAATATTGATAAACATCGTATTAGAATAGAAATCAATCCTCCAAAAACGATCCAAATTTTATAAATATTAAAGGTATTTTGACAAAAAATCAAAAAATGAAATTCTACGCAACAAAAAAACAGATTTTTAAAATCTGCCATAAAAAAAGAATAATCCTATAAAACTCACTATCGCACCAATTGGTGCCATTATTTCAATGAAAAGTCTCACTTTGTTTTCATCGTGCCATTTGTTTAATAAAAATCGATAGCTGAGGATGCCCAAATATCCACCTAATGCGTTTAGAATAACATCATCAATGTCTGCAACACCTAGTTTGAAAATATATTGTGTGGTTTCAAGAAGAAAACTAATCAGTGCAATCCATAATACATTTTTGTTGCTTTTTTTGTTTTTGCTAAATAAAGTAAAATAAACACCAAATGGCATAAATAATACAATATTGCCTAAGATATTAACAATGGTAAAATGATGAAAAATCCTACTTGGTGCCAAAAAACTAGAAATTGTACTAAATGGAATCAGTTTTACAATTCTTTCAGAACGTTTCATTCTAAATATAATGAACAATAGAATAACAATATAAATAATAAAAACTAAGTAGAGTAATAAATCATGCAACCTACGGCGATCTTTTTTCATCTTTTCCCTCTCTTTTTATTTATTCTTTTAATAGGTTATCACAAAACCAGATAATTATCAAGAAAATTATCTGGTTTTTTCTTCTTTTATTCATTTTGATATTTTGCTACAACTAACCTCATTTAGATGATTTTAAAGATACCTTGATTTAATAGGTATTTTACATAGTAATTCGATATATTTCTAAACATTTAATTTCAATTCCTCTACTGTTTTATTTATTAGTTATCATCAGATTTTTCTTTTTCTAGTCTTTTCATTTCTTCTCCCCAATCAAATTCTTCCCATTCATACCCTTCTAAATCTGGTATTTCCACTTCTTCATTTTTGACTTGCTCAAATTCATAACGATATTCTGTAATACTTTCAAAATTTTGTTTTGGAATTTTTGTATCTTTGTAATAAGATGTAAATAAGGTTTCACCAAAACTCATAATCGGTAATCCTGTTTCTATATCCACCCATTTTTCTGTTTCTCCAAATTGAAATACATAATATTTACGACCAATTTCTTTATGATCCGTCGAAATTTTTACAAAAAAAGGCTCACCAAGTTTACGAATCCAATATTGAGGTACATCTTTCAAAACAAAACTACTTTGCATACCTACAAATTCGTGTTTGTTTTTTTCTACCAATAACGTTTCTTTTCTTACTTTCTTTTGTTCTGTACTTACAAAATACTCCTCTTTTGCGTTTTCGTTGATATTCCCATAACATGTTTCGAAGGTTTGTAAGATTGCCTCTTCATTTTCTATATATCTTTCTATCTTATATTTTCCATCTTTATACCATGTTTTATTAACGATTACTCTATTTTCCATATCTGCTGTAATGGTTTCTATATAAAAATTTTCACCTGCAAATTGTCTTTCAAGGTTTCTTGTTACTTTGAAAATAACGCCAAATTGATAACAATACCAACCTACAAACACAGCTACCAAAATGAAAACTGCTCCTAAAAATGATTTTAGTTTATTTTTTAAACGTACTTTTTTCAAATAATCAATTTGTGCCTTTTGATTTTCCTGATTCTTTCCCATTTCCTTTTTTATTTCGCTTAATCTCTCTTTGCATTTTTCACATTCAATTAAGTGACACTCTACCAATTTCTTGGATTCTTTATTTAACACATCATCTGCATAATTTAACAATAAATCTTGTACAATTTCACATTCTGTTTTCTTTTCCATTTTCCTTTTCCTCCCTTATTTTTTGTTTGGCACGAAAGAAGGTTACACGTGCCCAATTAGGTGTTTTTCCCAAAATTTCTGCAATTTCTGTGAAGTTTAAATCTCCCATTGTTCGCAAATACATGACTTCTCTTGCTTGTTTATCCAATTTCTGCATTCTTTTAAAAATATTCAGTTTTTCTTGTTTTTGCAATACAATTTCTTCTGTCATTTCCAATGCCACAATTTGCTCTGTTAATTCTTCTGTTGGCTTTTTTTTCCTTTTTCCTACTTCTTTATACCACAAATGTTTCGCAATCTGGCAAAGCCATGTTGACACTTTGCATTTACCACGGAACTGATGAATTTTTTTAAGTGCAATCACAAATGTTTCCTGGGTTAAATCTTCTGCAACTTCCGCATTTTGGCATAAACAAAGCAAATATCGATAAATCGTGTTTGAATATTGCTGATACATTTCTTCCATGCTTTGCATAAACATTTCCTCCTTCTATTTGATAAGAGCCTATTTTTTGCATTTTATTACAAAAATTTTGAAATTTCTAGGAAAATTTAAATATGACATAAAAATGTCATATTTAAATTTGTAATAAAATCTTGACCAATGTTCTTTTAAGCGATACAATAGAAGAAATAATAGAAGGAGATTTCTTACCCATGAAAACAGAAAAATTTGATTTTTATAATTCAACCACCATAAAATCATATAATTTGGATGAAAAAATTCGCTATCAGCTCAAAATGCTAGATGGCTTAGATGCCTTTACACGCAGGCATTCTGAGAATGTAGCATCCATTACTTGTCGCTTATGCGAACATTTGCATTTGGATAAAGGATTTACTATATATTGCACAACTTGTGCTTATATTCATGATATTGGAAAACTTTTTATTCCACCAGCCATTCTTCAAAAGCCTTCTCAATTAACGGATAAAGAATATGAAATCATGAAAACACATACCACTATTGGTTATGAGATGTGTATGAAAGACCCAAAATTACGCCCTTATGCTGCTGGTACTTTATACCATCATGAAAGTTTAGATGGCAGTGGTTATCCAAATGGAATGGTTGGCAAAAAAATTCCTTATGAAGCACAAATTATCCGAGTAGCCGATGAATTTGAAGCCATTACAGCCAAACGTCAATATAAAACCCATGTCGGAATTATTGAAACTTTAAAAATTTTGATTGAACATTCCACCCCTCGTATTAAGAATGAAACATCTGGAAAAATAAAGCTCTTCTCACCTGAAACCATGGTTGGAAAAATTGATAAAAAAATCTTGAAAGCCTTATTTAAAGTAGTCATTGATGATACCGAATATGAAATTAGTGTACGTTCTGATTATTTAACGTTTTTGAAAAGTGAGATAAAACGTTTAAAAGAAGCCTTAAAATATTATCACAAAATTCAAGCAACTTCCAACCCTGAAAAACAGGATTATTTTAGACAATGTACCAAATATATTCTACATGCTAATGAAGATATCGATAAACTTCCCATTATGCTTGAAGAATTACAAAAAGCTTATGAAACAAGAATGTTTCATATCAACAAATTATACCATGAAGTAAAAGAAATCAAAAAACTGCGTGTATAAGCTTAGGAAACATTGACAAATTGGCCATTTCGTGTCATAATAAGAACCATATGAATGGAGGAAAAAATGGAATATAAAAAACGGGCAAGCAATTGTCGAAGCAATGTTATTTGCCAATGGAAAAGAAGTTTCTAAAAAGCATTTAATGACTGCTTTAGAAGTCAATGAAGACGAACTGCAAGCAATCATCACTTTGCTGATGCAAAAATATGAGCAAGAAAACAGTGGAATTGAATTAATAAAAGTAAATGAACATTATCAATTAGTCACTAAAAAAGAGTATTATGAATACGTATATCCTCTATTGGATAACCGTGTTAAGCCTTCTCTTTCTGGGGCTGCTTTGGAAACCTTATCAATCATTGCTTATCATCCTAAGATTACACGTTCACAAATTGAAAATATTCGTGGGGTTAGTTCAGATGGAACTATTTATAAATTGTTGGAATTTGAGTTAATTGAGTCTGCTGGAAAATTAGATGCTCCTGGTCGTCCTACTATGTATCAAACAACCGATAATTTTTTAAAAATGTTTGGTATTTCCAATTTAGAAGAACTCCCCGAACTTCCACGTTATAAATTAGATGAGAATGAACAAATTGTAATTGATGATTTACCGATGAACGAGGTGTCTTCGGAAAACGAAAATGGAAAGGATTGATTTTATGGGAAAAGAAAATTTTGTAAAAGAAATAACCAATATCGAAGAAAATTTTACACAATGGTACACTGATGTTGTACTAAAAGCAGAACTTGCTGATTATACAGAAACCAAAGGCTGTATTGCAATTCGCCCTTATGGCTATGCCATTTGGGAAAATATCCAAAATTATGCAGATCAAAAATTTAAGGAAGTTGGCATTCAAAATTTTTCAATGCCTTTGTTAATTCCAGAAAGTTTACTTAATAAAGAAAAAGATCATGTGGAAGGATTTGCACCAGAAGTCGCTTGGGTTACTTTGGGTGGTGAAGAAGAATTAGAAGAAAAATTATGCATCCGCCCTACTTCTGAGACCATTATTTCTACCATGTACTCAAAATGGATTCGTTCTTGGCGCGATTTGCCAGTTCTTGGAAATCAATGGTGTAATGTTTTGCGTTGGGAAAAAGAAACTCGTCCCTTTCTTCGTTCTAGAGAATTTTTGTGGCAAGAAGGTCATACGGTTCATGAAACCGCTAAAGAAGCTGAAGAAAGAACCTTAATGATGTTAGAAATTTATGCTGATGTGATTGAAAATTTGCTTGCCATACCTGTTTTAAAAGGTAGAAAAACGGAAAAAGAAAAATTTGCTGGTGCCATTGATACCTATACTGTTGAATGTTTAATGCATGATGGTCGTGCTTTGCAATCTGGCACTTCGCATTATTTAGGTCAAAATTTTGCCAAATCTTTTGATATTAAATTTCAAAATAGAGATTCACAAGAAGAATTCGGTTACACGACCTCTTGGGGAATTAGTACAAGATTAATGGGTGGTATTATTATGGCACATGGTGATAACCGTGGTTTGAAATTACCACCAAAAGTTGCCCCTATTCAAGTTGTTATAGTTCCAATCGCCCAACATAAAGATGGAGTTTTGGATTTTGCAAATACTTTAAAAAATAATTTATCAAAACAATTTCGTACAAAATTAGACGACCGTGATAATTATTCTCCAGGTTTCAAGTTCAATGATTGGGAAATGCGTGGTGTTCCAGTTAGAATCGAAATTGGTCCACGTGATATTGAAAATGGATCATGTATTTTAGTAAGACGTGATACTTTAGAAAAGGAAACGATTTCCTTAACAAATCTGGAAAAACGTTTAGAAGAACTTTTACATCAAATTCAAACCAATCTGTTTAATGAGTGCTTAAAACGTCGTAAAGAAAAAACCTCAGTTGCCTATCATTTAGAGGAAATTTTGGAAAATCTTGAATCCAACCAAGGTTATGTAAAAACTATGTGGTGTGGTGATGTTGCCTGTGAAAATAAAGTCAAAGAAGTAACTGGAGCCCACTCAAGATGTATCCCTTTTGAGCAAGAACATTTAGCAGACATTTGCCCTATCTGTGGCAAAAAAGCAACTACTATGATTGTTTGGGGGCGACAATATTAATATTTAAAAATACCAAGTTATTAAAATCTTGGTATTTTTACTTGCTTTTCCCTTCAAAATATGTTATACTATTTTTAATTTTGGAGAGCTCTATCCATGGAAAATTGAGCAATTATATGATTTCTTTGCATATATTTATGGAGATTATATGAAAAAAAAAGCACTTGCTATTTCTACCAATTTTGGATACATAATTATTCAACCAAAGCTGAAAAAAATTATCGAAAAAATCGGTGGAATTTCTATTTCCGATTTGGCTACTTACTTATCTCAAATGGGTATTAAATTTCCAGTGGAATTAATTGGCAATGGTTCTGCCACTTCCCTTTATGATGTATCCTGTTTTACTGTCAAAAATGCAGAAACAAAAGTAAAATTTCACATCAATAATTCAGTTATTGTTTCCATTGAAGACACAACAAAACCTATGCAAACATTCTATTACCGGAATCATGACAAACTAGTTCTTCGTGAAATTATACTATCCTATGCAAATGACTCACAAGCAAAAATTCTTTGTAAAACAGACCCATTCCACGTTCAGGTTTTACTAACTTTTAAAAAACACTTAAAAGAAGATTTGATTATTCATTCATCGGATTTCGATAACACTTGCTTAATAGCACAAAAAGCTACAGCCATTCTTTCGACTTTTTTTGATAAACCTTTTTACTCAGAAAAAGTGTTGAAAAAAATGCAAAAAAATTTTAACATTACAAAATAACCCCCAACAACCTTCCTCTGTTTTCTATTTAAAGATGCCAGGGGAAGGTTGTTTAAAATAATTGACATTTTTCTCAAAAATGATTGACAAATCTCAAATAATGTGTTAATATAATTATTGTCTATTGAAGACTTATGGACCAGTAGCTCAGCTGGATAGAGCAACGGCCTTCTAAGCCGTGGGTCGGACGTTCGAGTCGTCTCTGGTTCACCAAACTCTTCTTTTAAGGAGAGTTATAAATCGAGGTGTAGCGCAGTTGGTAGCGCGCGTGGTTTGGGACCATGAGGTCGC
>CANPFR010000036.1 GCA_947573445.1 uncultured Clostridia bacterium | reverse complement strand
AAGGAGGAAAAAATTATGGAAAATGCATCAAAAGCATTAATTATAGCAGGAGCTATACTTTTATCAATTTTAATTATAGGATTAGGAATAACAGTGTACAATAATGCTAGTTCTACAACAGGACAAGCTAACTTAGATGGACAAGAAGTGAGCGCACATAATTCAAAATTTAAGGCTTATGAAGGAAGACAGAAAGGAAGTAATATTGATACTTTAATTACTACAATTCAATCAAATAATGCGGAGTATGATGATAGACAAATTTCAATATCTATATCAACGAATACAACGGGATACGAACTTGATAATAATGCTAAAGCTGATACAATAGCACATTCAGTAAATGGAAATTCTAAAACAATAAACGAGGTAAGAAAGGCAGTAAAAACTTCAACAACTTATCAAGTTAGTTTTAAAACAGCAGATAATGGTTTAATATATGGTTGTGAAATAAAAGTTTATTCACAAGCAGGTTCTTAAAATCTAAATAGTTAAATTTTATTAGAAAGGACTTATTCACATGGAAAATGCATCAAAAGCATTAATTATAGCAGCATCAGTTTTAGTTGCCATTTTGATTGTATCAATGGGGATAATGATATTCAACAAAGCTCAAAGTGCAGGTGATACTTCAGGTTTAGATGCAACAGAAATTAGTTTGTTTAACTCGAAGTTTGAAAGATACAACAATAATCAACTAGGTTCACAAGTGAAATCTCTAATTTCATATGCTATTTCAAATGCAAATACTAACAAAGATGATCCAGTAATGTTGCCATCAGTTTCTTTACAAAAAGAACTAAAAGATGGAAATCCAGTTTTTTATAGTGGTTCACCAGCAACTGGAGGGGAAAGTGCAAGTGGAGATAAGAATGCGACTTACATTGATTATTTAGGAAAAATGAGAAATGCTATTATTTCTACGCATACTTATGTAATTAAATTAGACTATGGAAGTAGTGGAATAATTAATAAAATAGATATTTGGTGGGAATAAATTAGCAAAAAGAGGGTAGATTATGGAAAATGTTTCAAGAGCAATTTTAATGGCTTTTAGTATGATAATGTTTGTGATAGGGTTCACATACTCTATGTATCTAATCAATAGACTAACTACAACTTCCAATACTCTCTTAGAATCTGTAACCACCACCAACTATTACGACAATATCAAAATTGAAAATAATGATAACACCACCAACAGACAAGTTGGAATTGAAACAATCATACCAACACTTTATAGATATACAAAAGAGAATTATTCCGTTAAAATCGAAGATTCAGACGGAAATCTATTACAACTCTTCGATTTAAAAGTAGAAACTAAAATGGGCAAAGCATCTGTTTTTAATAAAACACCAACCAATCCAGAAGAAGAAGAGTTAAGCGCATTGAAAAGGACTTATGATGATACTAATAAAAAAGCCTATTTATTTAAGGCACCATGGGGAAGTAATACATCAGATGCTAAAATCAGAATTGATTATTTTCTAAATGGAACCAAAGGTTATATTAACGATCAATTGGTTGATTATTCAAAGGGTGGCCCAACATTTGCTGAAGAAGGTGGTTTCATAGGATATAGTAAAGGTAAAGTTTTTGAAGAAAGTTTCGTAGAATATGCATACGAAGGAGAAACAATCTCGACTGCCGATCGGAGGATTGGAAACGATAACAGGAAGTACACAGGAAAACTCAAAAATAATCATAACATATAAAGTATTAAAATAAAACAAAAAGTAAAGGGGATTAAAAAATGGGTGATAGTTTAATGACCGTAATTGCTATTTTTTTAGCAGTCATATTAATGTTTTTGTTTCCAATGGTAGCTGTTTCAGAAAGGGTCGATGATATTTCGCAATTGGCTGTTGATACAGCGGTAACAGATTTTGTGGATAACTCAAGAGCCATTGGAAAAGTAACCGTTGCTAATTATGAAAAATTAGTAAATGCATTAAATGCAACAGGCAACTCTTATGTTATAGAAATGGAAAGACAAGTGCTAGATGAAAACGTTGGCAAAAAGACTGCTTGGGTCAACAAAGATGTCAAAGGGGAGAATAAATACATTTCAATTTATACATCTCAAATTTTAGATGATATTTTAGACAAGGACAAAGGAGTTCATCTTATGAAAGAAGGCGATAATTTTTCTTGTACAGTCAAAAATGATAATGTAACAGCTTCCCAAACGTTTAGAAGTGTATTTTATTCTATTTCTTCTAATAATACATATCAAGTTGGAGCTCAACATTCTGGAATGGTTACTGCTACAGGAAATTAAATAAAAATAATGTACAAAGAATACAAAAAAAGGGGCTGTAAAAAAACTTAAATATTGCGTGAGAAATTTTGGGCAATGTCCAAAATTTCAATCGTTCTTTTGGAGGAGATAGAGTTTTTTTACAGCTCTTTTTTTAGAAAGGATGACAAATGAAAGTAGATGGATTAGCTGTAGTATTGGCTATTATTTTATTACCAATCATATTGGTTGTTTCGTATTATATACGGCTTACAAGTTGATACGATTTCAACTGAAAATTCATACAATACAAAACTGCTAGATGCTACCTATGATGCTATGTTTGCCTTTGAAATTAATACTGCAAACGAAGAATTATCATCCGTTGCAGATTCTATGAGAAGTATGATTCTAGCTTCCAATAATGTGTTATTAAACTCATTAGCAACTAATCTAGGAATTTCCAATACTAGCAAAGAAAAACTACAACCATATATTCCAGCTGTTCTATACACTTTATACGATGGTTACTATATCTATGCTCCAACAGAGACGTCAAAAGTGGCTAGAAGAACGAAAGAAGAAGAAAATGGTTTAGTGACAAGTAGTGATTATAGGTTCTTTGGAGGAGATAATGGAACAAGTTTGATAGAACAAGGAACAGATGCAGTTTATGGGGATATCTTATATGAATATGATAAAGAAAAAAAGGGTGGAGCATATGAATATACAACAATCAAAGAAAATGCAAAAAAAGAGACTGATTATGTCTTAAAATCCTATGTTCAATATTCAGCCAGATATGTAAAGGAGGATGTTCCTAAAAAAATTGATGTTACTATTAACTATACTCTTGACAACTACCTAAATATTGTCGGAACGATAGATGGTGTATATTATACTAAAACAGGGTATTTAATAAAGAAAGATTTGGTATCTGGCTATAATGAGTCTTTGAATGAAGAAGAAGCGAAAGATCAAATTTTAGGAAAACAAGACAATCAGGCAGAACAAAACCCAGGAATAACAGTCAATGGAGAATCGATTTCAGCTGATTGGGGGATGATATCTGGAGCTTTAAATCAGTTAGGATATGGCGATAATATAAAGACCATTAGCGAAGCAGAAGATTATTTAAAAAAGGCACAGGAAGAAAAGGCAGATCAATTAAAGGAAATTCAAGATTTAGAATGTGAAATCGGAAAATACAAAGCTATTGCTTATTATGCAAGTTCTGCGATTTTCTCTAATTGGGTATATGACAACTTAGGAGATTTGACTTATGAGAACATAAATAATGATGTTATGTTTAATTATTATGAAAATGCTGGTTATTATCAATCTACTTCTAAGGCTGGTGAAAGTGATTTGTATTATAGTTTTGAAGGAAATACAACACCTATTTTTAATAAGGAGCAGGATCCAGAAGATACAGAATCGAATTTTAATACTCATCGTATTGAAGTTATCAAAAACTCTATCAAATATAACTTAAATTTGGCCATTTCAGCTTATTGCAAAAAAAATGACTTTTACGACTTTAGTTTGCCTGTTATTTTAGATGAAGAATGGGACAAAATTATAAGCAATGTTTCCATTGTTTCTTTCATGCAAGGCTGGGATTGTGGTTTGGATATTTATAACAATTATGAAATGGTATCTAGTACAAACAATGAATTAATGGTGTCACCAAGTGAAATTTATTATGTTGAGAAGGAAAAGTTCAATAATGGTGAAAATGATTATCATCGAATCGATTGCAGTGAGTGGCATAAGAATCCAGAGGAAAATTCAATAGGTGATTTGATTGCTTTTAAGTCAAAGGAAGTAAAATACGATAAAGTTTCTACTACCACATCACAAGGTGCAAAATATGACCACAAGAATTTTGCATGTTATACATGTATTAATACCAATAACTACAATAGCTTATTTAGACGAAATATAGATTATTGGGAAAAGCCAGAGAAAAAATATACTGCTTATTATGACAAGATTGCGTCATTGCAAAATGGGAATTTAATAAGAGCTGGCTATATTGGAATAGCCAAAGAAAGACAAAGCACTTACAAAACGAATGCATTACCAGTTTCAGAAGGGTATAAGATTCTTATAAATACAAATCAAGTATCTTCTAATAGTGAAGTAATTTTACACGGAGTGGGTGATTTAGAGAAGGTAAAAGAGTTACAAATTACATTACAAGTAACTGGAAATGAGACTAATGCAGGAGCAGCAGGAAAATTACAAATATTGACCTTAAATATAAGTGATGGCGAAGGTGGTGAGGCTTATAAAGATATAATTTTAATACAATCAAAAGACCAGACAATTACAGTTGATGTATCAGAATGGAAAGGAGAAAATGGAATAACAATGAAACCCAATAATACAATTCCTGGAACGGTAGCTTATACAGTAAAAAGTGTGAAAGCTATTTACAAATAAAAAGCAGATTTTCTGCTTTTTATTTTTTGCCTTAATTGATAATTGGAAATTTTTTTAATGCTATTTTTTAATTTTGTTAATATGAATACAGTAAATATTTATTACTAATCTTTATTATCGAAAATCGAAATTTTGTCAATAATTTTCCCAAAACTGGTTATCCTAATCTTATGAAAAAATTAAAAATTATGATAACTTTTTTTATTTTAATAATCATTTATATCTATGTTGCCAACATTACCTTAATTCCCAATCACATCATTTTGTTAGAAAATGAAAATTACAACATAAAAAAGTTTTTAGGAGTTGATACCATAGAAACAATTGCTACTTCAAATGATAATGAAAATACAGTGACGGTTGATGTTACCTTATTGGGTCAAAAAGTAAAAACAGTATCAATTGATACCATAAAAAACGCAGAAATAGTTCCAATTGGTAAGATTATTGGTATGAAATTGTACACAAATGGGGTATTAATTGTGGGAATGTCTGAAATTGAAAATATAGATAAGGAAATGATAAATCCTTGTCAAACTACTGATATTCAAGAAGGAGATACCATTATTAAAGTAAATGATACAGAAATTGATGACATTGAAAGCTTAAAAAACGTTGTAAATGCAAGCAAAGGGGAAAATATTCTATTAACGCTTGTAAGAGATGGAAGTCTTCTTACTTCTAACATTACACCTGTGCAAACCCAAAAAGAAGAATATAAGCTTGGTTTGTGGGTAAAAGATGCAGCGACTGGTGTTGGAACGATTACTTATTATGAAAAAAACACAGGAAATTTTGCAGCGTTAGGTCATGGTATTGTTGATACTGATACAGATCAACTAATTGATATTGATTCTGGCGAAATTGTAACATCCAATGTGCTTTCGATTACAAAAGCTGAAGTCAATAATCCAGGAGAAATCCGAGGAACCATTGTTAACCAGAAGACAATTGGGCAAGTCGAAAAAAATACACAATTTGGGATTTACGGAAAACTCGAAAACCTAGCCAGTCTTAACGTCGACACTTCAAACGCATATCCCGTTGCTTTACGTAATGAAATTCAAACAGGAGATGCCACTATTTTATGTAGTTTGGATGGTAAAAATAGCAAAGAATATAAAATCGAAATCGAGAAAATTAACATGAATAATCATTATGATAATAAGAGCATGTTAATCAAAGTTACAGATAGTGAATTAATTCAGCACACAGGAGGCATTATTCGAGGATTGTCAGGCAGTCCCATTTTGCAAAATGGCAAATTTATTGGAGCTGTAACTAATGTGCTAGTTTCTAATCCCGAAGTTCGGTTACGCTATTTTTGGTGATATGATGATTAAAGAAATGAGAAAATAGGGAGGAATATGTAAAGTCAATGCAAGTGCAAGGAACAAGGTCATCCTATTTAAGGAGTGACTTTGTTTTCATTTTTTTCTTTATTTTATAGAAATTTTAAGATTTTTATGATACAATCATAAAAAATATCATACAAGAGGAGGTAGTAAAAATGAATGTTGCAAATTTTACCGAAAAATCTAAACAAGTAATTACCGTTGCTAGCAACTTGGCAATGACGAATAAAAATGCAGAAATAAGCGAATATCACATGTTATTAAGTTTAATTTCAGCCAATGATGGTTTGGTTACATTATTGTTGAAAAAGATGGATGTTGACATCAATTCATTAAGAAATAGTTGTCAAACGGAAATTGACAAATTGTCAAAAATTACGGGTAGCATTGCTTTAAGATTTTCAGAAAACATCGAAAGGGTCTTGGAAAATTCTCAAAAGCAAGCCAAGTCAATGAAAGATGAATTTATATCCGTAGAACACATTATGCTTGGTATGATTGAAGAAGCCACACAAGATTTCAAACAAATGCTAAAAATCTATGGCATTACAAAATCAAAATTTCTAACAGCACTAAAAGATGTAAGAGGTAACACATCTGTTACATCAGATACACCAGAAGGCACTTATGATGCCTTATCCAAATTCGGAAGAGATTTAACTGCCTATGCCAGACAAAACAAATTAGAACCAGTCATTGGTCGTGATGATGAAATTCGAAATGTCATTCGAATTTTGACTCGTAAAACCAAAAATAATCCTGTTCTAATTGGTGAACCAGGTGTTGGTAAAACGGCTATTGTAGAAGGTTTGGCACAAAGAATCATTCGAGGAGATGTTCCAACCAGTTTAAAAAATAAAACGATTTTTTCACTTGATTTGGGAACCTTAATTGCAGGGGCTAAATATCGTGGCGAATTTGAAGAACGTTTAAAAGCAGTTTTGAACGAAATCGACAAAAGTAATGGAAATATTATTTTATTCATTGATGAAATTCACAATATTGTTGGAGCAGGAGCTTCTGATGGAGCTATGGATGCTAGTAATTTACTAAAACCAATGTTGGCACGTGGTGAACTTCACTGCATGGGAGCTACTACATTAGATGAATATCGCGAATATATCGAAAAAGATGCTGCATTAGCTAGACGTTTCCAACCTGTCCAAGTTAGTGAACCAACAGTAGAAGATGCGATTACGATTTTACGTGGCATCCAAGAAAAATTTGAAATTTTCCATGGTGTAAAAATTCAAGATCAAGCTTTAATTGCGGCAGTTACGTTATCCAACCGTTATATTACAGATCGATTTTTGCCAGATAAGGCAATTGATTTGGTTGATGAGGCTTGTGCTATGATTCGTTCTGAAATGGAATCTATGCCAATTGAATTGGATGAAATTGCGAGAAAAATCATGCAACATGAAATTGAAGAAGCTGCTCTTCAAAAAGAGGAATCTCAAGAGTCACAGGGGAATCTACAAAAAGTACGAAATGAATTGACCATTTTAAGGGAAAAATTTCAAAATATGAAGGCTAAATGGGACACAGAGAAAAGTGGAGCTGAGAAAATTACCAAATTAAAGAGTAAAATTGATGAAGTGAATGGTCAAATTGAACAAGCAGAACGTGTTTATGACTTAAATAAAGCAGCAGAATTAAAATACTCCACTTTGCCCAATTTACAAAAGGTCTTAGAAGAAGAAGAAAAGGAATTTGAAAAATCACAAGGTAAATCAACTTTGGTGCGTAACAAAGTGACAGAAGATGAAATTTCTAAAATTGTAGCCAAATGGACAGGAATTCCAGTTACCAAATTGGTGGAAGGAGAACGAGAAAAAATTCTAAATTTAGAACATATTTTACACGAAAGTGTGATTGGACAAGAAGAAGCTGTGAAAAAAGTAAGTGATGCAATTGTCCGTTCTAGAGCGGGAATCGCAAATCCAAATCGTCCAATTGGTTCGTTTTTGTTCTTGGGGCCAACAGGTGTTGGAAAAACAGAGCTAGCGAAAACTCTTGCGAAAACTTTATTTGATGACGAAAAAAATATGATACGATTTGATATGTCAGAATATATGGAAAAATTTAGTGTGACTAGATTGATTGGTGCACCTCCAGGTTATGTTGGTTATGATGAGGGGGGACAATTGACAGAAGCTGTAAGAAGAAAACCATATTCAGTATTACTTTTTGATGAAGTCGAAAAAGCACATCCAGATGTATTCAACATTTTCCTTCAAATTTTGGACGATGGAAGGGTAACAGATTCGCAAGGAAGATTGATTGATTTTAAAAATACCATTATTATTTTAACTTCTAACATAGGTTCACAAGCGATTTTAGATAGTATTTCTGAACACCAAGAAATCACGGAACAGGCAAAAGAGATTGTTGATTTAGCACTAAAAAATCATTTTAGGCCAGAATTTTTGAATCGTTTGGATGAAATTATTTATTTTAATGCTTTATCAAAAGTGGAAGTTTATGGAATTGTTAAGTTATTATTGGGTGATTTGAGAAAAAGATTGCTTACAAAAGGAATTGATTTAAAAATTAGCAAAGAAGCGATTGAATATATCATTGAAAAAGGCTATGATATCAATTTTGGTGCCAGACCATTAAAAAGAACGATTCAGTCGGAAATTGAAACAATGGTTGCCAAGGAAATGGTAAGTCAAAATGTAGTGGATGGTTCTGTTGTTCAAATTGTTGTAAATAAAGAAGAGGAGTGTTTGGCGATAAAAAAAGTTCCTAAAAACTAAAAGTTGACAAAAAAATAGAACATGTATATAATCAAAAAAATACCAAAGATGGGGGAGGAAAGCATGGATTTAAAAAAAGAAGATGATGAAGAAAAAATCTATGAATTAGATGAAATAGAGGATTTCAATGAATTTCAGGATCTCGAGGATTTTGACGAATTTGCTGAATTAGAGAAAATATTAGAAGACAGTGAAATAGAAGAAGAGAAAGAATTAGAAGAAGTCGACGAAACTGAAACATATGAAGATTTAGAAGAAGATGAATTAGAAGAGGTCGACGAAACTGAAGCATATGAAGATTTAGAAGACGGGGAATTTGAAGAGGTCGATGAAACTGAAGTATATGAAGATTTAGAAGACGAGGAATTTGAAGAGGTCGACGAAACTGAAGCATATGAAGATTTAGAAGACGAGGAATTTGAAGAGGTCGACGAAACTGAAGTATATGAAGATTTAGAAGACGAGGAATTTGAAGAGGTCGATGAAACTGAAACATACGAAGATTTAGAAGACGGGGAATTAGAAGAAGTCGATGAAACTGAAGCATACGAAGATTTAGAAGCCGGGGAATTAGAAGAAGTCGATGAAACTGAAACATATGAAGATTTAGAAGACGGGGAATTAGAAGAAGTCGACGAAACTGAAGCATATGAAGATTTAGAAGACGGGGAATTAGAAGAAGTCGACGAAACTGAAGCATA
>CANPFR010000035.1 GCA_947573445.1 uncultured Clostridia bacterium | reverse complement strand
ATGCGGCTGTTAACCGCAGGGTCGTAAGTTCGAGCCTTACTGGAGGAGCCAAAAAGAGTTTTCGTCGAACTTTTTGAAAGCCTTGAATAAACTTAATTTCAAGACTACAAAATATTGGCGAAACACAAAAATCTTAAACCGTTCTAAATGAACGGTCTTTTTTTGACCCCAAATATTGAAAAAAGGAGGTTTTTGTGGTATTATGTTACATATAATTAAACAAGAAATCAATATGAGTAAAGAATTAGTCTCTAAAATTAAATGGACAAGAGACAAGATTTTGAAATTTATTTTAAGTTATATAATACTATTTAAAAGGAGGAAAATTTGGAAGAGGTTAATATAATAGAAAAGTTGATAAAAGAATGTAATTTAGGGGAAATGTTAGAAATTCCTAAAAGAGTGTTTGGAGGCTTACTGAATAGAATGTACCAAGTAAAAACTAATAATGGTATTTATGCAATAAAGTTTTTAAATCCAGAAGTAATGAAAAGACCTACTGCAATGCAGAGGCATCTATTTGCAGAGAAAGTCTCAAATCTTGCAAAAGAAAAAGGCGTTAGTTGTTTGCCCGCGAAAATTATAAATGACAAAACAATACAAGAAGTGGATGGATATTATTTTTTGCTGTTTGATTGGATAGATGGGAAGGCAATTAGTGATGAGGAATTGGATTTAGAAAAATGCGAAAAAGTGGCAAGAGAGCTTGCTAAATTGCATAAAATTGATTTCGGAAGTTTGAAAAATGAAACAGAGTTGCATTATGAGAAAACAGAAATTGATTGGGATTTTTATGTTGAAAAATTGCCAAATGAAAAACTAAGAGAATTAGTTAATAAAAATAAAGGCAAGTTTGATGAGTTAGATAAGAGAAGTATTGAAGCACTAAAGATAATCGAAAAGAATACAGTAATCAGCCACTCTGACTTAGATTTACCAAATGTTTTATGGCAAGAAAATAAACCAATTTTGATTGATTGGGAATCGGTTGGAATGATTAATCCGACTATGGAACTAATTGACGCGGCTTGGAATTGGAGTGGTGGGCTAAATTATTTTGATATTGAAAAATTTAAAGTATTTATAGAAACTTATGAAAAAAATAGTGGAGATATCAGTGATTTTGAAAAAGCAATCGAAGCTAATTTTAAAGCGAAATTTGGTTGGCTAGAATATAACTTAAAACGAGTTTGTGGAATTGAATGTATTGACGAAGAAGAAAAGAATTTAGGAGAAAAGGAAGTAGTTAGAAGTATTGATGAGATTCATAAATTTGAGTATTATACTCAGTTTATGAAAAAGTTTTAAAATATATGATTTTTTCTTGCAAAATATGAAAACATATGTTAAACTGTAACTAGTTATAGAAAAACGCCGACTTGTATATACGTTTTTAGTTACTTACTGCTATAACTAATTTAGAACGATAAATAAGAGATAATTATGCTCCCTGTTTTACTTTCTTTCTCTCTTGCAATGAGAATTTATTAAAATAGTCTAACAGATGTGTTTTGTATTTACATTCAATAATATCTATTGGTTTCTTTGTCTTACCATTCATTAATGATACTTGATATTTGTAATACCCTGTGTTTCCTTTAAATTCATCTATGCATAAATATCTACGCTTTCTATGTGAGAGCAATGTGCTTTTAAATCGTATCGGTATGTCCTTTATTATCTGTGTTCTGTAATCCTTTATTTTTGTTATTTTCACCTTACAATGAGAACAGGTTTGTTCTCTTACAGGTAATTCAGTATGTATTTTCACAAAATTTTTCTTATGTCTTACTTTTTTTACGATTACCCCTTTTTAATCTAATAAATTTCTGATAAAATTATGTTGCATTTATCAATACCTCCTTAATATTTTCTAGACAAAAATATTTTATCAGGTATTTTTGATAAATGCACTATTTTTTTCTTTCCACCCCAACTATTATAGAATCATAAAGTTAACTTAAATAAATTGCATGTATATCAATTCTATGATATAAGTAAAGTCAATAGGAGGATTTATGAAATTACAAATATTAGAAAATACGTTAAAGGTAATAAAATTAAAGAAAAATGATATAGTGCCAGAATTAGTATTAAAACAAGACTTTTATTCTATTACAAAAACAGATGAGGAATTATCGATTGTGGTAAATGAAGATGTTGATGTACAGAGTGATAAGATAGAATATAATTGGGGAGCAATAAAGATTGTGGGAATGTTAGATTTTTCTTTGATAGGAATATTATCAAAGATAGCTGCAATACTGGCACAAGCTGAAATTTCTATATTTGTGATATCTACTTATAATACAGATTATATTTTATTAAAAGTTGATAAATTATTAAAAGCAAGAGAGATTTTAAAACAGAGTGGATATGAGTTTTTATAAATTGAATGTTAATGAAAAATAGAGGAGGGATATAAATATGAAATTTACTGTATTAACGGAAAATAGGAAATGTAATAATGATTGTATAAATGAGGATGGGTTATCTATTCTAATTGAAATGAATGATAATAAACTACTTTTAGATACAGGAATAACGGATGCATTTTTAAAAAATGCTGAGACCTTAGGAATTAAATTGGATGAAGTAAGTATAATTGCTTTGAGTCATGGACATTGGGATCATGGAAATGGATTAAAATATTTGAATTCAGGGAAAACGTTAATTTTACATCCCGAATGTTATACAGAAAGATACAGCTTAGCAAGAAATATGGCATACGCAGGAATAGATGAAAATAGAGAGGAATTAAAAAATAAATTTGAATTAATTGAGACAAAAGATCCATACAAAATATATGATAACATATGGTTCCTTGGTCAGATTGATAGAAAATTTGAAGTGCCAGTTAAAAATTTGCCAACGGTATTAAAAAATGAAAAAATAGATTATTTAAAGGATGATTGTGGTGGAATTGTTGTAAGATTAGATAAAGGTATATTGGTATTTAGTTCATGTTCTCATTCGGGAGTAAATAATATTGTAGAACATGCAAAAAAAATTACAGGAGAAGATAAAGTTATTGCAGTTGTGGGGGGATTTCATTTAAAGACAGTAGACTCATATACACAGGAAATTGTACACTATTTCAAGGATAATCATATAGAAAAAGCTTATATGGGACATTGTACATCAGATGAAGTAATTCAATATTTCAAAGAACAATTAATGGGAATTACACAAGTTGAAAACTTATTTGCTGGAGCAAAATTTGAAGTATGAAGAATGTTATTATTTCAATTAAAGATACTCCTGCAGAAGAGTTTTTCTATAGGATAAATTTATTTGAAACTCAAATAAAAGAATTAAATGATGATGCTCAAAGATTAAAAAAGTCAACTCAAATGTATAAAGAGAAAGTTCAAAAAGTATTGAAAAATAGAGTATAAAAAATGTTGACTTATTATTCCTATAATTGATTTAGATTTGACGGAAAATTTTGGGGCAGTGAGGTTGTTTTTTGGTATAGTTTATGGTATTATGAAATCAGTAAAATACTGGAAAATACAAAAAGTAAGGAGATATAAGAAGTTGAAAAAAGAAATTGTGTTTAGTGATTATGATGGAACAATATATATAGTAAGAGATGAGATGTGCGAAAATGTGAAAGCAATTGGAAAATACCGAGATTTGGGGGGCAAATTTGTTATTATCACAGGAAGAAGTAAAACAAGTGCTAGCAATGTTATAAAAGAATATCATATTCCATACGATTATGTAATTTGTAATAATGGAGCTATCATTTTTAATAGAGATATGGAAAAAATATATGACCAGGGAATTCCAACAGATATTACAGATAAAATAATAAGGTATTTAGAAACCAAGAAAAACATTGAAATATTTTTTTATGATGAGGCGGATAAAATACCATATCATCATCAAGAGCTGTTGAAAATAAGGATAAGAACGACTGATTATACCTTAGCTCAAACAATGGAAGATGAGATTAATAGGTTATTTGGAGAAGATATTATAGTACATTCAGCATTTCCTGGAATGTATTATGATAATCATGATTACGTGATTATAGATATTGTTTCAAGAAAGGCAGGAAAGGAAAATGCCATAAAGAAATTATTAGAAATATTGAATATGCAAAAGGAGCAAGTAGTTACAATGGGAGATGGCAGAAATGATATTGCGATGATAAGAGAGTATAATGGGTATTCAATGGAAACGGCTGAAAATGAGGTAAAGAAAGTTGCTAGTAAAATTTTTAAGAATATAGCAGAAGCATTAGAATATTTGAGAATAAATTAGGAGGAAAGAAAATGAAGGTTGCATTAGTTCAAATGGATTCAACAGAAATAAGAGAGAAAAATGAGGAAAAGGCATTGCGATTGATGGAACAGGCAATGGAACAAAATCCAGATATAATTTGTTTGTCAGAGTCGTTTGTGTATTGGGGAAAAGATGAAACACAGAGACGTTGCAAATTAGAAGATATAGAAAAGTATCAGAGTTTTGCAAGGAAAAATGAGATAAATCTTGTATTGGGCAGTGTTTCGTTGATACAGGAGAATTCGGATAAGATAACCAATAGTTGCTTTGTGATTAATCGAAAAGGAGAGATTGTTCATCGTTATGATAAAAAATATATGTATCGAGTAAATAAAGAAAATTTGCAGATTGATGAAGAGGAAAGGACAATTCCACGGAAAAACAAATGGTATTTTTGAATTAGATGGCGTGAAAATGGGCGTTGGAATTTGTTTTGATTTGCGCTATCCAGAATATTTTAGGGCGTTGACAAAGGAAGGAGCAGAGGTAGTATTTTTACCATCGCATTTTAGAACAACGACAGGAGAGATTGCTTGGAATGTATTGAGTAGAGCTAGAGCAATTGAAAATCAAATTTATTTTTGTGCGTGTAATCAAACAGGAGAAGGAAATTGTGCAAATACGCAAGTAATTTCATATGACGGAAAAGTAATCCAAAATATAGAAAAGGAAGAAGGCGTTATTGCGGTTGAACTTGATTTGGACGAACTAAGAAAATATCGAAAAGAAATGCCAGTGTTGGAGCAAATGAAATAGGAGAAGGTAAATGATAAAAAATATAGTGTTTGATTTAGGAAAAGTGTTGATTGATTTTAATCCAATGGAATATTTAAGGCGATTTGGATTTTGTGATAAAGTGAATCAAATTTTGAGCGAAATCATATTTTCAAGCACTGATTGGGAAGATTGTGATCGTGGTAAACAGGAAAAGAATAGTGATTTGGTAGAAATATTGTGTGATAAAAATCCTCGGGTATGCAGAGAAAATAAGATTGGTTTTGAGGCCTGACTGGGTAAAATTGCTTATTTTGAAGGAAGATGTGGCAGAATTTCTGAAGGAATTGAAAGAGAGGAATTTTAAAATTTATATTTTATCGAATCTTTCGAAGGAATCTTATCAATATATTAAAAAATATGATTTTTGGCAAAAGGTAGACGGAAGAATATTTTCCTTTGAAGAAAAAATGTGCAAGCCAGAGCGAAAGATTTATGAAGCATTGATTCAGAAGTATAATTTAATTCCAGAAGAAACTATTTTTGTAGACGATATGAAAGAAAATATTGATGTTGCAGAAAGCTTAAAAATGTATGGCGTTGTTTTTCAGAATTTAAAACAGGTTGAAATGGAAATAGAAACATATTTAAGTTTAGATAGATAGGAAAGGAGAAAAAATGGCAAAAGTAACATGGAAACCAGGAACGTTCTTATATCCACTTCCAGCTGTTTTGGTTAGTTGTGGCACAATGGAAAAAGCAAATGTTATGACTGTGGCATGGACAGGAATTATCAATACAAATCCTGCAATTGTCTATATTTCGGTGAGGCCAGAAAGATATTCGTATTCTTTAATTAAGGAAAGCAAAGAATTTGTCATTAATTTGACAACTGAAAAATTAGCATTTGCAACAGATTGGTGTGGTGTAAGGAGTGGTGCAAAGTTTGACAAATTTAAAGAGATGAAATTGACCAAGGAAAAAGCAAAATTTGTGGCATGCCCAATGATAAAAGAAAGTCCTGTTTCAGTAGAATGTAAGGTAATTGAAGAAAGAAAATATGGAAGTCACGTTCAATTTGTAGCAGAAGTGTTGGCAATTAATGCAGATGAAAAATATATGGATCAAAAAGGTGGTTTTGATATTTCGAAATGTAAACTGATTTCTTATAGTAATGGTGGGTATTATACGCAAGGCAAAAAAATTGGAAAATTTGGGTTTTCTGTAAAAAAGAAGAAAAAACAGTAAAATATTCATAAAAATCATTGACAGCTTGAAAAATTTATGATAAAGTATTAAAGCATGTATTCCAAAAGAGTACATAAACTCACATCGTTAAAATAAGGTAAATAAACGGAGGTGTAATAAAATGGCTTCAAAAGGACCAAGAGAAAATATAATTTTAGAGTGTACAGAATGTAAAAGAAGAAATTATACGACATCAAAAAACAAGAGAAATAATACAGACAGATTAGAAATTATGAAATACTGTAAGTTCTGTAAAAAACATACAACACATAAAGAAACTAAGTAAATCCTGTAAGGGGGAAATTATGGCGAAGAAAGATATAAATAAAGAAAAAAAGAAAAATAATTTTTTTAAAGAGTTAAAATCTGAGTTAAAAAAAGTTACATGGCCAACGTTAAAAAAATTAGCGAATAATACACTTGCAGTTATTTCAATTGTTTTAATTGTGTCAATAATTGTATTTGTATTGGATGTATGCTTTGAGAATTTGAATAAATTTGGTATTGAAAAGTTAAAATCAGTGGTGTCATCTGATACAGAAAATGTGGAAAACAATGAAACAGGAGAAGTAACGGAGGAAACGAATGATTTTGATGGAATTGATTTAGTTCCAGATAACCAAACAGAAGAAAATACGACAGAAGGCGATAACCAATCATCAGAGACAGAAAATAATTCAGAAACACAAACAGAAGGAAATTCTGAAGAAACGACACAATAAAAATTAAAAGGAGGCTAGAATGACTATGTCTCAAGAAGAAAAAAAGGAAGCAAATTGGTATGTAATTCATACTTATTCAGGATATGAAAATAAAGTAAAAACTGATTTGGAGAAAACAATAAAAAACAGAGAACTGGAAGATTATTTTTTTAATATTGTTGTTCCAATGGAGGAACAAGTTGAGATTAAAGATGGAAAAAGAAAAACTAACTTAAAAAAAGTTTTTCCAGGTTATGTTTTAATAAAAATGATTGTAACAGAGGAGTCTTGGTATATTGTTAGAAATACAAGAGGTGTTACAGGATTTGTTGGATCAGGAACGGATCCTATTCCATTAACAGAGAATGAAATTAGAAACATGGGATTTGATGATGTTCCAGTTAATGTTGATTATGAGGTACATGATACAGTACAAGTTGTAAATGGACCATTAGAAGGTTTTATTGGTACAGTACAAGAGATTAATCAAGAAAAACAAAAAGTAAAAGTTCTAGTTTCTATGTTTGGAAGAGAAACTCCAGTAGAATTAGAATTTGCTCAAGTTCAAAAAGTAAGTTAACAAAATAGGAATCAATAAATTGAAGGGAGATAATAAAAAATGGCAGACAATAAAGAAGTCGTAAATGTGATTAAATTACAAATAGAAGCAGGTAAAGCATCACCAGCTCCACCAGTTGGACCTGCTTTAGGTTCTAGTGGTGTTAATATTATGCAATTTGTAAAAGAATTTAATGATCGAACAGCAAATCAACCAGGAATGATCATTCCTGTTGTAATTTCTGTTTATAAAGATAAATCTTTTTCATTTATTACAAAAGTTGCACCAGTTGCAGTTTTAATAAAAAAAGCCATTAATTTAGCAAAAGGTTCAGGAAAACCTAATATGGAGAAAGTTGCTAAAATAACAAAGGCTCAAGTAGAAGAAATTGCAAAACAAAAAATGGAAGATTTAAATGCAGCTTCATTAGAAGCTGCGATGAGTATGGTTATGGGAACTGCTCGTTCAATGGGAGTTACTGTAGTAGAGTAGTGAATGAAAGAAGAAATTCTTTTATAATAAAAATATTTTGGGAGAATCTTAGATTCGCTTGTACCAAGGGAGGTTAAATATGAAAAGAGGAAAATTATACAAAGAAGCTGTTAAATTAGTAGATAGTACAAAAACATATAATGTAAAAGAGGCATTAGAAATTTTTGAGAAAATGCCAAAAAGGAAATTTGATGAAACAGTTGAATTACATGTTCGATTAGGTGTTGATTCAAAACATGCTGACCAACAAGTAAGAGGAACAGTTGTATTACCACATGGAACTGGTAAATCATTAAGAGTTTTAGTGTTTGCAAAAGGTGATAAAGCAAAAGAAGCAGAAGCAGCTGGAGCTGATTTTGTAGGAGCAGAAGAATTAATTCCTAAAATTGAAAAAGAAAATTGGTTTGAATATGATGTTATTGTTGCTACACCAGATATGATGGGTGTGATTGGAAGATTGGGTAAAGTATTAGGACCTAAAGGGTTAATGCCAAATCCTAAGTCAGGAACTGTTACAATGGATGTAGCGAAAGCTGTAGAGGAAATCAAATCTGGTAAAGTAGAATATCGTTTAGATAAAACTAATATTATTCACTTAGGATTTGGAAAATTATCATTTGGGGCTCAAAAGTTAGAGGAAAATTACAATACGATTATGGATGCAATTATTAAAGCAAAACCATCAGCAGCAAAGGGACAATATGTTAAGAGTATTGCTATTACAACAACAATGGGACCAAGTATGTATATTAATTAAAAATAAACCGTAGACAGTAGGTTTAAGATAGCTGTTATGAGTAAAGCAAGTTACAGTTATTTCCTTAATAAATCCTACCGAGGTAATGAGAAAGGAAATTAACTCTTCAAATTATCTCGTAAGGATATTTGAAGAGTTTTTAATATATTTTTATATATTATATTGTAATTTAAGGGAGGTGAAAAAATGGCAAATAAGGATAATATTGCACAAAAAGAAAAAGAAGTGAAAGAATTGGCTGAAAAAATCAAAAGTGCAGGTTTAGTACTTTTGACAGATTACAGAGGAATTAATGTAGAAGATGTTACTAATTTAAGAAAAACAGTAAGAGAAGCAAATGGTGAATATTGTGTTATTAAAAATAATATTACGAGAAGAGCTTTATCTGAGTGTGGTTTTGATTTAGGTGATAGCCTAATTGGGCCAACAGCGGTTATTCTTACGAGAGAAGAATATTTACCTACATTAAAAGCAATTTATAAATATTCTAAAACAAATGATTTTTATAAGATAAAAGCAGGTGTTTTAGAGGGAAAAGTAGCTACAATTGAAGAATTAAATACATTGGCAGTACTTCCATCAAGAGAAGAATTGATTGCAAAATTAGCAGGATGTTTGTTGGCAAATGTATCAAAATTGGCAGCTACATTAGATGCAGTTAGAGTACAAAAAGAATCTGAAGTATCAGAATAGTGGAAAAATTTTAAGAGAACAAAGAGTTTTTAGAAAGTATTATATTTTAATAAAAGAAAAGGAGAATTTTAAAATGAGTGAAAAAACCGATAAAATGTTAGAAGAAATCGACACTTTAACAGTTGTTGAGTTATCAGAATTAGTAAAAGGAATTGAAGAAAAATATGGGGTTACTGCAGCAGCAGTTGCAGCACCAGCTGCTGGAGGTGCTGCAGGTGGAGATGCAGGAGCTGAAAAATCAGACTTTACTGTTGTATTAAAAGAAACAGGAGCTAATAAAATAGCTGTTATTAAGGTAATCAGAGAGGTTACAGGTCTAGGTCTAAAAGAAGCGAAAGAAATTGCTGATGGTGCACCAAAAACAATCAAAGAAGGTGTTGCTAAAGAAGAAGCAGAAGAAATGAAAGCTAAATTTACTGAGGCTGGAGCTGTTATTGATTTACAATAATAAAAAAAGGAAAACCACTGAAAGTTGGTTTCAGTGGTTTTCCAAAATAAAAAAATATTTAAAATTTTTTAAAAAAACTATTGACAAAAAAGTAAAAATCGGTTAAAATATTACTTGTCAGTTGACATGGTCGCTTAGCTCAGCTGGGAGAGCATCTGCCTTACAAGCAGAGGGTCATAGGTTCGAT
>CANPFR010000034.1 GCA_947573445.1 uncultured Clostridia bacterium | reverse complement strand
AAACAAAAGATACAATAGAAGAAAGAATTTCAACGATAAAATTAAAACAAAAATTTGAAGAAAATGCTAGGGCAATAGTAATTGTAACGATTTCAATCATGTTGTTAATGTGTCTTGTATTTTATCCAACTTCTTATGGAATGAATGAAGTACCTAGGTTGTTTTTGAAATTGAACAATGGAGATAAGGTGGAAGTAACAAGACTAAAGGAAGATGACGCAAAGATAGATGAAATCAGAGTAAGACAGAATTCAGAAACGAAAATAGTTGTAAAAGATGGAAAAGCAAGTGAGCATATTTATTATAGCAGGATTGATTTAGAAAATCTTGAATTTGAAGAAGAAACAGCTAATATTATTTCTAAGAAAATAAAGTATTATGAGTCTGGTGAATACATTTATAAATTCACATTGACATATGGTAAGAATCAAACTGCAGATTATGCCATAAAAATTATAGTAGAATAAAAGGAATGGGTACAAAAGAATGAAAATGAGAATTATAAAAATAGTTTTAGGGATAATTATTGGAATTGTTACATTATTTTTGGTTGGTAGGATTTATCATTTTATAATAATAGACAAAGTGCATCATGCCATTGAAACGTTCAAGTTTACTGAAAATAGATATTATGCAGTTACAGCAGTATATTCAGGAAATGAAACGATGAAAACAGAAATCATAATGAGAGATAATATTGTAAAATACCAAAAGCAAAGAGAGGGTGTCAATGAATTTTGTGAATGGATTAATTTTAATGAAAATAAAAGTTATTATATTGATTTGAAGAAACAAAGTTTTGAGGAAAATGAATTTATAAGAACAAGTCCATATTTTTTGAAAAATATACCAAATACAATATTAGATATTTACTCAGGTGATACATTTAATCTAAAAGAATTCTTAAAAATAAAACATATTGTTCCAACCAAATATAATGGACAAAAATGTTATAAGATAATAACCAATTTAGAAACAATAATGATTGATCAAACTACCTATTTGCCAGTTTATTCTTCCATAATATTTACAGATACTGAAAATGCAACGAAAGAAATAACCGAATATACATATGAATTTAAAACAGGTGAGGTGACAGAAGAAGAAGTTGCTTTACCAGATTGGATGGAAGTTACCAATTAGTAAAAAGTTAAAATAAAACTTACGGAATTAGGAATTTTTAACAAAAATTTCCTAATTTTTTTTTATAAATATTACAATTGCGTTACAAGAATATAACATTTATATAACATTCGTGAAATTTGTTGAAAAAAAAATGATAATGTAGTAAAATCAAATAGAATGATATTTTTGTAATATTATAAATTAAAAGAAATATTAGGAGGTTTTATTATGGCTACAAATCCGATGCAAAGAAGAGCAAGAAATTCATTTTTGATAGGTTTTTTATTTGCTCTTGTTATTATGGCAGTGGTAGTAATGGGATTACTATATAAAATGCAAGGACTAAAAAAAGAGAGTGATGGTCTAAAAGCATTACAAAAAAAAGTTTATGTGGCAGGGGATTATATTCAATCAGGAACAGAAGTAACAATGGATTCATTCAAATATGATACTGTTCAAACCAATTTAGATGAAAATGAGTTAATAGAAGACAGTGATTTTCAATATATGGATGAAGAAACAGGAGAAATTATTGAAAAGTATGATTCAGATGGAAATCCAAAAGCAAAGAAAATGATTGTAAAAACAGATGTGCCTGCAGGAACGATTATAACAAAAGATATGCTAGAAGAAAGCGAAGAACAAGTGACATCAGACCAAAGATTACAAGAATATAATATGATAATTCTTCCTACTTTACTTACCAATAATAGTTATATTGATATTAGATTGCAATTACCAGAAGGTGAAGATTATATTGTAGTTTCTAAAAAAAGAGTAATTTATACAAATACATCATCTGTTTGGTTAAAAATGACAGAAGATGAAATTCTAACATTAGGAAATGCAATTGTAGAAGCTTACACCATAACTGGCTCTAAATTATATGCAACCAAATATACAGAACCAGGTCGTCAAACAGCAGCAGTACCAACGTATCCTGTAAGCCAAGCTGTATTAACATTAATTAACAATGATCCAAACGTAGTACAGACAGCAAAAGAAGGATTATGGAAGAGATATACTGATCAACAACAAGTAGAACAAAGAAATAACCACATCAATAATGCATTGTCAGATTATTATGATAATATGAAAGATTCAGTTGAAGCAGGTTTACAAGAAGAAATTACGAAACTACAAGAAGGAAGACAACAATATGTAGAATCCTTAGAAGGAACAGGAAAAGTAGGAACAGAATAACATAAATTTAGGGAGGAACAAATGAAAAGATTCATATTTATAGGTGCTTATGATAAAACAGACATGTTGATTTATGTTGCTAAAATATTAACACTCATGGGAAAAAAAGTTATTTTAGTAGATACAACTGTTTTGAAAAAGAGTCGCTATATTATTCCAACAATGGTGAATGAAAAACAGTATGTTACCTCTTTTGAAGATATTGATATTGCAATAGGGTTTGAAAATTTTGAGGCAATTCAAAAGTACCAAATGGAGAAATTAGGAAGAACAACAGAATATGATGTTGTGTTGTTTGATATTGATCGAGCAATTGCTTATCAGAAGTTTGCTATAACAAGTGAAGATGTCCACTTTTTTGTAACTTCATTTGATGTTTATAATTTAAAAAGAGGAATACAAATATTAGCTTACTTACCAAAAGATGTAAAGATTACGAAAATTTATTATACCAAAGACATGATTGCAGAAGAAGATGAGTATTTAAATCACTTGGCTAAAGATTATAAAATAAAATGGAATCAAAAAGATATTTTATTCTTCCCTTTTGAAACAGTTGATTTAAATGCTATCTATACTAATCAGAGGTCAGAAAGAATTCAGCTAAAGGGTTTAAGTAATGTTTATATTGATTCATTATTATACTTGGTTGAGAAAATGACTGGTGAGAGAAATGGAAAGGTAAGAAAAGCATACAAGATGATTGGAAATTAGGAAAAAGGAGTGGATATATGGATGGCTATCTTAAGTTTTTGGAGTGGTAGCAAAAAAGAAACAGGGCAGACATTATCAATTGTAGCAATAGCTACCTATATGTCTGTAGAACATAATTATAAGACACTAATTATTGATGCGACATTAGATGATGATACATTAACAAGGTGTTTTTGGAATCAAGATGCCAATAAGGAAATAAAAAGGGCGTTAAATCAAGGAAAATTAGACCTAACTTCTGGAACAGAAGGATTGATGAGTGCTATAGCAAGCAATAAGACAACCCCAGAAATTATTGCTAATTATGCTAAAATTGTGTTTAAGAACCGTTTGGATGTTTTAATGGGCTTGCGAACCAAAAGCACTTCAGAACATGAAAAAACATTAACTTTGTATACGGATTTAATAGCTGCTGCTAACCAATATTACGATTTGGTAATTGTTGATTTATCGAAAACAGCAGAACGACAATCAACACGAAATATATTACAAATGTCTGATGTAATCATGTATACAATGTCACAAAATTTGAAACAAATTAATGAATATATGGGATACAAAAGAACAATGCCAGAATTGGCTAAAAAGAATGTGATTCCTTTAATAGGAAGTATGAATGGATATAGTAAATACAATACCAGAAATATTACAGCTTACATAAAAGATAAGAATCTTGCTACAATTCTTTATAACAATGCTTTTATGGAGGCTGCAAGTGAAGCAAAAGTCTCAGAGTTTTTTTTGAATACAAGAATTAGTAAAAAAGCTTGGGATCGAAATTCACAGTTTCTAAATTCTGTGGAAGATGCTTCACAAAAAGTAATAGAAAAATTTGAAGAGATAAAATATGGTAAGATATCACATTCTTAAGTTATGAAAAGGGAGGAGCCTTTTAAATGGTTGCAAATGTTATATTAATATTTGTAGTAATAGTACTAGTTTTTGTTACTATTATGCATTTTTTAAAAAAGAATAAGGAAGAGCTGGTTGAGGAACAAGTTATTGTTGATGATAAAACATATACTTTGGAATTAATGGTTAAATTCATCAAAAAGAGATTGGATGAAATTACCAAAATCAACCTTTATGATATTGGTTTGTCAGAAGAAGAATTGAAAAGAAGAAAAAATAAAAAATACGAATTGAAAAAAGCATTAAAAGGTTGTACGTATGGTGATGTAAATGACAAAAAATATGTAAAAGAATTGATTTATGATTTGCTTTCCAAAGAATATGGAATCAATGAAACTAACATTTCAAGAGTTTTACCTTTTGATACACCTTCACTACTTACAGCACAAGATAAATTTGATATTTTAATTCATGAATATAAGAAAACGTTTGCGTATGAGGCTTTGACAGAAATGATTAAAAAATATAAGTTAGCAGAATTAAAATATATTGAAGGTGAGTCAAAACCATCTTATGTTATTACAGATGCGGAAATTGATGAAATTTATGAAAAAGAAAATTTCGAATTAGAATTTTCCGATAAACTAGAAGTTATTGTACAGAGAATTTATCAGCAATACAAAGGGTTTAGTAGTATAGATGAAGTACGTGATATGAACATTGATGGTATTTCAGGTGGTGTATCTGGTTTACCAGAAAGTTTTTTGAGCCAGGTTGCTCAAACAGATGGAGATTATTTGAAACAAACTATGGAAGCCAAAGTACCAAGGGCATGTGATAGCATTTGGATTATGTTTCAAGGTAAATCAATCCGATTAGCATTTTTATCTTTTGGAACAGAAGCAGAATTAAAGAGAGTTTGCCAAAACATTTACAAATATAATAATCCAGGGCAATTGTCTGATACAAATGGTTTCAAAATTAATGAAATGAAAGACGGTTCTCGTGTTGTTGTTGTTAGACCAAGTATGTCTGAAACATGGGCATTCTTCGTTAGAAAATTTGACGTAAAAAGAGCTT
The DNA here is from genome assembly GCA_947573445.1 of uncultured Clostridia bacterium. GTDB lineage: Bacteria > Bacillota > Clostridia > TANB77 > CAG-508 > Scatovivens. The sequence continues at coordinate 5,628 of CANPFR010000034.1, read as the reverse complement.
CTTTGGAACAAATGTATCGTAATTGTCATGGTGGAGATGAGTTAATAAATTTGTTAAAATTTTTAGTAAAAGGTGCCAGAATTATATCATTAACTGGTGAGCAAGGTTGCCGGAAAAACGACATTGCTTATGGCAATGATTGATAATATTTATGAAACTATGAATTTGCGTATCACAGAAACAGCGTTCGAGCTTCATTTAAGAAAAATTTACCCAACCAGAAATATTTTATCAATGCGTGAGACAGAAACGATTTCTGGACAAGATTGTTTGGACGTTCAGAAAAAGACAGATGGTTCTGTAAATATTATCCGGAGAGGTTGCAACAGACCCTGTAGCATCTTGGATGATTCAATCTGCACAGGTTGCTTCTAAATTTACTTTGTTCACTCACCATGCTAAAACATTCCCAGATTTAGTAACTGCACTACGTAACTCAATGCTAAGAGCTGGTGTTTTTAAAGATGAAAGAACCGCAGAAGAACAAGTTGTACAAGTTTTAAATTTTGACATTCACTTAGTCAAAGATTTTCGTGGTGTCAGATACATTGAAAGAGTCACTGAATGTATTCCTATAGAAGAAAAAAATGAATATACATTTGACCACAGAAATGAAACAACGTTAGAAGGAAAATTTGACAAATTTATGGATAATGCTGCTATTTTCTTTGGAAAGACAACGAATAGAGAGTTATATAAATATCGTAATATTATGGAATATGTGAATGATACATATGTACTTACAAATCCAATTGGAGAAAATAATATAAAAGAGATGAGAATCAATATGGAAACAACAGATATGGAAGCATTTGATCGCTTTTTGGAGAAAAATTGGGGAATCAAACCACCTAAAATGCCAGGTGCAGAACCAGTTAGAGAATTGGAGGAAGGACAAGAAACAATTCCTGTATCAGCACAGCCAATGAAAAAATCAGTGCCAGGTATCAAAAAAACAGCCCACCAAACTACTAAAACAGCTGTTCAACCAACACCAAAAAGAAGACCAGTTATTGGGCAAAAGCCAAGTGATTCAACACTAAAAAAGAGAAGGTTAGAAGAAGGGCAAATGCCAAAAAAGAAGCCCAATAAATCACCATTATTAGGAGATATTGAAACAGATGAGGAATTTTAAAAACCTGATAGAAAGCGAGGTGAGATGAGATGCTTAAGATTTTGATTATAACGGTATTCGTATTGCTAGTATTTATTGTGATTGCATTTGTGATTTTGAATAATAAATTAAAATCCAAAGAAACAAAATATATTGCACAATTGACAGAAGGTACAAGAGCTAATAGTTTTAGCATGGATATTTTTTATCAGAAAGTATATATCTATTGTGCCAAAGTGCCGTTTTTAAGAAGATATATCTTAAAAATTAGACGAAGGCTGGAAGTTATTAATTTAGAGGACGAGTATTTGACAAGAAAGCAAACTGCACAAATTGTTTTTAAGGGACTTTTGGTCGTATTTCCACTTACTATTTTAGTTATAATTTTAACAAAAGATAACCCAGTTTTAATGATGACGTTATTTTTATTTGAATTATTTTTCATAGAAACATTTATGGAAGGTATGGTTGATAAAATTGATAATCAATTGTTAAGACAACAAATTGATATGTTTGGTGAAATGCGTCATAGCTATCATGAATTTAACATGGTAGAAGAAGCATTATACGATGTTTCTCAAAATGATGAAGTAGAAGTTTCAAGGCAAGTAGAGAAAATCCATGAAGTTTTGTTAGCAGATGATCCAGAAACTGAGTTAGAAAAATATTATGATATTGCACCAAATAGCTATTTGAAAGAATTTGCTGGTGTCTCCTATTTAACCAAAGAATTTGGTGATAGAAAAGATAAAGATGGTGCATCCTTGTATTTGAAAAATCTAAACAATATTGTACAAGAAATGCAACTTGAAATTTTAAAAAGAGATAAATTAGATTATGTGTTTCAGAGTTTATCAATGATTGCGGCTGTGCCAATTCTTTTCTTAGATGTTATGAAAAATTGGGCAATTAGCCAATTTGCTTTTACGAGGCAATTTTATAATGGAACAGCAGGATTTTTGGCTCAAATGGCGATTGTAATTATTACTATTTTATGTTATATTTTTGTACGCTCTTTGAAGGATAATGGAAGTGTTAATACAGCACGAAATGTAGAGAATCCTTGGCAAAAGAAATTATATGACAAAAAGTTAATCAAAAAATTTATTGATTATATTATGCCAAAAGATGGAACAAGAGAATATAAAAAAGTAGTCAGTTTATTGAAGGATAATGCTTCCAAACTGAAAATGGAATGGCTCTATATTAATCGTGTTGCATGTGCAATTATTTCCTTTATTGTTGCGATGTTTATCATTTTTGAAGCTCATCAATATGCGGTCAATTATATTTATACAGAGCCAACGAGTGACTATAATTTGTTGGGAAACATGTCAGAAAGAGAAGAAAAAACAGCCATGGAAAAAACCAAAAGTGACAATGTATTTTTAGATGAATTTAAAACGGACTTTTCAATGACACAAGATAAATTAAGAGAAGAAGTTGCGGAGTCAGATGAATATGGCGAGTTAACAGAGGAAGAAATTGATACTACAACAGAAAGAATTTGGAAAAAACTGCAAATTGTGCAGTCTGAATATTTGAAATGGTTTGAGTTATTAATCAGTTGTTTAGTTGCAGCAATTGGTTATTATGGACCAATTTTCTTGTTGCAATTTCAAAAGAAAATGCGTCAAATGGAAATGGAAAACGAAGTTATGTCTTTTCAAACGATTATTTTAATGCTAATGAAAATTGAGAGAGTTAATGTTGAAATGATTTTAGAATGGTTGGAAAGATATGCGAACATTTTCAAAGAGCCGATTTCTCGTTGTGTGAACAACTTTGAAAGTGGAGCTTGGGAGGCTTTAGAAGAACTGAAAAATGAAATCTCTTTCCAACAACTCATTCAGCTAGTAGAAGGTTTGCAATCTGCAGTTGAGTCAATTCCAATTCGAGAGGCTTTTGATGAATTAGATACAGAAAGAAATTACTATCAAGAAAAAAGAAAAGAATCCAATGAAAGATTGATTTCTAGGAAATCCATGATTGGTAAATTATTTGGATTTGCACCAATGGTTATTTTATTTGTTGGCTATCTTATCTTACCATTGTGTGTAATTGGTTTAACGAGTATGACAGAAGCCTTTAACACAATGTCTGCAATGTAGAAAAGAAAGGGAGAAAATATGGATAGTTCATTAAGCAAAGCATTAATTATGATTGCCAGTGTTCTACTTGCTATCATTGTGATAGGGTTTATGACATTTACTTTTCGAAGAACAGGAGACTGGGCAACTACTCAAGATGATGAAATGCTAACTAAACAAGCAGCTGAATTTAATCAGCAATTTGAAGCTTATGACAAGGATCTCATGTATGGAGTGGATGTTATCTCTTGTTTGAATAAAGCAAAAAGTAATAATGACCAAATCATAGATGAGAGAAAAATCAATGGAGATAAATATGATGACTCTTACCAAGTTATAGTGGCAGTACAGTTGAAAAGTAGTGAATTAAATGAATCAATGACTGTGTATTATATCGAAAACATGAAAGTTAGAGCATATGATGAGGGAGAAGGACCTAGTGGGGTTTACCTTAAAGATGTTGGATTTGATTTTATGAAAAAAAAAGGACGATATTATAAGGAAATATCCCAATTTAAAGAAGATAATTTATTATGCTCTTCTCCAAACAATAAAATAGATTTAAAAACTAAGAAGCTAGAACTTACAAAAGATGGAAATGGAAATGGAGAAGAAAGACTAAGAACATTGTTAGAAGTTTCTAATACAATATCTGAAATCAAAAGTAATCTTAATAAAGAGGAATCTGGAAATGTAAATAGTTGGACTAAAGTAGAATTTCGCTCAGCTCTATATGACCTAAAAACCAGAAAATTCAAATGTACCAATATAGAATACAGTGCTCAAACAGGAAGAATTAATAAAATTGAATTTGAAGAAATGTAAATAAAAACTACCGAAGTGTATTGACAAAATGAGATTTTGATGTATAATTAGTTTAAGTATGATATATCAATAAAAAATATATTGTATAAAAGGGTAATTATGTTCCAAAAAACAAAAAATAGTAGGTAGATATGGCCATCTACCTACTGTTTTTTACTTAAAAAAGGTATTCTTAAACTTTTCTAAAATCGTTAGAATAAGAATAAGGTATTTTATAAAAGTATGTAGCCAATTTTTAAGTTTTCTTCGGAACTTATGAAGATGCTTTATCTTTGGTATTGGGTAGTTATGTTCCATATTTATCACCTCCTTTCATTAGGAAGTAGGATATAAAAATAAAAAATATGGGAAATTTGCTCGAGAATTTGAGCAAAAAAGAATAAAAAAAGTATAACACAAAAAAATAAATTTTGCAATACAAAAATAAAAAAAGGAAAGGTAAGCTATGGAAAATGCGTCAAAAGCTTTAATTATGGCAGGAGGAGTGCTGATTTCTGTTCTACTTGCTAGTTTTATGATTATGATCTTAAGAAAAGCAGGCAGTATGAGTGCAGAATACGATAGTCAAGCTACTGCTAATGAACTTGTAAAATTTAATAGCCAGTTTGAAGCTTATGTCAAAACAGACAACACATTTTTTGACGTTATTACCGCAGCGAATCTGGCTTATGATATCAATAAAAAAAATGGGAATGATAGTAGTAATGGAGTTGAAGTATTTCTATACAAGAATAAAGCGATGAAAGATTCTGATATAGAATATAGTGTTTTAAATCGTCCAGATTTGGCAAAGAATTTCTTTTTTGAGGGAAAAAACACGAATAAATCAAAATATATTTACAGTGAGATAATTTCTACCTATGCGGATACAAAAGAGGATGTTACTACAACAACAGAATACCAATATTATTTTGAAGGAAATGCTGAATATAGTGATGTGACTGGAAAAGTCAATAAAATGAATTTTATTATTGTAGAAAATAATTAATATTTTTTCGAAAAAAATATTGAAATCAAAAATGATATATGGTACAATAAAAGTAAGGAATAAAATATGAAAAAGACAATTTTTGTTATATTATTAATATTTTTGGCGATGATTATATGTATTTATATGAACTACAAAGAATTGATAGCTAACCAAAATCAGGCTCAAAAATTTAATGCAGATTTTGAATTTTATACCAAACAACCAGTTCTTGGAACTGACATTACAACTATCATCAACAAAGCAATAGATAACAATGAAAAATACAAGATATCGAAAGATGAAAATGGAGAATACATTGCAAATGGCCAAAATAGTATAAAAATTTATGTTCACATGCTCATTAATGAAACAACTTATCCAATGGAAAAATTAAAAGATACAGGTTTAAATGAGTTTACTAAGTACTTTGGAGAAGTAGAATTTGAGTGTACAGATGTTAAATATCATAAATCTACAGGTCAAATCGCAGAATTGATATTTGCTGCGAGACAAGTTTAGTTTTTAATATATACAAAAGTATATTAAAATAAAAAATTTATTTTGTTAAAAAACAAAGGAGGAAAAAATTATGGAAAATGCATCAAAAGCATTAATTATAGCAGGAGCTA
>CANPFR010000033.1 GCA_947573445.1 uncultured Clostridia bacterium | reverse complement strand
TTACCCTCTGTCCCAAATTAAATAAAATAATAGGTGCTAAGTTTGGCCCCAAGAGGAGGAATAAAAAATGGGAAAAATATTAATTTTTGGACATAAAAATCCAGATACAGATTCAATTACATCCAGTTTAGTATTAGCTAATTTGGAAAGAAAAATGGGAAGAGAAGTGGAAAGCTGTCGTTTAGGAAAAATCAATAAAGAATCAGAATATGTTTTGCGTTATGTGGGAATGGAAGCACCACGTTTATTGGAAGATGTGGAGGATGGTGCAGAAGTCATGTTGGTTGATCATGCAAGCAATAAAGAGTCAATTGATAATTTAGATAATACCAAAATTTTGAAAATAATCGATCATCACAAAGTGGCTTTAAATACGGGATATCCATTGTATTATAGGGCAGAACCAGTTGGGTGTACAGAAACGATTTTATACAAATTATATCAAGAAAATGGAGTGGAAATTGACAAAAAAATAGCAATTTTAATGTTATCTGCCATTATTTCAGATACATTATTGTTCAAATCACCAACTTGTACACCAGAAGACATAAAAGTAGCCAAAGAACTAGCTAAAATAGCCGAAATTGATTGTGATACATATGGTTTGGAAATGTTAAAAGCAGGTACAGATTTAACAGGATTATCCATTCCAGAAATTTTAAATTTGGATGCGAAAGAAATCGATTTAAAAAAAGTAAAATCTGTTATAGCACAGGTTAATACAGCATCGATTGCTGATGTTATGGCAATACAAGCAGATTTGGAAACTGGTATGCAAAAAATAATGGAAGAGAAACAGTTAGATTTGTTTATGTTGCTTATTACAGATATTGTAAATAGTGATTCTCAAGTGATTGTTTTAGGAAAAAGAGCAGATTTGGTTGAAACATCATATGGTGTCAAATTAGAAAACAATACTGCTTTATTAAAGGGTGTGGTATCACGTAAAAAGCAAGTAGTACCAATCTTAACTGAAAATGTTTAAAAAAAGATAAAGCGGGAATGTAAAAACGTAGGAGATGAAGTAGTTTGAGTGGTAGAAATAGTCGAATGATAAGAAATAGGGAAAAAAGCAGTAGTTCCAATAATACCAATGGAGGCAAAATCATTGCTAGTGTATTTGGCATTGTCTTGATTATGATTGTAATGATTTTGATTACATATAAGGTAAAAAATAGAAAGAAAAATGTGGATTTGGTGGAGAATAATCAAGCGATACCATATGAATATTTTTTACTAAGTACAGAGGAAAATGTTGGAGTGATTGACAAAAAGGGAAAGATCATTTTGGAAACTAAATATGTACGGAATTGATATTCCTAATCCATCGAAAGATGTATTTATCGTACAAACAGAAGATAAATCGGAGGTTTTTAACCAACAAGGAGAGAAAATTTTAACAGAATATGAGCAAATTGAAGCTGTGAAGTCATCAGAAGATGTGAGTGAAATTGAGACAGAAGTATTGAAATATCAAAAAAATGGTTTGTATGGCTTGATCAATTTGGAGGGAAGGCCAATTACTGAGCCAATTTATAATGAAATTACAAGTCTTGATTATAGACCAGGAAGAATTTTGGTTAAAAAAGATGAAAAATACGGTGTTTTGGATGCAGAAGGAAATGTTGTGGTAGAGGTCGACTATGACAAAATCATAGCAGATGGCTATTGTGCCAAAGATGGATCTTATGAAAAGACAGGCTATATTGTTGCTAAAAAGGGAAAAGATGGCATTAATTTTGGGTATATCGATGCAAAAGGAAATCCTCTATTAGATACACAATATGAGTCTTTAGAAAGAGCACTAGAATATGACGATGAGCATTGTTATCTAATTGCTATGCAAAAAGGCAAAAAATGTGTTTTTAAAGATAAAAAGAAAATGATCGATTCTCATTTTCAAGAAATTACTTATTCAAATCTTTCGAAAGTGTTTGTTGTTAACAAAAATGGAAAATATGGATTTTATCATTTAAATGGAAAAGTTATTTTAAGGCCAGAGTATACAGATTATTCGATGGCTGGTAATTATATTTCTGTGACCAAAGAGGATAAAACTCAATTATTTGATATTAATGGAAATTTAGTAGAAACCAACTCCTATACGAAAATGATGGAAACAGAAAATCCATCCTATTTTATAGCAGAAGATGAGAATGGTTATCAAAGTATTATCAGTAAGGATGTAAAATTGAGTGAGGAATATACACAAATTTCTTATGCTTTTCATCACTATTTTATTTTTACCAATAAAAGTCGGAAAATCTGGTGTTGTTAATGCTTTGACAAAAGAGATAGAAATTGAACCAGAATATGATTTTATCATTTTAATTGAGGGAACCAAGACTTTGCAAGCAATTGATGGCATGAAAAATTTAGTTGATATTTATTCTGAAGATTTAAGAAAAACAGTTACCATGGAAGATGGTGTAGTTGAGCATATTAACCAAGAATATTCGATTTGCTATTCGGAAAAAGATATGAAATATATCAACTCAGTAGGACAAGTTGTACCAAATACTGAAGTTTATCCCAATAAAAAATTATACGCTACGCAAAAAGATGGCACTTGGGGATTTGCTGATCAAAACGAAAATATAGTAGTTGCTTGTCAGTATGATATTGTGACAGAATTTAATCAATATGGGTTTGCTGGAATCAAAAAGGATGGAAAATGGGGCATTGTTAATGAAGAGGGTGAAATTATTGTGGAACCAATGTATGAATTGGAGACTTATTATTTTCCACAATTTATTGGAAAATATTTATTAATTCAGTCAGAAATGACGTATTGTGAAGAGGTATAAAAAATGTATCAAGAATTTGGAATTGATGAAGAATTGGAAAATTTGGCTAATCAAGCCGAAGAATGTTTGAAAGAAGAATTTGCTAAAGTTGATTTAGCCTGTACCAAAAATACACTAACGGTATTGCAGGCTTTTCAAAGAAATAAAATAGCTGATGTGCACTTTAGTTCTACAACAGGTTATGGTTACAGTGACATTGGGCGAGATACGATTGAAAAAGTGTTTGCAGATGTGCTAAAAGCTGAAGATAGCTTGGTTAGAACACAATTTATTTCAGGAACCCATGCAATAACAGTTGCGTTATTTGCTTGTTTGCGTCCAGGTGACACGATGCTTAGTATTTCTGGAAAACCGTATGATACGTTGGATTCCATTATTGGTATTCAAGAAAATCCAAGTTCGCTTAAATCTTATCAAATAAAGTATGAACAAATTGATTTGGTGGAAAATGATTTTGATATCCCCCAAATTTTGGATAGAGTTTCCAAAAAAGACATTAAATTGATTGAAATTCAGCGTTCTCGTGGGTATAGTTTACGAAAAAGTATAACGATTGATAAAATTGAAACAGTAATCCAAGCAATTCGTAAAGTGAACCAAGATGTTATTATTATGGTGGATAATTGTTATGGTGAATTTGTGGCAGAAAAGGAACCAATTGAAATAGGAGCTGATTTGATTGTTGGTTCACTCATCAAAAATTTGGGTGGTGGTTTGGCACCCAATGGTGCTTATATTGCAGGGAGAAAAGATTTGGTGGAATTGGCAGCAGAAAGATTGACTTCACCAGGTCAAGGAAAAGAGGTAGGACCAACATTGGGGATTAATAAAAATATTTTACAAGGTCTATACCTGGCTCCTCAAGTGGTGGCAAGTAGCTTGAAAACAGCAATTTTTACAAGTTTTTTGCTCGAAAAATTAGGTTACGAAGTGGAACCAAGATTTGATGAAACACGCTCTGATATTGTACAAACGATTGAATTTGGTGAAGCAGAAAAGTTGATTCGATATTGCCAAGGGATTCAGGCTGGTTCTGCAATTGATTCCCATTCTGTTCCGATGCCTTGGGATATGCCAGGTTATACAGATCCTGTTATTATGGCAGCTGGTGCTTTTACGATGGGGTCATCGATTGAATTATCTTGTGATGCACCAATTCGTGAGCCATTTGTTGCTTTTCAGCAAGGAGGACTTACTTTTGAATATGGGAAATTAGGTGTTTTAAAAGCCATTCAAAACATGCGTAAATAGAAGGAAAGAATATGGAAGTTTTTGAAGTAGATAACAAAAAAATCGAATATACACTTGAAAGAAAAAAAATAAAAAATTGTTATATTTCTGTAAAAGATGGCAAAGTGAGTGTTCGCGTCCCACTTAAAACGTCACTAGAAAAAATCCAGGAAATGCTGTTAAAAAGGGCAGATTGGATTTTAAAAAATATAGAAAAGCAAAAGGAAAAGGAGAATTCTGAAAAACAATATATTGATGGTGAAGTGTTTAAGGTTTTAGGAAAAGATGTGATATTAAAAGTTTCATATGAAAATCTTGCCAAACCAAAGTTAAGATTTTGGCTTGGGAAATGGCTTGTTACACTACCTAAAGAAGGGAAGAAAGAGGAGAATATACAAATTCGAAAGTTGGTTGAGCAGTTTTATCAAGAGCTGGCTGATAAAGAAATTGAAAAAGCTATGCGAAAAATGACAATGAAGGTTGGGCTTGCGCCAAACTGTTATAAGGTGAAACGTTTGAAGAGTACCTGGGGAAATTGTTGTACAACAGGAACCATTAGTATTAATCAAAATGTAGTGAAATATAGCAGACATGCGATTGAATATGTTTGTTTGCATGAGATTTGTCATTTGCAATATATGAACCATTCGAAAGAATTTTGGAATATGGTGACAAAGTATATGCCAGATTATAAAGAGGCAGAAGCAGAATTAAAAGGAGAAAAGGATTGATTTTGTGTTTTTTTAGACATAAAAAAATATGGAAAACAACCCGATAAAGGGCTGACTATGGTCTGAGCTTTATCGGGTTGTTCTTTTTTATGCTTTTTGTATGAAAAATGGTTGTTTTATGTAAAAGAAGGCCTTGATGTGCATTCTAGAGCTTCTGAGAGGCATAAAAATGGGTGGTATCAAGAAAGATAGGAAAAATAGTGATTTTACAAAAAAATCAAAGGAGAGGCAGTTAAAAGACGCAAATTGAGGCATAATGTGGAATTGCTTAATTGGCATCATTAATTTTTTGTTAAACTTTGAATAGGCATGAAAAAGCAGGAAAGATAAAGAAAATTGTAAAAATTTAACAAAAAAAGGTAAAATATAGTCTTGCAATTCTTTTCATTTATTGGTATGATAAAGAAGAACGATACTAATCGAAGAGGTAAAATTACGATGATTGAGTTTAGAAATGTAAGTAAATTATATGAAACTGGAACAGAAGCAGTTCATGATGCAACTTTCACAATTGATAAAGGCGAATTTGCATTTTTGGTAGGAACTTCTGGTTCAGGAAAATCGACCTTAATAAAATTGATTCTAAAAGAGGAAGAAGTTTCACAGGGGAATATTATTATCAATGGTAAAGATATTACTTTTCTGAAACCAAGAAGAGTGCCGTATTTGCGTAGAAGTATGGGCGTTGTTTTTCAGGATTTTAGATTATTGCCAGATAAAACAGTTTATGAAAATGTTGCTTTTGCGATGTATATTGTAAAAGCAACACCAAAACATATTCGAAGACAAGTGCCAATGGTATTATCTTTGGTGGGTTTAAGTAATAAAGCAAAAATGTATCCCAATGAATTGTCTGGTGGAGAACAGCAGAGAGTAGCTTTGGCACGTGCTTTGGTTAACAATCCATCGATGATTATTGCGGATGAACCAACGGGAAATCTAGACCCAGAAACAGCTTGGGATATCATGAATTTACTCAATGAAATTAACGCAAGAGGAACAACTGTTGTAATGGCCACACATGCAAAAGATATTGTTGATAAAATGAAGAAAAGAGTCATTGAAATCAATGCAGGTAAAATTGTAAGAGATGATAGAAAAGGTGGGTATGATAGTGGGAAGTAATTATTTAATTCGTGAAGGTTTCAAAAATGTTTTTAAGAATAAAAAAGCAACTATAATTTCACTAATAACAATGATTTGCACCATGTTTTTATTTGGAACGTTTTTTACAATTGGTGAGAATGTGAATTCTATTTTAGAACAAGTCCAGAAAAAACAGGGGATGGAAGTATTTATTGAAAATGATGCGACTGATGAGCAAATGAGTAGTTTAGAAGAACAGATTAAAGCATTAGAGGGAATTAATACCGTAACCTTTAAAAGTAAGCAAGAAGCCTTGGATTCGATGAAAGAGAATTTAAAGGATAATCAAGAATTATTAGAGGGCTATGAAGGTGAAAATAATATTTTTCCAGCTTCTTTTATTGTGACATTAACTGATTTGGGATTAGCAATTGATATTGAAGCTAAAATCGGGGCTATGACAAATGTCAAAAAAATAACAAGTAATAATGAAACGATTCTTGCTTTGATGAATATTGCCAATATATTTCGTATGGCGATTGGGGTTATTTTTGGATTTTTGCTGATTATTTCGATTACCATTATTGCAAATACAATCCGATTGACAGTATTTGCACGTAGAAAAGAAATTTCGATTATGAAATATGTTGGAGCAACGAATCGTTTTATTCGCTGGCCATTTATTATTGAAGGAATCATCATTGGAATATTAGCAGCAGCACTTACCATTTTTATGATTGGTGCCATTTATAATGGTGTGATTCAATGGATTGAGCAGGCTAATGTATTACAATCCATAGGAGTAACATTACTGCAATTTTCTGAGATTGTAAAAATGATTGCTATAGTTTATTTGGCTTTGGGAATAGGTGTTGGTGTTATGGGAAGTTCAATATCCATGAAAAAATATTTGGAGGTTTAAAAATAGTGAAAAAATTTATTAAAGTTCATTTGGTAATTTTAGTAATCTTTTCATTCATAGCTGTACAAGTTTTTGCAGAAGAAACTGCCAATCAGACATCACAAGATGAGACAGAAAATAAGCAACGTATTCAAGAATTAGAAGGACAAAAACAAGAGCTAGAAGAGCAGTCAGAACGTTTTCATTCACAACTAGAGTTTGTAAATGAGGAATTATCAGCTACTGTTGTGGAAGTATCTGAATTAACGCAAAATATTTATGATAAACAAATTGAAATAGAAACATTAACAGCAAAATCAGAACAATTAACCAATAAGATTGAGCAAGTAGAACAAGAACGAAAACAAGTAACTGCCAATTATGAAACACAAAAAGAATTGCTAGAAAAAAGGTTGGTAGCTATGTATGAAATGGGAGATACATCATATTTAGATTTATTGCTAAATTCTGAAGGAATTTCGGCTTTTCTGTCCAATTATTATTATATTTCAGAAATTGCATCAACTGATGAAGAATTGCTTTGTATTGTAGGAGAACAGAAAGAAAAGGTAGAAAATTTAGTACAAACTTTGTGTCAGAGTGAAGAACAATTGGAGATAGCAAAATCTGATTTAGAAAAAGCAAGTATTGCTATTTCCAATATGGTGATTATCAAAAATCAAAGAATTCAGAATTTAAGTCAGGAAGAATTGATTTTGCAACAACAAGTGGAAAACTATCAAACACAGATGCAACAAGTAGAGGCAGAAATCCGTTTACTAACTCTTTCCAGTGATAATTCTGAATATGTTGGAGGAATTTTTACCTGGCCTGTTCCAGGTTATACAAGAATTAGTTCACCATTTGGAATGAGAACTCATCCGATAACAGGAGTTTATAAGCTTCACACAGGAACAGATATCAGTGCTCCAATGGGTGCTACTTTTGTTGCTGCTAATGATGGAGTTGTTGTAAAAGCAGGATTTAATGCAGCTTATGGGAATATGGTTATTTTAGACCATGGAGGTGGTATTTCTAGTTTATATGCTCATGGTTCTGAAATTTTGGTAGAAGTTGGACAAACAGTAACGCAAGGAATGCCAGTTTTAAAAGTTGGTTCCACAGGTTATTCCACAGGACCACATGCACATTTTGAAATTCGAGTAAATGGGAGCCATGTTAATCCATTAGAATATTTGGAACAATCCGAGAGTCATACAGAAAATCAAACAGAAACAGTAGAATTAGACTAAAATAAAAGATAAATAGTTGGGGGAAAATGAAATGAAGATTAATAATTTGAAGAAAATTGAATATATTAGTATTGTACTGCTGATTGTAGTATTGATTTCTAATGTATTTGTTGTTTATGCAAGTCAAAAGAGTGATTTGCAAAATGAACAGAGTAGTATTGATAAGCAAATTGAAGAAACGAATTCTGAAATTTCGGGTGTTAAGTCACAAATGAGTGATGCCTTAACACAAATTAATCAATACAATTCTGAAATTGGTACTTACGAAAACGAAATTGGAGATTTAGAGTCTCAAATTTCGACTTTGCAAAAACAAATCACAGAAAAAGAAACAAACATCCAAGAACAACAAAAAAAATATGAAGAGCAACAAGAATTGTTAGACAAAAGGTTGGTTGCTATGTATGAAAGTGGTACGACTTCATATTTAGATATGTTGCTTAGTTCAGATGGCTTAGCTGATTTCATTTCCAAATATTATATTATTGAACAATTAACAGAGTATGATACCGAGTTATTGCAAAATATTGAAACCACAAAAGTTCAGATTCAAAATGAAAAAACCGAACTAGAAAATTCCAAAAATCAAGTACAAACATCTAAAACACAAGTAGAATCTAAAAAGAATTCTTTAACTGTTTTGGTCAATGAAAAAAATACATTAGTTGGTAATTTATCTGAAGAAGAAAAAGCATTAGAAGCTCAGTTAGAAGAATTTGAGCAAGACAAAAAAGATATTCAACGACAATTGGCAGCAATTGCGGCAAGAGAAGAAGAAGAAAGAAAAGCAGCAGCAGCTAAGAAAGCAGCTGAAGCAGCAGCTACATCAGCTGGAAAAACAGGTAATTCAGAATCCTCAAAGACCCCTTCTGGCCCAAGTACATCAGGTTTTATAGCACCATTGTCAGGCAGAAGCAAAAGTGATATAACAACTGGCTACTATGGTTATGCAGGGCATACAGGTGTGGATTTCGCTAGGAATAGCAAAGGAGCAGTAAATGGTTTGCCAGTGTTGGCAGCTAAAGGTGGAAAAGTCATTACTTCAACGGCTTTGAAACGTCCAGATGGAAGTTATAAAAGTTATGGCAATTATGTGGTTATTAGCCATGGTGATGGAACAATGACATTATATGCTCATATGCAATCTAGAAGTGTAGGGCAAAATGAAGAAGTGAGTCAAGGGCAAGTAATTGGATACGTCGGTTCAACTGGAAATTCCACAGGTCCACATTTACATTTTGAAGTATGGCTGAATGGAAAAAGGGTGAATCCAACTCAATATTTACCATAAAACAGATTAGAAAGGAAGAAAAATGGAATCATATGAGAGAAAACAGTTAATTTATAAATTTGTATTAGTGATTGTATTTGTTGCATGCATTACAGCAATTCTTACGTTTTATGCAGCATTTAATTGTGTGGAACAAAATTATTTTCTTGGTACAGGTGAAATTAGTGAAGAATCGACAGAAAATATCGAAACAATTTCAAGTGCATTGAAGGATTTTAGAAAATTAATCAATGAATATTACATAGGAGAGATTGATGAACAAAAAGTGGTAGATGAAACCATTAAAGGTTATGTGAATGGTTTGGATGATGAATATTCAGAATATATGACAGCAGAAGAATGGGAAGAGTATCAAATCAATACATTAGGCAATTACGTGGGAATTGGAATTTACATGTCACAGGATGTGAATAAAAATATTGTGGTAATTGAACCAATTGAGGAATCACCTGCAGAAATAGCTGGTTTGAAGACTGGTGATATAATAGTTGAAGTCAATGATGAAAGTGTTATTGGTCAAGATACGGCAACAGTTTCAGCTAAAATTAAAGGGGAAGAAGGCTCAACGGTTAAGCTTAAAATTATAAGAGAAAATCAATATATGGATTTAGAAGTAGAAAGAAAAGCAATTAAGGTTTACCATGTAAAAAATAAAATATTAGAAAATAATGTTGGATATATCAAATTATCAACGTTTGACGAAGGATGTAGCAGTGAATTTGAAAATGCTTTTCGAGAATTACAGAGCCAAGGAGCTCAAAAATTAGTGATTGATTTAAGAGATAATACAGGAGGATTAGTTGATGAGGCTTTAAGCATTGCTGATATGATTGTACCAAAAGACCAAATTATGCTGATTACAAAAGATGCAAAAGATAACAAAGAGACTACGACTGCTAAGCAAGATGTGTTGATTGATATGGAGATTGTTGTACTTGTTAATGAATATTCGGCAAGTGCTTCTGAAATATTAGTGGGGTGTTTAAAAGATCATGAGGAAGCAACGATAGTCGGAACAAAAACGTATGGAAAAGGGGTCATTCAAAATGTATTTTCCTTATCAGATGGAAGTATTTTGAAATTAACAACTGCTGAATATTTTACACCAAATGAGATAGCAATCAATAAAAAAGGAATAGAACCTCATGTTGAAGTAGAGTTAGTAGAAGAACCAGAAGGAGAGGAAGAAATTGACGAGCAATTAAATAAAGCATTGGAGATTATAAATCAATAAAATTTTACAAAAAATAAAAGAAATTTACTTCAAAAGTATTGACAATAATGATGAAAATATGGTAATATAATTATTGTTAATATGCGGATATAGTGAAACCTACTGAAACTTTTTGCAAACAACAAGTATTACAGTTTCAGTAGGTGTAGCTAAAATTAATAACATATTAAATCTGCGGATGTGGCGAAACTGGCAGACGCGCTGGTCTTAGGAACCAGTGTCTTTGACGTGGGGGTTCAAGTCCTCTCATCCGCACCAACGACGTATCTGTTCGAACTTTTTATAGAACAGAGAGATACCAATATCATTCTGAAAAGGATGGTATTTTTTTGTTTTCAGAAAGTAATTGCTTTGCAGAGCCACCGACTTATGATGGTAGGTCATAACTCATAGGGGGGTTAGGACTTCCGTCAAGATGAAGTCCTGTGCTACGAAGAAATTTCAAGGGAGGGATTCTATGGAGTAAGAATTAGCATATTCTTTTCACTTGGGTAGTGATAAAAACAAAAGTAAATTAGC
>CANPFR010000032.1 GCA_947573445.1 uncultured Clostridia bacterium | reverse complement strand
TCGAAAAAATGCTTTCAAAACAAGGATAGCATTTAATTAGATGCTTGTCAATGGAATAAAAATCAGTTTTAAACCTTTTTTTCTAAAACTTGACAAAAATGATAAAAAATCAAAATATTGTGAAATAAAAGTCATTTTAAGCCTATAAAAAGTTGTCGTATGACAAAAATATAATTCTCCTGAGGCACTAGGAAGGTCGTAAAGGTCACATATGAAGAAAAATAGACAAAAACCATGAAAAAGTACCAAAACGCCGTAAAATTAAAATTAAGGGTGTTTCTGATGAAAAGGAAAAAATGAATTGATGTTTGATAAGGAAAATCAAAGAATTTTCTAAATTTTCTTGATTAATTTACATTCCTGTAATATAATGGAAAAAAATATAAGGAGGAAGTTATGTCAGTAGTAGAACAAGTTAAAATTGTAACAAAAGAACAGCTTAAAAAAGATATTTTTAAATTTGCAATTCAATCAGAAAAGATGGCAAATGAAGCGTTACCAGGACAATTTTTGGAAATTCGAGTAAATGATGAAACGGAACCGTTTTTGAGAAGGCCAATTAGTATTCATCAGATTAACAAACAAAATCATGAATTGGAATTTATTTTTCAAGTCAAAGGAAAAGGAACTAAACTGTTATCACATAAAGAAGTTGGAGACAAAATAAATGTCATTGGTCCTTTGGGAAAAGGTGAGTTTAAATTTCAAACTGCTAAAAAAATTAGCATTATTGGGGGAGGAATTGGTATTTTTCCATTGTATGAATTGGCAAAGCAAGCAGGGCAAAATGCAGAGGTTACTACTTACTTGGGATTTAGAAGTCAGGATTTTGTTGTATTAGAAGAAGAATTTGCCAAAGTTTCAAATCGACTTGTTATTACTACTGATGACGGAAGTTATGGAAAAAGTGGGTTTGCTATCAACTATTTAAAAGAGGATTGCAAAAATGAAAAGCCAGATTGCATTTATGCTTGTGGACCACTTCCAATGCTAAAGGCAGTAAGAGATTTTGCCAATGAAATGAACATTCCTGCCCAAGTTTCGTTAGAAGAAAGAATGGGATGTGGAATTGGAATTTGTTTAGGCTGTGCTGTGAAAGATAAACATGCCGAAGGCTACAAACATGTCTGCAAAGACGGACCAGTATTTGATGTAAATGATGTAGAATTTTAATAGTAGGGATGATGGAAAATTATCCGTTTATTGTGTAAAGGTGAAAATTTTATAAAATAGAAAGGAAGTAAAAGAATGAAAACAGAAATTAATTTTGCTGGAATTCAAATGAAAAATCCTGTAACAGTTGCCTCTGGAACGTTTGGTTATGGACGAGAAATGGCAGAATATATTGATTTGAGCAAGCTAGGAGCAATTATCACAAAAGGAACTTTTCTAAAGCCACGTGCTGGTAATAAATCGCCACGTGTTTGCGAAACAGCAAGTGGAATGATGAACGCGATTGGTTTAGAAAATCCAGGAATTGAGCATTTTGCGGAAGAAGATTTGCCTTGGCTAAAGCAATTTGGAACACCGATTATTTTGAATGTAGGTGCTAGTTCCTTAGATGAATATGTTGAAGTGTGTAGAGTTGCAAACAAATTAGATATTGATGCTGTAGAGCTAAATTTATCTTGTCCCAATGTATGTGCTGGCTGTATGGCTTTTGGGGTTTCTTATGAAGGCGTAAAAGAAACAACAAGTGCAGTCAGAAAAGTTTTAGATAAGCCACTAATTGTAAAATTAACGCCAAATGTTACAGACATAACGTTTCCAGCCAAAGGAGCAGAAGATGCGGGAGCTGATGCTGTTTCAGCTATTAACACGGTATTAGCCATGAAAATTGATGTAAAAAAACGTAAGCCAATTTTAGCAAACAATACTGGAGGACTTTCTGGTCCAGCGATTAAGCCAATCGGCGTAAGAATGGTTTATCAAATTGCCCAAAAAATTAAAATTCCTGTGATGGGATTAGGTGGCATTATGACTGGCGAAGATGCGGTTGAATATATGCTAGCAGGTGCTAAATGCGTTTCCATCGGTTGCGGAAATTTCATTGACCCAGCAACGAGTTTGAATGTGATTGAACAAATTGAAGAATATATGAAAGAAAATAAAGTAGAAGATATTAATGAAATTATTGGTGGAGTTACGATGAATTAAAAAATTTTGTCTTTTTGCAAAAATAACTTGCAAAATCCATCTTATTTTGATACAATCAAAGCAAACATATTTTTGGGCGAGGTAAGCATGGAATTAGAAGGTCAAATAGAAGAATTTATTTATCAAAATGAAACAAACGATTATTCAATTGCTGTTTTTTCTTATGGTGATAATGAAATCATTACAGTCGTAGGGTATCTACCATTTGTAGCAATTGGAGATTCTCTTAAATTGCAGGGAAAAATGGTGATTCATCAAGAATATGGGGAGCAATTTAAAATTGATGCATTTGAAAAAATAATGCCCCAAACGGCAGAAGCACTTGGGAAGTATTTAGCAAGTCGGAACAATAAAAGGAATTGGGCCAGCTACTGCTAAAAGAATTGTAGAAAAATTTGGGGATGAAACTTTGCAGGTTTTTCAAATGCATCCAGAAAGACTTGCTGAAGTGAAAGGAATTACCAAAGAAAGAGCGACTGAAATTGGAGAAGAATTTAATGAAAAATGGGAAGTATGGCAAATTGTGAGTTTCTTAGAAGGATTTGGCATTGGGGCTAATCACGCCAAAAAAGTCTATGATGCGTTGGGAAAAGAGGCGGTACCCAAGATTGCTGAAAATCCCTATATTTTAGTGGATATTGTTTATGGTGTTGATTTTAACAAGATTGATAAAATTGCTCTGCAAATAGGCATTGCACAAGATCATGATGCCCGTATTAGAAGTGGTATAAAATATGCACTTTTGGTTGCAAGTTACAATGGCAATACTTGTGTTATGCAAGAAAATTTAATAGAGTATGTGGAACAAATTTTAGAAGTAGGACAAGAGAATATTAAGGATAATTTGATTTCACTTAATGTATTAGAAGAAATAGTTATTGAAAAAAGGGAAAAAGAGGATTGGGTTTATCTTTATCCATTGTACAAAGCAGAGAAAAATATCAGTGATCGATTAAATTTACTAGACAACTGTGAAAATGTAAAGTATATCAAGAAATTTGAGAAAGAAATCAAAGCACAGGAAAAAAGTATTGGAATCGAATTATCGGAAAAGCAATTTGAAGCAATTGCACGAGTGAATGAAAATAATGTTTCTATTATTACAGGAGGACCAGGAACAGGAAAAACTACAATTATAAAGTGTTTGATTGAAATTTTTAAAGCTCATAAACAGAAAATTGTTTTGTGTGCTCCAACTGGCCGAGCTGCGAAAAGAATGACAGAAACAACTGGGGAAGAAGCAAAAACAATTCATCGACTTCTCGAAATTGGCAAAATTGAAGATGACAAATTACGGAAACATTGATAATGATATTTCACCGATCGATGCTGATGTATTGGTAATTGATGAAATGTCAATGGTAGACGTATTTTTAATGAATTATCTTGTAAGGGCAGTATATTTAGGAACGAAATTGGTATTTGTAGGAGATGTTAATCAGCTTCCATCAGTTGGTCCAGGCAGTATTTTGAAAGATTTAATTGAAAGTCAAAAATTTGCGACAGTTTGCTTAAATAAAATTTTTAGGCAGGCTGCCAAAAGTAAAATTATTGTTAATTCGCATGAAGTCAATAATGGAAACAGTTTTATTGGGAAAAAGGATTATGTAGAAGAGGCACAAGAAGATTTTTTCTATATTAATGAAAGTGTTCAGGATAAAATTTTATATCAAGTGACAAGTCTTAGTAATGGCAGATTAAAAAAATATGGAGATTATGATTTTATTGAAAATATTCAAATTTTGACCCCGACCAAAAAAGGAAAACTTGGCACAAAAGAGCTGAATAAAAACTTACAAAATATTTTAAATCCCAAAATAGATGAAATAGAAAGTAAATCATATGGAGAAATCGAATTTCGAGAGCAAGATCGTGTAATGCAAATCAAAAATAATTATGATATTTATTGGGAGAAATTAAATGATGTGGCTGAGTTTGGGACACATCGAGGAAGTGGCGTGTTTAATGGAGAATTGGGGGTTATTTCAAAAATAAATCATAAAGATAAAAATATAGAAGTAAAATTTGATGATGGTAAAGTTGCTTGGTATGCTTTTTCTGAATTAGATCAATTAGAGCATGCTTATGCCATTACGATTCATAAAGCACAGCGGAAGTGAATTTGATGTGGTCATTTTAGTTGTACCACAGGCCTCTAGTATGTTACTGACACGTAATTTATTATATACAGGAATGACGAGAGCTAAGAAACTATTAATTGTAATTGGAAATAAGAATCTGATTGAATTTATGATTCAAAATTATGAGATTAAGAAGAGGAATACAGGTCTAAAATATAAGATAATTGAGGATGATTAGTTAGATTTTGTTTTTTAAAAAGTAGACAAATGTAATTTTAAATTATAAAATTAATGTACATCGCTACTTAGCTATGCTAGATGTGCATCATATTTCTACATAAACTACACATGTATACCGTATTGCTTTTGATGTCTATTTTTTTTATATATGTAACATTTGTAATACAAGAGTCAAGTTTTTTACCCAAAATATAAATTCTTGTCATAAAAATATCTCTTGCGAATACATTTTAACTAAAGATGTACAAATTTATGCAGGGGGTATTTATTTATGGAAAACTTTGAAATATATCAAGACATCAAAAACAGAACTGATGGGGATATTTATATTGGTGTGGTGGGTCCTGTCAGAACAGGAAAATCAACATTTATCAAAAAATTTATGGAACTATTAGTTCTGCCAAATATGGATAATGATTACAAAAGAGAAAGGGCGATTGACGAGCTTCCACAAAGTGCTGGAGGCAGAACAATTATGACAACAGAGCCCAAATTTGTTCCGAATGAGGCCATTGAAATTAACTTAAATGATAATGTCAAAATGCGAACTAGATTAGTAGATTGCGTTGGTTATTTAGTGAACAATGCATTAGGATATTTAGAAGATGATACGCCAAGAATGGTTAAAACACCATGGTCTGAAACAGAAATGCCATTTGAAACAGCGGCTGAACTTGGGACAAAAAAAGTCATTGTCGAGCATTCCACAGTTGGAATTGTAATTACCACAGATGGAAGTATTACTGATATTCCACGTGAGGATTATGAGGAGCCAGAAGAAAGAGTTATCAATGAGCTGAAGGATTTAAATAAACCTTTTATTATTTTAATGAATTGTCAAAATCCAACCGATGAATATAGCTTAAATTTGGCAAATCAAATGGCAGATAAATATCAAACACCAGTAATGCCAATCAATTGTGAAAATCTTGGTTTAGAAGACATTAATGAAATTTTCTCAAAATTATTATACGAATTTATGATTGATAAAATCAACATTCGTTTCCCAAGATGGGTCAATGGGTTAGAGAGTGGAAATGACTTGAAAACGATGTTGTTCAACAAAGTAAAAGAAACTTTCGAAGGAACGAAAAGGTTAAAAGATGTGAATGATAATTATGCTAAATTAGAAGAATGTGAAGAAATCAAAAAAGTCAATGTGGATGAGATTAATCTTGGAAATGGTGTTATTACGATTGGAATTGAGTTGCAAGATAGTTTATTCTACCATACTTTAACAGAATTAACGGGGGTTGAGATTCAAAATGAAGGTGAATTGTTCTCTTGTATTACTTCCTTAGCAACTGCCAAAAAAGAATATGACAAAATGGCATATGCTTTGCATGAAGTGAATGAAAAGGGCTATGGCATTGTTTCTCCTGGAATTGATGATTTGATTTTGGATGAACCAGAAATTGTAAAACAGGGCCAAAAATATGGTGTGAAATTAAAAGCAAAAGCACCATCCATTCACATGATAAAAATTGACACAGAAACAGAGGTTTCTCCAATTGTAGGAAGTGAGAAACAATCAGAAGATTTAGTAAAATATTTACTTTCTGAATTTGAAAGTGACCCAAAAAAGATTTGGGAATCCAATATTTTTGGAAAAAGTTTGCATGAGCTTGTTAACGAAGGTTTACAAAACAAACTAAGTAGAATGCCAGAAGATGCACAAGGAAAATTACAAGAGACCTTGCAAAGAATTGTCAATGAAGGTAGTGGAGGATTGATTTGTATTATTTTATAAAAAATTAGCAGTTAAGAGGCAAAATGGGGAGGAATTCTTTCATTTTGCCTTTGTTAACTATTTAGCGAGAAAGTGTGTAATATTGAATTTGAAATTACTGTGGAAAAGCTTGGAAAGACTTTTACAAGGTTATTTTTATGAAAATAAATAGAATTACCTCCAAAAAATCTTGACAATTTGAACAAAAGGTAGTAAAATAATTATGTTAATATTGATTTAAATGAGGATAAAGGGGATTTTCATAAAAATTGATTCCCCTTACACAATCAAAGGAGGACAAATTATGGCAGTAAGATTGAGTAAAGGACAAAAGGTAAATTTAAGGAAAGAAGCTCCTAATTTGAAACGGGTTCGGATTGGTTTAGGTTGGGATCCGGTTAATCAAGAAGAACCGCAAGCATCAGAAACAGTGGGTTTTGCCAGCTGTATTAAGAAACTATTGGGGATTGCTCCCAAACAGACAGGTCAGTTAAAAATGGAAAAGAAACCAGAGATGGACATTGATGCAAGTGTTGGTTGCATTAATGGAAACTTTAAATGTAAGGAGATTGTATGTTATTATAATTTGGAAGCATATAATGCTGCGATTGTACATCAGGGGGATAATTTAACTGGGGAAGGACTTGATGGTGTAGATGATGAGCAGATTGTAATAAAATTGGATGAAATTCCAAAGAATATTCAAGTGCTTTCAATTATTATTAACATATACAGAGCCTATGAAAAATTCCAGGATTTTGGGCAGGTGAAAAACTGTTATGTCCATGTAACAGATCTGGATTCTGGCAAGGAGTTGGTGAGTTATCAGGTAGATGGCAATTTCGAAGGAAAGACAGGCATTTTTGTAGCTGATCTTAGGCGTTGTGAAGATCGTAATGATTGGGAAATTGAGGCTAAAGGTGAGGGAGTGAGAGTGAGAGATATTAAAGAAATGTTTGGCATAAAATATAAACTGAAATTGTAAAATGTCTGCCAATTGAAATTTAAAGCAGTTGGAGAAGGCTATAATGAATTAGCTGGATTGTGTAAGAAATATGGTATTGAGGTACAGTAAACTTAAAACCATATGTGTTTTATTTAATAGGTTTCCTATTTTTAGGAAACCTATTATTTTAATTTTTAGAAAAGCACTTTTACGTTTTTGAATGAAAAATGATTGGATTTTACATAAATGTGCAGGAGTGTTTGTTTTAACGTGACTGAGAGCTATAAAAATATAAGGTGTCAGGAAAAATAGAGTGTGAAAAGGGTAAATATTACATTTTAATTACAAATTTTTAAGGGTGACTGACAAGCATTTAAATGAATGATATTTTGATATTGATTAGCATTTGTTTGGATGCGAAACAAAAGGGAGGAATACAAATACGAACAAGTTCAAGAGGATGGTTTGATGATTGTTCAACCTTAGCATACTCACGTGCTTCATTCTTTGTGCGTGGACTGACTTGGCAATATGGAGCAGATGCAGGTGTATATTCATCTGCTTACGAATATGGGGCAGTGCCCCTATCTACGGGTATCGTGCAGTGTTGGCTCGTGGACAGTAGTCTTCGATTCATAAAAAAGGGAGTGTAAAAAACAAGGATTAGAATTTTGGGTAAAATTCTAATAAAAGTCAAAAAAGGGATATTTTGTAGAAAATAGAATTGACAAAAAAAGGGAAAAAATATATAATTTTACACAAAGTTAAGGAGGAAAATTATGCAAAAACCAATTGTTATTATGGCTGCCATGGAAGTAGAAGCAGATTTTTTGATTCAGAAATTAGAACATGTAAAATGTGAACAGGTAAATCAATATAAATTTTATGAAGGGACGATAAAAGGGTATCCAGTTGTAGTTTGTGAGTGTCTTGTTATGACAATCAATGCAGCTGTGGCTACTTATATAGCAATTGAAAAGTATCATCCAATGGCTATTATTAGTGAAGGAACAGCTGGTGCTAATGCCAAACATGTTCATAAAGGAGATATTGTAATTGGGGAGAAATGTGTGAATATTGTTTCGTATAAATCGCCTTACAAGAAGGAAGGGGAAGGAAGCAATAGTTTGGAATGGAATTTGGTCAATTTTATTTGTGGTGAAGAAGATCGTCTTGTATATCAACAGGGGGATAAGCATTTGATACAACTTGCCAAACAAGTAAAATATTCAGATGGACAAGTACGATTTCGGAACAATTGGCAGTGGAGATGCTTGGAATTGTGAAGTGGATAAAATTTTATGGTTACATGAAAAATATGGAACGCTTTGTGAAGAAATGGAAGGAATTGCTGTTTACGTAGTAGCCAATAATTTCAATATTCCAGTGCTTGGCATTCGTGTGATTTCGGACAATGAAATCTTAGGAGAGCCTTATGAGAGAGAACTAGGGAGAAAATCGCAAGAATTTACCTATGAAGTGATAATGAAAATCATTGAGGAACAGAAAAATACAGCAGAAAAATAAAAAAAAGAATATCAAAGATGAGAGATTCAAAACAAAAAAACAACTATTGTAGGAGCTGAACTTCGGTTCGTCCTTTACAAGGTTGTTTTTGGCGTTTTCGAATGAAAAATCATTCCTTTTTACATAAACATACCGTAAAACGCCACAGAATGCGTCTAAAGGGTATAAAAGTACAAGGTATCACAAATTATCAAAATATTTCCAAAAATCATTGACTTATCTCGAAAATCATGATAAAATATCCTACGCTTAGGCGTAGTAGGGGGAACCCATAAGTTTAAAGCGTATTTCTATTTAAGAAAAGAGGTGAAGAAAAAAGAATGCCAACAATTAATCAATTAGTTAGAAAAGGAAGAAAAACATCAACAACAAAATCGACAGCTCCTGCGTTACAAAAAGGTTACAACTCTAGAAAAAAAGTACAAACGGATAACAGAGCTCCTCAAAAAAGAGGTGTGTGTACTGTTGTAAAAACAGTTACACCTAAAAAACCAAACTCTGCTTTGAGAAAAGTTGCTAGGGTTAAACTTTCTAATGGATATGAAGTAACTTCATACATCCCAGGAGAAGGTCACAATTTGCAAGAACACAGTGTTGTATTAATCAGAGGAGGAAGGGTAAAAGATTTACCAGGTGTGAGATATCACATTATCAGAGGAACTTTGGATACAGCAGGTGTAAAAGACAGAATGCAAGCACGTTCAAAATACGGTGCTAAAAAACCAAAAAAAGCATAATGTCATTGCATAGGGGTTAATCTTGATTAACCAACAAAAAATAGTGCATAATAAAATTGTAGTTGATTTAACATAGATTTTATAAATTGCACTATGACGGGAAAGTGAAATAGTCTTTCCAGAGTACCTTTTAGTGTTAAAAATGGTTAAACACTAAATATGATTAAGGAGGGAAAATATAGTGCCAAGAAAAGGATATATAGCAAAAAGAGAAGTTTTACCAGACCCATTATATAATAGCAAAGTTGTTACAAAATTAATCAACAATATTATGCTAGATGGGAAAAAGACAGTTGCTCAAAGTATTGTTTATGATGCTTTTGCCATTATAAAAGAAAAAGAGAACAAAGAGCCATTAGAAGTATTTGAAGCAGCCTTGGAAAATATCATGCCAGTTTTAGAAGTAAAAGCAAGACGTGTAGGTGGAGCGACCTATCAGGTACCATTAGAAATTAGACCAGAAAGAAGACAAACATTAGGACTAAGATGGTTGGTAATGTATGCTAGAAAAAGACATGAAAAAACAATGTCTGAAAAATTAGCTGGTGAAATATTAGATGCAATTGCTGGAAATGGTGGTGCATTCAAGAAAAAAGAAGATACGCACAAAATGGCAGAAGCCAACAAAGCATTTGCACATTACAAATTCTAAACGTAGGGTGTGGGGGATTGCCCCAACCTTCATCTGCAGAGAAGAATGGTAAGGGGACGATACACGTGCCCAACAGAAAAAAATAAAAGGAGGAAAAAATAGTGGCAGGAAGAGAATACCCATTAGAGAGAACAAGAAACATAGGAATTATGGCTCACATTGATGCTGGTAAAACAACAACAACAGAGAGAATTTTATTTTATACAGGTAAAGTTCACAAAATAGGGGAAACGCACGAAGGAGCAGCAACGATGGACTGGATGGCACAAGAGCAAGAAAGAGGAATCACGATTACTTCTGCTTGTACAACTTGTTTCTGGAACAATAATCGTATTAATATTATTGATACACCAGGACACGTTGATTTTACAGTAGAAGTACAAAGATCTTTAAAAGTTCTTGACGGTGCAGTTACTGTACTAGCTGCTAAAGGTGGCGTTCAACCACAAACAGAAACAGTTTGGAGACAAGCGGATAAATATAGTGTACCAAGAATGGTATATGTCAATAAAATGGATATTACTGGTGCAAACTTCATGCTTTGTATTGACCAATTAAAAAATCGTTTAAAAGCAAATGCTGTTCCGATTCAATTACCAATTGGAGCAGAAGATAACTTCCAAGGAATTGTAGATTTAGTAAAAATGAGAGCTTTTATTCATAAAGACGATTTAGGAAAAGAAGTGGAAGAAACAGATATTCCAGATGATATGAAAGAACAAGCGAATGAATATCATGAAAAAATGGTAGAATCAGTGGCTGAGCAAGATGAAGAATTAATGATGAAATATTTAGAAGGAGAAACGCTTTCAGAAGAAGAAATCAAAAAAGGTTTGCGTTTAGGAACCATTGCAAACAAAATTGTTCCTGTAACATGTGGTTCTTCTTATAAAAACAAAGGTGTGCAAGAATTATTGGATGCAGTTGTTGATTACATGCCTGCACCAACTGATATTGCACACATAAAAGGAGAAACATTAGAGGGAGAAGAAACAGAAGCTAAAACTTCCGATTCTGAACCATTTGCAGCATTAGCCTTTAAAATTGCAACAGACCCATTTGTTGGTAAATTATGTTTCTTTAGAGTTTATTCAGGAACTTTAG
>CANPFR010000031.1 GCA_947573445.1 uncultured Clostridia bacterium | reverse complement strand
CTCGGAAAGCTCGCATCCAATTAACAGGGCTATCTGCTTTTATATATTGCGTATTCGGATTTGCCTGTAAAGATGCTTTCACTTCTCCTTCATTTACGATTAATACTATACCTACCATTATCAAAGTAAGCCATAATCTTTTTAAAAAATGTTTCATTTTTTAATTCCTCCCCATTTTATTATTTCTATTTAAACGAGTTTTACTCGATTAAATCAATTCAAAGCACAAAAACAACCAATGTTTGATCGGTGGACTAAAGTCCATCCCTACATTGGTTGTTTTTGGTTTATGTTTAAATACAAAATTTGCATTTTTTAATCTTTTAAAACTACATGTGTGTGTGTGTGTGTGTGTGTGTACAGCCGCAAGGCTTTCCTGTGTTTTTATGAAATTGATAGTTACTTTTGCTTTTTTCATCTTTGGTTTTTCTCCTTTTTTAAAGTAAATTTATTATACTGAAGATTTTGTCGTTTTGTCAAGCGATTTTGGGTTTAAAATGTCGTTTTTTCTGTTTGCCATAAAAAATAGTGGCGTGCCCCCTTCTAAAACACTCTAAAATCGTTTTTAAGCGGTTTTACTGACCTTTCGTGTTTTATGTCTACTTCAAGTACAAATGTCCCTTCTTGGCCATTCTAGTGATTTGTGAAAAAATCTTTTTTCCTGACACCATGTTTTTTTATACCTTTAAAACGTATTGAGTGGCTCGTTTTGATTGGTTTTCGGATTTTTTAGTCATTTATGTCTCGTTTTCTAAAAAAATGGCTTAAACTTGAAATTTTAACTTTAATTCCTTACTTGTTTCTCCATTTCTTTACTATCTTCCTTATTCTTCCTATAATTCCTCCAAATTGATCAGTGAGAAAGTTTTCCATGCAGAAACCCTAAATCCCAAACCCGTTAGGCAACAATTCTTCCATGGTATATTCCTTCACATGCTCTTCTTTTTCGGTATAAATCTTAAAATCTTGCCCCACAAATTCACTCATGAACTGCCTACAATAACCACAAGGTAAACATTCTTCTAATTCCTCCACAGAAGTTCCGCCTACTATTACCATTCTTTCAAAAGTTTTTTCCCCTTCTGAAATAGCTTTTACAAAAGCAACTCGCTCTGCACAAATGGATTGAATGCCATGGTTAGCTATATTACAGCCAGTATATTTTTGGCCATTTGAAGTTGTCAATATAGCCCCTACTTTAAAATGAGTGTATGGGTCATACGCCTTTTCCATGGCTTTTTTGGCTAATTCGAAATCTTCCTTTATCTCATTCATTTTTCTTTCTCCTTATTTTAATACGTAAATCATCCAGCCAACCTTTTTTGTGTTTTAAAGAAATGTAACCAATTCCACTGGCTACAAAAGCACCAAGCACATCCACCATCAAATCTTCCATGGTGTCTTTTAATGCTTCTTTTCCTACCAATTCTGTACCATCTTTTAATTTGTATTTTTGCATATTGGTTCCCAAAAAATGATCCGATGTAAATTCATAAAACTCCCAAATCACACCAACTGTTATGGCAAAAGAAAATGCAAAAAAAGCAATAAAAAATGGCGATAATGTAACTTTTTCAACATCATTGTTTAAAATATCAATCAAGGAAAATCCTATAAATCCTATCATCGCACCACTAAATGTATGCAAAATGGTATCCCAATACGGTATGGTATAATAAAAATCTCGTACTTCTCCTAAAAAAATCGCTGAATATAAGAAAACAACATAAAGATAATAAATTTTCCCTGGAATTTCTATTTTGAACTTTTTGGTAAGCATACCTGGTAGCATCATAGCAAAAACACCCAATACACACTCCAAAAACATCAAAATATAATCACTTCTGACTCTTCCATCAATATCTGATTCTGTTAAAACATTGGAAGTTGTTACCATTTTATACAACAAAAATCCAATGGGTGCTATAAAACTAATCATTACAATAGCACTAAAAATCCTGCCAATTTTATCTTTGGTTTCTTCTGTCATTTTTTTCATATTTTCCTCCTACGATATTAATTTTTTTACATAAATTACTTCTTTTTCGCCTCTTGTTTTACGTTCCATTTCTCCTACAATAAATTTCCCTTTTCCACGGATGGTAATCACATCACCACTTTTTATTTTTTTTGCAAATTTGGTTTCTATTTCATAATTAACTTGCACTCTTTGTTCATTGATGCTCTCTACTGCTCTTGTTCTAGAACATCTTACCAATTCTGCCACAACATTATCCAGCCTTAACGATGATACAATTATGGAGAACTCTTGAAATTCTTTTTCTTTGTGTTCTATTTCCTGAATGTTCCTAATTGTGCAACTTGCTTTTTGAAATCTTGTTAATTGTGATAAATGATTCTGAAGAAATTCTGCGACATCGTTTAGAACAATGATATCCGCTCCTTCTTCACGTACTAAAATATCACCAACTTTTTCACGTTTGACACCACACTTTAAAATTCCACTCAAATACACTCTATGCTCATAATGCAAATCTTTTGGTAAGGTAATGTGTATGGCTGAAACAATTTTGGGATAGTTTTTTTCTAGCATTTCTAGTGAAAATTTTTCTGGATAAAAAAGTAAGAGATTTCTTTCTGAATCAGCTCCATTTCCACCCCAAAATTGATAATTGGGGATTTTCCTTTGCTGTAACCATTTTTGAGCTTGATTTTGTTCACAAGCATTCAAAAAATCGGTATGTGTCATTTTGTTTTTCGTTATGGAAAATTGGTATTTATCTTGGATTTTGGCCTCCAATAGGCTCCTTTCATATCCCTTTTTTAGCTCTTCTTTTCGACTATTTTTAAACATCCTCTTCCTCTTTTTTGTGTTACTGATTTTTCTTTTATTTGGTGAATTAGGTGAACAATGTTTTCTTCATCTAACCCATATTTTTGCTCAATTTCATCGGTATTCCCTTGTTTGATAAATTCATCTGGATAACCCATTTTCAATATTTCAGTCTGAATTTTCTGCTCAAAAGCTATTTTTTGGATTTCGCTTCCCAATCCACTTTTGGTGCTAGCATCTTCCAATGTAACTACTATGTTTGCCTGTTTCATATAATCTGAAATCACAATTTCATCCAATGGTTTTAAAAATCGAGCATTAATCACGGTAGCATTTATCCCTTCTGCTTTTAAACGATTGGCTATTTGACAGGCTTTGGCCACAAATTTTCCAATTCCAATCAAACAAACTTCTTTTCCTTCTTGCAATACTTCACATTTGCCCCAATCAATGGTTTCCTGTTTTTCAAAATGAATTTCTTCCTTTCCTCTTGGATAGCGAATTAAAACAGGCTTTTTTAAATTAACCGCAAATTCCAACATCTGTTCCAATTCTGTAAAATCCTTTGGTGCCATGATTGTAAAGTGAGGAATCAAATTAGTAAATGCCATATCCAACAGCCCTTGATGCGTTTCGCCATCATTGCCAACAATGCCACTACGATCCGAACAAATAACAATTGGCAAATTCAAAATAGCTACATCATGCACCAATTGATCAAATGCCCTTTGAATAAAAGATGAATACATTGGTACAACTGGAATCATGCCTGATTTTGCTAACCCAGCAGCTAATCCAACCGCATGTTGTTCTGCAATTCCAACATCAAAAAATCGCTCTGGAAACTGATCCGCAAA
This sequence comes from uncultured Clostridia bacterium, assembly GCA_947573445.1. Classification (GTDB taxonomy): domain Bacteria; phylum Bacillota; class Clostridia; order TANB77; family CAG-508; genus Scatovivens. The sequence continues at coordinate 8,860 of CANPFR010000031.1, read as the reverse complement.
TGCACGCAAACCAGTCCCATCTTTCATAGCTGCTGTAATGGCAACAATTTGAGGATTGTCTTTGGCTAAATGGACTAATTTTTGACCAAAAACTTTGGAATAATCAAATTTACTTTTTCCAATTTTTTCACCTGTTAAAACATCGAATTTAGATGTACTATGAAATACATCTGGGCTATCTTCTGCTGGTTTATAGCCTTTTCCTTTTTTGGTTAAAACATGCATTAAAATAGGACCTTCTTGCTTTTTAGCTAATTTTAAAATCTTCTCTAATTCTTCTAAATTATGACCATCTACAGGACCTAAATAGCGAAATCCAATATCCTCAAAATACATTTTGGGAATAACAAATTGTTTGATTCCTCGTTTGGCCTTCTGCACCAATTTTACAAATTTTTGTCCCACGATTGGTATTTTATTGATGGTTCTTTTTCCTTTGCTATTAACCTGGTTATATAACCCTTTGGCTCTTAGTTTGGAAAGTAACATAGAAATACCACCAACATTTTTAGAAATGCTCATTTCATTATCATTTAATATAACAAGTAAATTAGAATTACTACTTCCTGCATCATTCAAAGCTTCTAATGCCATTCCACCAGTCAACGAACCATCACCAATAATAGCAACTACTTTGTGATTTTCTTTTTGGATATCTCTGGCACGTGCCATTCCTAAAGCAAGTGAAATTGAAGTACTACTGTGACCTGTATTAAAACAATCGTATTGGCTTTCTGAAACTTTAGGAAAACCCGCTAAACCGTCCATTTGCCTCAAGGTATGTAATTTGTCCTTTCTACCAGTTAACATTTTATGAACATAAGTTTGATGACCAACATCCCAAATCAGTTTATCAATTGGTGTATTAAAAACCGAATGCAAAGCAATTGTTAGCTCAACCACTCCCAAATTGGAAGCCAAATGCCCCCCTGTATTCGATACAATCTCAATGATTTTTTTTCGCAACTCCTCTGCTAATATTTTCTTTTCTTGTCCATTTAATTTTCGTAAATCTTCTGGAACATTTACTTTTTCTAGCATTTCTTTTCTCCTTATAAGATAAAATAAGTTAGTAAACTGGCCACAATAGGAACCGTGATATTGTCTGTTCCTTTGCCAGAAATCGCCTCCAAAACCGTTGCTATTAGTGATACTGTAATTGCTTTTAAAGCATATAATGATGTGTTACTATAAGCAAAAACACTTAACGTAATCACAAAAGAAGTGATAAACATTACACTGGAACCTGCTATTGTTTTAGTAGAACCAAATATTTTATATTCTTTGCTTTTGATAGCCTTTCCCGCAATGGCTGCAAATCCATCTCCATAAGCCATGATAAAAAATCCTACGAAACCAATCAACGGATTTTGGGTTACACCATAAGACAAAATAACAAGCGGAATTAAGGAAAAGGCAAAATAGACTGTCCCTAACCCATCCTCCTTTTCTGCATCACGTTCCATTACTTGGATGATATTTCCACGATACGATAAAAAATTAACAATTACAAATGTAATTGGTGGGATGACAGCCCACATGACGTGATCAAAAAACGCAAGTGCAATTAGCCACCAATTGGATAATAAAATATGAATGAATTTTCGGCTTGCTTCTTTATCAAATTTCTCAAAATATCTGGCAGACAACATCAAAATACCAATATAAACAAATGAAATTAGAATTCCGGATGATATTATTCATGTTTTTTCTCCTTTTCAAAATTGTCTGTATTTTATCATATCATCTGACCAAATTGCAAGGAATACACAAAAAATTCACAAAGAATCCAAAAATCCAATTTAAGTTTAACTCTAAATTGGATTTTTCCTTTATTTTATGCAATTTCTTGTCCCTTCTCAACCGCTTGGCTTTGTGCTGCTGATATCTTATCCCATTGACTGTGAGTCATGTATTCTTTTTTTAAATCAATGTCTTTATACTTTCTGGTTAGACTTTTATATTGTACATCATTTACTTTTCCTGTTTGCCTTAGCAAATCCATAAATTCTGTGTCACTTAAACTGGCCAAATATTTGGCACCAAATTCCAAAGCCAAACTTTCTTCTTTTCCCAAATATAATTTAGGAACAGAATTTACCCTTTGAAATTCTTTCATTTTTTCATAATCTTCTTCCTCTAATTGATGTCCCTTTTCTTGCATGTGAACAATTTGTTCTTCAAATATTTGTGTAAAAAATCGAATTCTACGTGACCTTTTTTCTTGTCCTTTGGCAAAGCTGACTGTTTTATTCTTCTTAGCCACTTCCAAACTTTCTTCTAATTCATCTTCAATCGCTTGTTTTCCTGCTTGTTCTAACATTGTTTCTGTCCATGCAAAATCAGAACGATTCATTCTTACTAGATATTTTATAAAATTGATATGTGGTGTATCTTTATATTTTTCAGTTAACTCTTCACTAAGCCTCATATCTTCACTGGCTCCATTTAAATGACGCAACATATTTTCTTTTATCATGATCTCCTTATATTCTTGCATCAATTCTTCTAAAGCTTTTGGATACACTTCATGATCCTCTTGCATTAAAACATAATTTACAATTTTCTTATTATTAATTTCTCTTAATTTATGCATATATTCTGACATTTTGCCAGACATCGCAGTCTTTTCTTTGGTGCTATTTTGCATAACATCTTTGGCAAAAATAAATTGCAATTTATGAGCAAGTTCATTGTATTTTTGTTTCGTAACTGCTGTGTTGATAAAAATAACGGCCTCTTCTGGTGTCATCTTTTTATCAGCTGTCAAAATAGCAACTAGAACATCCATATATTCTGTATCTAATTTATCAATCATTCCTTCTCTTAAACCATCGATCATGTCATATGGAATGTAAGATATTTTATCACATAATCTCATCAAACTTGCTTCTGTTGTTGCTGGCACAACTCTTTTATCAAACCCTTCTTTGGTATGACAATCCATTAATTCTTGTTCTGCATCTTCTTTTGTTTTATTGAAATTAGGTATATAGATTGATTCTGAAAGTTCGCCATTGTGTGAATTAATACCATCAAAAATAAGCCATAAATCATCACAAACCTGCTCAATTTCTTCTTGAATTTCGTCATTCTTCTCACCAACATAGATGGCATATAAACTATCTCGAATTTCATCTTGCACATGATGTGTATAAATCAAATCTCTCACCCCAATACTATTATGTGTATAATAACCCAAGCCTATATTTTTCTTTATTTCAGAAAGCCACCATTCGCCACTATGACCTAAAAAAGTATGGCCAATATCATGATATCTTGCCATTAATTTTACAACTGGTACCTTAAGTCCGATTCCTTCTGCGATAAATCCAGCAATATTTTCCAAATTCTCGCTGTGCGTTTTTCGGTTAGTCGATTCAATATTTGATTTTCGGAAACTTTTAATCATCATCGTTTCATCTGTACTTTTACGGTTATAATCAGATAACACCAAATTGATAACACTCGCATATTTACTCAATCTTTTCATTGCCTCTTGCTTTTGTTCATACATTTCTTGTTTGTTTTTACCTTCCATATTTTTACTTTCCCTTCAAAAATATACTTTATTATATCATAGTTTACAGAAAAAGTAAAGTCTTTGAAGGTAGAAAATGTCTAAAAACTACCGTTTACACCATACAAAACATACTGTTCATCCCAAACACAATGGTCATACATTCCATTATTCACAACAAAAATTCTTTGAAATTGAGCATCGTTCTCTAAAAAAGAAAGGATATCATATTCTTTTTGAATCACCAATACATAAATTTCGTTTTTGCCTTCTTTTCCTAATTGTTGGATCGCTTCTTTTATTTCTTGTATATTGGATCTTTCTTTCCATTGTTGATCCCAAGAAACATAAGTAAAAAATCGTTTTGCCCCGTGGAGCATAAAATTGGTATTTGCCCTTTTGTAAATAGGGAATCACTGCACTTGCTCTTGCCTCATTAGAACAAATCAAAACACTGGCTTCAGGCAAGGTTTGGTCAATAAATTGAGCCATTTCTTTAGACGCTGAATACAGCATTTGAATGTCATCCATCCACAAGGTATAACGACTTATCAAAGTAACCATTAATACCAAAAATAATGCTATATTCGGCATATTGGTTAACCACCAGTTCTTTTCCTTCTCTTTTAATTGAGGATCATAGACCCAAACAAAAAACATCAAATATAAAATCAACAAAAATACTCTTTGATCGGTTATAAAAAATAAAAATCCATTGATTGCTACTGTCAATATAACTTGTAATAAAACAATCATCATCTGTTTTTTATCATACCTAAAAGGCACGATTAACAATCCAATGGCTAGTGAAAACAAAATTCTTCCTAATCTTGTATTTTTAAATAAACTTTCTGTTGTTTGAGCCAAAACTTGTCCGCAAAGTTGCCCAAACTTCCTGCCATTCCATTTTTTTGGAAATACATTGCACCTCTGTAAACAATTGGCATGTAACTACAGCAGGCAATACTTGAGCAATCAAAATCAAAAATCCCAGAACAACGATTCCAAAACTTTTCCATAAAACCTTTTTCTCTTCTAAATTCAAGTCTTTTTGCTTTATTAACAGTTTTTCTCCCCAGAAAAACAAAACTAACATCCCAGCCATTGGTCCCATAATCACATGTGTATTAGCCAAAAGCACAATCAAAATGGCATACCAATAAGGATGTTCTTCACGTTTTTTATACAAACAAGCAATGCCAACCACCAAGCCAGGAATCATGGCATAACATCTTGAAATAGCTGGCCATAAATAAATCATCGCTGGGTTCAAAATCAATAACACTTTGATGATTTTCGGAAAAGGTGCTTTTTTCAAAATCCAATAAACCGCCACCAAACAAAAAAACCAAGAAATATATTTTGTTATTTCGTAAGGAAAGCCGCATTTTCGCAAAAGGCATTAAAATCAAATGCCACAAACAAGAATGACCTTCATATTTCATTTGTTTGACAATCTCAATCACATTCAAATCTCGTGCAATCAGCCAAGCTTGTGCCTCATCTGCCCACGATTCATGGGTGATAACACCTGCCAATGAAACAATCGCATAAATCACAAAAAAACCATACAGAAAAAACGTTTCACCCTTTTTTCTCCTCTTTTCCATCCTTCCTTATCTCCTATCATTTTTTCTCATGATACTCTTTTTCTGTGTTCACATCCCAAATTTCTTTTTTGTCCGTTCTGTTAGCCATAATATGCTGAGCTGCAAGCAAACCAGTTAGCATCGAATGATCCATATTATTGTAACGATGTTGTCCATTTCTTCCCACACAATATAAATTTTCATATCCATCCAAAAATTTCACTAAGTGATCCATCTCATGATAAGTTCCAAAATAAGCTGGATATGCCTTTTTTATTTTAATTTGTTTCGCCCATAAAACATCTTTTTTCTCCAATAGATTGATTTTTTGTGCATCACAAATGGCAAATTGCGTAAATTCCTCTTCTGACATATCCCAAAACGCATCGTCTTCCTGGCAAAAATATTCCAGTGATAATAATACTTTATCTTTCATATCTTCTTTTTTCTTAAAAATATAGGGAGACCAATTGTTGAAAATTTGCATTCTGCCCATTTTTACTTCTGGTTCTTGAATATAGAGCCACGAATCTGGAATCACATTTCCTAATGTTTTGATTTTGGTTGTATTTTTCAAATTGATTTTCTGCACTAGCATCGCAACTGACATAAATTCACGATAAGGCAATCCATTCGCAATTCTTACAATTTCAGAAGGTATATTTTCATTTTCGATGCAATTTATGAGATTTTTTAATGGCATGGAAGAAATTAAACAATCCACATCCATCTTCTGAATCTTACCTTGGTTTTCAATTTCAAGTGAAACCACTTTTTTATGGGATACCACTATTTTAGTTACCAAACAATTTTTTAAAATCTTACCACCCTTTTTTTCGATTTTTTGTGCCATTACATCCCAAATTTGGCCGAGCTCCTAATTTAGGATAATAAAAACTCTCAATCAGTGATGTTTCCACATGTTTATCTTTTATTTTGAATCCTTTTCTTAAAACATCCCTCAAAATTTCTGTAATAGACACTCCTTTAGCCCTCTGACTGCCCCAATCAGCCGAAATCTGGCGTGGGTGAACTCCCCAAACTTTTTCTGTATAATCTTCAAAAAACATGCCATACAAAACTTTTCCAAATCGATTGATATAAAAATTCTCCAAATTCGTCTCTTTTTTCTTCCATAAACAACTTTTTAAGTAACTCATCCCAGCCAGCAACAATTTGCAAAAACCGAGATTTTTAATCGTTGTAACATTTAAACTAACTGGATAATCAAAAAATTTTCCATCATAATAAATTCTAGTCATACGATCACGAATCAGCATAACTGCTTCCTCAATTTCTGGATCTGGCCCTCCTGGTTCTAATGGTTTTGTATGATGATTTAATTGAATATCTTCATAAGATGGTTTTCCTTGAAGTGGCAAATTCTCTTTCCATATCCTATTAATGCGTTCATCTTTTGAAAAAAATCGATGGATTCCAGTATCAATCAAATTTCCATCAAAATTAACCGTTTTCGAAATACCACCTATTTGATCTTGTGCTTCTAAAACAATTACTTCATATTTTTCATTTTTACTTAATTCATAAGCTGCTGTGATTCCAGCAGGCCCCGCTCCTATTATTACAACTCTTTCTTTTTTCATCTTTTTTCCTTTTATTCGACAATATTTTCTAATTCTGGACTTGGTAAAGTTTCAGTCTGGTCTAAAACATCTGTCATTTCTGCTACTTGACTTGGTTCATCTGCCAAAGCAAACAAATAATAAGTTCCCGTTAGACCAGTCGTTACAGAACTTATCGTAGCAAAGTTTTCACCACTGGCTGATAAAACTGCCTCACCATCAGACAACACTGTACCTGAATAATTCGTTGGAATATACTCATTTCCTTTATAATAATAACGCACTTCAAAATTATTTTTCTGTATTGTCTGATTTCCCAATAGATAATCATCCTTAAAAATGGCTTTTGCTAAATCTGTTTCGATATTAATGATGATATCATTTTGAAGTTCGTATTGATTCTTCTCTCTTCCTGAAAAGTCATAGACTTTCCCCTCTATCATAACAGTTTTATCCTCACCAATGGACCATAAGTGTTCTTTGGTATAAATAGGAATCTTTTCTTCGGCTGTTGCCAGCTTAGCATCATAAATTTCCTGTTCTTCTCCTTCTTGATAATATCTATTTTGAGCCAATCCAAGCGTTTCTGTCTGAATTTGTGCTCGTTTGGAACTAATCATATAAATTCCCATAATTGTGATAACAAAAAACACCATCGCAATCATCACAAACACAGAAATTGCACCTTTTTGAGATTCTCCCATTTTCTTTTTCATTTCAAAATTTCCCTTCTTTTTCAATTCTTTCTTTTTTATTTTATCGCTATTTCTTTTATTTGTCTATCCTTGTTTTATTATTTTATTTACTTTTTTAAAAAATATTGCAAAATCTTACAAAATAAGATATAATTTTAATGTTTAAAAAAAGGAGGTTACAATGTCTCAATATCAAGAAAAAATATTTATTTCCCATGGTGATATCATTTTAGATAACATTTATGATGAAAATTTGAATTTAATTAAACAAGATGGTGGCGGTTGCAATTGGAATGATTTATATAACTTAGCTCAAATGGGTGAAACATGCTATGCCTTTGGTTCTTGTCGGTCATGATAAAGCAGGCGAAATTGCCCTTGATTCCTTAAAAAAATCAGGTACGAATGTGGATTATATCCTTCTAGAAGAAAAACCAACTAATCTTATGAACATCATCATTCCAAATACCAAATTAGAAGATAATTCCGTTCTTCATTCTTGGTATGATCCTATCACTTTAGACTACACTATGCCATTTTCCAAGAATTTACCAACCACTTTACCACCTCAGCTTATGGATAAGCAAATATACCTCATTTTAGATAAATTCTTGCCAGTCAACTTGAAATTTATCCAAAATCTACCTACTAATAGCAAAATTTGTCTGGATTTTGGTCATATCCGATTTTTTGAACATTTTACCAAACAATATTTAGAGCAATTCTTGAAACAGGCCAATTTTGTTCAATTAAACGATACGGTAAAAGACCTTCTTTTTCAGAGATTACAAATCCAAACAGAAACCGAACTTTTCGAAAAATTTGACTTAGATTTACTTGTTTTGACAAAAGGAAAAAAAGGTGCTCTTTTTGTCTTTTCCGAAAAAGGAGAAACGAAAACTTTAGAACTAGCCCCTCCCATCATTGAACAAGCAACTGATACATCTGGTGCTGGAGATGCCTTTTTCTCTACTGTTCTAAGGGAATATGCCTATACCACACAACTTCATTCAGAATTTATCAAATCCACTTTCGAACTGGCTAACCAATCTTCTCGTGAAGTGATTCGCCAATTAGGAAGTCGAATTGAAAATTAAATAATCAAAATTAATAAAGGAGGATTTATTATGGAAAACATTGATGTTGCCATTATTATGGGAAGCGATTCAGATTTACCAATCATGAAAGACGCTGCCAAATTTTTAAGTGAGATGGGGATTTCTTATGAAGTTAAAATTCTTTCTGTCCACAGAACACCTGAAAAAGCAATGGAATACGCTGAGGAATTAAAACAGCGCCATGTAAAAGTGATTATCGGAGGAGCTGGTGGTGCTGCCCATTTACCTGGTGTGATTGCCGCCTTAGTTCCTGTTCCTGTAATTGGTGTACCAATTCATACGAAAACATTAAGTGGCGTGGATTCTTTATATTCTATTGTTCAAATGCCTTCTGGTATTCCAGTTGCAACCGTTG
>CANPFR010000030.1 GCA_947573445.1 uncultured Clostridia bacterium | reverse complement strand
ATGGAGCAGGTAACGAGAATCGAACTCGTAACTAAACCTTGGCAAGGTTTTATTTTACCACTAAACTATACCTGCTTGCTTTGTTTAGAACATTATTATAATACCAAAATCAAACCAGAATGTCAATACTAAATTTTAATTTTTTTATTTTTCTAAAAAGTAAAAGCAAATAGTGGCCACTATTTGCTTTTTATGTTTATTATTTTTCAATTATTTTTTATTAACTATATCTTTTAACGCTTTACCAGGTTTGAATTTTGGAGCTTTTGATGCTGGAATCTTGATTTCTTCTTTTGTTTGTGGGTTTCTTCCTTTTCTAGCAGCTCTTTTGATTACTTCGAAAGAACCAAATCCAACTAATTGAACTTTATCTCCTTTTTTTAATGTTTCAGTAACTACATCTACAAATGCGTTAACTGCCTCCTCTGCGTTCTTTTTTGTTGCTCCCGTTTTTGCAGCTACTGCTGCGATTAATTCAGCTTTGTTCATTTAATTTACCTCCTAATAGTTTTTAAGTTGCGTAGACTTTCACTCTACTATTATTTTAATTCGCCAAAGTTAGTCAAAATCCTTCTTTTTTTGAAATAATTTTATTTTTTTATTTATTTTTCAATATTTTCCTGGTTTGCTATATTAATTTTCGCTTAATTTTCAAGCATTCCAAAGGGTTATTCATAAATCTTAATTTTTTGCAAAAATCGATAAATTTTTTCCCCATTTGGTAGCATATAAATGTCTTCTTCTGATAAAATTCTAAAAACAATAACCAATATACCATATACCACTACTGCTACTATAATGCCAATCATCGTGGCAACCATAGAAACCATTCCAAGGCTTAATGCAAGGTGATAAACAGCATAGGAAATCCCTGACATAATAATTGTAACAAGTAATGGCTTTACAATCAATCCACTGATACTAAACTCTAACTTTACTGTTCTTTTTAAGACAGTGTATACAATGGTAAATGAAACAATATGACAAAGCACAGAACCAATCGCTGCTCCATTTTCATAAATTCCCTCCATTGGAATTAATAATACATTAGCAATCAATTTAACAATCACTCCACATCCTAAAGCAATGGCTGGTACTCTTATTTTTCCCAACCCTTGTAATGCACCATTGATGGTTTGGGCAAGGGATGTAAAAATAATCGTAAAAGCAGAAATCGCAAGCAATGTACCACCAGAACTTGCATTTGGAAATAATAACTCCAAAATTTGTGTTGCATACAAAAACATACCAAATGTACAAGGAAGCCCAATTAAAATTGTAATTAATAACGATAAACGCAATCTTTTATTAATGGTCTCTGTGTCGTTCTTAACTCGAGCACCCGATATTGTTGGTACCAAAGCTGTGGCAAATGCAATGTTAAAAGCAAGTGGCATGGATGTTAAAATATCCACTTTTGAGCTTAAAATTCCGTATTTAGCCTTGGCTGTAGCCTCTCCAATTAATGGTTTTAACATCCTTACAACCGTCACAGAATCAATATTTTTGTTGATGGCCGAAATAAGCGAGCTTAATGAAATTGGGATTGAAACTGCCAAAATTTTCTTAATAATTGATTTAGCACTTTCTTTTGCCATTGGCTTTGCACGCTCAGCAGGATTTTTATATTCTTCTTTTCGATTCATTTTGTATAAAGCATAGATGTACGAAAAACTTAAAAATGTTGCAAAAGTAGTTGCTAAATTGGCACCTGCAGCCATTAATTCTGTGTTAACATTGGTACAAATGGCTACAATCTCTACTATTATAATAGTAAGCGTGGTTTTAAAAATTTGCTCAACTGTTTGTGATTTAGCAGTAGCCGACATTTTTTGCCTTCCATTAAAATACCCTCGAATAACGGATGAAATTGAAACAAAGAAAATCGCTGGCGATAAAGTCATTAATGTATATTCTGCCTCTGGAATTTGTAGCCAAGCAGTGGCAATTAGACCTGCCCCTAGATATAGCAATAACGTTCCGAAAAAAACCAATCATGGCAAAAGCCACAAAAGCTATTTTAAAAATTCTGTCAGCCCCTTTTCGATCACCTAATGCTAATTTTTCAGATACGAGTTTCGAAATCGCATTTGGCACACCAATAGAAGACAACGTAAGAAGCAACGCATATACCTGATAACCACTCATATAAATGGCATTTCCACTGTCCCCAAATCCTTTTCGATTGGTCAAATACATGCTATAAACTAAGCCCAATATTTTAATGATAACTTGTGAGCACATAAGAGCAAGAACACCCTGCATAAAGCCTTCTTTTTTATTTTTTGCCATAACTTTTTCCCTCTTTTACATTTTTATTTTAATTTTTATTATATTGTTTTTCTGAAAATCTTTCAATACCTTTTTATAAATATTCTAAAAAAAATCATTTAAGACGTAATTTATTATATTTTTTTTGCCAAACCCCTTGTTTTTTTTTCAATTTTGTAAGATAATATAGATATATATGTATAAAAATAATGCATTTTAAAAAAGTAGAAAGTGGTGAAAACTTGTGAAATATATTGATAAATTTCTAAAGAAATTAAAAACTGATCGAAATACATTCATAACCTATGTATTAACCTTAATCTCTATTTACATTGTAGTTGACCGTGTGACAGAGATTTTATTGATTGGGTTTTCTGGCATTTCTGTGTCTTATTGGGGACCAATTCAATATACCTTAGCTTTGGCATGCCCTATTTTTGCGTTTTATTTTTCATTTTCTTCTAAGTTCGTAACACATCAGAAAATAAAACTGTCATTTCTTTATTTATATGCCACTGTGTTATATCTCGTTTGCGTATCTATGCTGATCCAATGGATTAATCGAATTGGTTGGTTACTGTTATTTTCAGTACCAAATTATAGTTATATTATCTCTGAATTTATGGATTTAATCAAACCAGCCTTTTCTGCTATGGCTTGGTATATGCCAATTTGTTCCTTTTACCCACTTTTTAAATTCTTTTACTTCAAAGTCAACGATATCAAAGATATTAAAGATTCTATCTTTGATTACCAAGGAATTGATTTATCGAATAAAAAAGAAGGAACTGGACCATATACTTGTGAAATTCTGCTTTGTAAGGACAATAGTTCTGCTAAAGAGGTTAAAATCCCAGAAAATAGAAGATATGAAGCTATGTTGGTTGTAGGAACCTCTGGTTCTGGAAAAACATCCATGATTTTTGAACCAATGATTGCAAGAGACATGGAAAAGAAACATTTTTTAAAAGAAACCGCCAAAGAATTAGGCTTTACCGCTTTACGTACAGGAATTGCCAATTTAAACTGTCCTTATGCCAATGATTATTTAAATGAACACTTTTCTTTAAATATGTTAACTCCTGTCTCCAGCAAGGAAAAAATCTACAAGGCTTATATCTCAAAACTTACCTTTTCCTATGCTGCTGAGAACTCTGTTTATAAGGATTTAGGAATCACTTATTTATCACCTGATTATGAATCGCTTTCTCACATGAAAGATGTTGCTGATAATTTTGGATTAAAATACCACATTATTGACCCAAATGATACAAATTCGATTGGTTTAAATCCTTTTGCCTTTAAGGATCCTATGAAATCTGCCATTTCGATTTCTTCTATTTTAAAAAGAATGTATGATACAAACTTAGATTACAACCAAGCTTATACTGCTGCTAATATCGCCTTTAACCAAAATGTAGTAACACAAGCTGTTGAAAATTTAACTCTTTTATTAAAAGAAATGTATCCAATTTTACATAACAATAATATTCCTACCCTAAATGATTTACTAAAATTACTTACAAATTTTGATTTAATTGAAGAAATGGCTGAACAAATGAAACAAATTCCAGAACTTGCTGAACAATATGCCATTCAACTTCGTTATTTTGAAAAAACATTTTACAAAAATGCAATTAGCAGAGAATTAACTTCCAAAAATTTACAAGCAGCCTCTGCTCAGTTGGAAAATTTACTGCGTTATCCTGGTGTAAGAAATATTTTATGCAATCAAACCAATAATATTAATTATGATCATGTTCTAAAAAATGGTGAAATTGTACTTATCTGTACCCGTCGTGGTGACTTAGGTGCAAGTGTTCATAAAGCCTTTGGCTTGTTTATCTTACTCCTTATGCAACACTCTATTTTATCAAGACCTGGTATTGAACAAACGAGAATTCCTCACTTTTTATACATTGACGAATTTTCTCCATTTGTTTGTAAAGCAACAGAAGATATTTTTACTTTGTATCGAAAATACCGTGTAGGAACCATAGTATCTTCCCAAAATCTTTCTCAATTAGGTGACGATACTTTTAAAAACACATTACTTGCTAACAGTACCACCAAAATTGCCTTTGGAAACAACATTCCAGCAGACAATGACTACTGGACACGAGAATTTGGTGATCACCGTGAATGGAAATTTGTCAATGATTATAAAACAGAAAAAGGTGAATATGACCCAACATACAAATCCATCAAATGGGATTGGAAAGAAAACATCAAATCTGGTGAAGTACAGGCTTTAGGCTTTAAAAATATTGTTTATAAAACAAAAGATGTAAAAGGAAAAACAGTGGTAGGAAAAGCTAAAGTTGATTTCCTAGAATCCAAATATAAAGAAAAACAGAAAAGTAAAACTTATAATTTTACCAAATTTACTAATGGAATTAGCATCAATGAAAAAAACGCCTCTAATTTTAAGAAAAATGCCAGTCAAACCGATTCTGACTTAGAGCCAGATCCAGTCAATAGCACCTTTCACTCGCATTACAAATTTGATGATGAAGATCCAATTATTGATTATAAAAAATCAGATTCTAACCAATAAAAAAGAAACGTCAAAACTACTGATCCGTTTTGACGTTTCTTTTTTGAGCTTTTATGGCAAATATTGCATTAATTCTCCCCAAGTATTAATCCCCTTGCTTTCCAGTTCTGCTGGAAGATGCTTTTTTATTACTTCCCAAAGCGCCTTTTCATCTTTAAAAAGATAATAGCCCTTTTTTTCATTTCTTTCTGCATACTCTTTTGCCTCTTTTAAAAAATTAGTTATCCCTTTCCGCTCATTTTTCAAGCACTCATATATTTTTTCTACTTGAAAAAGATTAAAGTAAATGTTGAGCCTTATTTGCTCTTTCATTTTATTTCCTCCTGATAACTTTTATATAATCTTATTTTATCACATAAAGTCTAAAAAGTCCACTTTTTTAGTATTATATCCCATTTATTGTAAAATTGCAAATTTTTTCTTGATTTTGTAATAATTTCCTATTACAATCGCAATGATTCCTACTACTACAAGCCAAATTCCAAAAATTACACTTTGTCCCAATATGTTATTTATCACTCCTTTGATCAAATCACTCAAGGCTTGACTAAACAATAAAATATTTTCTATATCAATATACTTTACAATCACAAATTTTAATAATTGAAACAATATTCCTGTTGCCAATAAACTTACACCAATCGTACTTAAAAATCCACCGATACTCTTTAAATTAATGATTCCTATAAAAATAGCAAGTATAATCAAAATCGCCAAACAAGCTATCTTTGCAACATCCATTAAACTAACTACTTTGGCAATCATTTTAACGAATGGCTCAATATAATTCACAGCAAATGTAATTTTACTTTCATAAACATTCACAATAATTTCTTTAAAATCCGAAACATTTTTGTATTGTTCCGAATTCAGAACAATATTATTTTCTTGCAAATATTGCTGAACGTTTTCCTCCAGCCTTGTTTCAACACTAGCTACATGATATTTCAGCTCTGTTCCATCATAAATATGATAAACTATAGCATTAATATCCTCTTTTATCATCTCACTTGAATATAAATTTTCAAAAACCTGTAATGGTAAACCAGATTGATATTGATATTCTTCCAAACCATTTTTCAAATCTGTTTCTACTTTTGCATAATACTCACTTTGTGCCAACTGCTCTAGCATATAGTCTTTGCTTAACAAGGTACTAGCAAGTAAAAACACAGCCAATGTCCCAATGAATACAAAACACAGCAAAAATGCAAAAATGCAATTGGTAATTTCTTTTACGACTTTCATATTTATTTCTCCCATCTATTTGGCATAAACAACATATCTTTCTGTTGCATATCCTATATTATTGATTGGCCAACAGGTATAAATCATAAGCTTTTCTTCCTGATCGGTAATTGGCACTTTATCGATTTCAGTTTCTTTGATAATTTGTGCATCATAAATCGTGAATTCAAATTCCCCATATCCTGTTACAATTTCAATTTTGTCACCTAATTTGGCTTTTGGCAAATTCGCTAAAAATTTGCCATAATTATGCCCCATAAGCACAATACTACCTCCCTCTCCTGGGAAATAGGACTCATCGTCATGGCCAATACCATTTTTTAGCAAATCCAATGTTTTTCCATAATAAATCGGTAATTCTAAATCAATACTTGAGATTTTCAAAGTTGCATAATTTTCTCCATAAGCAGGACAATTCATTAATACCTTAATTTCATTTGCTAACTCATTTTCCTTAAAATTCTTCAGCTCTGGCAGTGGACGTTCTGCGTTACTATTGGTATCAACAGTTATGATTTGAATCAAATCGGTTGCCTCCAGAAATTTCTCTTTTCCAAATTTGATTGCCATCATTGAAATGATGATAACGATAAAAAAAGCAACTATTATCCAAAAAATAGTTGCTTTTAATATTTCTTTTCCCATTTTATTTTGCATATTTCTTTACAATTATTCCACTCATTATAGCAATGGCAACTATTGCTAGACTTAATTTGATTACAAATGAGTTATCTTTTCCTGTGTATACTAATTTCTTAGTTGTTGTTGATTGTTCAGTATCTGCTTTTTTACTTTCTTCAGAAACTGTTTGTTTGATTGAACCATCATAAGTAAAAGTCATCACTTCATCACCAAATTTTAATTGAATTTTAACAATTTCACTTGAAATTCGAGTTGTATCAACTGTTACTTCAACATCGGCTAATTTTCCTGTTTCAATGATTAAATCTTTGATATAATTCACTTGTTCAATCGATGCTTCTGAAATTTTGTTGTATTTTGAATTATTAATCAAATTTTCGATTTCTTTTAATTTTGTTAAAATCAAATCTGCATTTTCTTCAATTGTTTTTCCATTTGTAGCTACTTTTTTTTCTTTGTTATTTTGTAAATAAGTAGTTATTCTTGCAATTTGATGATTATCTAACTGAAATTTTTCTCCTTTTACTTCATGAGAAGAACTGATAAAGTCAATTAAATTTTCCAATCCTGTTGTTGCATTAACTTGCAAAGTCATTATTGCAACGATCATAATTATCATAAGTGCTATCATGCTTGTTTTACATAATTTGTTCATTATTATCTCTCCTTTTTTATTAAACTATCTATATTTTACCACATTTTGTCAGTATTTGCAATAGTTTTTTTATAATTTTAATAATTTTTATGACAAATATTTTAATCAACATTTCTAAAATGCTCTCTTTTATAAAAACTTTACCTTAAAAAGGAACTGCCGTTAAATCGAAGAAGAACGAGTGAAATTGGGAACAATGTCCAAAATTTCACTCGCAATAGCTAAATCTTTTGCTCCCCCTTTTGGTGGGAAACTGTTTTTGATTTATTGAAAAAACATTTCAAATTCTTCACTCGATATTTTTTCTTTTTCTAGTAAAGTGTTAGCCACTTTATCCAAAATATCCATATTTTCTAGTAAAATACGCTGTGCTGTCGCATAGGCATTGTCAATCAATTGCTGAATTTGATTGCCAACTTCAGCAATTACTTTTTCACCAAACACTTGCAATTCATATGGATCGTCTACTTTTAGAGAAATTGGACCTAATTTATCATCCATACCATATACTGTTAGCATATCTCGTGCAATTCCAGTTGCTACTTCAATGTCATTACTAGCCCCTGTCGAAATCTCATTTAGTGCTACTTTTTCAGCAGCACGTCCTCCCATCAAAGCAACCATTTTTTCAAGTAATTCTGTTCTTGAAATATAATATTTATCTTCATTTGTTTTATACATCGTATATCCACCAGCAGCCCCTCTTGGAATGATAGAAACTTCTTTGACATCTGTTTGTGTCTCTAAAAATTTGCTTACTACAGCATGACCAGCT
Organism: uncultured Clostridia bacterium; assembly: GCA_947573445.1. Classification (GTDB taxonomy): domain Bacteria; phylum Bacillota; class Clostridia; order TANB77; family CAG-508; genus Scatovivens. Next base: position 4,687 of record CANPFR010000030.1, on the reverse strand, counting down.
TCGTGATAAGCTGTTAATTTCTTATCTTTATCCGAAATAACACGATTTGCCTTCTCTAGCCCTACTGTTACTTTTTTGACAGCATTTTCAACATCGTCATTGGTAATGGCATTGTGCCCTTCTCGTGTGGCGATAATGGCTGCTTCGTTTAGAATATTGGCAAGCTCTGCCCCTGTAAACCCAGCTGTATCTCCTGCAATGGTATGAAAATCAACATCGTCTGCAAATTTTTTATTTTCACTATGCAATTTCAAAATGGCCTCTCTTCCATTTAAATCTGGTGCTGGAATGGTAACTTGACGATCAAATCTTCCTGGTCGTAATAACGCTTTATCTAGCATCTCTGGTCGGTTAGTTGCAGCTAAAACAATAATGGTTTGGTCAGTATCAAATCCATCCATTTCCACAAGCAATTGATTTAATGTTTGATTATTTTCTGTTTCAGCACCACTGCTACTATTTCTTCTGGCACCAATCGCATCAATTTCATCAATAAAAATAATGGCTGGTGACATTTTTTTAGCTTTATCAAATAATTTTCTTACTCTAGAAGCACCAAGACCTGCGAACATCTCAATAAATTCAGAACCACTCATTGAAATAAATGGAACTCCTGCCTCTCCCGCAATTGCTTTAGCAATTAAGGTTTTCCCTGTTCCTGGTTTTCCATATAATAAAATTCCCCTTGGAATTTTGGCTCCCATATCCAAATAAGCTTGTGGCTTTTTTAGGAAATCAACAATTTCAATTAATTCATTTTTTTCTTCTTCCAGCCCTGCAATATCTTTAAATCTGACATCTGATTTTTTGTTGCTTTCTCCACCATATACTTTATCTTTATCGCCACCAAACCCTTGCATTTTGAAAATCATTAGCATCAAAGCAACCAGTAAAATGGTTGGCAATAATGAAAATAATGTTTCTGCAATTTTCAAAAATTGACTGGTGCTTTCCTGAATTAATTCCAATTCTAATTCATTAGCATCTACTTTACTTTGAATTAATTCAACAAAAGCTTGCACACTCGGAACAATCACCTTTTTTTGCCTATCTTTCTCGTTTTCCTCTGTCCCTTCTTCTCCATTTAAGGTTTTATAAGTAACGGTTATGCTAGTGCTTCCTGTTGTCATTTTGATTTTTTCAATCTCACCTTGATTAATATTTTTGATTAATTCTGTATAAGCTAATTCTTTATCCTCTTGTTTCATTTTTCCTACATATAACATCCCTATCACGACACTTGTAAACAGAAAAATGCATACTATCCATAAAGCCACTTTACCTTTTTTATCCTCTTTCTTTTCTTTCATACTTTGCTCCTTTCCTTATATTTCTGAGCCATCTGGCTCCTCATCAGGGGTATCTCCTTCTTGTTTTTTGGTTTCCTCATCATTGGTCTTTTTATTTTCTTTTTTCTTTTCTTCTTCTTTTTCTGGATTTTCTAATTCTTTGTGAACTTGTTTTTGTACTTCTACAATTTTAGCAACTTCCATATGTTGTTTCAACAAATCTGATTTAATCATTAGAATAACAGCCACCACGTATACATAAGCAATGAGTAAATAAACAATTCTAAAATAGTCTGTATAAAATCCAGCTATTGTGTAAGCAATTTGATATAACATGCTTAAGATAATGGATAATGTCAAAGCATAAATTGAAATATTAAAACAATGTCTGAAAGTCATATTCATTCGACAAATTCTAGCAGCAATTACTGCAAATATGGTGATAATCAACCAATCCAAAAAAATGGCTACCATTTGAATCAAATAAGAACTAATGGTAATGGTTCCAAACATTGTTACAGCAATTGTAGGCATTCCAATGCTTTCCATTTTTTGGAGTAAAGTTTCCTTCTCAAATGCTCCTACACCATATTGATTGGCTATCTCACGATAGGGATATTCTAATTCCATATTTCCATTTTTATAAATCAATCTGTCTTTCAAAAAAATAATGCCGATTGATTTTATCTTATTTTCATATTCCTGTAAATCCTCATTGGTTACTTCTGCCCCTGTATCTGCAATCATATATATATCATATTCTTCATCATAGGCATAAATCCTTTCGGAAAATGTTAAATTTCCATCTTCATAAGAAAAATCTGGTAATTCATTTTCAATATATTGATATCCTTTTCCCACAATTTTCATGATACCATATGTTTGTACAAAAGCAAGAACAATTGCTAAAATAAGCACAATCAGAAAAAAATATCGAACAGCAACAGAGGATTTTTCTTCTAAAAATATACTATAATTTTCCAAATTTGCTACTGCCATTTTGACTCTTGAAAAAAAGCCTATTTTTTTATTTTCCATTACACATACTCCCTTCTAATCATGCTATTTACTAACATCGGTGGAACATCAAAAACTACCTCATCTTGTAATTCTATGGTTTTGTTTCCGTGTTATATCAATTACAGAATGATACATACCAATTCGGCCAATAATCGGGTATTTTTCCCCCTGAATTATCACTTTCAATCGATTATCTTTCAAAAATTTCTTGATTTCAATTCCTACTGATACAATATTTTCTTTCCATGAAAAAATATCACGGTCTTTTCGCATATTCAATCCATCCATATAACCAACTGGAACAACTGCTATTTTGGTTTCTTTTTTGGTTTTGTACATTTTCCCATAACTGATATTATATCCCTTTGGAACGTTTTTTATTTCTTGAATCGAAGATTTCAATTGACCAATTTTCGTCAAGCCATTTACTTTTACCAAAGTTCTTCCTTGCAAAGCTGAACCAATTCTGACAGCATTCAAATTCATTATGGGATATTTCAAAAACGCTGTTGATTCAGAAACATGCAATATACCTGGTTCTTGTCCTTCTTGTTTTAAAAACTGAATCACATCCATAAATTGGTTAAATTGTTTTTTCGTAAATGTTTCATCCATTGGTTTAGCAAAATGGGTATAAGTGCCTCTGATTTTTATTTTATCACACATCTTGAATGCTTCCAATAAATCACTTCGATTGGTTGTTAAAAAGCCATATCGTCCAAATCCTGTGTCTATTTTAATGTGTGCATTTACTTGTCTATCTTGCATTGTAGCAATTTTTTCGATCATTTCTATTTGTGTTTTAGCACTTATCGTTAACGTGATTTCTTTTTCTATTAATAACATTAATTCCCTTTCTCGTGTTATGGGAGTTAACATCAAAATTGGTGCCTCAATACCTGCCTCTTTTAAAGCCAACGCTTCTTCTGTATTGGCAACTGCCAAAAAATCAATTCCATTATTGACTAGAAATTTTGCATATTCTACTAACCCCAATCCCATTCCATTTCCTTTTATAACCGCTATGATCTGAGGATAATTTCCTGCATCATCTTTTCCCAAAGAATGAAGACGTGTTCTTATCACTTTCAAATTATTTTTTAAGTCCTTACGACTGATGGTTAATTTTTTCATATTACTCCTATTTTCTATTTTTTAGAAATATCTCAAGTTCTTCTTTATCGGCAAATATTTTATCAAAAATTAAATACAACGAATCTGTCACATCGTATTGGCCAATAGCATAACATTTTTTCCCCCATCCATAAGCAATGCCAGCTTCAATATGAGAGGACTTTCCTGCTGGTAACACAAGCAAAAAATTCTTGCATTTTTTCTCAGCTTCCATATCATGTTCAAAAATTGTTCGTACCTGTTGACTTTCTAATTTCAAATTTTCAAACTTTTGTGCTAGTAATTCTGGTGCTTCTTTCACGTCCAGACCAGCCGCTTGATGTGAGTGTTCATTTTGAAAAAAACAATAATAAGAAATATTTAAATTATCAAACACATTACATATGTCTTGTATTTTATCTTTATTTCTCATTCTCCCTGCAATATAAAACTCATAGTTTTCCTCATTTTTCATTTTTGCATCCTATCCTTTACTTTTGTAGTTCTTGTTCATTTCTTCCTCTACTTTATCTTCGCTATTTTTCATTGCTTGCAGTGTTTTTTCAAACAATTCATTTAATTCCCAGCCAAGCTGTTCTGCTCCTTGTTTTATGGTATCTCTAGAACAACCTGCAGCAAACTTTTTGTCTTTGAATTTTTTCTTTAAACTTGTAACTTCCATATCCTTCGTACTTTGCGAAGGACGCATTTTAGTAGCTGCCCAAATCAAACCTGTTAATTCATCTACTGCAAATAAGATTTTTTCCATCTCTTTTTCTGGTTTTACCTCTGAACAAATACCATACCCATGACTACAAATGGCGTGTATCATTTCTTGGCTGGCATCCATTTCTTTTAGTAATTCTGGTGCTTTTTGACAATGCTCTTCTGGATATTGCTCAAAATCAACATCATGTAATAAACCTACTAAACCCCAAAATTCTTCATCTTGTCCATTTTCTTTGGCAAAATAACGCATTACTTGTTCAACTGTCAGAGCATGCCTTATATGAAATTCTTGCTTGTTATATTTTTTCAATAATTGAATCGCTTTTTCTCTTTCCATTCTTTTGCTCCTTTTTTTTCTTTTTATTGTATCATATCCTATTTTATTTTGCAATTCTTTTTTAGGATTCCAATCCTATTTTAAAAAATTTTCAACATTACCTTTCCCTTCTTTTTCATCTTTATTACATTTTCATTACACCACTTAAATCCATTGACAAGCATCTAATTAAATGCTATCCTTGTTTTGAAAGCATTTT
>CANPFR010000029.1 GCA_947573445.1 uncultured Clostridia bacterium | reverse complement strand
AAAAAATGAATAGAAATAGACAAGAAAAAGGTATAACTTTAATTGCGTTAGTAATTACAATTATTGTATTATTAATTTTAGCAGGTGTTACCTTAAATTTAATAGCAGGAAGTGATGGGATTTTAGAAAAGGCAATGCGGAGCGGAAGAAAAGACGAAACAAGTTTCGTTAAAAGAGGAATTAGAGCTTATTTTAGTAGCATTGAAAATGGAGGAACAGCATACAAAGCAGAAATTTACCAATGAAGAAATTGTTAAACAACTTGAAAAAGAGGGCTATACAAAGGGAGAGACAAATGAGGAGCAAGTAATTGTAGAAAAAGATGGATATGAATTCACAATAAAAGATTTTATAGTTCATAAGATTGAAAAAGTAGATATAATTTTAAAAGAGTTAGAAAAACCAACTTTTAACTATAATGGAGAAACAGAAGTAGGAGCTGTAAGAATGGAAATTATTTATCCTTCTTATGCACGAATAAAGGAATATAAAATTGGAGCTGAAGGAGAATGGCACAATTATATGGAAACCATCACATTAATGGAAAATACTACAATTTATGCAAAATATACTGCCGATGATAAGAGAACTTCGGAGGAAGTAAGTGAAACAATAAGCAATATCAATCGAGTATTAAGATATACCAATGCAGGTGCTTATTGGCCATCGGATAGTGAGGATACTAAAATAAATAGAGTAAATCATATATTTGAAAGAAATAATAATGATAATTATCAGGAGGCCCTTAGTGTTTGTTTTAAAAGTTGGTGTGAGGAAGAAGTATATTTTCAAGATAATAAGTCAGAAAGCATTGAAGCTAGTAAGGTAACGATTAAATCATTAGGAAATGATAGAGGATTTGAACCCTTAAAAGAGTTTTATATTACAGCAAGTGATACAGTTGACTTTCAAAATGAAGTAGAATTATATCGTAGCGAACACACTGTAACAGTAACAAATCAAGTAATTACAACAGAACATCATTTTGAACCAAAAGGAAGTTTTAGATATTATCGCTTATATGTAACTTCTTGGTGGCCTTGTAATGGTTATATTGGGCAACATGTTTTACAATGCTATATAGAATAAAACCATTGGTAATAGCGTGAGAGCGCATTTTCATTATTCTGTCAACTTGACAAAATAACGAAAATATGGTATAATTAAAAATAGAGGACTTTTCTTAAAAAATGATGGAAAAAAATATAAAATAGGATAAAAAACCTTTCACTAATTCGAAAATTGGTGAAAGGTTTTTTAAAAACGAATGATTGACTTTTTGGATAGAACTACATTGAATAAAGTTAGAACCAAGAAGTATATTAAAAATAGAATCTAAAAAAATTTTGTAAATAAATTTGACAAAAGTGCAACATATTGGTAAGATAGTAATAGAAAGAAAGGAAAAATTATGTTGTTTTATCCAGATTATTATTGTAATAAAGTCACAGATATTACCCTTGAGCTATTAGAGAAAAATCATATTAAAGGGGTTTTACTAGATGTTGATAATACCTTGATTGATTATGACAGAAATTTATTAGAAGGTGCTGAAGAGTGGGTTAGTAAAATGAAAGCCAATAACATACGATGTATGATTTTATCCAACAGTAATAAAATTGACAAAATAACAGCGGTAGCTGAGATTTTGAAATTACCTTATATTTATTTTGCTACAAAACCATGGAAAAGAGGATTCAATAAGGCAAAAGCTGAGTTGGGTTTGCAAGAGGAAAATATTGCAGTGGTAGGGGATCAGATTTTTACGGATATCATTGGAGCTAATAGAAGTAAAATGTTTTCGATTTTAGTTAATCCAATTGCGAAAAAGGATATTTGGATTACAAAATGCAAAAGACCATTGGAAGAATGGATTATCAAATCGTATGTAAAAAAACAAAAGAAGAAAGAGGAATAAAAAATGTATGATAGTAATAATGTGCATATTTTAGTTTATGTGGCGTTTGGTATGTTAGCTTTATTAGTAGGAAAATTGGTTGCTTGGATGAATGTGCGATTGCCAGAGGAAGAAAAAGTATTTTCAAAGGACTTTTTTAAAGCCAATAAAGAAGGAATTGATAAAAGCTATATTCATATGATTATAATGGTATTTCTCTATTTAGCCCTTCTACGCAAATTTGGGCTTGGCGATACATTTATGCAGAATTTGGATTTTATCAAATTTCTTGTTTTGATGCCAATGTTAGTTAGTTCATTTATGATTGATTTAAAACATAGAATATTACCAAATCGTTTGAATTTGACAATTTTTCAACTTGGTTTACTATTCACATTTATTTATGGAATTAATAATATTAATATGGCAAAAGATATGTTGCTTGGCATGTTAGCAGGAGCTGGCATTTTTGGAGCGATTACGTTGCTTGGACGGATTGATTGCTGGAAAAGAGGCAATGGGTCTTGGTGATGTTAAATTTATGGGGGCGATTGGTTTATATTTTGGTGTGAGTACCATTGCTCAAATTTCACTGTTAGCGTTCTTTATTGGAGCGATTGTTTCTGTTTTTGTGTTACTAATTCGCAATGTAATTTTGAAAAGTGAGGATGAATATATGCCATTTGGACCATTTTTGGTGATAGGAGCAATTGTATGTATCTTTTTGCCAGCTAACACGGTGTTTGTGCTATTTATGTTGATGTGTAAAGCAATTAGTGATAAAATTTTAAGTATTGTGTAAAATGGAGGGATTTTATGAATATACGAATCAAATGGTTAAGAGATCAGCTAAAATCCATGGAATTAGAAGGAATGATTGTATCCAATCCAGTTAATGTCAAGTATTTAACGGGATTGGAAGAGGAAGGGACTTTAATTGTAGCACCAAAAGAGAATGTGTTTATAACAGATTCACGTTATATTGAAAGCGTTAATAATAAATTGACAATTGATGATGAAATTGTTGCTTATGACATGCGAAATATGAGTAAATATGATTATGAAGGATTTTTTATGAGTTGCCATGATATTGGTTTTGAAGAAAAATATGTGACTTATGAGGTGTATAAGAGATATTTGCAAATTTATCAGGTAAATTTAGTTGAGACAGAAGGAATTATTGAAAATCATAGAATTGTAAAAGATGAAGAGGAAATTGGATATATTAAAAAAGCTTGTGAGATTACGGATTGTGCTTTTGAGCATATCAAAAAAGTGTTAAAATATGGGATAACTGAAAGAGAGCTTAGTTTTGAAATTGAAAAGTTTATGATTGAAAATGGTGCCGATGGAGTTGCTTTTGATACGATTGTAGCATTTGGCGAAAATACTTCTATGCCCCATGCAGTTCCCACAAATCGCAAATTACAATCAGGTGATATTATCCAAATTGATATGGGGGCTCAGTATAAAGGCTATTGCTCAGATTTTTCGAGAGTTTTATTTATAGATGAAATGAAAAAAGAGTATGAAGAAGTGTATGATTTTGTGTTGGAAGAGCAAAGAAAAATTGTTGATTCTTTCAAAAATGGAGTCAATATCAAACCAATAATCAAAGATCGAGAGACTGATTATCATTTGAAAAACTTTAATGTGATGCATAGTTTTGGTCATGGTGTGGGGATGGAAATTCATGAGGAACCAATTTTAAGTTCCAAAATGGATTCTTTCTTAAAAGAAAATGCTATGATTGCAATTGAGCCAGGTGTGTATAAATCAGGAAGGTTTGGCATAAGAATAGAAGATACGTATCACATTACTAAAAATTCGTGTATAAATTTGGCTAAATCTGGAAAAAATGATATTATCTTAAGTTTAAAAGATAGGAATTAAATAGAAAAAATACTTGATTTATAGAAGTTTGTGTGGTATAATAACAAAGTTAAAATAAAAAAGAAATGAGGTAAAAATTATGGCTGACGTATATATGGCAGGAGATTTAAGAAATGGAACAACATTTGAATTAGATAGTAGTGTATTTAGAGTTGTAGAATTTCAACATGTAAAACCTGGAAAAGGGGCAGCATTTGTCAGAGTAAAAATGAAAAATGTGATTACAGGAGCAGTATTAGAAAGAACTTTTAACCCATCTGAAAAGCTACAGGGAGCTGAGATTGAAAAAAGAGATATGCAATATTTATACAATGATGGCGAGTTATATTATTTTATGGATAATAACACATATGACCAAATGCCTTTAAATCAAGAGCAAATAGGAGAGGCTTTAAAATATATCAAAGAAAATATGAATGTTACAATGCTATCATTTAAAGGAAAAGTATTTGCAGTAGAACCACCAATGTTTGTTGAATTGGAAGTTACATATACCGAACCAGGATTTAGTGGAAATACGACAACAACTTCAGGAAAACCAGCAACTTTAGAAAACGGTTTAGAAATTTCAGTTCCATTATTTGTAAACATAGGAGATAAAATTAGGATTGATACAAGAACAGGTCAATATATGGAAAGAATCTAATGTTAGAGCGAGAGGAGAACAATAACTTAAATGCTAAATAAAAAGTTTAATGAAGTTATCAAAAATTTAGAGGGAAATATTGAAAATAAAAGAGATTTGATTTACGCTAAGGCACAAGTGACAGATTTAACAATGGAATATATTAATGAGTTAGAGAAACTGGAATCTGTGTATAAAGAGAAAGTGTCTATGTTTGAAAATAGATTAGAAGGCTTAGAAGTTGCAATGCAGAAGCTGGATAATGAGATTTTTCAAGATGGTGATATAGAAGAAGATACTGATTTGGAACCAATCAAATGTCCTTATTGCAATACCCATTTTTTCATAGAATTTGACAATACCAAAAAGGAAATAAAATGTCCAGACTGTAAAAATATCATTGAGTTAGACTGGGGAAATTTTGAGGATGATATGTAATTAATTCAATAATTTCAAAGGATCGATGGCTTGTCCATCGATTTTTATGCTAAAATGCAAGTGTGGACCAGTTGTGGCACCATTGGTTTGATTACCGAGCAGAATCAGTGTAAGGGTTGTTGGGGATAGCAGGAATGTTTTTTGGTCCAACAGTTGCAATTAGTTGATTTTGGGAAATGGTGTCTCCAAGGTGAATCAAAAAGTGGGGGGAAATATGAGAATAAATACAAACTACATGATTAGTTTGTGTGATTATTGTATAACCATTGGCACCATTAAAGTCTAGATAAATGACATTTCCAGGGGTAACGGCATAAATTGCAGAACCTTCTGGAGCAGGGATATCAATTCCAGAATGGAAACTGGAAGCACCTGTTACAGGTGAAATGCGGAATCCAAAAGGGGAAGATATCGTATGATAACCAGGTAATGGCCAAGGGTAGTCAGAAGTTGGTGTGTAATGTTCAGTTGGAGAAGTGGAAAAACTTTCACCAGAATAAACTACATAAGTAGTGATACAAGTTACAAAAAAGAACAAGCTAAATAGAATTGATAAATAAAATAAAATTTTTTTCATAAGACCTCCTAATTTATAATAGAATTTTGGGAATTATTTTGTGCGAAATGCACAATGAGTGAGAAATAAAAAACAAGAAGGAAATATTCTTATATCAATATTTCCTTCCAAAGAGGATAAAAACAAATAAAAAAATAAACCCTCTCACACACAAACTTATTATAACAAGAGTGAAGTTAAATGTCAATAGAAAATATAAAAAAATAAAAAATTATTTTAATATTTACATTTTTTAGAAAGTATGATACAATTTTATCGTAACTGAAGGTGGTGCTTTAAAAGAAACAGGAGGAAAGAAATGGCAAATTATGAAGGAGCTAATCCCACAATTGAAAAATTTCCTTTCCCAGACCCAGCTCATGAAAATGATGAGGAATTAGAACTTGGTTTGGAATTTAAATGGAGAGCAGAGAAGATGGAAAAAGAGGAGTATGGGAACTGTAATTAACTAGTAGGGCAAGTGCTATGCTGGTCTTAGGAAAGGGGCAGGAGAGAATCCATGCCCTTTTTCAGTAAAATTTGAAAAAAGTGATGAAATCTTGAAAAATCATGTACTAAATTATGTTTATTACATAAAATATAGTGGGTGATGAAGTTTGAAAGAAAGACAATACAATCGACAAAAATGTTTAGAATATGCAAATCAATGGGCGCTTTCGAGGAATCCTGCTTATTATGATTATGAGAAAATTGGGGGTGATTGTACCAATTTTGTTTCACAGTGTATTTATGCAGGAAGTGGTGTGATGAACTATAATACGTGGTATTATAAAAATGGGAATGATAAATCACCATCTTGGACAGGAGTCGAGTTTTTATATGAGTTTTTAGTGCATAATCAGGGGAATGGACCACGAGGAGTTGTGGTTCCACAAAACCAAATTCAAGTGGGAGATTTGATTCAGTTGTCATCGAATGGTGAAAGGTTTACTCATAGTTTGATGGTTGTGGGAATTGGGAATGTGAATTATTTGAGCGATATTTTGATTGCGACGCACACTTATGATGCATTGGGAAGGTCACTTGGCACTTATGATTTTAAAAAGATAAGATTTGTGCATATTAGTGAGATGGTTAAGATTTCGTGATTGTGCTTATTGTTTCATAATGTAGTTTATTAAAGAAATAAGAAGGAGAAAATATGAGGATTGCAGTAATATCAGATATACATGGAAATTTGGAGGCTCTAAAAACGTGTTTAGCAGATATCAGAAGGCGAAGAATAGATCAAATTTTTTGTTTGGGTGATATTGTAGAAAAGGGATGTCATGCAGAGGAATGTGTGAAATTAATTCAAGAAAACTGTACAGTTGTAGTGCAAGGAAATTGTGATACTGATTTAGATGCTTCTGTTTACAAAGTAAGCAAGCATAATATTCCAGTAGAATTGATGCAAAAAAGAGCCAATTGGTTAAATAGTTTATTATCAGAGGAGTCGAAGAAATATTTATTGGAATTACCTTTTTCTTATGAGTTTTATATGAGTGGTAGTTTGATTCGTATGTTTCATGCACACCCAGAGAGAAAAGCAGGTGTGATTATTAATGAAGACACGTATGAAACCAAATACAAGATGTTTGAGCCAAGTGCCAAAACAGTTTCTCAAAAAGTGGCTGATATTGTAATTTATGGGCATTTGCATGCACCATTTATGAATAAAATGTATAATAAAACGTTAATTAATGTAGGGAGTGTTGGAAATAGTTTTAATGTGGTAAGAGATGATAAAAAAGATAGTCATGTTCTAGAAACAACAGCGATTCATTATTTGATATTAGAGGGGGAATATGGAGCAAAAGAATATGGAGCGAATTTGAGTTTTGAATTTGTACGAGTTCCTTATGATATTGACAAAGAATTAGAAGATTTGGATCAAAATATTGAGCCAGAGGAGTATGAAAAAGAGTTGAAAGAAGGAAGATATAGAAATATGAGCAAAATTCAAGCAAAAGCCAATGAATTGAAAAAATAATGGATGAGTTTTTTCAAGTTCAAAATTAGGTTTAAAATTCTCATTTTTACTTATACTAAGAATATTATTTAGTAGGAGGTAAAAATATGTTAATTCCAAGAAAAGATTTTTTTGATGATGTGTTTCGGTTTAAATGATGCAGATTCTTTTTGGGGAAGAAGAGAAAATAAGCTAATGAAAACAGATATTAAAGAAAAAGATGGAAATTATATTTTGGAAATTGATGTTCCAGGTTATGACAAAGAAAATATCAAAATTGAGCTTGAAAATGGTTATTTGATGGTAACTGCTGAAACGAATCAAACAGAGGAAAATAAGAAGGATGGGTATCTTCATCAGGAACGATTTTTTGGAACTTGTTCAAGAAGTTATTACGTTGGGGAAAGTGTGAAGTCAGAAGAGATTAAGGCAAGTTTTAAAAATGGAATTTTGGTGTTAAGTTTTCCGAAGGAAAAGCAGGAAAAAGTAGAAAGTAAAAAATATATTCAAATTCAAGATTAAAAAAGGCGCTCTCAAGAGAAGTTTTGAGAGCGTTTATTCTATGAAAAAATAAGGTATTTGACATTTGTAGGAAAATACATTAAAATTTTATTGAACAAAAGAGAAAATAAAATAATTAATAGAAGGAACTAAAATGAAGAAAATAGTGACGAAAATAAAAGAGTTTGGAATCGTAAATACGATTGCGTTTATAATTTATATATTGTTTTTAATGGTGGTTGTGCTCAATCATGAAGGGTATGAGGATGAGGCACAGAGTTGGTTAATAGCAAGGGATTTAAATCCAATTGGAATCATAAAACAAATGAAATATGAAGGGCATCCATTTTTGTGGTATTTTTTATTGATGCCATTTGCTAAATTGGGAATTGCAGTGGAGGTTCAAAATTGGATTTCAGCGTTATTTGCGATTTTCACAGCATATATTATTTTGAAAAAGGCGCCATTTCGCAAAGGATTGAAGATTTTATTGGTATTTAGTGGAGGAATGATTTATTTTTATAGTGTTTTAGCACGTCCTTATTGTATGATACCATTTTTGCTGGTTTTGCTGGCAAGCTGTTACCAAAAGAAAAGGGAACATCCTTATAAATATGCTATTTTAGTGGCATTACTTGCTAATACTCATTTAATTATGATGCCAACAGTGATTTTATTAATCTTAGATTTTTGGGGAAAAGAAATTTTATGGAATCGTGGTAATCAAAAAGAGGAGGAGTCAAAGAAGTTTTGCAATAGTTTTTTGATTGCCATAATGGGAGTTCTGATATTTAGTTTAATTGTTATTTTTGCTTCTGAAAATTGTGAAATTATTGGAAATTTTGATGAGACAAATTATTTGAAAGAGCCAGACAAACTTTTTAATTTGTTAAAAGTTACGTATTTTGATACCATTGGTTATCTTTACGGCAATATAGCTGTTCCACTTTATTATAAAATAATGGTGACAATTGTATTGGTGTTATGTTTGATTGGTAGTAAAAACGATATAAAACAAGCAGTGCTATTTTGGAGTCAATTGGTATTTACATTTTTAATTCATACATTGGTATGGTTTATTTTGCCAACACGTGTTTTTATGATGATTTACACGTTGATGTTTTGGTTTTGGAATAGCCTAGAGGAGTCGAAAATCCAAGAGAAAAAGAAAAATCGATGGATTGAAATTGCTTTGATTTTATTAATGATTCTTTCCATACCAAGTGCTTACAAATTGGCTTTGCAAGATATCACACAAAATTTTTCAACTGGCAAAATGATGGCTGAATATATTGAAGAAAATATTCCAGAAGGTGCTTGTTTTATTTATACAGAGCAAGAATTGCAACAATCGGTGTTGGCTTATTTACCAAAAGGTAAATATCAATTGTATATGCCAAATGCCAAGGAATTTGTAACTTATACGACTTGGAATAAGCAATGGCTCAAGCCGATTCGATATTCACAAATACAAGAGGCAATTCAAAAATTGCGTTTGGAATACCAGGAGTTATATTTGATAAATGGAAGGCAAATGTTAGGAGAAAATAATTTGGAGTTATTATTTAGCACAGAAGGCGAATTGATGGATAATTTTTATGTAAGACATGAAATATTTTATATTTATAAAATAAATTAGTTATAACGGTTGTAAGAAAAACTAGATTTGTGGTAAAATAATAATAAAGTAACTTTTAAGCTAAGGAGGCTTTGGATGAATAACAAGATTTTTTTAAGATTATTGCTGATAACAATTATATTGGCATTTATAGATATTATTTTATTTTCTCCAGGTATTTATGGGTTGTCTTTTGCTTTGCAACCAGTATTGTTTTGTATTATGATTTTGGTTAATATTTCAGTTTTAGTAGGAGAAATTGTGTTTTTGGGAGTTTCTAATACAGCCAAATATGGGTATGACTTGGATAAATTAAAAGATGTTCATGATTATAAACAAGCATTAGAATCTTGTTATCGTAAGAATTCACCGTTTGCCAAAGAAATTAAACAGGCTATTTCACAGGTTATTTCGGTGGATAAAAAGAATCGCGTGTTAATTGAAATATTGGCACAAAATAACAAAGAACATTATACTGCATTAACGGATTTAGGTACACAAGCTACTAATTTTTTAGTGAATAATGTACGAAAAATGTTAAATAGAATTGCGATTTATGATGCTGATATGGGGGAAAATTTATTGGATGAACATCAAAATTACATTGAAAAATTGTTGGTATCCAATGAAAATATTTTGGCTGAATTTAACAAATTATTAACTGAAGTGTCTCAAATGGATGACACATCAACTGATGATACTTTAACGAATGTGTTAAGTGATATGACCAATTCATTAAAAACGCTTAGAGGTGAAGAAATTTAAAAAAAGGGAGGGAAAAAATGAATCAACAATCCAACAAAAAAATGATGCTTATTTTAGTTGTTATTTTTTTATTAATTATTGCAGGAGGAATCTATTTGACGCAAAATTTGAAAAAATCATCTTCTGAAAAATCGTATGATAAGGCAATCTCATTTCTTGAAAAATACTTAAAAAGCATACATGTAGAAGAGGCAGATTTAAAGAAATCAACAGTAACTTTAGGGGAAACAAAATTAAAAGACGAATTACCAGATATTTCAGATTATCCACTGACAGTTGAAGGAAAAGGGGAAATTAATATTGAAATTTTTTCTTCACCAGAAAAAGCAGGAGAAGGGACAGATGGCTGGTTAAATGAAGTAGCACAAAAATTCAATCAGTCAAATCAAACAGTGAATGGAAAAAAAGCGACTGTTTCGATTCGTTCGATTGCTTCTGGAATTGCAGTGGATTATATTACGTCTGAAAAATATGTGCCAGAAGCATTTTCACCATCGAATGAATTGTGGATTGAGATGATACGTGCACACAAAATAAATCTTACTCAAGTAGATGATGGAATTGCTCCAAATGCTACAGGAATGCTACTTTCTAGTTCGACTTATGAAGCATTGCAAGAAAAATATGGAAAAGTAGATTTGGGTGTAATTGTGGAAGCTACTTGCAACAACGAAATTGCCATGGGATATACGAATCCATATGCCAGTTCAACAGGGATGAACTTTTTGATTTCAACGTTATCTTATTTTGATCATGAAAATCCTTTAAGTTCAACTGCTATTAGTGGATTTCAGAAATTTCAAGAAAATGTACCATTTGTATCTTATATCACAATGCAAATGCGAACTGCTGCAGAAAGTGGCTCTTTAGATGCTTTTATTTTAGAATATCAAACTTATTTTAATGACAGTACTTTAAAACGTGATTATCAATTTATTCCATTTGGTGTAAGACATGATAGCCCGATGTATGCAATTGGAGAGTTAAACTCTGAAAAACAAGAACTTTTGAATGTTTTTACCCAATATTGTACTTCTACAGAATCGCAAAAATTAGCAAAAGAATATGGATTTTATAATAATCCAGAGTATAATAATACAGTAACTTATGAAGGAGATATTTTAATTAGTGCTCAGAAATTATGGAAAGAAGAAAAGGATTTGGGAAAACCAATTATTGCTGTATTTGTAACTGACGTTTCGGGAAGTATGTCAGGAGAACCGTTGGTGCAGTTAAAACAATCTCTAATCAATAGTATGCAATACATTAATAATAATAACCATATTGGATTAGTAAGTTATAGTACAGATGTTACGATTAATTTGCCAATTAATGAATTTAATTTAAATCAAAAATCATATTTTAATGGTGCAGTGGAAAGCTTATATGCTAATGGGCAAACCGCGACTTTTGATGCCATTATGGTAGCAGCTGATATGCTAATTAAAAAACAAGCAGAAGTACCAGATTCCAAACTCATGATGTTTGTTTTAAGTGATGGAGAAACGAATCGAGGACATTCAATTGAAGAAGCAAGCAATGTTATCAAAAACTTAAATATTCCTATTTATACGATTGGATACAATGCTAATATTACTGCACTTGAGGAAATATCATCTATCAATGAGGCTGCTAGCATTGATGCTAATTCAGGTAATGTAATTAATGAATTAAAAAATTTATTTAATTCGAATTTATAAAAGAAAGGAAATAGAAATATGGAAAACTTAGAATTAAAAGTAGACAAAGTTGAAACAAAGGAAATCGAAAATTCACTGATTGCAGGAGAACAAATTACAGAGGAAAAAATTGAAAATTCACTAAGCTATAGTGCTTTAAGTGATGCAGAAAAGCAAGTGATTGATCAATTTATCACAAAGATTGATGTTTCAAATACAGCTCAAATATTGCAATTTGGAGCTTCTGCACAAAATAATATATCCCAATTTTCAGATTCTGTTTTGGCAGAGGTAAAAACGAAAGGTACAGGTCAAGTGGGAGACTTGCTAGCTGATTTGGTTTCAGAATTAAAATCGTTTCAGGCGGATTCTTCTAGTATTTTAAGTGGAAAACCAGGATTGTTCAATTCTGTGAAAAAGCAATTAAATAAGGTGATTGCTAGATATAACAAAGTTGAGGACAATATTGAGACGATTCAAAAAACATTAGAAGCTCAGAAATTTACACTGTTAAAGGATATTGCTACATTTGATACAATGTATGAGAAAAATTTGCAATATTTTAAGGAACTTTCCTTATATATTATTGCTGGTGAGAAAAAGTTGGAGGAGTTAAAAACGGTGGCACTTCCAGCGTTAGAGGTAAAGGCAAGAGAAACAGCGGATCAATTGGATGTTCAGGCAGTGAAAGATTTAGCTGATACTATGAATCGTTTTGAGAAAAAATTGTATGATTTGAAAACAACTCGAATTATTTCGATACAAATGGCACCACAAATCCGTTTAATTCAAAATAATGATAGTGAATTAGTGAGTAAGATTCAAAGTTCAATAATTAATACAATTCCATTGTGGAAGAATCAAATCGTTATTGCATTAGGATTGGCAAATGCAAAATCTGCTTTGGAGACACAAAGAAAAGTGACTGATTTAACAAATGATATGTTAAAATCCAACAGTGAGTTATTAAAACAAGGAAGCATCGAGGTTGCGAAAGAATCAGAAAGAGCGATTGTAGATGTAGAAACACTTTCTAAAACCAATGCAGATATTATTGAAACATTGGATACAGTGCTTCAAATTCATACAGAGGGCAAAAGAAAAAGACAAGAGGCTGAAGTGGAATTGATGAAAATTGAATCAGAGCTTAAAAATAAATTGTTGGAAGTAAAAATTGAGGCAGAAAGTTAAAAGAGATAGTGATTGTATAAGGAGAAATGAAAGCCAATTTAGTTTGAATTGGCTTTTGTCAGAAGGTTTTGGAATAAAATGTCTACCAAAGCCAAAAATGAAAGTTAAGTTTTTTTGGAAAAATAATGTTTTTTGGTGTGCTATATGAACAGGAAAGTTAGTAAAATCAAGTGAGAGCATATTTTTACCATTTTGTCAAGTTGACAAAATGGTAAAAATATGCTACAATACTAAAATAGGTTATAATAAAAATGTGTTAAAATGCTTTTAAAAAATAGAAAAATAAGTCAAAAAAGAGGTTTATAGAATGCTTTTTTGACTTATTATTTTTTGGTTATTTTCATATACATTTTTTGAGAATAATGTTATAATGGAAGTGATAACGAGTAAGGTATAGAGAGGATTGAAAAAATATATACATAATTTTATATTACCGATGGCATTGAACTATCAAAGAAACTCATATGAATTATGAGAAAGTGCATTTTAGATAGATGATTGCTTTTATATTTTTTTAAATAGTAAAATAGAATAAAAATGCAATGTAAAAAACTTTTGACAAGAAAAATAGTTCTAAAAATATCAATGTAAAAGACTTTTGATAGACAAAAAAATATCTGTTATATAGAATATTATTGGAGGTACAAAATGGATGTTGGAATAAGGATTAAAAAATATAGGGAAAAACAAAATATTTCTCAAGATAAGTTAGCAGAAAAAATATTTGTTTCAAGACAGACTATTTCAAATTGGGAAAATGATAAAAGTTATCCAGATATAAAAAGCTTAATGATGCTTAGTAACATCTTTGATGTATCTTTAGATGATTTTATGAAAGGAGATATTGAGGAGATGGGAAAAATAATTGACAAACAAGCGATAAAGAAGTTCAATGTGATGAGTTATATTTTTGGAACAGAATTATTAATTTTAGCCATTACGGCTTATCCTCTCTTTAAGGTTGAGGGTAATATTGGTGTTATTATTTGGATATCATTTTTTGTAATAACTTTTTTTACAGCAGGAATAGTTGAGAAATTTAAAAAGAATAATGATATACAAACCTATAAAGAAATTCTAGCTTTTATTCATGGCAAACAATTAAATTATGAAGAAATGCAACAAGAGATAGGAAAAAGAATGTATCAAAAAGTTCTGTTAGCAATTCTAGCAGGGATGATAACACTTATTATAAATTTAGTGATAATATTTTTTATAAATAACATTTAAAAAATAAAGAAAGTTTTGGAGGTAAAATATGGAATTTTGGATAATTATGATAGTATTTATATGCATTGGAGGAAGCTGTCCCTTAGCTGGTACTTGGTGGAGCAAAAAGAAAAAAGAAGAAAAGAAGGAAGAAAATTAACAGCGAATATGGAATGATTAAAAAATATTGAAATGTAAAACAGATAATTTTGAAATTATCTGTTTTTTATGT
>CANPFR010000028.1 GCA_947573445.1 uncultured Clostridia bacterium | reverse complement strand
CATATGAAGATTTAGAAGACGGGGAATTAGAAGAAGTCGACGAAACTGAAGCATATGAAGATTTAGAAGGTGAAGAATTAGAAGAAGTCGATGAAACTGAAACATACGAAGATTTAGAAGAAGAAGAATTAGAAGAAGTCGATGAAACTGAAACATATGAAGATTTAGAAGAAGATGAATTAGAAGAGGTCGATGAAACTGAAGCATACGAAGATTTAGAAGACGGGGAATTAGAAGAAGTCAACGAAACTGAAACATACGAAGATTTAGAAGGTGAAGAATTGGAAGAAGAGGAATTAAGCCAAGGAGAAGAAAAAACACCAGAAGAATTAGACTTAGAAAAGCTATCTAGTTTAAAAGTAGAATATGTATTTTTAGGATTATTACTCAATAATCCAAAAGCTATATCCAGATATTACTTTTTATTTGAAGACTGCCACTTTTCAGATGAATCACTTGATAACATGTATCGTATCATTCTATTTCGTGAGTCAGAAGAATATGCACCAGCTATTGCTAAAGAAGGTTTCAAACTTCCATTAGAAGCTAGAGATACTTATCCATTAAAAATGCAATTACAAGAAATGGCAGCTGAAAGAAATTATGATATTGAAGGTGTTTATACGATTTTAAAAAAATTGTTTCTTTTGAAAAAGAATTATTTATTAGCACCAACGAAAATCATAAGAGACAATATTTTGAACATTATCAATTATGAACTATATGATGAGATGACAGTTGAAGAAGTTGAAAATGCTATCGAACAAATTGGTGTTACCAGTGGTTTAAGTCAAGGTCGATTAAATAGTGATATAACTAGCTTTTTACTAAATGAAGAAAGTACTTTAACAACAGGTGCATCTTTACCATTTCCTATTTTAACAGAAGTTTTCAAAGGAATTCGAAAAGGGGAAACTTGTTGTTATGCGATGCCTTCAAATTCAGGAAAAAGTAGATTTACCATCAATATAGCAAGCTATTTGGCATTTGTAGAAAAGAAAAAGGTATTAATTATTTCAAATGAGATGTCTGCTGAAAAAATGAAACTTTGTTTAATCACCACTATTTTAAATAACAAAGCTTACCAAAATCTACATGGTCAAGAGTTACGTAAAAGTGAAGGAGAGTTATTAGAATTAAAATTCCGTCCAGATAAAAAAAGAGGTGTGAAGTTAGATGAAAATGGTTTCATTTTAAGAGGGGAAGAAGAATCGATGCAAGATTTTGTGGATAGATTGAATGAAATTTCCTCAGAATTTCGAAAAACAATTGCATCAACAGAATGGCTCAATGAACAAATCGAAAGTTCTATTTACTTTATTCACATAACAGAACACACCAATGATGATATTCGAAAAATTATTATGAATTATTATTATAGAGAAAACATTGAATATATTTTCTATGATACATTAAAAGCAGATACCGAAAATATTGGAAATGGGAATGAAGTCAAAAAGACAGCAACGATACTTTCTAATTTAGCACAGAAATTTGAAATTTTTATTGGTTCTTCAATGCAATTGTTAGAAAGTAGTACATTGCCTGTTAATTTAAATATCAATGATATGTCAGCCAGCAAAACAGTGAAAGAAGTATTAGATACCTTATGTTTGATGAAACAAATTCATCCACTGACCATAAACAAATATGAATACTCACCAATAGAAGAGGCAAAGGAATATCAGGATTTAGAGTTTTTTGATAATCCAGATGTGAGATACTATGTTTGTGTTGTGGACAAAAACAGAGCTGGTGCAAAACCAAAATTATTATTCCGTTTAAATTTGGCTTATAATTTCTGGGAAGAGCTTGGATATGTAAGGTTAAAACAAGAATTTCAGACATTGGAGTAAGAGAAAAGCAGAATTTTCTGGATTCTTTTAAAAACAATTGACACAACACAAAAAATGTGGTAATATAATAAAAAATAAAAAGGAAAAACAAAGAAGAGGACACGATGCATAAAACTAGCTTTTAGAGAGCCAAATGGTGGGTGAAATTTTGGTAAGCAATAGGTTATGTATTATCACCTTGGAGTTGATTGGTTGAATTTTTTAGTAGGCTAATTCGTATTCTTGCGTTAAAAGAAGTCAAGTGAGAAAAATATAAAATTTTTCTAATTTAGGTGGTACCGCGGAATAAAGCATTTCGTCCTAGGATTGGGATGAAGTGCTTTTTTTGGTAGGTTTGGGTTAGTCTTGCCCCAAATAGTGATTGAAAATGTAGAATTTTAAAATAAATGAGAAGGAGGAATTTTTTGATGAGTGAAGAGAAAGTAGATTATGGAAAAACATTAAATTTGCCAAAAACAGATTTTCCAATGAGAGCGAATTTGCCAGAAAATGAACCAAAGATTGCAAGTAGCGTTTTTGAGAATGATTTATATGAGAAAATGCTAGAAAAAAATACAGGAAAGAAACCTTTTGTGTTACATGATGGGCCACCTTATGCAAATGGGGAAATTCATTTGGGTCATGCATTGAATAAAATCTTAAAAGATACCATTGTACGTTATAAAAATTTGCAAGGTTTTTATACACCATATGTGCCAGGGTTTGATACACATGGAATGCCAACTGAGAAAAAGGCGATTGAAAAATTGGGCTTAAATCGAGATGAAATTCCAGTTTCAAAGTTTAGAGATACTTGCAAACAGTTTACCAGTGAATATAAAGATAAACAAATTGAAGGATTCAAGAGATTGGGTGTTTTGGGGGATTGGAAAAATCCATACATCACGTATCAGCCTCAAATGGAAGCGAAACAAATTGAAGTTTTTGGCGATATGTTTAAAAAAGGATATATCTATAAAGGTCTAAAACCAGTTTACTGGTGCACAGATTGTGAGACAGCTTTAGCAGAAGCTGAAATCGAATACAAAGAGATAGATTCTATGACTGCTTATGTAAAATTTCCAGTCAAAGATGCAAAAGGAAAATTTGATGAAAAAGATACTTTTATTGTAATTTGGACAACAACTCCTTGGACTCTTCCAGGAAATGTAGGAATCACCATTGGTGGAGAATTTAAATATAGTTTGGTGGAAACAGAAACACAAAAACTAATTATTGCTACAGAATTGGTAGAAAAAGTAATGCAAATTGCAGCCATAAAGGATTATAAAACCATACAAGAATTTGAAGGAAAAGACTTGGAAGGGATACTTTGTAATCATCCATTTTTAGAGAGAGATTCTAGGGTGGTTCTTGGATCAGAAGATACAATTGTAGTGGAACTTGAAACTGGTACAGGTGCTGTTCATACTGCTCCTCGGATATGGTAAAGAAGATTACTTATGTGGTTTAAAGAATGGGTTAGAAATTGTGGTTTGTGTTGATAGTAAAGGTCATCAAACACAAGAAGCTGGTCCATTTGCTGGACAGTATTATGCAAAATCCAATAAAACGATTATTAGTTGGTTAGAAGAACATGGTTTATTATTGGCAAGTCAAATGGTAAATCATTCTTACCCACATTGTTGGAGATGTAAAAAACCAGTTATTTTCCGTGCAACGAACCAATGGTTTGCGTCTGTTGATGGATTTCGAAAGGGAACATTAGAAGCGATTAAAAGTGTAAAATGGTATCCAGCTTGGGGTGAAGAGAGAATTACGAAAATGGTAGAAGATAGAAATGATTGGTGTATTTCTCGTCAACGTACTTGGGGAGTTCCAATTCCAGTTTTCTATTGCAAAGATTGTGAAAAAGAATATGTAACGACTGAATCATTAAAAAAAGTGGAAAAAATATTTGCTGAAAAGGGCTCAAATGCTTGGTTTGATATGTCAACCCAAGAATTGATGCCAAAGGATAGTAAATGTGAATGTGGATGCACAGAATTCATAAAAGAGACGGATATTATGGATGTTTGGTTTGATTCTGGTTCGACACATGAATCAGTTTTGGCAGAACGAGGTCTTCCAGAAGCAGATTTATATTTAGAAGGAAGTGACCAATACAGAGGCTGGTTTCAATCTTCGATTTTGACATCAGTTGCGACAAAAGGAAAAGCACCATACAAAGAAGTGTTGACACATGGTTATACGGTTGACGAAAAAGGAAGAAAAATGTCGAAATCATTGGGAAATGGGATTGAACCAAAAGATGTTATTAGCATGTCAGGAGCAGATGTATTAAGGCTTTGGGTTCTGGCTTCTGATTATAAATCTGATATTAGTGTGTCAAAAGAGATTATCAAACAAGTAACTGAAGTATACCGAAAAATTAGAAATACAGCAAGATACATGTTGGGTAATATAGCAGATTTTGATGTCAATCAGCCAGTAGCCTATGAGGATTTGATGGAAATTGATAGGTGGGCTTTGACGAAACTAAATCGTTTAATTAAGGATTGTACCAAGGCATATGATAGTTATGATTTTCATATTGCATATCGTGCGTTAAATCAATTTTGTGTGGTAGATATGAGTGCATTTTATTTGGATATTATCAAAAATAGGTTGTACACATATCGTGCAGATTGTGTGGAAAGAAGAGCGGCTCAGACAACAATGTATGAAATTTTATCTTGTCTAGTTAGAATTTTAGCTCCGATGACTTGTTTTACGGCAGAAGAAATTTGGCATTATATGCCTCATAAAAAAGGTGAAAATACAGAAAGTGTGATGCTAGATTATTACCCAAAAGTAAATGTGAAATATGAAAATGAAGCATTGGAATTGAAATGGGAAAGATTACTAAAGGTAAGAGATGCCGTTGCTAAGAAATTGGAGCAGGCAAGAGCAGATAAAGAAATTGGTTTATCTTTAGAGGCAAAAGTGATTTTGTATGCAGAAGCAGAAGAGTATGATTTTATCAAAGATAAAATAGAATTATTAAAAGAAATTTGTATGGTTTCACAATTGGAGATTCATGAAAATCGAAGGAATCAAGATGAAGAAGTTAACATTGGTATAGAAGTTCAAAAAGCCGATGGTGAAAAATGTGAGAGATGTTGGAATTATTCAACATCTGTGGGAAGTGATAATAAAAATCCAACACTTTGCCATAAATGTATAGAATCATTGAAGGAAATTGACAAATAAGCTAAAATCTAAATCTGGTATAGTAAAAAAATGGGGGGATGGTTAGAAGAGTTCTCCTGTTTTTTTGTATAAAGTTTGGAAAAACGTAAAGTAGGTGAATTAAATAATAGAAAGGAATTACACAGAATGAAACTAGCGAGTTTAAACTTACATTTATCAAGAGAGATTGATAAGGAGGAAAATAAAACATGATTTATTTAAAAACATTTGAACTAAGCAACGATAGAAGTTCCAATCCCAATATTTATCCCTTTAATATCCTAAAAGACAAAGAACCAGAGGTATTTGTTTTTCAGAATATTACAGTATTGTATGGAAACAATGGTTCTGGAAAATCGACGATTTTGAATTTGATGGCACATAAATTGAATTTAAAGGGGAAAGAGAGAACGAGTTCAGAAGTTATTGGAACATGTGGGTATTTTGAGAAGTATGCTTCGAAATGTGAGTATGAATTAGGGGAAAATGAAAATGGTAGAAAAGTTCGTAGGATTCCTGAAAGTAGTAGATACATAAAAAGTGAAGAAATTTTATATGAAGTAAGGAAAATTCAGCAAGATGCTATTTTGCAAGAAAGCATAGAAAGTAATTTAGCAAGAGAGAGAGGGCTTCAAAATGCACAAGATTTTTTGAAAACAAAAGAGGGTGAAAAACAATTTGAAAGATTTAAATTTGCACGGGGATAAATATTCCAATGGAGAAACAACCATGCAAATTTTAGGAGATGCCATTCAACCAGACAACTTATATTTATTGGACGAGCCAGAAGTGTCATTATCGCCTCAAAATCAAGTAAAATTGGCAGAAGAAATCAATAAAATGGCAAGATATTTGGGTATACAATTTATTATTGCAACACATTCGCCATTTATGTTAGGGATTTTGGAGGCGAAAATTTATAATTTGGACACCAAACATTATCAAGTTCAAAAATGGACAGAACTTGATAATGTGAGATATTTTTATGATTTTTTTGAAACAAGAAAAACAGAATTTCTTTAATTTTCCTTTGTTTTCTTTTTGTTTATTGAAATTTGTGGATGGTTGATGGAAAATAGTTTATTTGAAATTGTGCTACAATGAGCTGCTGAAATGGCAGTGAAAAGCAATAAATCATCTTGAGTGGTAAGATTGATTTCATTGGAAATAAGTTTTGTTTGGCAAGTTTCCAAAAGTGTTTGGTAGGTAAAATCATATAAATTGCTGTAAAAATCAAGTGTTTCAGCAATGGTATTTTGTTGCAATTTTTGTTCAATCATCATTTTGATATGGGAAATAGGCATGACTTGCTTTAAGCTGCAAATAATGATTAAATAAGCCAAATGTTCACGGGAATATTTCTTTTTTACAGGTGCTGGCATAATTCCTAATTTTACATAATTATTAATCATAGAAGGTGTAATAAATTTAGTATCCATAGAGGAATTATCACAAAGATACTTGTCCATTAAAGCAATTACTTGATCCATGTATAAATCGATTTCTGGCAAATCCGACCATTGTGGAATAGCATGATGTGGTATTTGAGGTAAAATATTTGAGGTTTCTTGTGTTTTATCCATACTTCTTTTTCCCTTTCTTAAATTAATGATATCATACCATAAAAGTTAGAAAAATGCAAATAAGAGAAAATTCTGCAAGAGATTTGATGTTATAAAGTAAAAAAACGATTTTAAGCCACTTTTTTTAAAAAATAGACATAAATGATTAAAATTTAAAAATAAACGATTTATGATACGTTTTAGAGCTTTTTAAAGACATAAAAAGGCAGGGTATCAGAAAAAAGACATAAAGAAATGAGGCTTTAAAATTGCCTACAAGGGGGGGAAAAAAATGAAGTATACATAAATGTTGAAAAAAGGAAATAAGTCTATAAAATGGACAACAAAGGCTTTTTTAAGAGTTTTAGAAATTTTATTTTATGGAATAACGTCAAAAAAAAGAAAAAATTTTGAAAAAAGCTTGAATTTTATGTAAAATTGTGATAAAATATTGAAAAAGTTACTTAGAAACCAAAAATTTTTTAGCAATTGGAGGTTTCAAGGCCTCCAATTGACTTTGCGGAGGAAAAAGGATGAAAGACTTAGAGAAATTAAAATTGCCTAAGGGTTATGAAGTAAATGTTAGCTGGGCAATGCAAGAAAGTAACAAGGCGTATACTTATTTTTTGCCATTAGCAGAAAAGAAAGTAACTTATTGTATAGCAGACCGATTGGGAGACTGGGAACGTGTGTGTTTTTTGGCTCCCAAAGAGAATGCGTTGTCTTATGCAGAACTTTCTGATGCAAAAGGACATTTTTGGGAAGAGGATGAAATCGTAATGAAAATCTATCCAAGTTCTATTACTATCAGGAATGTTAAAACGCATCAATTGTATCGTTCTAAAGATGTTACAAAAAGGGCAGAAAATTATCTCAAAGCACGGATTAAGATGATGTATGAGCAGGCTAAAGTGTATTACCAACCAGATACAACCAAGGCAATGGTTGCTGATAATGGAAAAGTGTTGATCATTTTTGGCGGAGAGGACTGGGCCTCATTTAAAGAAATTGAAAGGTTGAAGGAAAAGTATTGGGGAAAGGAAAAAAGTGTAGTACAATTTTTTGTTTCCCAAGCGTTGGATTTAAATCCTGAACACATTGTTATGTTATGGGATGCGGAGAATTTTGAGTTGCCAGAAATTTAATCTTTTTCATAGTGATGAATAGAAAGCATGTTTTTTGGAATGAGTTGATAAAACAATTCCGAAAAACATGCTTTTTCTCTGTCATAAATTTGCAGATTTTGCATATATAATACAAAACAAGAAAAAGCTTTTAGGTGGTGTTTGAATGAGGAAATTGAATCGAATTAATGAAATATTGGAACTTCCAAGAGAAGTTGTTAGTAAAGTGCCTAAGATAACAGTGACTGGCTTTGAGGAAATTTTGATTGAAAATTTTAAAGGGATTTTGGAATACGAAGATTTTTTTGTGAGAATCAGTACCCATGTTGGTAATATTAATATCAATGGATTCAACTTAAAATTAAGTCAAATGACAGAAGATGATATTGCTGTTAGTGGTAAAATTGAGAGTTTAGATTTTGAAAACAAAAGGGGCGATGAAACATGATTTTAAAAGCATTGTATCGATATATATTTGGGGTAGTAGATATTATTGTGGAGGGCTTTTTTATAGAGCGATTTATCAATATTTGTAGGGCCGAAAATATTATTTTATGGACTTCAAAGATAGAAAAAGGTACGATTTTGAAGGCTAGTATTAGCAAATCAGATTTTAAGGCCATTCGCCATATTGCTAAGAAAACATCTTGCAAAATAAGCTTGGTGAGAAAAAGTGGACTTCCTTTTGTGGTAAAAAAATATAAAAAAAGAAAGGCTTTTGCAATTGCATTATTGGTAATTGCAATTTTTTGTTTTGCGATTACTCGTTTTATTTGGAACATTGAAGTTGTAGGAAATGAAAAGATTTCCAAAGAAGAAATTTTATCAGATATTGCTAAATATGGAATTCAAGAAGGAAAATTCAAATCTGGTTTGGATCTGGAGGAAATCAAAAATGAGATACGTCTGAATCGAGATGACTTAGCATGGATTGGAATTGATATGCAAGGTACAAATGTGATTGTTACTGTAGTAGAAGCTATTGAAGAACCAGAAATTGTGGATGAAAATGCACCATCGAATATTTTGTCAGATAAAAATGGAGTTGTTTCTAAAATGGTTGTTAGAAATGGAACAGCTAGAGTGAATGTGGGAGATAACGTTTCCAAAGGAGATTTGCTGGTAGAAGGCGTAATGGAAGGAAAATATACAGGATTAAGAGAAGTCAGAAGTGATGCTGATATTTATGTAACAAGTACATATGAAAAAGAGAAAAAAGAAGCTTTTATTCAGCAAAAAGAGGAAAGAACAGGAAATGAGGAGAAAAATGTAGAAATTTATCTTCATAATTTTAAAATAAATTTCAAGAAAGGGGTTACAAAATTCGAAAATTGTGATACAATAAAAACATATAAAAAAGTAAAACTATTTTCCAATTATTATATCCCCATAGAAATTGTGAATATTACGAATTTTGAACTTGAGAAAACCTTTAAAACATATACAGAAGAAGAACTTACACAAAAAATAACGAATGAATTGCAAGAAGAATTGAACCAAGAATTAAACATCTCAGATTTGAATCAAGTAGAGCAAAACGTTACTTCTGTGGTAGAAAATGACGGGGTAAGCGTAAGGTTAAGTTATTCAGTAGAGGAGAAAATAGGAACGAAAGAATGAGGAAAGGAAATGAAAATATGGAAGAAAGAAGCTTAAAAGTACTTGCTAATGATACGACATTTATGAACAAAATTTCAAACACATTAACCAAATTACTAATTCCTACAAAAGTAGGCTTAAATGGAATGATGATTAGCATTAAGAGAAATGCAGTTTTAAAATCATATGAAACATATAAAACTGCAAAAGATAGCACAAAAGAAGAAAATGCTCTAAATCGTTATGAAGAAAGTTATGCGTTATATTTGGAGTCAATTGATAAATATATTATGGATTCTGTCTATAAGAAAGTAAAAAGTGGAAGTAGTTCAACTTATGAGCAAAATGCATTATCCAATTATTACAATGTTGTTCATTTAAAAGAAAGGGAATACGTAGAGTATAAATATCGAAAACAAAAATTTTTACTAGATTTAGATTATGAGAGCATTTTAAATGGTGGAAAAGAAAAATTAATCAAAAGATATCGAATGCTTTATTTAGAGAAAAGTGAAGGCTTGTACAAAGCTATTTTGAAAAATTATTCTGTGAAGTTAGCAGATGGGATTAAAGAGAAAAATCTTAATCAAATTGAATTATATCGTAATATTTTCTTGACATTAGACGAATACATCAAAACCATTTTGCCATTAAAATTAGAAAATGATTTTGAAGATTTTGAAAAAATCCGTCAGGATTACGACAAATTAGATGAATTTGATATTGGCAAATTAGACGAAAAAGACTTTTTGGAAAAAAATGTGATTTTATTAGGGATGAGTAGAATTTTGTTCACACACAGTTTGCCATTAGTTGCAGCAGAACAATGTTATAACAAATTATTAAAAGATGCTCGTAACTTGATTGTAACCACCAAACAAGAAAAGAAAAAAGAGGAATCTTATCAAGTATTATTAAAAATTATTGCTAATTATAATGAAAAATTATTATCTACCAAAGTATATTGGGAAGATGCTAAAGAGAGAGAAAACTACAAAAAATTCTGGAAGGAATACGAGCAAGCAAAATCAGCAGAGCAAAAAGAAATTGCTATTCTCAAAAAAGAACTTCATGACATCACAGAAAATGGCCCAAAAGCCAAACAAATTCGTCAATATTACAAAAACAAATTAGTCGAATTTGGTGTCATGAAACAATACAAAAATAGTTGTAAAACAATTGAAAATATCAAATATACCAAACAAAACTTAGCCAAAAAGGAAAAATAAACATGAAATCATTTGTAGAAATAGAATACAGAGATTTAACACAAGATGGCAATTATGATGAACTAATAAGCCAAGTAATTGCCACTTGTTTTCAAATTGAAAATTTGGAACATACGAATTTATATGTCAGTATCATTTTGACAACACCAGAAGTGATGAAAAAAATCAATTATCAATATAGAAAAATCAATCAAGAGACAGATGTTTTATCATTTCCCATGTTTGAAAAAGAGGAGATTTCTTTGCTTACATCAGAGCAAGAAGTATTGGGGGACATTGTAATTTCGATTCCAAAAGTAAAAGAACAAGCTCAAGAATATGAACACAGTTTTGAACGTGAATTGGCTTATATGTTAGTTCATGGATTTTATCATCTCATGGGGGAAGATCATCTAAAAGAAGATGAAAAAGTCATCATGAGACAAAAAGAAGAGAATGTTTTAAGACAATTAAACATAACACGATAAAATAATGATAATATTACACTAAAAAAACAATCAAAAAAGGACAAACTATGGAAAAAAGAAAATGGAAAAATAAAAATTTGGGAGAAGCATTTATTCACAGTTTACAAGGCATAAAATATGCATTTTGCAATGAAAGAAATCTAATCATTCAAGTTTTACTTGCTATTTTTGCCATTCTAATCGGTATTTTTCTAAAATTAACCATCACAGAATGGATATTACTTAGTTTAACAATAGGAATGGTATTATTTGCTGAACTTGTCAATACAGCAATTGAATTGGTGCTTGATTTATACAGTCAAAAATATGACGAAACCATCAAACGAGCCAAAGATATTTCTAGTGGAGCTGTATTGGTGACATCACTTGTTTCAGTCATTGTTGGATGTTTGCTGTTTTTACCCAAAATATGAAATAAAGTAAATTAGGAGAAAATAGAAGATGGATAAAAAAATGAAATTATATATCGGTGTTGTCGTTATTATAATCATTACGTTAATTGCTATTTTGGGGATAAAAATATTTCATAAAAATGAACCGGTTGAACCACAGGAACCAAATGTGGCAACAGAAGAGGATATGACAGAAGAAAAAGAAGAACCAATTCAAATTTTTAAACGGAAAAGATAGGCCAATTGCCTGTATGATAGATAACAATGTAAATGCTTTACCACAATCAGCACTTAATCAAAGTTACCTTGTTTATGAAATTATTGTTGAGGGAAAAGAAACAAGATTAATGGCATTATTCAAAGGAATAGATGTATCCAAAGAAGATGTTGCCATTGGTCCAATTCGAAGTGCAAGGCACTATTTTGTTGATTATGCCCTAGAAAATGATGCGATTTATGCTCATTTAGGCCAAAGTCCACAAGCTGAGAACTTTATCAAAACGCACAAAGTAGCTGATATCAATGGACAAGCATATGACACAGGAAAAGCCAAAACAGCCAATGCTTTATTTTGGAGAGAAAAGAGTAAAAAAGCACCACACAATGCTTATACAAGTATTAACAGTATTTTGGAAATCAGTAAGCAAAAAAAATATGAAACAACCTCTGTACAAAAAAGTTTGCTTCATTATGTAGCAAAAGAAGTTCAGTTTGACGAAACAGCCAAACAAGCCAATAAAGTTACCATACCGTATTCAGGCAATCATACGGTACAATATTTGTATGATGAAACAACCCAAAGGTATACTAGACATTCCAAAGGCAAAAAACAAACAGATGAATTAACAGGAGAACCAGTAACCACTAAAAATATCATTATTTCTTTTATCAAAAATACCACTTTAAATGATGGTGAAAACAAAGACAGACAAGATTTGGATAACTTAAAAAATGCAGAAGGGTACTATATCACAAATGGAAAAGCAATCAAAATTACTTGTCAAAAACAAGTTGCAGGAGGCCAAACCAAATATGTTGATAGTGAAGGAAATGAGATTGAAGTAAACGATGGAAACACATGGATTAATATTTGTCCATTGGATAGTAAAGTAACATTAGAATAGAAAGGGAAAGAATGGAAGAAAATTTTAAATCAGGATTTGTGTCATTTGTAGGAAGAACAAACGTGGGAAAATCGACTTTACTGAATTGTCTCATTCAAGAAAAAATAGCCATTACAGCAAACAAACCACAAACCACTAGAACAGCCATCAAAGCAATTTTAAATGAGAAACATTATCAAATCATCATAACGGATACACCAGGTATCCACAAACCAAAGACTAGACTCAGTGAGACCATGCTAGAAACAGCCTTTACAAGTTTGCAGGATGTAGATGTTGTCGTATTTTTAATTGAAGCAACTTCGAAAGAAATTGGTAAAGGAGATGCTAAGATTTTAGAAAAACTAAAATCGATGAAACAAAAATGCATTTTAGCGATTAACAAAATTGATTTAGTGGAAAAAGAAAAATTATTGAATTTAATCAAAATCTATAGTGATGAATATGATTTTGAAGCAGTGGTTCCGATTTCTGCCACATCTGGCCAGGGAACCGATAGCTTAATACAAGAAATTGTAAAACAATTACCCAATGGGCCAAAGTATTATAGTGAGGACGAATATACTGATCAAACCACCAGACAAATGGTTGAAGAAATCATTCGTGAAAAAGCTTTGCAATTTTTGCAGGATGAAATTCCACATGGAATTTATGTAGAGGTAGAAAAATTCAAGACAGGTAAGACCATGAAAAACGAGAAGATTTTCAATATTGATGCTGTTCTTTACACGGTCAAAGAATCTCATAAAGGAATCATTATTGGAAAAAGTGGAAATATGCTGAAACGAATTTCAACATCAAGTCGTTATGATTTGGAGAAAATGTTAGGTGAAAAAGTAAATCTAAAAGTATGGGTAAAAGTAAGAGAAAATTGGCAAGAAAAAGAGAGTATTGTAAAGAAGTTTAAAATGTAATAGAAAATGGAAAAAATTGTCATTGAAAACACATTATTAAATATCAGATTTTGGGTAAAATAACACAAAAGAAAGCGAGAAAAGGAGCTGATTTTATGATGACAGATATGGCATGGAATGTTTTCAAGAAAACAGGTGATATTAACATGTATCTTGAATTTAAACAAATCAAAAAACTAGAAAAAAGTATAAAAGGAAGTTCAAATGAAACAAATTAAGGTAAGTGGAATAATTTTAGTTGAAAATAATATGGGCGATTATGATAAAATGCTTACTATGCTAACCCCAAATCTAGGAAAAATTGGATGCAGTGCAAGGGGAGCCAGGAGACCCAAAAGTCTCCTGCTTGCAGGAACTCAATTTTTATGTTTTGGAGAATACATGCTTTTTAAAAGTGGGGAAAATTATTCTATAAACTCCTGTGAAACGATTGAAATGTTCTATAACATTAGAACCGATTTAGACAAACTCACTTATGCAACTTACATAACCAAAATTGTGATAGATGTCACAACCGAAAATCAAAATTCCTATAACACCTTAAAATTATTTTTAAATACATTATATGTTATTTCTGAAACTGACAAAGATTTGGATTTTATTACAACCATATTTAAAATAAGATTATTAAAAATAATTGGTTTTGCACCTAACATTCGAGAATGTGTTTCATGCAAACAAAAGGAAAATATCACACATTTTAGCATGAAGGACAATGGTTTTAAATGCAATCATTGTGCTAAGCAGGATACGGGAGCCATTCTACTTGGAGAACCAACGCAAAATGCCATCAAATATATCATGATAGCAGATGCAAAAAAAATATTTTCTTTTCAGCTTTCTGAAAAATACAGGAAAGAATTGGAAATTGTAGCGAATCTTTATTTAAATGAAAAGTTGGAGAAAGAGTATAAATTGGAGAAACTTTTTTGATTTCATAAAAAATAGAACAAATTTGAAAGAATGGGATATAAAAAATAGTGATTATGAATTAGAATGCACTTGTGGTTCCCCTAATTGTAGAAAAATAATTACTAGTCAAGATTGGAAAATAAAAGAATTGCAAGATAAATATTATGATTACTTTGCGGAACATTTAAAGGAAAAAATAAAAAAGGAAAGGGAAAAATAATGCAAAATAATTATTTATTACTTCATGGTAGTTTTGGAAGTCCATTTGTAAATTGGTTTCCATATTTAAGAAATGAAATAGAAAAAAGAGAATTAGTAGTTTATACACCAGATTTTCCAATTGGTGTAGGTTATCAAAATTATAATAGCTGGTCAAAAGTATTAGAAAGTTATATAAGTGCTGGTATAATAAACGAAAATACAACTATTTACGCTCATTCAATAGCCCCAATATTTATATGTCATTTTTTAGTTGAGCATAATATAAAAGTTAATAAACTTATTTTTGTTTGTGGGTTTAACAATTATTTAGGAATAAATGAAGAATACGATAATGTAAATAAAACAATGTATTTTGACAATTTAAAAGATATAAAAAACTATGCAAATGAAATAATTTGTTTCTATTCTAAAAATGATCCATATGTAAAATATGAGGTGGAAAAAGAATTTGCAGATACAATTGCAACAAAACAAATTATCATTGATAATGGCGGACATTTAAATTCTGAAAGTGGATATACAGAGTTTGAAGAATTGTTGGAGTATTTATAATATGAAACATTAAATAATTTTAGATAAAAAGTTAAACAAATTGTTTTAAGAAAAGAGAAATTAGAAGATTAATAAAAGGAGCAAACAAAAGATGAAACAAACAAGAAAAATAACTAAATTCAATGAAAACCCTGAAAACCTTGCGACTGTACACACACACACACACACACACACATGTAATTTTAAATGCCTAAAAAACAACGAAACATTTGCATTCAAAGATAAAGGAAAAAACAACCACTGTAGGGAGCGGTCCTTGATTTGCTCTCTACACGGGTTGTTTTTTGTGTTTTGGAATGAAAAATCATTCATTTTCTGATAAACACGCCCCCAAATGCCCCAGAATGCGTCAGAAAGGTATAAAAATACATAATATCAACAAAATAGAAAAAAAGGAGGATTTTATGAAAAAATCAAAGGAAAGGCCTCTAACAAGGCCAAATCAAGGTATAACGTTAATTGCGTTAGTGATTACCAAACTCGTGCCTACCGCCTAAAATAAAGGGTTGTAGGCGTTTTTGTATA
>CANPFR010000027.1 GCA_947573445.1 uncultured Clostridia bacterium | reverse complement strand
CTCGGAAAGCTCGCATCCAATTAACAGGGCTATCTGCTTTTATATATTGCGTATTAGGATTTGCCTGTAAAGATGCTTTCACTTCTCCTTCATTTGCAATTAATAATATACCTGCCATTATCAATGTTGTCAAAATTTTTTTGAAAAAGCTTTTGTTTTTCATGTTTTCTTTCCTCCTATTTTTATTTCTATTTAAGCGAGACTTTTCTCGATTAAATCAATTAAAAGCACAAAAAAGACAACCTATGATTTATTTCATAAGTTATCTTTTTGACAAAATTAATAAAACGTAAAACCTACGTAATTCTTTTCTTTTAAAACTACATGTGTGTGTGTGTGTGTGTGTGTGTGTACAGCCACAAGGCTTTCAGCGTTTTTTCTCGTTTCGTTGCTCCTTTTTTATGGTTCATCTTTTGCTATCTCCTTTTTTGATTGCATTCATCATTTTTTCACTTAAATTACCAAACTATCTTCTTTGCTTTTGCAATTTAAGTATATATAATCCCTTTTTGTCTGTCAAGATATATTCAAGAATTTCTTTTCTTATCAAAACCCCAAATTTTTCATTTTATCAGAATAAAAATCACCTATTTTCAAGCTTTTTAAGGTTTTTTCTTGCCTTCAAACGAATGCATTTTTGTTGGTTTTGTCGAATTTTGTTGAACGATTTATGTTTCTGTCAAACTTTTTTTATAATATAATGTCACTAAATACGAAGGAGGAACTTTTATGAGTAAGTTATTTAAAGAATATGAAAAATTAAAACAAAAAAATCCTGAAACTCTCTATTTATTCAAAAGTGGGATTTTTTATATTGGACTTAATGAAGATGCTGATAAATTAGCTAATTTGTTCCAATTTAAAATCACCCATTTAAATGATACTGTTACTAAATGTGGGTTTCCGGTCAAAAAATTGGAGTTTTATACCAATTTATTAAATCGTTGTTCTGTCAAGTTTGCTGTCATCGATCCTAATGCTTGTAAGCCTGAAAACAATATGGATTATTGGAATGACTCAAAAGTCAAAGAAATCATTCAATTGATTGCCAATTTGGATATGAATTCCCTTTCTTTTGAGGAATCTTTCCATATTTTACAAAACTTAAAAGAAACAACTAAAAATTTAAATTTTCCCATGCCTTAATCCCAAATGTTTCATAAATTCATTTTAAGGGGTGTGTTTTGAAATTTTAGACAAAAATGATTAAAAATTTAAAAAAATGCCATTTTAATACCTTATTTTGCGTTTTAAGGGCATAAAACGACATGGTATCAAGCAATTCTATTTTATGTAAAGCACTAGAAACGCTCACACGGCCATTTTATTTTTTAATTAGATATAAATGTCATTTTGACCATTAAATTGATTTTTGGACAATTTAGGTTACTTTCAGCAGGTATTGTTATACGTTGTAAAATGAAAATAAAAAAATGTATCATCCCCTCAAAACGAGATGATACATTTTTTATTATTCTTCACATTTACACTGATAATTTCCACACATAGATTCATCTTCTGGTGTTCCATTGGAACAATTTTGGCAAGCTTGTACCTCGATTTGGTTTAACTCGCAAACATTTTGTTTACAATTATGAAATTCACAGCTTTCTACTGTGCAATTGATTTTTTGATTTTTATCATCCATTTTATCAAACCTCCGCTATTTTTATTTTGAACTTGAGCAATTTTGCTTTATATTGATAGTATAAACAATTTTTCATTTTTTAAACAATCAAATTCATTTTACTTGCCATACGTTTCATAAAATTCATCTCCAACAAAATGAAACTCAATGTCTTTCAAATTTTCAAGAAACTGTTCATATCTTGTCACATATGGTATGGTTTTATCATTGGAAATTTGGTAATAATTTCCATATATTTGCTCAATTTTATCCAAAATCGTTTGGCCTTGGCTATTGACCAATTTCCAATTCATTTTGGCAAAACCATATTCATTAAACTCAATCGCCTCTTCTGTATTAGCACAAATATACATGCCATAATTCGCCAAATAAGGATCTATCACATCATATTCATCCTCAAATAGTTTGTTAAATTCTTTGTCAATTACCATATATCGATAATTGCTGTTTTTCACAATGTAACGGTCTTCAGCAACATACATATCTTTGTAAACATCTGACAAAATGTCACCTTGTTTGTTAATAAAATAAATGGTTTTATTGTTGTAATTTCGAATTAAAATTTTATCATCCACAAAATCTAGAATTTGTGCCTTTCCTGTCATTGTATTTCTCTTGCCATAGTTCGTAAACCAGCCTTGTTCTTTGGAAGAAATATTGAAAAATGGGATGGTTCGATCACTGTACAAATAAACAAATTCTTCATCATAATCAATATTACTACAGTCTAATGGCATTCTAATATTTAGATTATCTTTTTTAGCAAGTTCATATTTATCTCCCAATCCCAAATTGGATTGGGTAATGATGATATCATATTCTTCATTATAATCATATCGATAGGTGTATTGGTCTGACAATTCTTCGTATCTTGGTGCTCTTTGCATACCATCTGTTTTTTTGGCAATTTCTGTTTGCATTATCCCACCTTGACCAAGTATATTTTTATAAATGTTTTGCAACTCTTCTGTTTTTGCCAAATAGTTATTATCAGCAGATTCAGAACGATACGACATAACCGTTCTTTGATTTTTCAAAATAATTTGCGAAGTCCCCTCTTGACAAACCAGAGCAATTTGAAAATCTTTGTTATACATTGTTATCGTAACAAAAGGACTGGCATAATCATATATAAAATCAATAACAACATCGCCATTTGGATTGATAAATCCATATTTTCCCTCTTTTTTTACATTGATGTAAGGTTCTGTGATATCCAATTCAGTAACATATTTAAAATAATCACTCGTATATTCTTGGGTGTCCTCGTTTTCTTTGTTTTTAATGTGTTGGCCAATGGTTTTATAAAAAACAGATGTTCCAATCAAAATCACAATTGCCACAATTATTAATGCTACAATTGAAATACCTGTTGTGCTATCTATCTCAACTGCGTTATCTTTCCAGGTTTCAATCATGACAATTAGTCCAGAAATGATCGAAAATCCAGCAATCATTGGTTCTTTGATAAAAAAGAAACTGAGTACAAAAAAACCCACTAAATACCCTGTTTTCATTCTGCTGTTATCTCGATTGTTGCGATATTGTAACACATCTATTACAAACACAATAACAAGCAAAATAGATATGCCTTTTAAAATTACATTGGTTACCATTAATTCTTGCACTGTGAATTTCGCCATTTCATTTGGTATGTATTGTGTATAAACCAGTAAAAGAATCCCAAAAATAACGTTCATACTACCAATACATAAGTTAACTATTTTTCCTCTCATTTATTTCCCTCTATTTATATAATTTCTTTTGTTCAATATAAGCTAAAACTTGGTATGGAATCAAGTGATCCACCGTTTCATTTCGTTTGATTTTTTCCCTCACAAGACTAGCACTCATCCTTCGATTGATTTCCTTTTCCCTATCTAACACAATATACTGGTATTGATTGGTCAGCTTAGAAGCCTCTTTCCAACTTTTTATATTTTGAAAATTATCACTTCCCATAATAAAAAATCGTTGTACATTTGGAAATTTTTGCTCTATGATTTGAAAGGTGTCAATCGCATACATTTTTTGATTGGTATTGGATATGTTTAAAATCTCCATTTTCTCTTCTTTTTCCAAAACTAACTCTAACATCTTGATGCGGTGTTCTAATGAAATTAAATCTTTTTTTTCATAAAAATTTCCCATGGGAACAAAATATACTTTTTCTAAATTTTCTTTTTCAATTGTTTCTTGAATTAACCTCAAATGTGCATTGGTAACTGGATTGAAACATCCACCAAAAAAACCTACTTTATGATTCAATCGAAAGCACCCTCTTTACTTCTTGATAAATTTCCTCATGGATTTGCTGGATGGTTTTTAAATTTCCATTTTCCACACATTGAATTTCATACCAACCATATTTTTTTGAAACACTACACGCTGCTTTGTAACTTTCTTCTAAGTGTTTCACATTTTTTTCATGAATGTCTTTTTCTTGGGTATGAGAAAATTTATTTTTTCTGTCTTTGATTAATTCTTGTGCCTTTTGCGTTGGCATATTCAGGAAAAATACCTCTGTTGGTTTGGGAATACCATACAAGTTAAATTCCAAATCAAATAACCAATTGATAAATTTTTCTCGTTCTTGTTCCTCATCGATTTTCCCAGCTTGATGTACCATATTGGCTGTTGTATAACGGTCTGCCAATATAATGCCTCCTTGGTTATAATAAGTCTCTAACTCCTTTTTGTAAGTTGCATAACGGTCTACTGCATAAAAAGTAGAAGCAATATAAGGGCTAATTTGTTTTGGATCCTCTCCAAATTCCCCTGATAGATACATTTTAACAAGGCTAGCAGAAGGACTTTCGTAGTTTGGAAACGATATGGTTCGATACGCTATTTTGTCTTGTGTTAAATGTTTTTGCAATTCTTGAAATTGCGTTTGTTTTCCGGCTTCCATCTGTGCCATCTATTACGAATAACTTCCCCATGTTTTTCTCCTTTTTGGTTGATTTCTTTTGGTATGATTTGATTGGTTTACTTTTGCATCCTGCTTTGGATGTATTCGATTTCTTCTTGTCTATCTTTTCGCATGAATAATGGTTCTCCTTTTGAGACAACTTTGGTGTCTTGTGGAATCACCTGTTGCTCTTTTAGAGATTCCCAAGTTTTAAGATTTTCTGAAAGAATGCCTAATTGCTCAAACATTTTTTGAGCCGTTTCGGGCATTACTGGTTTTAATAAAATCGCAATTTTCCTTAGATTTTCAGCCAAATGATACATCACTGATTTTAGTTTTTCCTTATTTTCTTCTTTGGCCAATAACCAAGGTGCTGTTTCATCAATGTATTTGTTCGTTCTTGCAATCAATTTCCAAATACTTGCTAAACTATTGGAAATCGCATATGTTTCCATATTCTTTTCAAATTCATCAATTTGCTGGAAGGTCATTTCTTCTAAATCAGCATCAACATCGTTTGACTCATTCCATTTGGTTGGTATATTTCCATCAAAATATTTATTCATCATGCCAATTGTTCGATTCAGTAAATTCCCTAAATCGTTACACAAATCAAAATTATAACGATCCACAAAATCTTCTGGCGTAAAAATACTATCCGTAGCAAATTGCATTGTGCGAAGTAAGTAATATTTTAAAACATCTAGTCCATATCGTTCAATTAACATTTCTGGATAAATTACATTTCCTTTCGATTTGGACATCTTTCCATCTTTCATAATAAGCCAACTATGAGCATAAATTTTCTTTGGTAATTCCAAATCCAATGCTTTTAAGAAAATCGGCCAATAAATGCCATGAAAACGAATGATCTCCTTTCCAACAATATGCAAATCTGCTGGCCAGTATTTTTCAAATAAGGCATTATCCTGAGAAGCATAACCGAAGTGCTGTAATGTAGTTGGTCAAAGCATCAACCCAAACATACAAAACATGATTTGGATCATGTTTCATTTTGATTCCCCAATCAAATGTTGTTCTACTGATGCATAAATCTTCTAAACCTGGTTTGATAAAATTGCTAAAAATCTCATTTTTTCTAGATTCTGGTACAATAAAATCTGGATTTTGTTCGTAAAATTGAATCAGCCAATCTTGGTATTTTTTCATATTGAAAAAATACGATTCTTCTTTCATCAAATTAACTTCTCTACCACAATCTGGACATTTTCCCTCCACTAATTGCGTTTCTGTAAAATACGTTTCACAAGGCATGCAATACCAACCTTCGTATTGCCCTTTATAAATATCTCCATTTTGTAAAAATTTTTCTACAATTTTATCAACCGCTTTTTCATGACGTTCTTCTGTTGTACGAATAAAATCATCATAGGAAATATCCATTTTCTTCCATAAATCTTGACAAATATCTGCCATTTGGTCAACAAACTTTTGTGGAGTCAAACCATTTTTTTCTGCCACTGTTTGAATTTTTTGACCATGCTCATCCAGTCCTGTCAAAAAATAAGTATCATACCCTTTTAATTGTTTGTATCGTTTGATTGTATCTGCTAATGTCGTTGCATAAGCAGTTCCAATGTGAAATTTCCCACTTGGATAATAAATTGGTGTTGTGATATAAAATTTTTTGTTTTGCATATTTTTCTATCCTTCCTCTGGTAAAAAAACTATAACTTGTCCCAGAACCATGACAAGGCATCACTATAGCTTTTTAAATTTTTATTTTTAGCAGCGATATCATCAATCCACAAATAAGTAATAAATCCTAGTAACAACATCACCAAATCCACTGCTATTGAAAAATAAAGTGGTGATACATCTGTAATTGAAAGTGTATTAATACAAATTGTGTGATAAATCAATAATGATAAACTATACACCACAATCATAATTGGAAAATACGGTAATTCCAATTTCCTTCCTACTATGATTAAAATAACTGTAATAAACGTAAGTAGCACTGCCATAATTGGGCTTGATGTTAAAAAAACATTCTCCATTTTCATTCCCTCCTTTGTATATTTTTAAATTAGATTCCTCTTAATCTTTTCCCTGGTGGTTGCGGTACTCCATGCTCATCATATAAATCTTCCTCCCATTCTTCTTGCACTTCCTCTTGTACCTCATTTGTATATTTTTTTGCTTGCAAACTAATCGCTTGAACATTTTGAAAATTAATTCCATATTTTTTGGCTACCGTTTCATTTAATCGATTAAAATTTTCATCATTTTCTTGAAGCATTTTGATTTTATTTTGTCCCTCTATCAATTCATTCCTTTCGATAGCAACTACATTTTTAGAATATTGTTCCAACAATGTTTCGATTTCTTTTTGATAATTCACTAAATCTTGTATGGAAAGTGTCATATTTTCCTTCAGCTTTTCCTCAATTAACATGCCTTCTGTATCTGAAAATTCAACATAAGTTGGCTCCTTTTGTTTCAGTGGCTCAATCAGTTTTCCATCTATTGGTGGAACTCCTGAAGTTTGTGTTAATTGCTCAATTTCCTTGTCTTGCGTGCCATACAACATTAGGTTCTCATCTTGTATACCAAAATATCGATCTGGACCAGTTGGATTGGCTCCATTGGCAACTTGCAAAATTAAAACTTTTCCCCCATTTTCATTAACTGCAATTGAATCGAGCTTATCACTTAACTGTTTCGGGTGTGTATAAAAATAGCCTTTTATGTTGGTAATTCCCAGTTTCATAACAGCTTTTACAACATCTTCTGGTAAGACTTGTGTATC
This sequence comes from uncultured Clostridia bacterium, assembly GCA_947573445.1. Lineage (GTDB taxonomy): Bacteria > Bacillota > Clostridia > TANB77 > CAG-508 > Scatovivens. Next base: position 9,124 of record CANPFR010000027.1, on the reverse strand, counting down.
TTCCTCTTGCTCTAGTGGCTGTTCTTTGGGATTATCTTTCCCTCCTTTTTCAAGCTCTTTTCTTTTCTTTTGGGAAATACCGTTTTCGTGGTTTTTTTCATCAATTTTAGCCTCCACCAAAAGACGCACTTCTTGCTCTAGTGACTGTTTCAAATCGAGTTCCATTAATGCAGGTATTTGACTTAGATTTTGAGCTACCAATTGATCAATCATTTTCTCTTCTTCTTGTGGAGTCATGGTGTCTTTTGCATATTTTTTGATCGATTCTCTGACTTTTTTTCGTAAGACTTCATCCGTAAGTCTAAATTCATATTCGCATTCATGACCTTCTAAATAATAGATACCAATTGGGCCTTCTGGTATTTTACCCTCTTTATTAATATTTATCATAACAGCCATCTTTTTTTTATGACTTATCACCAGATACATTCGTTCTAATTCTTTTTCGTCATTCTCATACCCGCTCGTTTGTTCCTGTTCTAAGAACTCTTTTAAGCTAATCGCATCTAACGATTCTAACTCATTTTCCAAGCCATGGGTTTGAAATATAGCAGGATATTTTTCTTCCAAATATCTTACTGTTTGTGCCCCTTTTTCATCTTTTTTTGGCATACTTTTCCCCTTTTATTTCAATTTTTTTTCGATTAAATCGACTAATTCTTGGGCTTTTTGTGTAATGTACATTTGGTCTTCACCTTCAATCATAACTCTAACTTTTGGTTCTGTTCCTGAAGGGCGAATCAAAACTCTTCCATTTCCTGAAAACTCATTTTCTAATTCATCGATTTTTTGTTTGATTTCAGGATCAATTTCATAATCATACTTTTTTTCACTTGAAACTTTCGCATTAATCAACACTTGCGGATAGATTTTTACGATTTTTCTCATTTCTGATGCTTTTTTATTTTTATGTAAAATGGCTCTGATAAGCATAAGAGAAGTCAAAATGCCATCTCCTGTTGGATTATAATCTAACATAATCACGTGACCTGACTGCTCACCTCCAAGATTATAGCCATTTTTTAACATTTCCTCTAAAACATAACGATCCCCTACTTTTGTTGAAACCATATTTATTTTGTTTGTTTCACTATACTTCTTCAAGCCAAGATTACTCATAACTGTTACAACTAAGGAATCTTGGTTCAATTTTTGGTGTTCTTTTAAATATTCCGCCAAAATGGCCATAATAATATCGCCATCCATCATTTCGCCCTCTTCGTCAACTGCCAAACAACGATCTCCATCTCCATCATAAGCAATTCCTAAATCAAATCCATTCTTTTTTACATAATCAGAAATTGTTTGTAAACAGGTAGAACCACAGTTTTCATTAATGTTTACACCATCTGGATGATGATTGATGATTTCAAATGGAATCCCCAATTCCGAAAAAACCATTTCAGCCACTTTTGAAGTTGCACCATTGGCTGTATCAATTGCCACTTTTAAAGAACGATTTTTCAATTCTTCTCCAAAAATATTTTTGAAAAATTGGACATATTCATAAAGATATTTACTACTATCTTCTGCTACCCCAATTTTATCACCTACTGCCATTAAAGTAGACAATTTTTCTGAATCAATTATTTCCTCAATTTCTTCTTCGATTTCATCTGGAATTTTCATTCCTTGATTGCTAAAATATTTGATTCCATTAAACTCAAATGTATTGTGAGAAGCTGAAATCACAACACTAGCATCAGCCTTTAATTTTTTTGTTAAATAGGCAACTGCTGGTGTTGGCATTACTCCCAATAATTTTACATTCGCTCCATAGCTTAAAAATCCCGCCGTCATGGCACTTTCAATTAAGGTTCCTGAAATTCTGGTATCTCTTCCAATCAAAATCGTAGGAACATGATTGGAATGTTTGGTTAAAACATAGGCTCCTGCTTTAGCTACACGAAATACCAAATCTGGTGTAAGCTCCAAATTAGCAATTCTTCTAATACCATCCGTCCCAAAATATTTTCTCACTGTTTTCATCCTCCCCCAAATTTCTTTCTATTTTTCTATTATATCTATATCTTAATGGAATTTCAATATTTTTGTGATATTTTTTCAAAAAAATTTATTTTAAATCTCAATTCTACCATGAAAGTTCTTTTCCACTAACAATTGAAAATTTTTGTTCTCCTCTTTCTCCAAAAGTGGATCCTGGCTTATAATTTCTAAAGCAATTGCCTGAATCTCCTTCAATGCTTCAATATCTTCAAATAAATTTGCAATTTTAAACTCTGGAATTCCATGTTGTTTGGTTCCAAAAAATTCCCCCGAACCACGTAATTCCAAATCCTTTTCTGAAATCACAAATCCATCATTTGTATCAGAAATAACTTTCATCCTTTCCTGAATCACTCTCGAATTTCCTTGATACTTCAAAATACAATATGATTGATATTCTCCTCTTCCCACTCTCCCACGCAGTTGATGCAATTGTGCTAACCCAAATCGTTCTGCATTTTCGATGATCATCAAATTGCTATTTGGCACATTGACTCCAACTTCAATCACTGTGGTAGAAATGAGAATATCAATTTCACCATTTTTAAAACGTTCCATAATTTCATCTTTTTCTCTTGGACGCATTTTTCCATGCAAATATTCCACACGATACTGAGTGAAAACTTGATTTTTATAGACTTCCGCCAATTCCATCACCGATTTGGCATTAATTTCTTCGTTTTCTTCTACCAAGGGACAAACCACATAACACTGTCTCCCTTCCTCAATATTTTTAGCAATAAAGCAATTCACACGAGCCTCCATGTCTTTTTTAACAGCATATGTTTCAATTTTTTTACGATTTGGTGGAAGTTCATCAATGATGGAAATATCCAAATCACCATACAAAATCAATGCCAAAGTCCTTGGAATCGGTGTTGCTGTCATAACTAGAACATCTGGATTCTCCCCTTTTTCTGCAATCATACTTCTTTGACGAACTCCAAAACGGTGCTGTTCATCTGTTACAACCAAACCTAATTTAGAAAATACCACATTTTCTTCTAAAACTGCATGTGTCCCAATTAAAATATCAATTTCGCCTTTAGCAAGTCGTTCCAAAATTGCTTCTTTTTTCTTTTTGCTAATTCCGCTAACCAATAATTCACAAGTAATTCCAGCATTTTCCAAAATCTCTGTAAAAGATTCCAAATGCTGGGTTGCCAAAATAGCCGTTGGAGCCATAACAACTGCTTGATAACCAGATTTTACTGCCTTATAACAACTTAGCAATGCCACAATTGTTTTACCAGATCCAACATCCCCCTGTAACAGACGATTCATCGGTTTAGCACTTTCCATATCATGCTCGATTTCTTCTAAAACCCTAAGTTGGGCATTTGTTAAGCAAAATGGCAACTGATTGATCCATTCAGAAATGTTAACATTTTTATCAAAACAAATGCCTTGTTTTTGCACTTCATACTTATTTTTTAAACGCAAAAGTGCCAATTGCATTGACAGCAATTCCTCAAAAACCAATCGTTTTCTTGCCTTTTTAAAATGCTCAAAATCGTTAGGGAAATGGATTTGCTCAATGGCTGTGTTAATATCATATAACTGATATTGGTGCATAAAATATTCTGGCATCGTCTCGGGAAGCTTATCTTTCACTTCATGAATCCCATTTTCGATGATTTTTCGAATCGTGTTTTGGGAAAGGCCAAAAGTAAGTGGATAAATTGGCACAATTTTTCCAGTATTTCGATTTACCTCTTCACTTTCATAGATCGGTGATTGCATCTCTATTTTACCATAGGAATTTTTCACTTTTCCATAAAACTTATACCTTTGATTTTGCTGAAACACATTTTTCAAATAGGGTTGATTATACCACGTTATTTGACAGGTTCCTGTTTCATCTCTTACCATTAATTTACACAAAGTAAGATTACCACGAATGCGAATTTCGTTCATTCGTCCGAACAGGAAATGCTGAAATTAAGCATTCTTCACCATCTAACACTTCAGCAATATTTTTAGGTTTACTTCTATCCTCATATTCACGCGGATAATACGTAATCAAATCCTCTAATGTACCAATTCCTAATTTATGCAGTAATTTAACCCTCGATGGTCCTACTCCTTTGATATATTGCACTTCTTTTTTTAAATCCATTTTTCCTTCCCCCATTTTTTAGTCTATTATATCGGAAAAACAAATTTTTGGCAAGAAAAAACACTTACCATTTTGTAAGTGTTTCTATCCGTTCTATTCATCCTCTAAATATTCGCTTGGAACAACGTTTACATCATAATCAATTTCTACTTTAGTTTTTTCTTTTGGCTTAGCTGTTTCCTTCTGTTCTTGTTGTTCTGATTGCTCTTTTTCCTTTTGTTTCATATCCATATTTTTATCAACAATGGTATTAATTCTTTGCATTAAATCTGGAACATAATCAATTAACTTATCTATTGCAGATGTATGCTCAATTGGTAACACTTTAATAGAATCCTGCATTACAACAATAAACGCAACTGGGCTAATGCTTACTCCAGCACCACTTCCACCACCAAATGGCAAACGATATTTGGCCTCTTCTTCTTTCTCTTTCCTTTTATATTCATTGACTGTTTCGCTATTGAATTCACTACCACCTGCTGCAAAACCGAAACATACTTTTGAAATGGGAATAATTACCATATTATTCGTTGTTTCAATTGCCTCACCAATGATTGTATTGACATCAACCATGTCCTTAATACTATTCATTGCACTTTTCATCAATCCTTCTATTGGATGTGCTTCATTCATATTTTCCACACTCACTTTCCTAAATTTTTAAAATAAAAGACATGTTTTATTTCTTTCTTAGTGTTATCTATTTTTGTCTATTTTTAAAAATAGTATAAACCAAAACCATTTTTTTATACAAAATTTCTAAATTTTAAGTGGAACTTTTTTACGTGAAATCGTGTCTTGTTCCTTCTCTTTTCTGTGCTGATTCATGACTTTAAAAAATCTCATACCAGCCAATATTCTCATACTGATTTGCGCAGAAAAGTCAAATTCCAACATATTTTTATGGTAAACTGGTCTAATTTGGTAATGGTACTTTTGAGAAGTGTTTTGTTTTCCATTTTTGGCTAATAAAGCACTGATTAAGGTGGAAATAAAAAACACTGAAAAAACTGTCATACCCACCTCTTCAGTTCCAATTTTCAAATCAAGATTCCATTTTTCCAATTGGATGTTCAAACTTTTTAATAAGTCTAATTGGAAAACACTTTTCAAAATTTCTTTTCGTTCTTCCTTCATCTTCCATTTGCGATAAGGAAATGCAAATCCCAAAACATGAATCCCATCTCTTCTTAGTGAAATTCCTAAAATTTTGACAAATCCAAACAAATACACACCCAATTTCACGTCAAATTCAATGCTAGACAAGTTTTTCCCTTTCTTTAAAGATACTATATTAACTTTCAATTTGGCAGTCCAAAAAGCCCAAAATAAGCCTAGAACAATAACAATCCAGAGTTTCATCTCATTTCTCCTAACTATTGATTGTATTTTTTTCCAATTTTTCATTCTTTATACCAAATCTGATCATTTTATCTGTGGAATAATCACTTAAGCTTTACCATCCATCTTTGATTTAAAAAAAATTAATTATTTTTATAATTTCGCTTGCATTATAACTTGATATCGTATATAATAGTATCGTAAATTTCATAGGGGTATAGTGTTAATGGTAGCACATCGGTCTCCAAAACCGCCTGTGAGGGTTCGAATCCTTCTACCCCTGCCAAATAAAACCAAGTGTTATCAAGGCTTTTACGGTCTTGATTTTTTATTTCTGAATAAAGCATATTTCCACTGATAGAAAAAAAGTTATGCTTGCAAATTTACGTAAAATATTGTATAATTATATTATAATATATAAATAGTTTTAAAATTTTGATTAACAGGAGGAAAATGGACATGAAACAATTACCTAAAGTTAAGTGGGGAAACAATGTTTTGGATGTGTTTAAGTTTGCATCTGATTTTTTCAAACAAAACCCAAACGAAGAGTGGGTAGAGGGTGAATTCGATGGCAGACCGATATATTTTAATAGGAACGGACAGCATACATTTGAAAAACCCAGTTGTTAGGCAAAGGTGACACCTGAATAGGTGCCACTTCTTGTAAAATAACTATTTTTATTATACAATGTAAATATGCTTTTTTGTGTGTCGTGTAATTGTTAATTTATCAGCATTTATTAAAAGTTCCTGCAAAAACACTCTGACCAGCTTATAAATTTGTTTTTATTTTAAAATTTATAAATATAAGATATATTTTTTGAAAAAAATTAGGATACTATCACATTTATTCACAAATAATAATATAATGGTATTGACAATGTAATAACAATGTGATACAATGTAATTATAAAATATATGGAGGTGTTGAAAATGGCTAAAACAGATCATATTAATATAAGAATTGAACCAGAATTAAAAAAAGAAGTTGAAACAACTTTGAATGATTTAGGTATGAATCTAGCTGAAGCTATCACAATCTATTTAAAGCAAATTGTATTAACAGATAGTATTCCTTTTGTTATTAAAAAACCTAAACTAAATAAAGAAACGATAGAAACCATTGAAGAAGCTAAAAAAGGTATCAACTTGAGTAAAAGTTATACAGATTTAAATGAAATGTGGGAAGATTTAGAAAAAGAGGACTAAAAAATGTTAATTGTTAAATATACCAATTTATTTAAAAAAGACTATAAATTAATGAAAAAACGTGGCTTAAATATGAAACGATTACACGACGTTGTCGAGAAACTAGCCAATAATGAACCTTTACCAGAAAAATATAGAGACCATTATTTAACTGGTAATTATAAACGGGTGCAAAGAATGTCATATACAACCAGATTGGCTTTTAATCTATTCAATAGATAAACAAGAATTGATTTTAACTGCTCTTAGAACAGGTTCGCATTCTGATTTATTAGATAAATAAATTACCCAGGTGAACAAAAAAGCGGACTTTCTAAAAATAAACCATTCTATTCCATCATAAACAGTAATAAGTAAAATGGCTACCATTTAAAAGACTTTCAAAGTCTTTTTTGTTTTTATTTTAAAATCCCCCCTTTGAAGTTATTTCCATAAAATAACTTCAAAGGGGGTTCATACTTCACTTTTTCTTCTATTTTCTCTTCTTCCTTTGTTTCCATATCACAATTCCAATTAGCAAAATCACAATTGGTACTGCAAATATCACAACTAAAACAATTTTATTTTGCTCTGCTGTGGCTGTAAATACATAAGAAGTTCCTGCCATATCTTTTCTGATGGTCAAACCATTTTCCTTTTCTGCTAAAACAGAAATCGCATTAATCGCAAAATCTTTATTGCTTCCCAAATAAGACAATGGATATTGGCTACTCAACTCAGATACAATATAATCTGTCATAAATTGACCATTGGCTGAAATAATTAATTTTGATTGCACTGTTTCTGCATTTTCTGTATTTTCTTCTGTATTATTTTCCGTCGTATTTCCTTCTGAAATCGTTTTGGTTACTTGTGCTGCAATTGTACAATGGCCTTTTTGGCTAGACGCTGCTGCTGTATTTAAGTCTGCTGAAAAATCGTTGATAAAAACAGCCCCATCGGTCGTTCCAAGCAACTCTTCTTTGGTTACTTTCAAATTGCCTAATTCTTCATCTGATTTAAAATTTAATTTTGCCGAATATGCAAGCCACATATAACTATCTGACGAAATATCAGCTGTTATCGCATTAGAAGTTGACACTTGTGGACGAAATACATAAGGATAATTTGAAACAGTCTGATTGCTATCTGCCTCCAAAATATATCCATTTTCCACACTAACACCATATACATCTAATATTTTTTGAAAGTTAACCAATTGTAACTCTTGATTTAATACATCCCTTGTTAAAAGCAAATTTCCACCTTTGTTAATATAATCTAGTACCATTTGCACTTCATTTTCCAAAAAGTCAGTTGATGGTGACATAATCGCCAAAACATCACAATCTTCTGGAACACTTCCCGTTGACATCAAATTTAATGTATCAATTTCAAATGCTTCATTTTTCAAATACGTTGATACCACACCCAACTCTGCTTGTGAATTGCCATCTGGACTAACTTTAAATTCCTCATGTCCCTCCACAAAATAAACTTTTGGTTTATTTTCTGTACTCAAACTCAAAATTGAATTTGTCAGCGTTTGCTCTGTTGTATCTACTTCAGCATACGTAGTATAATCATAACTATGGAATTCTGATTTTGTGTCAATGATCTTTTTGCTTTCTCCAGATTCCAAAACAACGATTGAATAACCATCCTCCAATTCAAATTCTTGCACTTTAGCAAGATTTGTCTCATTGGATAACATCTCATAGGTGATTTTATCATTTGCTTCACAATATTGTTTGATTAATCCTACAATAGAATCATTTTCCTCTATTCCAAAAACATATATTTTTACCTCTTGGTGCAAAGTCTCCAATGCCTTTTTAGAAGCTTCTGATAATGTATACAATTGATTCGCTGTAACATCAATTTCTGGCAATTCCAAGGATTGAATCCACAAATTTAATCCAATAAAAGCAGCCACTAATACAAGAACTGTAAGTATTGTAAACAATTTACTTACAATCACGACTTTTCTAAATTTTAACGCAAATTTTTCGGAAAATTTAACTTCTGATTTTTCTTCCTTTTCCATTCTCTTCTCCCTTCTACTTCACACTTTTTCTTCTTTGCAAAACAATAATTGTAAGCAACACAAACAAAACTGCAAAGGACACAAATGTAACAACTTCTGATATTGTAATCAATCCCCTTGGAAATTTGTCAAACATACTAATCAAAGAAAACATCTCAAAATTTGAATTGATATCTGGCAAAAACCACATTAGCAAAAAAGCTCCTGCTGTCAAGAAATAGGCTACAATTTGACTTTCTGTAATGGAAGATGCAAACATGCCAAAGGCAAGATAGGCCAAGCTAAGCAAGAAAAATCCAAATAAAGTACTAAACGCCACCTTCAAAGAGGGGTCTCCAAAACATTTTAAAATAATAAAATACATCAACGTAAATGCCTCTGTTATGATCAAAATAACGGCTGCTGCCAATAATTTA
>CANPFR010000026.1 GCA_947573445.1 uncultured Clostridia bacterium | reverse complement strand
TAATGCAATATAATATAATTTTTTCAAAGTACTCATAATTATATAGCTCTTGACGGACAGCTATACATAATTTATTGCCTATATTATATCACGATTTAAAGAAATGTCAATTATTTACAAATTATATGTTCTTCAAATATTCTTCTAACTCTGATAATTTAATCTTTTTAGTCAAATTTGAAATATACACATCATTTGAATAATTAAAAATTAAAAAAGTAATGTTCTTAATTATCACTCTATGTGGCTCAATATATGTAAGATTAGTTTTATCTAATTTTCTAATACTACCATTGATAAAGGTAGGAGTAACTTTTGAAAACTCACATATAAATTCAAGTCTTTGTTTTAGACATCCCTCAAATTCTAGTTCTTGCTTAATTATCTTCATATCAAGCACCATCCTTTCCATATAGAATTAGGATGATTTTTTTGCAAACAAAAAAATCAACCATTTTACTGATTGATTTTCATATCTATCTGTTCAATTAGTTCGAACAGATACGTCGTTGGAGGCGACACCCGGATTCGAACCGGGGATCAGAGTTTTGCAGACTCGTGCCTTACCACTTGGCTATATCGCCGTTTTATGTTATAACTTCCTCCTGCTATACTGATATGATAAATCGCTTTGAACCAAACTGTCTTGGTAAATTATCAATATCACGACTCATGTGCTTATTTATTATAGCTTATATTTCATTATATGTCAAGCAAATAAAAAAAATTACAAAAACTTTTCATTTTTAAATTTAATTTAATAATAAAATAGGCTCAATAAGCTAATGATAATTCTTTGATAAGATAGAAGGAAAGAAATAATAAATAAAAATTTGTTTACTTGTCATATGGGAATAAATGTAGTACAATAGTTAGGAATAAAAGAAGGAGGAGGATATAAATGAACAATATTTTAATGAGGATTTCAAAACAGATGAAAAAGAATGTAGAAACATTTTTGCCGGAAATTCAATGGTCAGATTTAGAAGAAAATGGAAAAATATACTATATGAATGGTGATGATGGGACAATATTTGATTGGGGATTGAATGAAAGGTTATGTGAATTTATGATGTTTTATGATGATAAAACAAAGTTAGGAGCTGTGAAAACACTAGTTTTTTCAGATGGAAAAATTATTACCTATTTATACAAAAATAAAACCAATTCTCCATTCCAAGAAATTGAAGATGATATTACTGAAACAGAGGCTTTTGAACTTGCTGTTCTGTTATATGAAAAGGCAGATAAATTAGCTATTTTTGATCAAGCAATAGAAGATATGAACACTGATCTTGAAATTACTTCAGAATTAAAAGAAGAATTTTTAGAAAATTTTGAGGAAGAATAACAGAATTGGAAGTTCCAAAAGCAAAATATGTTTTGAAAAAAAATGGCAGAGCCATTAAAGAATATTTTTTAGTGAATTTAAGAAGTTAAAATAATTTGGTATCTAGTAAACAGATAACACAGTGTCACCTTGCCAGAATTTGATATCTGGTAAAACCATAAGTGGATCATGATGAATGATTTTCTTTTCATCTTTGTACTTCTTGGATAATTAGGTTTGGACTTTTATAAATTACACTTTCAAAAACTTCACCTTTCCATAAAAATGTTACCTGTAAGAAAGCAGTGATTCCTACTAGCATTGCAGTAAGAATAAAAATAGTTATTTTTTTCTCATCATGCTCAACAACCTTTCTTTTTTATTTTTATCAGAATAATTATACAGCATTTTTAACTACAGAAAAAAAATAATAAAAAGCTTGACATTTTATGTAAAACATGATATAATAAAACTGTAACTGATGTTGGTTTATAAGAAACATTGCCAAAAACAAAAAAATTTCAACAACGAAAGGGGAAACAAGATGGCTATGAAAATGGAAAAGTTTTTTTGGGGAACAACGGATCACAAAAGGGTAGTTATTTCCAAGAAAGGGATTAACTATTCGTTAGGTGGTATGGTTTTCGGCCGGAAGGGATTCGAAGACGGATCGAAAGTCATGACTTCGCCGATTGTGAGTATTGAAGACGGACGTGCTTTTACCGAGTCGGGGTCAGTATACCTCCTTGGCAAGATGCATCCAGATTATGAAGAGATCCTGTTGGCAACGGAAACAGGAATTCCAATCATTACAGATTGGTCACTCAAGGGCAATCTGCGTGATGGTTATATTCTCACAGGTCGTATCGGAGAGGATGTTGTTGCAGGAAGGGTAAACAATCAGAAGGGTAACTATGTTATTCTGGATGGTACCAAATGCTTAGTAGTTTGGCGGAATATGAACTTATCTCCAGAGGAAGAGATGATGATGGCCATCACGGGAAGGTACTGCGATCTCCTTGTTGGCAGGGATTTTTCAGAATATATGAATAAGTTCTGTCGTCCCAATTTGATGGCATAAGCAATGGCCTGCCATATCGAAGTTGATATGGCAGGAGGACTCGTAAAAAAGTCCATAAACAAAAAGAGATTTGAGTTGTAATTTTAACTCAAATCTCTTTTTGTTTTATTTTTAAAGAAACAGTAATTTTCTCTTTTACCAATTAAAGAAATCAAAAATCGAACCATTATTTTGATTAGGATTATTATTGTTATTTCGATTAAACAAAGAGTCTTCAATTTCTTCATTGCTTGTAGAATTTTCTGATTGGACAGGCGTTTCTTCTAAAGTAAGGGAGATTTCTATATTTTCTCCATTTCTAAAAATAGTTAGAGAAATGGTTTCACCAATTTTATGGTTATTTTTTTCTTTGTTTAACTCATTTACAGTAGCAATTTCTACACCAGCAATTTTTGTGATAACATCACCTTTTTGTAAACCAGATTTGCTTGCAGGAGAGTCATTTTCAACAGTATATACATAAATTCCAGTAGGAAGATTATATCGTTTTGCAGTATCTTCATCTACGGCAACAGGAGAAATACCAAGATATGGTCTTTTTACAGTTTTATACTCAATTAATTGAGTAATGATATCGGTTGTAGAACTAATTGGAATGGCAAATCCCATGCCTTCCACACCATTTCCAGAAAGTTTTAGTGTGTTGATTCCAATGACTTCACCATTACTATTGACTAAAGCTCCACCACTGTTTCCTGAATTGATGGCAGCATCTGTTTGGATGCAGTTATATTCGGTTCCAGAGGCATCAGTGACGGTTCTATTTAAGGCACTGATGATACCTGAAGTAACTGTACTTTCTAAGCCTAGAGGACAACCAATGGCCATCGCAAATTCACCAACTTTGATAGAATCTGAATTACCTAGTGTGGCAGGCGTCAGATTAGATGCTTCGATTTTGATAACAGCTAAATCGGTATAGGCATCTGTTCCAATTATTTTTGCTTCGTATTCGGTTGGATCATTATAGAGATTAACAGTCATATTGCTAGCTTCTTCGATGGCATAGTAAGAAGAAGTGCTTTCTGTTGATACAACATGGTTGTTTGTAATAATATAGCCATCTTCACTAATAATAATGCCAGAACCAGTTGCTTCTGCTTCACTTGCACCAAAAACTGAATTAATAGAATATTTGATTTTAATACCAACAATGGAAGGTAAAACTTTTTGAGCAACTGCTACAGAAGTATCAGAATATTCCACCAAGTCAACTAATTCTTTGGAGATTTCGGAAGAAGTATTGGTTTTAAAGTGAGAATTTAACGCTTGTGATGGAAATAAGGTATTTTTGATATTTGGTATGCCAAAACAAATGCCAATGACTAAACTAGCCCCAAGGATACCTGATAAAAAAGGAGTTATAAAACGTCCACTATTAAAATTTTTTGAAAAGTTTGATTGTTTAAAATGATTGTTAAAATCATCCATGATTTTTCGCCTCCATATATTAAAAATATAAGTATATCATACTCTAAAAATGAAATATTTACAATAGCATGATCTTAAAAATTTTTTTTTGCGGTTTCTATTGAAAAATTTTCATTATATAGATATAATACAATTAATTAATTAAAATAATCTTAAAAGAGATAAATTTTTTGGAGGAATTATGCTAAAAAAGAATAAAGGAATAACAATGATTGTTTTGGTAATGACGATATTACTTCTCATTATTTTAACAGGAGTTTCTGTTAATACAGGTTATTCGGTTGTAAAAGATATTAAAATTGGTCGCATTATTTCGGATATGTCACTTGTTAAAGCCAAAACAGAGACGATTTATGAGCAGTGGCAATTTTCAGGAAATGATGCGGATTTAGTTGGACAAGAAGTGACGATTGATTTTTTGTCAGCAGAAGAAATTGAATTGATAGAACAAAACGCTGGGAATTCGGATTTTACTACTTGGAAGTGGTATCAATGGGATGTATCCACTTTACAAACACAAGGTTTGGATCCAACTTTATTAAGTGGAGAAGAATATTTTTATGTGAATTATGAACATAGTGAAATTCTTTATAGCAAAGGAACTTCCTATAAAAAAGGTACTAAATATTATTCAATGACAGGGTTAAATGATTTATATCAAAATAGTTAAAAATGAAAGCTGGTTGTAAAATTGAAAGAAAAAGAAATAGAAAGATTAAATTTATTAAAAGTAGAAGAAAATAAATTATATGAAAATAACAAAATTAATTTGATAGGTGGAATTGATGAAGCAGGTAGAGGACCACTAGCAGGACCAGTTGTAGTAGGAGCTGTGGTTATGCCAAAGGATTCTTTTATTGAAGGAGTTAATGATTCGAAGAAGATTGCAGAGAAAAAACGTGAAAGAATTTACGAACAAATTATAGAAGAAGCAATTTGTTATAGTGTAGGGATTGTGGATCAAAGAAAGATTGATGAAATCAATATATTAAATGCAACTAAATTGGCTTTGAAAATGGCAATAGAAGGATTGGAAAAAAAACCAGAGGTAATTATGGTAGATGCTTTAAATCATATTGATACTTGCGGAATTCCCTATATATCAGTCATCAAGGGGGATGCCAAAAATTATTGTATTGCAGCTGCTTCGATTATTGCAAAAGTAACAAGAGATCGCATGATGAGGGAATGGGATGAAATTTATCCAATGTATGGTTTCGCCAAACATAAAGGTTATGGAACGGCTGAACACATTCACATGATTAAAGAAAATGGACCTTGTGGTTTGCACCGTAAGACATTTATTAAAAATTTTTGCTGAAACTGTTAAAAAAAGTACTAAAGAGAGGGAAGAATATGGATATCAAAACAATAATTGTTAAAAAGAGAGAGAGAAAAGAGTTAACGGAAGAAGAAATTCGATTATTTGTTCACAAATATTATAAAGGTGAGGTGACAGAAGCGCAAGCAGGAGCAATTCTTAGTTATATTTACAAAGATGGTATGACAGAAAATGAGATTTTGTCTTTAGCAATTGCTATGGCTGATATTGGAGAAAAAATCGATTTTGAGGAACTTAAAAAAGAAGTTGTTGATGTGCAAAGTACAGGTGGAATTGGAGATAAAGCCACTTTAATTTTGATGCCAGTGATAGCAAGTCTTGGTATTCCAATTGCAAAAGTAGCAAGTAAAGGGAGAGGAATTATAAGAGGAACCATTGACAAATTGGAATCGGTGCCAGGTTATCATACAGAAATTTCAATGGATTTGTTTCAAAATCATATAAAAGAATATGGTGTTGGGGTATTGAATCGATTGGAAAATATTAATCCAGTAGAAAATAAATTATATAAGCTTCGCAATGAAATTGCTTGTACGGATTGTATTCCAATGATTGCAGCGAGTCTAATGAGTGTAAAACGAGCAACGGGGAATAAAAAAATTGTTTTTGAAATATCCTATGGTAATGGAAACTATATAAAAACCAAAGAACAAGCCAGAAGATTAGCCAAAATTTTGAAAACATTAGGTAAAAAGTTAAATCAACAAATTGGGTGTGTGATAACGAATATGAATGAACCATTGGGGCATACAATTGGCCATAACCTAGAAATGATAGAAACAATTCAAGCACTCAAAGGAAAGATGTCACAGGATTTAGGTGAAACAATTGTGGCACTAGGAAGTGCAATATTAACACTAGCCACTGGAAACAAGAATAGAAAAGTGCAGGAAGATCAAATCAAAGAAGTATTGAGAAATGGAAAAGCGTATGAAAAATTTCTACAAATGATCGCTGTTGGGGGTGGAGATACAACTTATATTGAAAATCCAGACTTATTTGAAAAGGCACAATGGGTAATGCCAGTGTACAGTTCAGAAAATGGCTATGTTGAGAGAATTGATGCTGATTTAGTTGGAAGTATTGCAGTTTATTTAGGGGCAGGTAGAATGAATCGTGAAACAGAAATTGATCGTTCTGCTGGAATTGTATTGAACAAAAAAATAGGAGATGTTGTAAATTCTGGAGAAATCGTGGCTTATATTCACACAAATGATGAAAGCAAAGTCACAGGGGCAACCCAAAATTTGCAAGAGGCATTTCAAATAACCAAACGAAAAATTGTGCCAAATGCAAGGATTATGGAGACAATTTAGAATGTGAGAAAACAAAAGAAGGAGAAAAGTATGAATATAATTGAAATCATTGAGCAAAAAAGACAGGGAAGAGAATTAACAGGAGAGCAAATTGAATATTTTATTCAAGGTTATACGAAAGGAGAAATTCCAGATTATCAAGCCGCTGCTTTGCTGATGGCAATATGCCTAAATGGCATGAACCAAGAGGAAATTTTGGCAATGACAATGGCTATGGCGAATTCTGGTGAAACACTAGATTTAAGTGATATATCAGATTATGTAGTTGATAAACATAGCACAGGAGGCGTTGGTGATAAAGTAACTTTAATTATTTCTCCCATTATTGCAAGTCTGGGGGTTCCTATTGCTAAAATGAGTGGGCGAGGTCTTGGGATTACAGGAGGAACTGTTGATAAATTGCAATCAATACCAGCCTATCGAACCGATATTTCAATTGAAGAATTCAAAAATAATGTCAAAGAAATAGGAATCAGTTTGATTTCTCAAACATTTGATTTAGCACCAGCTGATAAAAAAATATATGCTTTGCGAGATAGCATTTCAGCAGTTGACAGTATACCACTAATTGCTTCTAGTATTATGAGTAAAAAAATGGCGGCTGGAGCTAATCGAATTGTATTAGATGTGACATATGGTTCTGGAGCTTTTATGAAAAATGTTTCACAAGCTAAAAAGTTAGCCAAAGCGATGAAAGAAATTTGGCAAGGAAAAGACAAAAAAATTTGTTGTGTTATTTCAAAAATGGAACAACCATTGGGATATTCAGTTGGAAATACATTGGAATTAATAGAAGCAGTGCAAGCTTTACATGGCCAGATGGCAGAAGATTTGAAAGAAGTTGTTATTACAATGTGCATACAAATGCTTAAGTTAGCAGACAGGAAAGAAAGTGATGCACAACTGGAAAATGAGATATGGGAAGTGATTCATACAGGAAAAGCATTTCACAAATTTGTGGAATTGGCACAAAAACAAGGAGCAGATGCAGCATATTTATATGATTTGAATCGATTAGAAAAAGCACCTATCATTGTTCCAGTTCTTTCAGATGAAAAAGGATGGGTGAAAGCACTAAGTGCTGAAAAAATTGGAAAAATAAGTATAGAATTAGGGGCAGGAAGGAAGAATAAGGAAGATGAAATCGATCGAAGAGTAGGCATCTTATTAAATAAAAAAATGGGTGATTTTGTAGAAAATGGAGAATGTCTTGCTTATATTCATGCCAGTACAGCGGAAAAAATAGATGAGTTGGTAGAAAAAGTAAAATCAGCTTATGCCTTTTCTTCCAAAGAAGTTGCCAAAGAAAATGTGATTTATACAATTTTGTAGGAAATAGACTACAAACATAAAGAAAGGAGAAAAAGAATGGAAAACACAGAAACTCAAAAATTAAAAGAGGAGTTATTTAATGTCAAAAAAACAGGATGGGAGGAAATGTCGGAAGAGACCAGAAAAGCAGTTTTCAAGTTTGCTGATGAATATATGGATTATTTAAATCTATCAAAAACAGAAAAGGAAATTGTGAAAAATTCAAAAGATATTTTGCAAAAAAATGGTTTTGTGGATTTGCAAGAAAAACAAGATTTAAAGCCAGGTGATAAGGTATTTTTTGTCAACCGAGACAGAACGATTTTTGCAGCAGTTATGGGAGAGGAAACATTAGAAAATGGAATCCGTATGATTGCAGCACATGGTGATTCACCAAGAATTGATTTAAAACCAAATCCATTATATGAAGACAGTGGTTTGGGATTATTTAAAACACATTATTATGGTGGAATAAAAAAATATCAATGGACGAATATTCCTCTTAGTATGCACGCTACATTTGTAAAGCCAAATGGTGAAAAAATCGAAGTTAATATTGGGGAAGAGGAAGGTGATCCAATTTTTACAATTTCTGATTTATTGCCACATTTGGCTAATCAACAGATGGAACGAAAGTTAAAAGAAGGCGTACAAGGAGAAGAATTAAATATTGTAGCAGGAAGTATTCCATTTGAAGATGAAAAAATTTCAGAAAAAATTAAGTTAAATTTGTTAAAATTATTATATGATAAATATGGTATCAAAGAAATTGATTTTACAAGTGCAGAAGTGGAATTTGTGCCAGCATACAAGGCAAAGAGTTTAGGTCTAGATAGCAGTATGGTAGCAGCTTATGGGCAAGATGATAAAGTATGTTGTTATACATCTCTAAGAGGAATTTTGGATATTGGAACACCAAAAAACACAGCTGTTTGTGTGTTGACTGACAAAGAAGAAATTGGTTTTTGTGGTGTAACTGGAATGGAATCAAAGACGTTTGAATATTTTATAACAGAATTGTTAAATAAAGAAGGACAGAATAAGCCAAATGCTTTAGAAAAAGTATTCCATCATTCAAAAGTAATTTCTGCAGATGTGGATGGGGCGTTTGACCCAACTTTTCCAGCTTCTTTTGATAAAATCAATAGTTGTTTTATTGGAAAAGGCCCTACAATTGTAAAGTATACAGGCTCTAGGGGAAAATCTGGTGCTTCTGAATCACCAGCAGAATTTGTTGCAGAAGTAAGAGGTATTTTTGAGAAAAGTGGTGTGATGTATCAATCTTCGGAACTTGGAAAAGTGGATCTTGGTGGTGGTGGAACGATTGCTGTCGTTTTGGCTAATCGCGGAATGAGTGTGATTGATTGTGGAGTGCCAGTTTTGGCAATGCATTCGCCATATGAGATTACGAGTAAGTTTGATGTTTATGAGGCTTATAGAGCGTATGAGGCGTTTTATAAGGGGTAGAGGCGTTAATACAGGAACCTTAAAGGTCTCTGCCCTTTAAGGTTCCTGGCAAGAGACGCTCTCTTCTTGTTCTCTACACCTTGGTTGGTGGAGGATTGGGCGAGTAAAAGCTGATTGGGGGCGATACGTTAATTGCATGAGGGAGATTTTAGTAAAAGTTGGAAAATAAGGAAAGAATAGGTGAAAGGAGGATATGTGGATGCGTGAGTTGCTTAGGCAGGTTAATGTGAGAGATTTGATTAAGATTTTTAATATTCAGATTGCGATTGCCATTCTTTTGATTTTTGTTATTTTTAGGGGATTGTTTTCGAAGATTATTTTGAAGATTTTGTTTAAGATAACAAAGCATAATAAAAAGGTGAAGGAGAGTAGAGCTTATAAGATTTTGAATCATTTTTTTATTTTTTTGGGATTGTATTGTGCGATTCGAATGTTTGATATTAGCTTGCAGACGTTAGCACATGTGAATACGATTTTTGAGATTATTTGCATTATTTTTGCAACCAATGTGATTAATTCATTTATTACAAAGGATGCAAAATGGCTAAAAAGATATGCGAATCATAAGAAAAATGATGCTGTGAATAATTTTATTTGTAAAATTATAAGGGGAATTGTTTGGGTTGTTTCAATATATATTATTATTAAAGAATTAGGATATGACTTAACAGGTTTGGTTGCTGGATTTGGAGTTGGTGGTGTGATTTTGTCACTGGCAGCACAAGATACAGTAAAGAGTTTGTTAAGTGGAGCAGTGATTTTGACAGATAAACCATTTGATATTGGGGATTATATTGAAGTTGGTAATTATAAAGGGACAGTCATTGATATTACATTTAGAAGTACTCGTATTAAGGCACCAGATAATTCAATTATAACGATTCCAAATGCTACAATAACTTCGGAGTATGTTGTGAATTGGAATAAACTCAAAAGTAGAAGATTTGAGTTCGTGTTAAATTTGAGTATGGATACGAGTTCTGAAAAAATTAAAAATATTGTGGAAAAGATTAAGTTAATTTTGAGAAATAATCCAAATGTTTTGCCAGAAACGCTTCAAGTTAGTTTGGATGCGATTTCTAGTTATAGTTCAGATATTAAGATTTTTTTGTATGTGAATGAAACTGATTACATAAAATTTTTGGGAATCAAAGAAAAAATTTATTGTGACATATTGGAATTGGTGGAACGAGAGAATATTGACTTGGCTTATCCAACTCAAACGATATATGTAAAGAATAAAGAAGTGGAAAGCAAAACAGAGGAGGAAAATTCATAAGTAACCATTTATGGATTTTACAACAAGAAAGGTGGAAATCATGAAAGCATTGGTAACAGGTGCATCTTCAGGAATTGGAAGGGATATGGCGAGGTATTTATCAAAGTTGGGATATGATTTAGTTATTGTAGCAAGAAGGAAAGAATTGCTAGAAGAATTAAAGAAAGAATTGACTACAAACATAGAGATTGAATGTCTGGATATTGCTCATTTAGAAAATTGTCAAAAACTTTTTGAGGCTCATAAAGATATTGATATTCTTATTAATAATGCTGGGTTTGGTGATTTTGGAACATTTGATGAAACAGAGTTAGAAAAAGAAATGGCAATGATTGAAACAAATGTGAAATCAACACATATTTTAAGTAAATTGTATGTAACAGAAATGAAAAAGAAAAATAGAGGTCACATTCTAAATGTTGCTTCAATTGCTGGATTTATGGCTGGCCCACTGATGGCGACTTATTATGCAACCAAAAATTATGTTGTGTCACTTTCAAAAGCGATTCATAAGGAATTGAAGAAAAATGGATCAGATGTCGTGGTTAGTGTGTTATGTCCAGGTCCTGTTAATACTAACTTTAATCAGGTGGCAAATGTGAAATTCAGTTTACAGGGGCTATCAAGCGAATATGTTGCTAAATATGCAATAGATCAGATGTTGAGAAACAAAATGGTGATTATCCCAGGAAAATTAATGAAATTAATTTATTTTGGGAATAAATTGGCACCATCTTGTTTGTCATTGGAAATTGCTTATCATTCTCAAAGAAGAAAAAAACATGGAGGAACAAAAAAATGAAAAACCAAAATCATACAATGATGCAATATTTTGAATGGTATCTTCCAAATGATGCCAATCATTGGAATCGTTTGGTGGAAGAGAGCGATCATTTGAAGAAAATAGGGATTAATTATGTGTGGCTTCCACCAGCGTATAAAGGAGCCAGTGGGCAAAATGATGTAGGGTATGGAGTTTATGATTTATATGATTTAGGAGAATTTGATCAAAAAGGTTCTGTTCCTACTAAATATGGTACGAAAAGTGAGTATCTGACAGCAATTGATGTACTTCGAAAAAAGAACATGAAAGTAATTGCTGATATTGTTTTGAATCACAAGATGGGGGCAGACGAAACGGAAGAAGTATTGGCAATTCAAGAAAGTTGGGATGATAGAAATGTGAATATGTCAGAGGCAATTCCCATTAAGGCTTGGACAAAATATACATTTCCTGGAAGAGGAGATACTTATTCTAGTTTTAAATGGAATTGGACTCATTTTCATGGTGTAGATTGGGATGATAATACATCAACTGCTTCCATTTACAAGTTTTATGGCAAACATTGGGATGAAAATGTGGATAAAGAAAAAGGAAATTTTGATTATTTAATGGGAGCTGATATTGATTTGAATAATCATGATGTAGTAGTAGAATTACAAAATTGGGGAAAATGGTATCTAGAAACGACAAAAGTAGATGGTTTGCGTTTGGATGCTGTCAAGCATATTCGTTCGGAATTCTTCCCAGAGTGGATTTCAGCTGTTTCAGATGGTAACAATCAGGAGTTATTTGTGGTGGGAGAATATTGGAGTGCTAATATTGATATTTTGAATCAGTACATAGAAAAATCAGAAGGGTGTATGCGATTATTTGATGTACCATTGCATTATAATTTTTACAGAGCAGCCACAAGCAATGGAGAATTTGATATGCGAACCATATTTGATGAAACTTTAGTAGCGACTAATCCACAAAAAGCAGTAACATTTGTGGATAACCATGACACAGAATTAGGCCAAGCATTAGAATCTTGGATTCCAGATTGGTTTAAACCAATGGCATATGCGTTGATTTTACTGAGAAAAGAGGGGATGCCATGTGTGTTTTATGGGGATTATTATGGAATTCCAGAAAAAGATGTGGTAGCTAAAAATGAAATTTTGGATCCAATATTAGAGGCGAGAAATTTATATGCTTATGGTGAACAAGTGGATTATTTTAATGATTCAAATTTGATTGGTTTTATTCGAAGAGGGGATTTTGAGCATCCAGATTCAGGACTTGCAGTGGTTTTAACAGATACTATTGGAGGAACGATCAAAATGAATATGGGAAATGACTTTTCAGATTGCGAATTTTTTGATTGTACAGGCAATATAGAAGAAATTATTGTGATAGATAAAGAGGGAAATGGAGAATTTAAGTGCAAAGATGGAAGTGTGTCAATTTGGAGAAAAAAATAAACGACAACATGCGACAATCATAGTTGCTTTTGCAGGTGTTGGAAAAACATATTGTGCGGAGAAATATTCAAATATATTAGATTTAGATCATTTATTTTTTAAATATACCTATTCAAAAGAATTAATAAAAAGTAAAAGTTTTGAGGAATTGAAAGGGATTCAAGAAGGCAGAAAGCAAAATCCCTTGTGGCCTCAAAATTTTATGCAGGAATTAGTCAAAAATGTATCACAGTATGATATTATTCTTGTGCCAGCTGGTAAGCAAATTTTACAGTGTTTGGATGAGGCAAATTTGGATTATATTTTATGTTATCCAAAAGTAGAATGCAAAGCAATTTACATCAAACGATATTTAAAAAGAGGAACAAATTTAGAGTGGATTGAGAAAACACAAAAGAATTTTGAGAAAACAATAAAAGAATTTGATAGCCGAGAAGGAAAAAAGATTATTCTTTCAGGAGATGAAACTTTAGAGGATAAATTAATTGAATTGAACGAGATAAAGGGGCTGTAAAAAACGCAATAGATTATGTGACAAAATCGAGTTTTTTAAGCCCCTTTTAATAAGTTATAAATAAATCCATAACAGACTACTGTTGTAGAGTAAAATCTCAAAAAAATTTTGTTATGAAGCAAGAAATTTAAGCAGAGTAAATTTCCAATTGTTGAGAAAAATAGTCATTTGTTATGGAAGTATGTAAATTTAGATTGTTATTTTTTCTGAGTATTTTTTTTACTTCCCATAATCCTAGGCCAGTGTTATGAGGTTTGGTTGTATAGTCTTTTTCAAAGATTTTGTCAATACAAATTTGTTTGTTATTGTAGGTGTTTTCAATAATAAACATTTGTTTTTTATCGTCTTGTTTGAAAACAATATTGATGTTTTTTTGTGGACATTCATCAGATGCTTCAATGGCATTGTCGAGTAAAATACCCAGAATTCTGGTTAATTGATAAATGTTTACATTTAGTTCATTTAAATCAAATAAAATATCCAAATTGATTTGAATATCATGGCTACTAGCAAGATGATATTTGTCGGCTATGATATTGTAAATAGCTGGATTATTAATAAGTTCAGGGTTTAATTTAGCTAAGTTGTTAGAACCCATGCAATCTTTTGAGATTTGACTGTAATATTTTTTTAATCCTTCCATATCGTTTGTTAAAATATAGCCACCAATTGCTTGGATAATATTGTGAAAATCATGCTTAAAGGCTCGTGTATCGTCATGCAAACTTAAAATTGTTTTGTTGCATAATTTGAGATTGTTGATTTTTTGTTTAACATAGCTTGAATAGCATAAGTGTATTGGCACTTTTAGTGAAAAATAGAAATATAGATCGAGTGTTAAAAGATAGAAGATATTTTGGCTTATTATTTCAAAAAAACAAAAAAAGATGGCATATACAACAAGTAAGTTAAAACCAGATACTGCAATTATTAAGCTGACATATTGATTCAGGGATTGCATAAAAAGATTGTCTGGTTTAAAGTGTCGTAAACAAAGGCGAATGGTAAGTCCAATAAGAGTCATTAAAACAATTGAAATAATAGCACAAATTGGTAATTCAACCATATCTAAAAAGGATTGACAAGAAGTAAGATTACCAAAGGCTTTGAAAATGTAAAATTGTATATTTAAGATAAAGATTAAAAATATACTAAAAAAGGTTAATACCTTTAAAGTTGAAAGTTTTAGTACAAAAATCATAAAAGCAATCGAAGTAATTAGCATTAAACTATAACCATAAATGTGGTTTCCTAGGACTTTGCCAGAAACAAGCCCAATTGTGTTGATCAATAGGTAAAGGAAATGATTTCTTTTCGAAATTTGTGTTTTAAAAATTTCTTGGAAAAAAATTATAGATATTTCTACAAAGATGATTCCTAATAATAAATTGATCATAAAATTTTGACGTAATAGTACATTAAAAAATAAATTAAAAATATTCATAAAAAATTTTCCCCCTTTAATTTAAGTGACTACAATCGTAATGACTAATACACTTTAAAACAATTCATTACATTTGTCAAGATGTTTTTTGAAAAAAATAAAATTTTTTTTAGAAAAATGTAATAAAATGTTGAAAAATAGGGAGAAATGAAACTTCGAGAAAAAAGAAAAACGGAGCCAGACCGAGAGGTCTGACTCCGTACAAAGACGGGAGATGCTGGGTTTATAAGTTACAGTTTAAACTACATCAATAAATTTTTCTCTTTTGCAAAAATGGTTGCTGACTGATGTCTGTTGACATAAGCAGTTTTGGAGACGACGCTTCTAAGGATATGATTGAAGTGTCGAATTGACTGAAGACAACAACTAGATGCGTTTTAGTGATATCAGAGTCTCCAGTAGCGTAAATTTGATATAGTCCTTCTGGGAGCGAGCGAGCCAGGGTTCTTAGTGAGCCGTTTGCAGGGAAAGAAAAATCTGTATCATAATCATGATTACTCCAATCAGAGATGTGAAGCGTTAAGTAATCAACAGATTCGTTTTCACAAACAGCATATGCTGAGATGGTATCACATTTTAACTGTAATTCCAACATTTCTGGCATACTCCGCCAGGTAAAGTTCCAATCCTGGTAACCTGCTACGTCAATGCTGTCATAATTGGTTTTATACGTTGATGGAAAATAGAATACTCTGTCTGTTGTATTAAGTTCCAGAGCATTCTGAATTGGGTTATGCTTAGGCACTTCCCGATTACTTGGTGCTGCGTTCACTTTTGTCATAGGTACAACAAAAGTGAGTAAGATGACTGCCAATAAAGCTACGAATTTTTTTTGCATTGTTTTTTTTTGCTCTCCTTTTTTGTTTTGAAAAAAGTCTCCCATCTTTGTTTGTGTTACTTTTTAAAAACAAATTGTGTCCAAAAAAGCGACACAACGTTGCAAAAAAGTGAATTTTGCAATTGTAAATATATATAATACGAAATTAAAAATATGTCAAGAGAAAGAATTCGACATTTTTTGACAACAAGTTTTGAGAAAACTTGTTTTTTGTCGAAAAAAGTATTGACTTTTTTTAGAAATTATTGTAAAATGTGTACACTACCAATGTAAAATTAGTAAAGGGGGGAGAATTATGATAAAAATATCAGATGCAGAAATGGAAGTAATGAAAGTAATATGGGAAAAACAAGAAGTCACTTCATTAGAAATTATTAGAGAATTGGGAGATCAAAACTGGAATGATAATACCATTCGTACTTTAATCAGTCGATTAATTGCTAAAAAAGCAGTGGGAATTTCAAAAAAAGAAGGAAAAACATATATTTATGTACCACTTGTTAGAGAAGGAGAGTACAAGGTTAAAAAAACAAAGAATTTGATTAAACAATTATATCATGCTTCTTTAAAAGAAATGTTACTGAATTTTGTGGATACAAATGAAATGTCTAAAAGTGAACTAAAGAAATTATTCCAACAAGTAGAAGATGAAATAGAGTAAAGGAGTGATTCAAAATATTTAGTGATTTTATTTTAACCGTTTTTTATCAGATATTTTATATGACAATTATAGCAACAATTATTGGAAAAATCATTTTATCACTAAAGAAAATAATTAGAAAAAGACTTTCACCAAATGCGAATTATATTATTTGGTTTGTATTTTTAATTGCATTAATATTTCCAGTAACAATTCCAAGTAGGATTAGTATTTATAATTTTATTGATATTAGTGATGTGAGATTTGTTGGAAATGAAAAGAAGAATAATTTAATAAATTTATGGGATGTAACTGAGAATGATGTAGATATAGAAAGTAGTTTGAGTGATAATACTAATAAAAATAATTATATAATATGGAGAAATTACGTCAGAAGAGTTATCGCATTTGTTTGGTTTATTGGTTTTCTTGTTGTATTAATAAAAACATTACTTTCTTACGCTACGATTACTTTAGTAACAAAATTTGATGAAGTTAAAGATGAAAGAATAGTTTCAATACTGGAAAAGGCTAAAAAGAGATTAGGTGTTAGGAAAAATATTAAGGTAGTTAAACAAAA
>CANPFR010000025.1 GCA_947573445.1 uncultured Clostridia bacterium | reverse complement strand
AGAGGCAGAAGAAGGTTATCAGATACCAGAGGCGTTTACGTTTAATGGGAAGGAACTGAGTGGTTATTGGGCGATGAAGTATACGGCTGGGGAGTAGATTTTGCAGTTTAGAGAACATGTTTTATGATTTTGTCATTTTGACAAAACATAAAATGTGTTCTTTTTGTCATATTTTCATTTTTTTTTCATACAATGCAAGCAGGAGATTTAAGGTATGATTAATTTAGCGGTTATTAATTTGAAAACATTAATGAGGAGAATTAAGAAGTTGATTTTGATGCTGGTTATGGTTGCTATGGTAGTCAAATTTGTAAAACTTGCTTATTATGGTTTTTTGCAATTTGATGGAGAAACTTTTAGAAAACAAAGCCAAGTTAGTATGATTCAAGATAATCTTCGTTTTTCGGAAGTTTTTGAAGAAAATGAATTGACGTCTACAAGTGAATTCAAGAAAATCTTAGTTGCTGAATTGGCTCTTTTTGCTGGTGCGGAGGAAGAAATGATGGAACAAGAAAATCAGGAAGAAGTAACAGAATTTGCACCAACTGAAGATTCGCAAGTATCACAAGAGGGGCAGGTACAAACGAGTCAAGATGCTACTCAAACAGTTTCTGAGCCAAAACCAGAAAATGAAAATGTACAAACATCTGTTGTGGAGGCGAATAATAAAAAAGATGTATATACCGATACGTATCAAGGGGTAGCAATCAAAAATGAATCGAAATATTCTTTAACACAAGAAATGCTAACACCAGATGTTAAATTTAGTAATACGAAAGAAATGGTAATTTATCATACCCATACATGTGAAAGTTATACCCCAACTGAAAATGCACAATATGCACCAAGTGGAAATTACAGGACAACAGATCTAAATTTTTCGGTGGCAAGGGTTGGAACTGAATTAACCAATTGTTTGACAGAAAAAGGTTTTCAGGCAATACATGATACCACCTATCATGATTATCCAGCGTACACAGGTTCATACACAAGGGCTTTGTCAACCATTCAGAATGCACTTGGCAAACATCAAGCTGTAGATTGTGTATTCGATATTCATAGAGATGCATTACGGAAGCAATAGCAATTATGCACCTTGTGTGAAGATTGGAGAAGAGACCGTAGCTCAATTAATGTTTGTTATGGGAACCGATGGAGGAGGATTGGAACATCGTAATTGGAATCAGAATTTGAAATTGGCGATTCTAATTCAAAAAAAAGCAAATGAAATGTATCCTGGTTTGTTTAAACCGATTATTTTGCGTAATTCGAGATATAATCAACATGTGACAAAAGGAGCCGCCATTATCGAGGTAGGGGCTACTGGTAATACATTGGAACAGTGCAATAATAGTATGAAATATTTGGCAAATGTCTTGGAAAGTGTGATGAAAGAATGTGAGGCGCAATAAATTTTTGAAAAAGTCTTGTCAATTGATGAAAAAAATGATAGTATCTAAATAGAAATTAAGAATGGAGAAAATGCAAATGATGAAAGATAACAAAGGAATTACTTTGGTTGTACTAACGATTACAGTGATTATCTTGTTTATTTTAGTTGGCACAGGAATGACGATTATTTATAGTGGTGTTGCTGAAACAAAAGATAATAAATATTATACAGAAATTGGAATTGTTAGGCAAGCCATTCTAGAGCAGTATACATTGGCAGAGGCAGTAGGGCAAATTAAGGTTTCGAAGGAAACATCACCAGTTTCTTTTTGGAAAGGAACCAAAATTGAGGAAGTGGATCAAATAGAGCTTCCTACAATCAAAGAAGATGATCAGAATGCACACATTTTCTTGGAGCGATTGAAAAAATATCAACCAGAATATCAGGAAGATTTTTTCTATCGATTGCAACCAAAAGACCTAGCAACATTGGGAATTAGTGATGCAAAGGATGAATACATTGTAAATTATAGTACAGGAGAAGTCTATAATGAAACCAAGAAACTAAGAAGTGATGCCTATTTACTGTATTTACCATCTACGATTTATGTGCCCAAAGAAGAAACGGAAGATAAAGAAACATTTAGTGATTGGAATTAAAGGATATAGAGGTTGATTGAGAATGGATAAAAGAATGGAAGAATTGGCAGAAACGTTTAACCCAAATCAAGTTTATAAAAAGGAACCAATGAGCAAGCATACTTCATTTAAAATCGGTGGAAATGCGGATTATTTGATTAAAATAAAGTCAGAAGAAGAGTTAAAAAATTGTTTGCAGATTGCAATGGAACATAAAATTCCATATTTTGTGCTTGGAAATGGTACAAATTTATTGGTGCGTGAAGGTGGAATTCGTGGTATTGTTCTGAAAATAGAACAAAAGGAGTATGCAATCGAGAAAAAAGAGAATTTTGCTTATCTAACTGCCAAAGCAGGGATAACATTAGCAAATTTGGCTTGGATTGCACTGGAAAATAATTTAACAGGGCTAGAGGAAATGTCAGGAATTCCAGGTACATTGGGTGGTGCAATTAAAATGAATGCAGGTGCTTATGGAAGGGAAATGAAGGATGTTGTAGTTAGTTCTAAATGTATGGATTCTAGGGGAAAGATTCAGGAATTGAATTTGGAAGAACATAAATTTTCTTATCGAAAAAGTGCTTTTGAGAAAAATGGCTTGATTTTGCTGGAAACAAAGCTAAAGTTGTTTTATGGAAATCAAGTAGAAATCCAGCAAAAAATGGAAGAATACAAAGAAAAAAGAAGGCAAAAACAACCATTAGAATTTCCAAATGCAGGAAGTACTTTTAAAAGAATAGGCCAGATACCAACTGCCAAACTAATTGAAGATGCTGGTTTAAAAGGGTATTCGATCGGTGGAGCAGAAGTTTCAACCAAACATGCTGGATTTATTATTAATAAAGGAAATGCCACTTCTCATGATGTGTTGAAATTAATTGAATACGTTCAAAAGAAAGTAAAAGAGAAATTTGAGCAAGAAATTGAATTAGAAATAATTGTAATGGGGGAAGAAAAGAAGGGAGAATGAAATGAAATCTTTTTTAGAATGGTTTAAATCAAGTGCGAAAGTGAAAAGATGGATCTTTTTAATTGTACTAGGAATTGGGCTAGCATGTTATGGTTTTACCCAAATTTTAGTGACAGAGGAAATGAGTTTTCAGGATTTGGGGAAAGTAATTGCTATTTTTGTGATTGGATTTATTATGATTGTGATTGGCATTATTTTTATTCAGAAAAGAAATTTAGAGATTATTATTGAAGCAAATGATCAGGAATCAGTGAAAGGAAAAAAGGCAAAAGTTAATATCAAATCATTAATTTTTAACCGAAAAGTGTATGATGAAGGTCCTAAAATTGTTGTTATTGGTGGAGGACAAGGCTTGAATACAGTGATTGATGGTTTACGAAAATACACCAATAATATTACAGCAATTGTTACGATGTCTGATTATGGAAATGTTCCTACTGAATCTAGAAAAGCTTTGGATGCATTGCCATTGGATGATATCAAAGGAAGCATTATTGCCATGTCTGATAAACAAGATTTGATGCGTGAATTAATGCATTTGCATTTTCAAAACGAACGATTACGAGGTTTAAATTTTGGAGATATTTATTTGACTGCCATGAACGAATTGTATGGGAATATATCAGAAGCGATTCAGAAAAGTACAGAAGTATTAAATATCAATGGAAGAGTTTTGCCAGTTACTTTGGATGAAATTATGATTTGTGCTGAATTAACGGATGGTACTGTGGTCGAGAAAAAGGATAAGATTCCAGAAATGGTTTCGAAAAAAGTAGAAGTAATTCATCGAATTTTCATTAGTCCATCAAATTGCAAACCAGCACCAGGTGTAATTGAGGCAATTCAGGAGGCAGAGGCAATTATCATAGGACCAGGAAGTTTGTATACCAATGTTTTGCCTAATTTATTAATCAAACGAGTAGCAAAAGCAATGAAAGAGAGCAAAGCCATTAAAATGTATGTTTCCAATATTATGACTGAATTTGGACAAACCGATAATTATACACTTGCAGAGCATATTAAAGCGATTCAGGATCATGTTGGAAAAGATGTATTTGATTATTGTTTGGTAGATACAGGAGAAGTTGTTCCAGAATATGTTCGAAGATACAACAAAGAAGGGAGTGAAATTGTTGAAGCTAATATCACAAAAGCGGCTGGTTTAGGGGTTAAAATCATTCAAAAAGATATGTCGTGCATCAAAGACGACAAAATCAGACATAATTCGGCAATTATTGCCTCTACTGTGATTGAATTAATTTGTAATGAATTAAAATTCAAGGATCAACAAAATGGAACTGAATTTTTGTTGTTGAATTCGATTTTGAAGGAAGATAAAAAGAATATTAAGCAAGATAAAAAAGTAAATCAGAAAAAGAAAGAAATTGTGCAAAAAGCAACCAAAAATGTAAAAGACAAAAAAACTCATAGAAAAAGTAAATTCAGTGAAAAATACAAAGAAAGAGTCGAATCCATTCAAAATACAGAGGCGAAAATAAAGGAAAATCGAGCAATTGCAAGTGAAATTGAAAGACTTGAAAAAAATAAAACCACGAAAACAACGAAAAAGAAATCAGAAAAAACGTTAAAAAACAAAAATAAATAGGAGAGTACACAAATGAAACTAACGAAAAAACAATTGGAAATTGAAAATGCGATTGAAAAAGAATGGCTCATCACAAATGGAATTGGTGGCTATGCTTCCAGTACTGTGATTGGGGCTAATACGAGAAGGTATCATGGATTGCTAGTAGCACCACTGGCACCACCAGCCAGGAGACATTTGATTTTAGCTAAGTTAGATGAAAGCCTTTGGGTTCAAAATCAGAAATTTGATTTTTATACGAACCTATGCAAAAATTATATTTCAGAAGGTTATAAAAACCAGGAAAGTTTTCAAAAGGAGATTTATCCAGAATTTGTATACAAAGCACAAAATGTGAAAATGACGAAAAAAATTGGTCTTGTATATGGAAAAAATACAGTAATTGTGAATTATGTAATAAAAAATGACAATGAAACAGAAGTGAAAATGACAATTGCTCCAATCATGAATTTTCGCGATTTTCATCATATGACCCCAAATCAAGAATTTTGGCTAAAACAAGAGATAAGCACACAGGTAAAAATAGAGATAAATGACAATCAGCCAGTGTATATGAAATGTAGTGAAGGAAATTATGTGGAACATAAGCAAGATACATTTCGTAATATGTATTATTTGAAAGAGGAAGAAAGAGGTTTTTTTCCAGAGGAAAATTTATGTGTGCCAGGTCGATATGAGATTATTATTGAGCCAAAGAAGAAAAAAGAAGTTGTAATGATTGTTTCTTTAGAACCAGATATAGAAACCATAGACCCAAACAAAATTTGGGAGAGTGAGCAAAAAAGAGTGGAGCAAATTTTAACAAACACAAAGTTATTTTCAACAAAATCCAATTTGGACAAGAAGGAAAAGGACAAACAGGCATTTTTGAAAGATTTAATCATAGCAAGTGATCAATTTATTGTAAATAGGCCAGCATTTGGTTTGCATTCTATTTTGGCAGGATTTCCGTGGTTTCTGGATTGGGGACGTGATACCTGTATTGCTTTTGAAGGATTATTACTCATTCCCAAAAGATATGATATTGCCAAAGAGGTTTTGCTTACTTTAACAAAAGATATCCAATGTGGTTTGGTTCCTAATGGCTATTCAGAAACGGATGGAAAGCCTTTGTATAATAGTGCAGATAGTTCTTTATTGCTGTTTGAACAAGTTAACAAATTTTTGAAATATACAAAAGATTATGCGTTTGTTAAGCAAAATATGTATGAAAAATTAAAAGATATCATAGAAAATTATAGCAATGGTATTGAATTAGATGGTAACAATATTTATGTTGATGAAGATGGCTTGCTCGTATCTGGTACACCTCAAACGCAGAACACGTGGATGGATGCTAAAATTGGGGATTATGTTGTCACCCCAAGAAATGGAAAAGTAGTAGAACTCAATAGTTTGTGGTACAATGCGTTAAAAACAGTGGAGGCATTGGCCAAAAAATTTGATGAAAAAGAAGTTGCACAAAATAGTAAAACAGTAGCTAGAAAGCATAAAAAGGCATTTGAGGAGAAGTTTTATAATCCCGCTAAGAAATCGTTATATGATGTGCTAGGAGATGCAAAAATAAGGCCTAATCAGTTATTCAGTATAGCGACTACGTATCCTGTTATAACACCTGCTTCTGAGATAGGAAAAATCATTTTTGAGACAGTCAAAAAGAAGTTGTTAACCAGACATGGTCTACGTACATTAGCCAAAGAGGAAGAGGGCTATATTGCAGAATATAGAGGTGATTCTTTTAAACGTGATATGAGTTATCATCAAGGCATCAGTTGGGTGTGGCTTTTAGGACTATATGCTGATGCTTTGGAAAATATAATTGATAATGAAAAAGATCGAATTGAAAAAGAAAAGTATATAATCGAAAAAGAAAAATTGACAGAACACGTTTATCAAACATTCAAAAAAGAATTGTATGATAAGGAGTGTGTTGGCAATTTATCTGAAGTTTATGACTCGGTAGCACCTTATAAACCAGGTGGCACTTGTGCACAGGCCTGGAGTCTATCAGAAATCATAAAAATAATAAATAGAATGGAAATAGAAGGAGGAAAATCATGATTTATATTGCAATAATTATTGGTTGTATCATAGGTGCTTTGATTGGTATGAATGCTCCAGTGATTTCATATACGTATTCAAGTTATTTGTCAATTGCCATTATTGCTGCATTGGATACAGTGTTTGGGGGAATCTCATCTGTTATCAAGAAAAATTTTGATTTAAAAATATTTTTATCTGGATTTTTTGGAAATGCGATATTGTCTATGGCACTTACGTATTTGGGGGAAAAACTGAATGTTGATATTTATTTAGCAGCTATTTTTGTATTTGTTTGGAGAATGTTTAATAATTTAGGGATTATTCGAAGATACTATATTGAGAAGTGGACCAATAAAGTGCAAACGAAATTAAAAGAGAACAAGTAACTTAGAAAACACTTCAATAGTGAGATAGCAGGTTTGTAACAAAAATATTACAATTTTATTACAAAAATATTTCAATAAATCTTGACTTTTTTGAAAAAATGTAATATTCTAAGACTATCGATTTTAAAAGAGTATAAAAAATGGAGGAATGTGACTTGGCAATAGGGGATATAATTGTTGGTATCGATATTGGAACCTCTAAAGTAAGTACATTTGTCGGCGAAGTGAATAATTTCAATCAGATTGAAATTATTTGTAGCACAATGAGTAAATGCTCTGCAATCCAAAAAGGTGTCATTGTAGATGAAGAAGCTTTGAGTATAGCAATTGCAAAAACGATTAAAGAAGTGGAGGAAATTTCAAATTTAACCGTAAATTCTGCTTATACGACAATACCCGGCAAGTATATAACAATTGTACAAAACAGTATCGTAAAAGAGGCAAAAGATAAATTTGCTGGCATATCTGTAAGAGATGTTGCTTCAGCAATCATACAAGTAAGAGATATTGAGATCCCAGAAGATAAAGTATTGATTGATATCGTACCAGATAAGTTCATACTAGAAGATGGTAAAACCACCGCAGATCCTGTTGGTAAGTTTAGTTCAAATTTTACCTTGACAGCACAAATCATATTGGCAGAAAAGGAATATATGAAAAAATTATCATCAATTTTCAAAAAAGCAGGGCTTGAGATTGATGGTGTTGTTCCAACAGCACTAGCAGAACGAAATTTGGTATTAGATACAAACGAACTAAACGATAATGTTATGATTTTAGATATTGGTGCAGGAAATACAGAAATCGGAATATTTAATGGTTCTTCTTTTATCTATACCAATACGATTGCATTAGGAGGAACCAATATAACAAGTGATATTTCCTATGTTTTAGGGATTTCAACAGAGGAAGCTGACAAATTAAAAAGACAATATGGACTGGCTCTTAAATCTTTTATTGATAATGATAACAACATTGTTCTGAATACTTGTAAAGAAATAGAAAATAAAAATAAAACGATTAAAAGTTCGGAACTGGTTGAAATCATTGAAGCCAGAATTGAAGAGATCTTTACTTTAGTCAACAAAGATATCACAGCACATGGTGCTAAAACGAATATTAATAATGTCATATTAACAGGGGAAGGAATTGTCAATATTAATAAAAGCGATATGGCAGGAAAAATTATTTTGAATATACCTGTTAAGCTTTCAACAGGAAGATTGATGAGTACAGTTAAATCAAGTCACCGTGTTAGTTATGCGTTGGTGCGCTACATTGCTGCAAGGCCATATGCAAAAACAGTTTCAAGTAGCATTGGTACCAAGAAAGAGAATCATTTAGGAAAAGTAATCATAGAAAAAATCAAGAACTTTTTCTATTCATAAAATAAAATTTAAGGTTTTTAAATGTAAAAGGAGGATATACCTTATGATAATGGATAATAATGAGGAATTAAATTATATGATGGATGGAACTGCAACAATCAAAGTAATTGGTGTTGGTGGTGCTGGTAATAATGCTGTCAACCGAATGATTGAAGCTGGCATTAAAAATGTAGAATTCATCTCTGTTAATACAGATAGACAAGCGTTAAATTTATCAAAAGCAAGCTCTAAAATCCAAATTGGAGAAAAATTAACACGAGGTTTAGGTGCTGGAGCAAACCCTGATATTGGAACACAAGCTGCAGAAGAAAGTCGTGCGGAAATTGCAGAAGTATTAAAAGGTGCTGATATGGTATTTGTTACAGCAGGAATGGGGGGAGGAACTGGTACTGGTGCAGCTCCAATTGTTGCTGCAACAGCAAAAGAATTAGGTATTTTAACCATTGGTGTTGTAACGAAACCATTTACATTTGAAGGAAAGAAAAGATTAGCACAAGCAGAAAGAGGTGTTGCCTCTTTAAAAGGTAGAGTGGATACTTTAGTTGTTATTCCAAATGATAAATTATTGCAAGTGATTGACAGAAAAACTTCCATTGTTGAAGCTTTTAGAATGGCTGATGATGTATTAAGGCAAGGTGTACAAGGTATTTCAGATTTGATTTCTGTTCCTGGACTAATCAACTTGGATTTTGCTGATGTCAAAACAATCATGTTAAATCAAGGAATGGCACATATGGGTGTTGGCCGTGCAAGTGGAGAAAACAGAGCAGAAGATGCTGCAAAAGAAGCCATTCAAAGTCCATTATTAGAAACCTCAATTGAAGGGGCAAAAGGAGTTATTATCAATATCACAGGTGGTTCTGATATTGGTTTACATGAAGCCAATACAGCAGCTGAATTAGTTCAACGTAATGCTGATCCAGAAGCAAACATCATTTTTGGTACAGTGACAGATGATAGTTTAGGTGATGAAATTCAAATTACAGTTATTGCAACTGGTTTTGAAAAAGAAGAAGAGAAAAAGAATATCACACAAAGTTATGATAACATTGTTGCAGATGCTTGGAAAAAAAGGAACACTTCAACAACTACAACATCTTCGTCCAACAATGAAACAAGTTCCAATGAATTGGATATTCCAACCTTCCTAAGAAAAAATAAAGGATTAGGTAATAAATCATAAAAATTTTAAACTTACATAACAATTTTTATCGTTTTCTAAAAAATAAAAAAAGAAATAGTCTATTTTTGTAGATTATTTCTTTTTTTCGTGCCCACAAAGTGACAAGTTTTTTAAATGAAATGTGGTAAGATAGGAAAGAAGTAGGAAATGCGAAAGGATTTTAAGGCATGAAAATATACTTAGATATTGTTTTATTGGAAAATTTTATCATGAATTATATCATTCTATTTTCAACAGCTATCATGAGTAAAACCAAGATAAGTTATCTGAAAATCGGAATAGCAAGCTTTGTGGCAGGTGTTTATAGTATTTTAAATTATATATGGAACCTGGGAAATCTGGAAAGTATAGGCATTAAATTTTTGATTTCGATTCTCATTGTCCTCATTGGTTTTCACAGTCGCAAGTTAAAAACCATTATCAAGCAACTTATTTTATTTTATTTAGTTTCTTTTACCTTTGGTGGAATTTCATTTATGTTACTATTTCTGGTAAATCCAAGTAGTATTGTGTTTGAAAATGGGTTGTTGGTGGGCTCATATCCAGTTAAAATTACCATTGCTGGTGGCTTGCTAGGGGTTGTTGTGATAAGTGTTGTTTCATATGTAATAAAAGATCGTATGAAAACAAAATCCATGCTTTGTGACTTAGAAATATTTTACAAAGGAGAATATCAGAAATTAAAAACCATGATTGACACAGGAAATCTCCTCAAAGAACCCATCAGTCAAACAGATGTTATCATTGTTGAAAAAAATAGTTTAAGGGGCATGATTTCAGATGATATCTTGGATAATCTTGACAACATCATGCAAGGCAAATGGCTTGCTTCTAAAGATGATATTTATGCTTACAAATTCAAAGTTATTCCATTTTCATCTCTTGGGAATGAAAATGGGTTGCTAATTGGTTTTAAACCAGATTATATCAAAATCTTAGACGAAGAGGAGTGTATTCGAGATGACGTAATGATTGGTATTTATAATGGAAAACTTTGCAAATCTAATTTGTATACAAGTTTGATAGGACTTGATATTTTAAATCATACAAAAACATTAAAAGAAGAAAATTTAATTCGATGAAAAAGAATGGAAGGAGGAAAAAATGAATTTTCTACAAAAAATCAAATCTAAAATTAGGGGGATTCTAAAAAAGTATTTCGAACGCGAAAAATTAGACAAATTTCCCGTATTTTACATTAATGGGAGTCAAACTTTACCACCACCGCTCAATGTTTTAGAGGAGGAAAAATTGCTCCAGAAACTAAATGAAAATGATAGTGAATCCAAGAAAATACTGGTAGAGAGGAATTTGAGGTTAGTTGTCTACATCGCCAAAAAGTTTGAAAATACAGGCATGGATTTAGAAGATTTAATTTCCATTGGTACCATTGGACTTATGAAGGCGATTAATACCTTTAATACAGGAAAAAATATCAAACTAGCAACGTATGCTTCTCGCTGTATTGAAAACGAAATTTTAATGCAATTAAGACGTACGACAAAAATTAAATCCGAAATTTCAATTGATGAGCCGTTAAACAAAGATAGTGACGGCAATGAATTGCTTCTTTCCGACATTTTAGGAACAGAGGATAATGTAACTTCCAAAAGAATCGAAGAGGAAGTCGACAAAAAACTACTCCGCATTGCAATTGAACACTTAAATAATCGTGAAAAAGATATCATGAAACTCCGTTTTGGAATTGATGGCGAAGGAGAAGGCAAGGAAAAGACCCAAAAAGAAGTAGCAGACATGATGGGCATTTCGCAGAGTTATATTTCGAGGTTGGAGAAGAAGATTATGAAGAAGATGAAAAAGGAGATTTTGAGTAAAACGGGATAAAAAAACAAACAAAAAAGGCAGATTCACAGAAGTCCCCCTTTTTGTTAACAAAAAGTTTAACAAGGAGGGGTTGTTTTTATAGAAGAAAATTGACAAATTGTTGAATTTATGTTAAGATTTTAATGTAATAAATAATTAGCAAAAAAGAGAGGCGAAATTTATGGATGCAGAAAAGAAAGCAATTGTAAAACAGCTAGAAAAAATACGAGATGAGGCTCGGAAAAAGCTAGAGCTACTTAATTTGGAGTATTCTTACAAAACCAATGTTCTGGAAGGGGCATTTCGATTTGATTTGCTTGCAACGCAGGATAAAGAGCGACGAAGGCAGATTACAGATAAATACTCTCAAGCTTTCAAAGAGTGTTCAGAAGAGCATGTTAAGATGATAGAGTCAGTTATGCAAGAACAACTGAAAAAATCTTTAGAATGTGTTTCTTTATAAAAAACGCCATTTCAGCAGAGCAGTATGCTGAAATGGCGTTTTTTATAATTTGGAGATGAAAAATTTTCTAAAAAAATTTCAAAGAAATGAGGTCAAAAGTATTTTTTATGATATAATTAAAAACATAGTACGAAAATTTAGATGAGTAGAAGAAAAAACACCAAGGCTTAATTTTGTATTTTTTGATTTCAAATAGAAAATCTTGAATATGGTTGAAAAATCAGATATATGATGTTTAAAATATTAGGGAGGAAAATGTATGGAAAAATGTTTATTATTAGGAAATGGTGCAAGAGAAGCTGTGATTTGTGAGGCGATGGCACAGAAATATGAAATGTATGTGGTGATGCCTTATGAGAATCCATCGATTGTAGAATTTGTCAAAAAGTCAAATGGAAAATATGAAATTGGTTCACCATTTGATAAGGAATTGGTAAGTAAATTTGTAAAAGAAAATGAGATTCAGTATTGCATGATCAGCAGTGATAATTTATTGCAAGATGGCTTAATCGATTTAGCCAAAAGTTTAGGACTGAAAACATTTGGTCCAACCAGTAAAGCGGCTAAAATCGAGTGGAGTAAAACATATGCTTTAGATGTAGTGCAAAAGTTGGCACCAGAAATGATGATTCATAATTTTGAAATAACGTCATTGTTAGAATTAGAAAAGGCTGCCGAAAATTATGCAGATGAGAATTTTGTAGTAAAACCAGAAGGGTTAACAGGTGGAAAAGGTGTAAAAGTAGGCGGAATCCATTTTAAAACCAAGGAAGAAGGAATTGCTTATGCAAAAGAGTGTTTGGCGATAAGCGGAAAAGTGATAGTGCAAGATAAAATAAAAGGCAAAGAATTTACGGTTATGTGTTTGACAGATGGTAAAACTGTGATTACTTTACCAACTACGTTTGATTATCCCTATCGTTATGATGAGGATAAAGGACCTGGTACTGGCGGAATGGGATGCATTGGTTTTAGTAATCGGATTGTTGCCATTTTTGACAAAGGAAGATATCCAAGAGTGTAGTAGGTTGATTGAAAAAACCATTCATTATTTGAATGAAGAGGCATTAGAATTTACAGGGATTTTATATGGTGGATTTTTCAAAACAAAAACAGGCATTAAATTTATTGAATTTAATGCTAGGTTTGGGGATCCAGAGGCAATGAATGTTATCAATAGTTTTGAAACACCATTTGCTGATGTTGCAACGAGTGTATTTGAAGGAAATTTGTCTTTGGAGAAGTGTAAATTTAATGGAAAAAATAGTTTCTTAGTTTATGTGGTAAGTCAGGAATATGCAGTAAAATCGAGTGTTCCACCAGTTGAATTTACTTTAAATAAAGAAAGGGTAGAAAGCAAAGGTGTGAAAGTATATTTTGCAAATGCTAAGAAAATTGGTGAAAATCGCTATTGTTCTGTGAGCAATTCTAGATTATTTGCACTAGAGAAAACAGGAGATAATTTAGAAGAGCTTAAAAATGAGGTTTATCAGGTGGTTGAAGAAGAAGTGGATCCAGTTTTGGATTATCGAAGGGATATTGGAATGATGTACGAGCATTAAAAGATGATAGGGTTTTTGTGTTTCAAAATAGAGAAAAGTGGTCAATCTATCACAGATATTTCGAAAAAATATTGACATAAATATTTCAATAAAAAAATAAATGACAATAAGTTTTATAAAAATAGTCATAAATCAAAAATCATCTCATATATAAATAATAGAGGTGATTTTTGTGATTTATATCAAATTGGAAGAAAATAGGGACAAGTTTATGGAACGATATAAAAATATTCCGAAAAGCATGAAAAATCTATTTTTTAAAGTAAAATGCAGAAAAGGAAAGTTTCAAATGCAAAAGTTAGATTATTTGGATTATATTGTGGTTCCAGAAGTGAATGAAAAATTGTTCAAGAAATTAAAAGTTTTGGCAGATATTAGATGTTGGAGAAATATTTGTGTGTCAGAAAATTTAAGAAAAAATGAGGATTTTGTAGCATTTGCAAAAGAAAGTTCCATCCACATCATGGATGGAACATGGTTGTTTAAACATATGATTGATAAAGTATTGGAGTATGTTGCAGAGGTAAAAGAGGAATTTTTAGGAAATCAGGAGATTTCCATTTTGTGTCATCAGTTAGATGAGATGACTGCTGAAAAAATTAAGGAAATTGCTGTAAAAGTTAAAGTTTGTAATATTTTAACCAAGCAAACAAAGCAGTTTCAAAAATTAGAAGAAGAAATTTATTTAACAAATGGAATTGTACTAAATGTTTCGAATAATTATAAAAAAGGGCTTAATAAGTCCAAGCTAATTGTAAATTTTGATTTTTCTGATACGGATTTACGGCAAGTGTGTTATTCCAGCAAAAGCGGATATGATTAGCTTAAAAGAAATTGGCATGCAGGAGAAAGAAATGGCGAGTCGTACAGTCATGTGGTTTGGGATTGATATGCCAGAAAAGTATCGAACTATTCAAAATAAATTGGAAGGTTTTAGTAGTAGTATTTTGTATGAAAGTTTGATTTATAAACGTACAAGTTATCGAAATATTCAGAAAGAATTGTTGGAAGATGATGCCCAAATTATGTATTTGCAGGATCGGAAATGGAAAAATTATTAAAAAACAAAATTTAATTTTGCCAAAAACTATTGACAAAATGACGATTTAATTTTATGATAGTACCTAAATAGATATACGAAAAGAGGAGGAAAGAAATCATGGAAGAAAAGGAATTTTTATTAACCCAAGAAGGATATGATAATTTAGAAAAAGAGTT
This sequence comes from uncultured Clostridia bacterium, assembly GCA_947573445.1. Lineage (GTDB taxonomy): Bacteria > Bacillota > Clostridia > TANB77 > CAG-508 > Scatovivens. The sequence continues at coordinate 5,292 of CANPFR010000025.1, read as the reverse complement.
AGAAAAACTAAAGACACAAACACGCTATGAAATTGCGGAAAGAATTAAGGTGGCACTAGGATTTGGGGATTTATCAGAAAATTCAGAATATGATGAAGCGAAAAATGCACAAGCAGCGAATGAAATGAAAATTGCAGAATTAGAAAATAAATTAAAATATGCTAAAATCATTGATGAATCAGAAATTGATACCAAAACAGTCCAAGTGGGAAATGTTGTTAAAGTTTTGGATATGGAATTTAATGAGGAAGTGGAATACACAATTGTTGGGTCAACAGAAGTGGATTTATCACAAAATAAAATTTCGAATGAATCGCCAATTGGAGAAGCATTGCTTGGCAAAAAAGTCAAAGATGTGGTGGATGTTCAAGCACCAGCAGGTGTTTTAAAATTCCAAGTTTTGGCAATTAAAAAATAAGTTTTTTAGAAAAACTATGATTTGTAACAAGTCATGGTTTTTATTTTTTAAATGAATCGATATAGATTGTTTGTACAAAGCAAAATAGATTGGAAAATTTTAAATTAATATTTTTCGGATTTTTTCATATACTATATCTTGAGTGAATGCTTAAAAATAATAATTTATTTTTAAAATGATTCTCTCGAAGTGGAGGTATTAGAAAATGTCTAGTAATAGCAAGTTAATATCTGAAAAGTTAAAATACGAAATTGCAAAAGAGTTAGGTGTTTATGACCAAGTCAAAAAAGATGGTGGATGGGGAAATGTCCCATCAAAAACATGTGGAAATATTGTAACAAAGGCAATTGAAATTGCAAATCGTAGTGTTGAATAGGAATTGAAAATAGGAAAGGGTGCTTCTAATTTTAGGATTGGAAGTACCCTTTTTTTAAAGAATTCGTCTTTTTTTTAATAATTTGAATAGAATAAAAGCAAACTGGAAAAAATTACTAATAGAAATTAAAAATAAGAGGTGCTAGCAATGATTTATAAATTCACAGTCAGTAGTGAAAAAGTGTTGCAAATTGCCAAGGAAATTGCAACAACTCTAGGACATAATTACATTGGAACAGAACATATTTTATATGGTTTGGTGAAAGAGGAAAATGGTGTAGCAAGTAGGGTTTTAAAAAAGCAAAATCTTACAGCAGATAGGGTTCTTGAAAAAATAGAAGATTTGATTGGAAGTAATACAAATCCCCACATTGTTGTGTTAGGTTTTACGCCAAGGACGAAACGAATTATTGAGAGTGCTTATACAGAAGCTAAAAAGGTTGGTTCTAATTATATTGGAACAGAGCATTTTATAATTGGTATTATGAAAGAGGCAGATAGTATTGCAATGCGTATTATGACAAGTTTAAATGTCAAATCAGAGGAAATTTATAAGGATATTAATCAAGTGATGAATGATTTTGATGATTCGATAAATGATGTATCTCCATTGAATACGGCGAAAGATTTGGGAAGTTATGGTTTAACACAAACATTGAACCAATTTAGTAATGATTTAACCAAAGAGGCCAGGGAAGGAAATTTAGACCCTGTGATTGGACGAATTCAAGAAACAGAGCGAGTAATCGAGATTTTGTCTAGGCGTACCAAAAATAATCCTTGTTTAATTGGAGAGCCTGGAGTTGGAAAAACAGCCGTAATTGAAGGGTTAGCTCAAAAAATTATAGCAGGAAATATTCCCGAAATTTTGAAAAATAAAAGGGTTGTTTCTCTTGATATTACTTCTATGGTGGCAGGTGCAAAATATCGTGGAGATTTTGAAGAACGCATCAAAAAGGCTTTGAATGAAGTTAAAAAAGCTGGAGATATTATTTTATTTATAGATGAAATTCATTCTATTGTTGGAGCTGGAGCCGCAGAAGGGGCTATTGATGCAGCTAATATTTTGAAACCATTATTGGCACGAGGGGAAATTCAAGTTGTGGGAACTACGACGCTTAAAGAATATCGAAAATATATTGAAAAAGATGCAGCTTTGGAAAGACGATTTCAGCCAGTGGATATCGCGGAACCTACTTTGGAAGAATGCAGAAAAATATTAGATGGTTTAAGAGATAAGTATGAAGCACATCACAATGTAAAAATAACAGATGAGGCACTGGGGAGTGCGATTGAATTATCGAATCGTTATATTACCGATCGATTTTTGCCAGATAAAGCCATTGATTTAATTGATGAAGCTTCTAGCAAAGCAAGACTCAAATCCTTTATTGAGCCAGAGCATTTGAAACAATTGGAGAAAAAACTGGAAAAGCTAGATGCAGAGAAAGAATCTGCGATTAATGCACAGGATTTTGAAAAAGCGGCCAAACTCAGAGATGAAACAATCAGTTTAAAAAATACATTAGAAAATGAAAAAATGAAATGGAGAAATGAAACGAATCAAACCATTATTACCATTGCAGTGGACGAGATTGCAGAAGTGGTAAGTCGATGGACTGGCATTCCAGTGACAAAAATGAATCAGGATGAGAATACGAAATTGAAAAATTTAGAAACAATTTTGCACAAGAGAGTTGTTCGGTCAAAATGAGGCAATAGAGGCTATTTCAAAGGCCATTCGTAGGAGTCGTGTGGGGTTAAAAGACCCCAATAGGCCAATTGGTTCCTTTTTATTTTTGGGGCCGACTGGTGTTGGTAAAACAGAACTTACTAAGGCATTAGCAGAAGTTTTATTTGGTAATGAAAATGCAATGATTCGTTTGGATATGTCAGAGTATATGGAAGCCCATAGTATTTCTAAAATGATTGGTTCGCCACCAGGTTATATCGGGCATGATGAGGCTGGAGGATTGACGGAGAAAGTGAGAAAGAGTCCCTATTCTGTGGTTTTATTTGATGAGGTTGAAAAAGCACATCCTGATATTATGAACATTCTTTTACAGATTTTGGAAGATGGACGTTTAACAGATAGTCAAGGGAGAACAATTGACTTTAAAAATACGGTTATTATCATGACATCTAATATTGGAGCAAGGTTGATAACAGAGAAAAAAATGATTGGTTTTGATGCGCAAGAGGAGAATTTTGAAAGAGATTATGAGGTGATAAAAAAAGATGTGTTAAATGAGACTAGAAAAGTGTTTAAGCCAGAGTTTTTGAATCGAATTGATGAATTAATTGTTTTTCATAAGTTGACCTTAAAGAATTTGGAAGAGATTGCAGATAGAATGCTTGAGAAAGTTATTCAGCGTATGAAAAAGCAGGAAATTGAATTGACCATTACAGAACAGGCACGTAATCTAATTATTAAGAAAGGGACAGATTATCAATATGGTGCAAGGCCTCTTAGAAGAACGATTCAAAATTTAGTGGAAGACACCGTTGCCGAGAAAATTTTAGCAGGGGATGGAAACGTGGAGAAAGAAATTTTATTGGATGCAGAAGAAGAAAAAATTCTGGTTAAATAAAAGAAAAAATAAATTGAAAAACACAATGTGTTGCACTCGAAATTTTGGGATGTGTTCAAAATTTTGAGTGCTTTTTTAGAAAATAGAGTTTTTAGAGTTCATTTTCTTAAAAATTATAAAAGTTCTTGCAATTAGAAAGAGTATGTTGTATAATAAAGAAAAGAAATAAATGCGGCTATAATTTAATGGTAGAATGTCATGCTTCCGACCTGATAGCGCGGGTTCGATTCCCGCTAGCCGCTCCAACGACGTATCTGTTCGAACTAAATTGAACAGAATTGATACAGAAATCAATCAGAAAATAAAATCTGGTTGATTTTTTTGTTGCTTAAAAACAATATTAAAATCATCCAAATGAAAGGATGGTGTTTGAAGTGAAGATAATTAAGCAAGAACTAGAATTTGAGGAATGTCTAAAACAGCGACTTGAGTTTATATGTGATTTTTCAAAAGTTACTCCTACTTTTATTAATGGTAGCATTAGAAAATTAGAGAGGACTAATTTTACATATATTGAGCCACATAGAGTAATTATTAAGAATATTACTTTTTTAGTGTTTAATTACTCTAATGATGTGTATATCTCTAACTTGACTAACAAGATTAAATTATCAGAGTTAGAAGAATATTTGAAAAACATATAATTGTAAATATTTGACATTTCTTAAAATCGTGATATAATATAGGCAATATTGCATATAGCTGTTCGTCAAGAGCTATATAATTATGAGTACTTTGAAAAAATTATATTATATTGCATTATTGTATTTTAGTTTATGATAAATGGATTTAAGAGATGTCAGTAGTACTCGTATTGTGCTTTGATGTCTCTTTTTGTTTTATTAAGGAGGTTTGAGAATTGAACGAAGAAAATAAAAAATGTGGATTGTATATGAGAGTTTCCACCGAAGATCAGGCACGTGAAGGTTTTAGTTTACCAGAACAAAGAGAAAGATTAGAAACTTTTTGTAAATTTAAGGGCTATGAGATAGTAGATTATTATGAAGATGCTGGAATAAGTGCTAAAACTGGTAATTATAGACCAGAGTTTGAAAGATTAAAAGCTGATATTAAAGCTAAAAAGATAAATACTATTGTTGCTCTAAAACTAGACAGAATAACAAGAAGTATATGTGACTGGGAAAAACTAATAACTTTTTTAGACGAAAATAATGCTTATCTTGATTGTGCAAATGATGAAATAAATACTACAACTGCAAATGGTAAAATGATTTCAAGACTTTTAATGAGTGTAAGTCAAAATGAAATTGAAAGAACTAGCGAAAGAACAAAAGTAGGACTAGCAGGAGCAATAAAGTCAGGACATATTCCTCACGTTGCCCCATTAGGTTATAGACACGAAGATAAAAGATTAGTTATAGACTACTCTACCAAAGATATTGTAGTTAGAATATTTGATTTATATTACAACGGCTACTCTTATCAGAAAATAAGCAATCTATTCAATGAAGAAAATGTATTAGGAAAAGATAACTGGAGAGATTCAACCATACAAACTATTCTTGAAAATGAAATATATAAGGGCGATTTTATTCACGGAAAAAGAACAAAACACCCAACTTATTATGAAGATGTAGTAGAGCCTATTATCTCAAAAGAAATGTGGGTAGATTGTCAAGTACAGAAAAAGAAAAATTCTAGGAGCTACCAAAGAACATTGACATATTTATACTTACAGAAATTGAAGTGTCCTAAATGTAATAGAATACTAGGTGGCAAAGCAACTACAAAGAAAAATGGTAATGCTTACTTCTACTATTATTGTAATGATTGCAAAATTGAATTTAAAGAAAAAGTTATAAATGACTATTTCAATCAGTTTATTAGTGAATTAGTAGAATATGACTCTGTTGTAAATCAATTCTTCTTGCCTATGATAAAGCAAAA
>CANPFR010000024.1 GCA_947573445.1 uncultured Clostridia bacterium | reverse complement strand
AATATTGTTTTTAAGCAACAAAAAAATCAACCAGATTTTATTTTCTGATTGATTTTTGTATCTCTCTGTTCTATAAAAAGTTCGAACAGAAACGTCGTTGGTGCAGATGGCCGGAATCGAACCGGCACGGGAGTTTAAGTCCCGCAGGATTTTAAGTCCTGTGCGTCTGCCAGTTTCGCCACATCTGCAAAATTACTCAACTGACATGAATTATTATACTATTTATTTTGTATCTTGTCAAGACTTATATAAAATAAATTTTTTCATTTTAAAAATCCTTAAATTTCTTGATTTATCATACGATTTGTGATATAAACAATAAGAATAGTAGAAAATGATAGTTAAGGGGTTATGAAAAATGAGTGAAAAGCTAGTCCCAATTACCATACTTACAGGATATTTAGGTGCTGGTAAAACAACGTTAATTAATCATGTTTTAAATAATCAAGAAGATTATAAAGTTGCTGTTATCGTAAATGATATTGGAGAAGTTAATATAGATGCAGATTTAATTCAAAAAGGTGGTATTGTACAGGAAGAGGATTCAAGCTTGATTCCTTTGCAAAATGGATGTATTTGTTGTACTTTAAAGGTTGATTTGATGAAACAAATTGTGGATATTATGAAAACGCAAAAATTTGATTATATTTTAATTGAAGCAAGTGGTGTATGTGAGCCATTACCAATTGCTCGGTACAATTACTGTATTATCTCAGCAAACAAAGCAGTATGGTTTATCTAAAATATGCAGATTGGATAACGTAGTAACTGTTGTAGATGCATTACGTTTGCGAGATGAATTTAATTGTGGTGAACAGCTTGTTAAAGAAGAAATTGAAGAAGAAGATATTGAAAATTTGTTGATTCAACAAATTGAATTTTGTACGAAAATAATATTAAATAAAGTAGACGAATTAAAAGAAGAGGAACTTAATAAAGTAAGGGCGATAATTCGTAAGTTGCAATCAAAAGCTGAAATCATAGAAACCAATTATGGGAAAGTAGAAGTTGGCAAAATCTTAAATACGAATGCGTTTGATTTGGAAGAAGTGGCGACATCTGCTGTTTGGATTGAAGAACTAAATAGAGAGGATAACGAAGAAGAGGAGAAAGAAGGAGAAACAGAAGAATATGGTATAGGAACCTTTGTATATTGTAGAAGAACGCCTTTCCAGCAAGAAAAATTTGCCCAATTTGCTCAGCATTTTCCAACGAATATTATTCGATGCAAAGGTGTTATTTGGTTTGCCAATGAGCCAGAAACTTCTTATGTTTTTGAACAGTCTGGCAAGCAAGTACAAGCCTATGAAGGAGGCACTTGGGTTGCGTCTTGCTCAAAAGAAGAACAAGAACAGATTATTGCTGAAAATCCAGAAATTTTAAAAGAGTGGGATGAAAAATATGGAGATCGCATCATTAAGCTGGTATTTATTGGTCAAAAAATGGATCAACAAAAGCTTACAGCAATGTTGGATAAATGTTTAGTAGAGTGATAGAAGGAAAGGAGTAGGCCGAGTTTTACTTGGTGGAAAAATATGCAAAATCGAATTGATAAAGAAAATTATTATTTAGATATCGCAGAAACAGTAGCAAGTAGAGCAACTTGTCTTAGGAAAAAGTATGGTAGTGTGATTGTGAATCATGACCAAATTATTGCAACAGGTTATTGTGGTGCACCACGTGGAAGGGCTAATTGTAGTGATTTGGGATACTGTATGAAAAAGAAAATATTACCAGATACGCGTCATGGTGGATACGATGCTTGTCGTTCCGTGCACAGTGAGCAAAATGCTATTATCAGTGCTTCAAGGCAAGAAATGATTGGAGGAACACTTTATTTAGTAGGATATCGAACAGAAAACCATGATTATGAGGAAGGGGCAGCTCCTTGTTTAATGTGTCGAAAATTGATTATTAATAGTGGGATTGAGAAAGTAATTGTTCGAAAATATAAAGAAGAATACATTGTATATGATGTAAAAAACTGGATTGAAAATGATGAATATTTAGCTGGAAAAATATCGTACTAGGAGGGAGCTAAATTGGAAAAAATATTACATAAGATAAAAGAGAATAGGGTAGTGGTAGATGTTAGCATTCTAATTGTGATTGCTGTAATTTTGTTTTTGCCAATGCTCAATAAAAGAATCGATATTTATGTAGATGATGGAAGTCAACATTTGATGAGAGCTTATTATACCTATCAATCGATGCTTCAAAATGGGAATGGTAATGTGATTTCAGTTTTTTCTAATGGATTTGGTTATGCTTGGAATTTGTTTTATGGGCCATTTTCCACGTACTTAATAATGGGGTTTGGTATTGTTTTTGGAAGTTTTAATGTGGGATTTAAGGTAACGATATTAGTAATTCTGCTTTTGGCAGGTCTTGTGATGTATCAATTTATGAAGGAAATGACAGACAATAAAAATACAGCATTACTTGCAGGAATTATTTATATGACATCACCCTATTTTTTTACAGATCTTTATGTAAGGCATGCGATGCGGTGAATGTATGGCATTTGTATTTGTTCCAATGGTATTTTGGGGATTGTACAATCTATTTAATACAGAGAAAAATCATTATGTTTTGATTGTTCGGAAGTTGTGGATTGCTTCTTTCCCATAATATTTCAAGCTTGTTAACAGCTTTTTTTGCTTTACTTTATGGTTTGGCAAATGGAAAGAGTCTATTTCGTACACATGTGAAAAAGGGTCTCATAATTGATATTTTATTTATTGTGTTGATTACAAGCTTTTTCTGGATGCCACTATTAGAAACCAAAGCTTATACCAATTATCAAGTGTATGAAAAAAATGCAATGTCAGATCAAGAACGTTTTTGCAAAAGTGCTTTACGGGCTGAAAGATTTTTTTATTACTGAAAATGACACTGTATTTGTGTTTGAAATTGTCTTGCCTGTGATTTTCATGTTGGCTTTTTCATTAATGACTTTTCGAAGACTGGATGAAAACAAAAAGGAATATGGACTCTTTTTTATTTTTGGAATGCTGAGTCTTTGGATGGCTACGCGATATTTTCCATGGAAAATTTTGCCAAGCATGTGTTACGTGATTCAATTTCCCTGGCGAATGTTAGTATTTTCTAGTTTTTTCTTTGCGATTATTGGAAGCATAAATATGATGACAGTTATTAGAAGATTTAGGCTGAAAGATGTTTTAATAATTGGCTTGATTGGCATTCTATATATAGGGTCAAGGTATGGTGTAATTCAATATGCAGAAACGATTACAGATGTAGAAGAGGTTGCTATTAGCAATGTAACAGGTCAAAATAAAGAATGGCTACCAGGCATGGGAAGATTAGAATATTTGCCAACACGTGCTTATCAAAATTCTTTTTACATAGCAACAAGAAAACCAGGTATAATTGCTTTAGAGGGGAATTGTGATACCCAAGAAATTGTCAAATTAGGTACTTTTATGACAGCTAAAATTGTAACAGAAGATGAATCTGTCAAATTAGAATTACCATATTTGTATTATCCTGGTTATACAGTGAGGTTTGATGGCATTATTTTAGAGACATTTGAAACAGAGAATGGCTTTTTGGGATGTCAAATCGACCATAATGAAGAGGGAAATATGGAAATAAAGTATACAGGAACAAAACTAATGAATGTTTCAAAAGTGATATCAATTTTGGCATTTATGAGTTATTTAATTTATGTTTGGAAAAAACGTTAAGGAAAGGAAGGAAAAAATGAGTAAACCAATTGTTGCCATAATCGGCAGACCAAATGTTGGAAAATCTAGTTTTTTTAATTATATCATTGGACAGAGAATCGCGATTGTAGAAGATACGCCAGGTGTTACACGTGACAGAATTTATGCTGAAACCGAGTGGCGTGGTAGAAATTTTACATTAATTGATACGGGTGGAATTGAGCCAGAAAAGGATGACATTATTTTGGCTCAAATGAGGGAACAAGCTAATATTGCGATTGATTTGGCAGATGTCATTTTGTTTATGACTGACATAAGACAAGGTGTAACAGCAAATGATATGGAGATTGCGAATTTATTAAGATGTGCGAAAAAGCCAGTTGTTTTGGTGTGCAATAAAGCTGATCAATTCGGAGAATTACCAGCTGAGATGTATGAATTTTATCAGTTGGGTATGGGAGAACCACATCCAATATCAGCTGCTAATGCTATTGGAATGGGAGATTTGCTAGATGTTATTTATGAGAAATTTCCACCACAAGAAATGGATGAAGGGGAAAATGAAAAAATTAAAGTGGCGATTATTGGTAAACCAAATGTTGGAAAATCGTCATTATTGAATAAAATTTTAGGAGAGGATCGTTCCATTGTAAGTGATATAGCAGGAACAACAAGAGATGCTATTGATTCAGAATACACAAACGATTTAGGTGAGTATATTTTAATTGATACAGCAGGAATCCGTAAAAAAAGTAAAGTGAATGAAAGAGTCGAAAAATTTAGTATTATGAGAACATTACTTGCAATTGACAGAGCAGATGTATGTTTATGCTTAATTGATGCCACAGAAGGGGTAACTGACCAAGATGCTAAGATTCTAGGGGAAGCACATGAAAGAGGAAAAGGAATTATTTTAGTTGTCAACAAATGGGATGAAATCGAGAAAAATGACAAAACGATGAATGAATTTAAAAAGAATATTTATAATAAATTAGCTTATGCTACTTATGCACCTATGATTTTTATATCAGCTAAAACAGGGCAAAGAGTAAATAAATTATTTGAATTAATTAATGAAGTGAATCATCAAAACGCATTACGTGTTTCGACATCGGTTGTAAATGAAGTGATTAATGAAGCAATTGCTGTTGTACAACCACCAAGTGATAAAGGTAAACGTTTAAAGGTTTTGTATGGAACGCAAGCTAGTACAAGACCGCCTACATTTGTTATATTTGTGAATAACAAAGAGCTATTTCATTTTTCCTATCAGAGATATCTGATAAACTGTTTTAGAAACAATTTTGGTTTGCAAGGAACACCAGTAAGATTACTTGTTAGAGAAAAAAGGGGAAAGGAATAACAGTTCATAATATTAAAAAAATTGAAAAGTAGAAAAAGGAGATGACTATGAAAATCTTAGCAGTAGGAGATATTGTTGGTAAAACTGGAATTCAAAAATTAAAACAAGCTTTGCCAAATCTGATGCAAGAAAATCAAGTTGATGTTTGCATTGTAAATCGGCGAAAATGCAGCAGATGGAATGGGAATTACAGAAAAAATGTATCGTGATATCCTGAAATTGAATGTCGATGTTGTGACAATGGGGAATCACACATGGGGCAAAAAGGAAATTTTTAGTTTTATTGATGAAAAGAAAATTATTAGACCAGCCAATTATCCATCGAATAATCCAGGAAAAGGCTATACGATAATTGAGAAAAAGGGCAAAAAAATAGCAGTGATTAATTTGATTGGACGTGTAACGATGGGGATTTTATCAGAGAATCCATTTTTGAAGGCAAAAGAAATTGTACAAAAAATCAAATCAGAAGTAGATATGATAATCATAGATTTTCATGCTGAAGCAACAGCTGAAAAGATTGCATTAGGCTATTATTTGGATGGAGATGTCACAATTGTTTTTGGAACCCATACTCATGTTCAAACAGCAGATGAGAAAATTTTAGAAAATGGTTTGCGGTTATATTACAGATATTGGAATGACAGGTCCGAAGAAGTCAGTTATTGGGATGGATATCGAAGTTTCATTCAAACGATTTGAGACATCGCTTCCAGAACGATATAAATTAGCAGAAGGCGAAGCGATGTTAAACAGTTGTTTATTTGAAGTGGATGATGTTAGTAATAAAGTGATTAAAATTGAAAGAATTAATTTGGAATGAAGTTACTAGGTATCTGTTTATGATTAAAAATAAATGAAAAACCAACTTTTGTAAAGGAAAACATACGTTAAATCACTACAAAAGTTGTTTTTTTTTATTTTTGGAATGATAAATGACTCATTTTTGCATAAACACGCCAAAAAACGCTTAAAAACATGCTAGAAATGCATAAAAATACAAGGTGTGAAGAAAAGTGGAAAAAAGTACAGTTTTAGAATAAAATTGAAGGAAAGGCCATTAATAGCCTAAATTGGGGTAAAATGCTAATGAGATGGAAAAAAGGATAAAGTGAACAAAAATAAAATGGAAAAGGTATTGGGAAGGAGAGAGTAAAATTTTGTCAAAAAAGTTAAATAAAAAAATAAATTTTAGAAAAATGTATAATTTTCTCCAATTTTGTCATAATAAGAGTATAAAAGTCGAGCAAAAGAAGTGATTGAATAAAGCAAGTTAAATACTTTGTATTTAACGAAGTTATCTGTAACTCACTAACGTTCGAACAGCTAACTTAAAAAGGAGGAAAAAAAGATGAAAGCAACAGGTGTTGTAAGACGTATAGATGATTTAGGTAGAGTTGTTATTCCAAAGGAAATTCGTAAAGTACACAGAATTAAGGAGGGAGATCCTCTCGAAATTTTCACAGATAAAGAAGGAGAAATCATTTTGAAAAAGTATTCTCCAATTGGCGAACTAACAGAATTTGCTAGTTCCTATGCAGAAACGATTTCCAAAACAACAGGACATATTACTTGCATTACAGATAAAGATACTGTTATTGCGGTTTCTGGGGGATCGAAAAAAGATTTTTTGGAAAAGAACTTGAGTAAGCAATTAGAAGAAGTTATTGAAAATAAAGAAGTTTTCAAAAGCAAAGACAATGATGAAATTGCGATTCCTATTACAGAAAATGAAGGAAGAGAAAGAATTTATAACTCACAAGTCATTTATCCAATTATTTCGGATGGAGATGTGATTGGAAGTGTGATTTTATTATCCAAAGAGCCAAATCAAAAAATGAGTGAAGTGGAATATAAAGTGGCACAATCTGCAGCAGGTTTCTTGGGAAATCATTTGGAAGTATAAAAGAAAAAAGAGATACTATAAATGAGAGTTTTTAGTAGCTCTTTTTTTGCTGAGTTTTAATAATATGGGTGTTGTTGAAATAATTATTCAAAGTTTTATTGACAAATTATGTAAAGGATGTTATAAATATTTTATTGAAACTTTATTGACTATTGAGAGGGACAAAGAAAGGTGTCCGATGTTAATTAACAAAAATAGGAGGATAAGATATGAGATTGAAGGTAGAGGAAAAATTGGATCCATGGGGAGATTCAGAGTTTGAAAGGTCTACAGGAGTGAGTTTTGCTGAAGGAATTCCTGCTCGGAATATCCGAGGCTCTAATAGGATAATAAATGAATATGGTTTTTCGGAGCATGTAGATCATTTTTCAAATCGTTGTAGAGGTAGACTAGATTATGAGGAATATTATTTTCCCGATAGGATGGAAGAAGAACCAGAACCATCAAAGCCAGTAAACTGTGGGATACCAGGAAAAGGTTTTTTTGCTTATAAAGTATTGAATGGAAAAGAAGAGAATAAAAACATTCGAGCTTGTGTTGCTGATAGAAAAGGGATGCGTTCAGGGTTAATCATTTTTCAAAGGGAAAATAAAGGACGGCTAAAAGCAGAAAGAGCAGAGTATTTATTCGAGTTTTGCGGAATATTAGTTGCCTGTGTGGAGGATAAAAGTGATTTTCCAGATTTTGAAAGAAAAGAGTTTAATGGTGTAGATTTTGTACTTGTTCCGAACAAAAGATTAAATCGGCGATTTCCAGCCAAAGAGGAAATGCAAGACAAAGTAATTTGTTATTATGAAGAAGATCCATTTTTAGAATTGATGAATTGTATTGAACAAGAAGAAGCAGAAGAAATATTGAAAATTTATCAAATGATAGTAGAAAATAATTTATTGCCAATGATATATACTTTGCGTCAAGAAAATTCTAAACTTTTTTGTACGACTATGAATAGCAGGGAAGAGGAGTTTAAATGGAAGAAAGTAATCAAAAATACCTATGATTTTAAGCTATTAAAAACGCTTATTGATAATGCATTTCCAGAGGAAAATGATTTTTTGTCTGCTTATCATATGACATTTGCTAAATGGTATTTAAAATCTATGTATGATAAAATAATGAAACAATTTGATTATATGGCAGAATATGCTAGGGAATTTCGAGAATTAGATATAAAAAAAGCTAATCAGCCAAAAGCATTTAGGCATTTGATTGCAGGAGAATGGTTTGCTCAACTAATATATTATATGAACAGCAAGCATGTGTGGATAAATTTAGGAATGACGGAATACAATCCCTATATAGCAGCTAAATTTTATAGAAAAATAGGTGATTATGAGCTCAATAATAAGGCTCTTTGGGCAACTGGCGGTGCAGGAGCTGCGGCGGAGGAATTACATCCTATGCGTGCTGATTATGTTTTTATGGCAACTATGTGTTTTAGACTATTTTCTAGGGAAGATCGTTATCCTGAAAGAGAGAGGACGTTTAAATATGGAAAGGACAAATTGGAAAAGTATTTAAAAATTTTCCAAGAAGATTTATTGCATTTAGAAAATTTTACGTTTCAAGAATTGAGTTATAGTATTAAAATTTATTCCCTAATAAGGCAGTATTATTATGTCAAAGAAAAGAGAGAGGAAATTCCTTATTTTCCAAATTTTTTCGATGTTGTAAGAGAATATTTTTATGCTACCATTGATCAATTGCCAACAATAGAACAAGTAATGCTTGAAAGTGCTGTTCATTGGAATGGTAATATGGTGATTTTGGGATTCGATTGGGGAGAGGCAGAATGATTTTGAATGGAGCTCGCAATGCGGGCTCCATTTTTTATCCGAGGGAAGTTATATCTGGTCTGTGTTATCTGTTATGTTCTTTTTTACATAAAAAATTTGACAAATTTTGATATAAAATTTATAATAAAAGCATGCAAAAGAAAAAGGGGGAAAATTTTTATGGGACTTATGATATCAATTTGTGGATTTCTGATTTCAGCTTATATTACCTATTGGCTTTTTGACAATTATGGTTTTAAATCGGTATGGATTCTAACAACTGTGTTTAGCCTAATTCTAAATGCTTTTCGAAATAGAAGTTTTTTTTCATTTCCAACCATTATTCCAGCTATTTGTTTAGCTATTATTGTTGCTTTGATAAATACAGCTATTGAATATTTTGTATACAACCGAAGCAATTCATATTGGGGCTATGTTGGAGGATTAGTATTGTTGGGATTAGCTGTCGTGATTGCTGTCATTGCTGGAGGAGCTATAATTGCAATGGTTTCTGGTTGATTTGGTATTGGAACACAATAAGAAAGAAAGGGGAAATTTTATTTTTCAAAATTTCTTCTTTTTTATTGTACTAGAAAAAGATATCTGATATAATAAGGGCAAGAGGTAAAGGATGGAAATAAAATACGATGTATTAGAAAAGGAATTGAATAAAGGAAATTTGCAGACCATGTATCTTTTATATGGAAATGAGAAATACTTAATAGATATGGTTCTTAAAAAAATTAAAAAACTTTTTGGTGAATTAATCCAAGGTATCAACTATGTGATTTTGGATGAAACAAATGTTAAAGATTTGGTTTTTAATTTGGAAACACCAGCTTTTGGTTATGATAAAAAATTGGTTTTAGTAAAGAATGCTGGACTGTTTAAAAAAGATGGCCGTAAAAAAGAGCCAACACCATTACAAAAAGAAGTTGTTTCTTATTTGGCAGAAAATAAGGCATTTTTACAAGAAACAACGTTTCTTATTTTTGTGGAAGAAGAAGTGGATAAAAATGAGGTTTATCAAACCGTTAAAGAGAATGGCATCATTTGCCAAATAGAAGAATTAAAACCTGTGCAATTAGTGGCGAAATTAAAGCAAATTTGTAGTTTATATCAAGTTAAAGCGGAGGACACAACCTTACATTATTTATTAGAAACCTGTGGCACAAATTTGCAAATACTGATGAATGAAATTAGAAAATTAATCGAATATACAGGCGAAAATGGAACGATTACACACCAGGCGATTGAGCAACTCTCGATTAAGCAGATGGAAAGTGTTATTTTTGAATTAACGGATAATTTAGGACAAAAGAAGACGGCAGAAGCAATGGAAGTTTTAGCACATTTGATTTATCAAAAAGAGCCAATTCAGAAGATTTTGGTTACTTTATATCATCATTTTAAAAAATTATATTTGTGCTCCATTGCACAAGAGCTCAATAGAGATATGATGACAGCTCTTAGCTTAAAGCCAAATCAGACATTTTTAGTTAGCAAATATAAAAAGCAAGCTTCTTATTTTCCAAAAACAACGTTAAGAAAAATCTTGCAAGAACTTGTGCAAATTGATGCACAATCGAAGAATGGATTAATTGACAGCAATATTGCATTAAGAAGTGTGTTATGCCATTATTGTTCATAAATGATGTGGGGGGAAAAAACAAATGAAAAATAGAACTAGAATGATAATTGTTTTAAGTGTAATTGTTCTTATATTATTACTGAGTATTCTCAATAAGATAAAAAAAGCGGAGGAAAATACAGGAAATTTAGAATTGGAAGAGACCATAGAAAATGCAGTAATAGATTCTCATAAAGAGAATTTACAAAAAGTAAATGTAACAGGATATCATTTAGTGACTTATCCACAATCAGCCAATACCAATAGTTTTATACAATCAATAACAGTAACTGCTTTACAGGATGCTAATATTCATTTTGTTATTGGATCCATTGACAAAAATTCATTTGTACAAGAAAGAACAGCGTTTGATATTCCATGTAAAGCGGGAGAAAATACATTTGAACTTGTTGAAAAAAGATATTTGATAAAACAAGGTGAATATTTATTTATGGATATGTTTGGCCAAGATGTTTTGTATACACAGGAGAATGCAACGGTAAAGTCGCTTGTACAGAATGAAAACAACAAAGTTTCTGGCAAGATGATAATGAGCCAAAGTAATTATGTTTTGCCTTTCAAATATACATTAGAAACAGTAAAAAATTACAATGTTTTAGTGTTTGGAAAGGATATTGCCCATCAAGAGGCGAGTGAAGGAATACAGTCTATAGATGAAAAATTAGATTATTATGAAATGACCAAAGCAAGATTGGAAAAAACGTTTAATTCTGTAACCATGAATCGTTTTGATGCTGTAGAGTGGGAACGAAATGAGACAAGGCAAGAGTGGATTACCAATTTCTTAAATAAACAAGATATGACAAATTTGGATTTAGTGATTTTTCAATTAGGTGAGAATGATGAAGCAATAGAGAATTTGGAAAAGGATATGACAGATTTGGTACAAACGATTAGAAAGGTTTCACCAAATGTAGAACTTATTTGGATGAGTGGATGGAATTCTGATGATAAAATGTTAGATAGTTTGCCAGGAATTTGTGAGAGATTAAAGATGGAATGGATTGATATAAGTGATTTGAATGGAGCTGAATATCAGTCACTTATTACAGAAGATGTAACAAATAATGAGGTGATATTACCAGAAATAAAAAAAACATATGCTCCAAATCGTGAGGCAATGCAAATTATTTCAAATCGTATAATGGAAGTTTTGAAGTTTGATTTTTAGGGTTAGTGATATGTGTTTATGTTATGTAGCAAGCAATTTATTCTTATTTTAGGAGAGAGCTTGTAAGGAGCTGGTATTGGTTTTCTTTTTTTAAAAAAAGATTGCAATGAAAGAAGATATGTGATAAAATAAGACAAATAAAAGAAAGGAGGAAAAAAGTATGGAAGAAAAAATATTAGACATATTAACAAAAATGCAAAGACAAATGATGAACATAGAAAGAAAAATGAGAGAGCATCAAGGCAAAATGGAAAAGAACCAGACACAAATCGAAGAAAACCAAATTCAAATTCAAAAGAACCAGACACAAATCAGAGAAAATCAAATTCAAATTAGAGAGAACCAAAGACAAATTAAGGAAAATCAAATACAAATCAGACAGAACCAAAGGCAAATTAGAAAGAATCAAGGACAAATGCAAGAAATGCGAACGCAAATTACAGAACTCTCAGAACGAGTAAATGAAATTTTTAATCAACAATTTATATTTGAACATGAATATGGAACGAAGATTGATGCAATATTAGATGCAGTTACAATGGGATTAGAGAAAAATAAGGAACAATCGAAAGAAATTCATGAATTAAATTCTAAAGTAGAAAAGAATAAAATTTCTATGTTGGGTCTTGAGCAAAGAGTTTCAACTTTGGAGTTAAAGCAGAGATAGATGCTCATAAAAAATCGTAAAAAGAAAAGAGTTGATATATTATTTTTTATAAAAGAAATAATGTATCAGCTCTTTTCTTTGTTTTACAGTTTTTTGCTTGTTTTGGAAGTCACAATGGTTTAGAATTTTTGGCTTTTGTTTATAGGTTTCTAATAAACAACCAATAAAATAGGATAATTTTATTATTTAGGAGAGAAAATTTATAAAAATACTTGCAATTACAAGTAAAATATATTAAAATATATAAGATAATAAAAAATAAGAGGTTAATAAAAATGAAAAAAAGTAAAGGAGTGAATAGAATAATGGGTAGAAATAATAGAATAAAATCTATTATTTATCCAACATTTTCTTTTTTATTCCACCCCAATAAACACTAGATTGAAACAATTTAGTGTTTATTTTTTAAATGAAAAGAAAGGATGAAAAAATATGATAGGATATTTAGTATTAGAAAATGGGCAAATACTAGAAGGGGAAAGAATTGGTGCAACAACAGTAGATACTGCTTGCGAGGTTGTTTTTAATACAGGAATGGCAGGTTATTTGGAAACTTTTACAGATCCATCTTATGCAGGACAAGGCATCGTGATGACTTATCCATTAATTGGAAATTATGGAGTTATTCCAGAAGATTTCGAATCAGAGAAAATTTGGGCAAAAGCTGTATTTATTCATGAACTTGCTGAATTTGAAAGTAATTTTAGAAAAAAAGATAATTTAAATAAATTATTACGAGATGATAAGATTCCAGGACTTACCAATATCAATACAAGAAAACTTACCAAAATCCTAAGAGAAACTGGAACGATGAAAGGATATATCACATCCAATCTTGACAATATGTCTGAAATTATGCAAAAAATAAAAGATTATGAAATTGGAAATGTTGTCAAACAAGTTTCTGTAAAACAACCAGTTTCTTATGGAAAAACAAAGGAAAAACAGATTGTTTTAATGGACTATGGTTTTAAACACAATATTGTTAATTCTTTTCTAAAAAGGGATGTTGGTGTTACAGTTTGTCCGTCTACAATGCCACTTGACAGAGTTTTAAGCCTAAAACCAGACGGAATTTTGCTTTCCAATGGCCCTGGAGATCCGGAAAAATGTACACAAGAAATTGAACTTATCAAAAACTTAAGTAAAACCAATTTGCCAATTTTAGGAATTTGTCTAGGACATCAATTAATGGCTTTAGCACACGGTTTTCAAACTGCTAAATTAAAATATGGTCATCGAGGGCCAAATCATCCTGTCAAAGATTTAGGAAACGGAAAAGTCTATATCACCTCACAAAATCATGGGTATTATGTTATAGAAGACAGTATCAAACCAGAAATGGCAGAAGTTTCGCACATCAATTTAAACGACAACACAGTAGAAGGAATTCGTTATAAAAACAAAAACATTTTTACTGTCCAATTTCACCCAGAGGCATGCCCTGGTCCGCAAGACACAAATTACATATTTGATAAATTCATCAACCAATTATAATCCCCAAAATATAGGGGCAAGGTCCAACCTTGTTCATTTAGAAAAAATAGAAATAATAATCAACCAAAATCAAGAGAAGAAAGGAAAATCTAAAATGCCAAAAAATAATGAAATCAAAAAAGTATTAGTAATCGGTTCAGGACCAATTGTAATTGGTCAAGCTGCCGAATTTGATTATGCCGGAACGCAAGCTTGTAGAGAATTAAAAAAAGAAGGAATTGAAGTGGTTTTAATTAATTCTAATCCAGCTACTATCATGACAGATAAAAATATGGCAGACAAAATTTACATAGAACCATTAACTGTTACAACCGTAAAAAAAGTCATTGAAAAAGAAAAACCAGACAGCATTCTTCCTAATTTAGGGGGACAAACAGGCTTAAATTTGGCGATGGAACTTGCTGAATGTGGTTTTTTAAAAGAACATCATGTGCGTCTTTTAGGGACAGGAACAGAAGGTATTAAAAATGCAGAAGATAGACAAGCTTTTAAAGATATGATGGAATCCATTCAAGAACCATGTATCAGTAGTAAAGTTGTTGAAACCGTGGAAGATGCGGTTGATTTTGCCAAAGAAATTGGTCTTCCTGTTATTATCAGACCAGCTTATACGTTAGGTGGAACTGGCGGTGGAATAGCCTATAACATGGAAGAATTGGAAGAAATTGCAAGCTCTGGAATTCATATGTCAAGAGTGAGTCAAATTTTGGTGGAAAAATGCATTAGTGGTTGGAAGGAAATCGAATATGAAGTGATGAGAGATAGTGCGGGAAATTGTATTACCATTTGTAATATGGAAAATATTGACCCAGTAGGTGTTCATACAGGTGATAGTATTGTTGTTGCTCCTTCACAAACTTTAGCTGATAAAGAATATCAAATGCTACGAACGTCGGCCATTAAAATTATTTCTGCTTTGCAAATTGAGGGTGGTTGTAATGTGCAATTTGCATTGAACCCAAATAGTTTCGAATACGCAGTAATTGAAGTAAACCCAAGAGTAAGTCGATCTTCTGCATTAGCTTCAAAAGCAACGGGATATCCAATTGCCAAAGTGGCAACTAAAATTGCATTAGGTTATACATTAGATGAAATTAGAAATGAAGTAACTGGAAAAACATATGCGTGTTTTGAACCAGTTTTAGATTATGTTGTTGTTAAAATTCCTAAATGGCCATTTAAGAAATTTTTAACAGCCAATCGAACGCTTGGAACACAAATGAAAGCAACAGGAGAGGTAATGGCCATTGCACCAAACTTAGAAGCAGGTTTAATGAAAGCGATTCGTTCTTTGGAAGAAAATATGGATAGTCTCATGGTTACAGGTTTTGAAAATCTAGAAAAGGAAGAGATTCTTGAAAAGTTAAAACAAGTTGATAATAATCGAATTTTAGTTATAGCAGAAGCTATTCGAAGAGAAATCTCAGTTGACCAAATTCATGAAATTACGACCATTGATCGATTTTTCATTGGTAGTATTTACAAAATTGTTCGCATGGAAAATGAACTTGCTATTAATGAAATGAACGCGAGATTGTTATTAAAAGCAAAGAAGTTAGGATTTACGGATAAAGTAATTGCGAAATTAAGTGGTAAAGCAGAAAATGAAATTACAAAAATGCGTATGGAAAGCGGAATTGTAGCTAACTTTAAAATGGTTGACACATGTAGTGCAGAATTTGAAGCGAGAACACCTTACTATTATTCTAGTTATGATGACGAAAATGAAGTCAAACAATCAGATAAAAAGAAAATTATGGTATTGGGATCAGGTCCAATTCGCATTGGACAGGGAATTGAATTTGATTATTGTAGTGTTCACGGTGTTTGGGCTTTGAAAGAACTTGGTTTTGAGACGATTATCGTAAATAATAATCCAGAAACAGTTAGTACGGATTTTGATATTGCAGACAAACTCTATTTCGAACCATTAACGGCAGAAGATGTGAAAAATATCGTAGATGTTGAAAAACCAGAAGGTGCAATTGTCCAATTTGGTGGCCAAACAGCCATTAAATTAACCAAAGCATTATCAGATATGGGAGTTAAAATTATTGGAACCAGTGAAAGAGATATGGACAGAGCAGAAGATAGAAAAGAATTTGATGATGCATTGAATAATTGTGGGATATTGCGTCCAAAGGGAAGTACCATTTTCACGGTTGGAGAAGCCAAAGAAGTGGCTAATCGCTTAGGATATCCAGTTTTAGTGAGACCTTCTTATGTACTAGGTGGCCAAGGAATGGCAATTGCCTACGACGATAATGAAGTGGAAGAATATATTAATGAAATTAACACAATTGCACAGGAACACCCGATTTTAGTAGACAAATACATGCTTGGCAAAGAATTAGAAGTAGATGCGATTTGTGATGGGGAAGATGTCCTAATTCCAGGTATTATGGAGCATTTGGAAAGAGCAGGTGTTCACTCAGGAGACAGTATTTCGGTCTATCCAACCCAAAGTATTGCTGAAAAGCATCAACAAAAAATCATTGAGTATACAGAGAAGATTGCCAAAGAATTAAATGTCAT
Organism: uncultured Clostridia bacterium; assembly: GCA_947573445.1. Classification (GTDB taxonomy): domain Bacteria; phylum Bacillota; class Clostridia; order TANB77; family CAG-508; genus Scatovivens. The sequence continues at coordinate 4,729 of CANPFR010000024.1, read as the reverse complement.
TGGGATGATTAATATTCAATTTATTATTTCGAATGACGAAGTTTACATCATTGAAGTCAATCCACGTTCTAGTAGAACAGTGCCATACATTAGTAAAGTAACAAATTTGCCAATGATTGATATTGCGACACGTGTTATGTTTGGGGAGAAATTAAGAGATATTGGCTATGGAACAGGAGTGTACCAAAAAAGCGAATATGTTTGTGTGAAAATGCCTGTGTTTTCATTTGAGAAAATCAAAAATGCAGATACCAGTTTGGGTCCTGAAATGAAGTCAACAGGTGAAGTTTTGGGTGTTTCTAAAGAATTTCATCAAGCAACTTTAAAAGCATTTATTGCTAGTGGGGCTAATGTTTCAACAAGAGGTGCAATTTTAATTACGGTTCGTAATAAAGATAAAGAAGAAATGTTGCCATTAGCACAAAAATTTTACGAGAAAGGGTTCATCATTTATGCTACAGCTGGAACAGCTCAATTTTTGGCAGCTCACGATATTTATGCCAATGTGATTGAAAAAATCTGGGAAGGCAAAAATAGCATTATTGATTTGATGCAATCTGGAAAAATCAACTTTGTTATCAACACACCAACCAAAGGAAAAGAATCCAACCGAGATGGTTTCAAAATTCGTAGAACAGCTGTAGAATGCAAGATTCCATGTTTTACTTCATTGGATACTGTGAATGCATTATATGAAGCCATTGAAAGAGAAACGAAAGAAGAGGAACTAGATGTTGTAAACATTGTGGAAATATAGGGAAGGAAAAAAATGAAATATCCATTTAGAATTTTAAACAAGAAGAAATTTGTATTATGTTTTGTGATAGCATTTGTAGCTAATATATTTTTTTATATTACACCAGCTTTATTAGCTTATTTTACAAGGGAACCATTTACCTTGGAAAAATTAAAATATTTAATTATTTCAATTGTTGTGACCAAGGTTTTTGCGGTTTCCTTAAATCAGATTTGGATTATGTATATTTTGAAATTTGAAAACATTTATGCCAAAGACTTGCAATTGGCGTATTTTAAACGTGTTATCAGAATGAAACCATTTCAGCTAAATAAGGTGCATAATGGTTTCCTAAAAAAGCAAATTGACATTATATCGGAAGAGGCAGAAGAATTATTGGAGCAGATTTTTGAGACAGTGAGTGGTTTTTCAGTATCAGTTGTGATGTTTTTGACCCAAGTATTTGCACAAGATAAAAACATGTTTTTTCTATGTTTGGCTATGATTATAGGAATGGTCATATATAATTTTTTATTGGGGAAAAAGATTGTTTTGATTCAAGAAAACTACAATGAAACTTATTCCAAATACAATTCCACTTATGTTGATTTTTTACAAAATGTCAAAACCATCAAGCGCTTAAATGCAAGCGAATTTGCAAATCAGAAAAACGAAAAATTGTACCAACAAGTATTGCCCAAATTAGACAAATTGAATTTGTTTTACTCTTTTCGTTCGAATGGAATTAATACATTTGTATATATTATGTATACGATTGTGTTAATCAATTTATATGTTAGGATGCAAGCAAATGAAAATATCTTACCAAGTTTGTTATTTTATGTTACGATTTTTGACATGCTGAGAACAGAATTGAAGGATTTAACCTTTTTATTTATTCATTTTAATCGTTTTCAAGCTGCGACGAATCAAGTGGAAAAAATGGTTGGCGAAGAATCAGACAAATTGTTAATTAAAGATTGGCATACCATTCAAATTCATGATTTAGAATTTCGATATAGTAAAGAATCCAAAACAAAAATTCACATTCCGCATTTTGAAATTCACAAAGGAGACAAAATTAGTATTGTTGGAAAATCCGGGCAGGGAAAAAGCACCTTTTTAAATATTTTTGCAAGATACATTGAAGTAGATGACAAATGTTATACAATGGATGGAGAAAACAAAAGTGGTAATTTAGATTTGGCTTATATTTCACAAGAAATTGACTTATTTGATTTAACAGTAAAAGAAAATTTATGTTTGGGCAAAGAAATTCCAGAAGATGTTCTTATGAAAATCCTAACAGAAGCAGGTTTGCGAGAGTGGGTTGAAAAATTGGAAGCAGGTTTGCAAACAGTTGTTGGGGAAAGAGGCTTAAAATTATCAGTTGGTCAAAAACAAAGATTGAACATCATTCGAGGAATTTTACTGGACAAAGATATTTATGTATTAGATGAACCAACTTCTAATTTGGATAAAGAAACCGAAAAATTGATTGTAAATTTGATCGAAAAATACTTACATAATAAAACAGTTGTGATAGTTACACACAGAGAAGAAATCAAGAAAATTTGTAAAAAACATTATATTTTCCAAGAAAATCAAATGCGAGAAGAAACGTTTGAAATGAGCTAATCAAAACGACCTAAAATGTTTGTTATTACCTATTTACAAATTCTAAAATATATAATATTTATACACTGTAAATTCATACAAAATAGAAGGTAGTAATATGGCAAAAATGAAGTTTGAACAATTTAGAGGGTGGATGACGGTTGAGTTTGGTGAGTATTATCGACAAAATCGGCATAGGAACAAGAAAACCAAAGTTACACTTGAAGTGAGTGTAGCAGATGAAAAGCTGAATTGGCAACTTTTGTGCAGGTTGAAGAAGAATGAGGAAGTCGAATGGGAATTTCCAGAAGATTGTCCCCAATTTCTTCAAAGGAAAGTCAAGGGATTGGTTTCTGATGAGGATGTTAAGAACGCATTTCAGAATATGGAGTATCAAAAGACATTTTGATTTAAAAAAAGCTATCGAAGAAAAAGGCAACTCTTAGAGTTTGCCTTTTTTTGATATGGGAAAAAATATGATGGATTTAGCACAATTTGAAAAACAGCAAAATTACTGATACCAAGTGAGAGCATACTTTTGAGAAAAAGTCAACTTGACAAAATGCCAAAAATATGCTATCATAAAAGGTAGAGGTTTATTTTACGGAAATCATTTCAAATGATTTCCGTTTTTTTAACTTTAGAGAAAACCACCAGTTATACTGAAGGTTAATTATAGCATGAAATTGAAATTTGACAAAAAGCCACATTCGACAATGGTAAATGGAATTTCTGCATTGAATGATTTCCAATTTCTACTCGATTTTTCATATCTGAAATTTTTTTCTGACGAATTGTTTCACTGTCTAATTCGTAAATTCCGTTCTCGTCTGAATGTGTCAAAATAACAGTATAAGAAGAATTTTCCAATAATTTTTGCAATTTTTCCACAATTGACAAATTAATACTTGATTCATATGTCCTATCTTCTGTTTCTGCACTAATCAGGAAGGCCATGCTCTGCATCTAAAATAACAACATGATAAAAGATTTTTGTTAAAGCTTTGAATATAGATATGATTTACCAAAACAATTCAAATGTCGAACAGAAGAAAATGATATAGAAACTAGAGGTGCAAATAGCAATAGATATAGCTTTCCTAGGATAGATTAAAGAAAGAAAAAGCAGAGGAAAAAATATTACAAACTTGTTACATTTTGTTTAAATTTTTGTTACATTATGAAAACTATATTGTAAATAAAAAGTGTATGAGTTATAATAATAATAAAGGAAGGAGAAAAGGCAATGGTAATTGAAGATGGTGTATTAAAACAAGTTGAAGAGGAAGATATTGTAGATGGAAAATTTGTTGTACCAGAAGGAGTAACGAGTATAGGAAATTGGGCATTTGGCAGATGTAAAAGTTTAACAGAAATAACGATACCAGAAGGAGTAACGAGTATAGGAGATAGTGTATTTAGGGGATGTGACAGATTAACAGAAATAAAGCTACCAGAAGGAGTAACGAGTATAGGAGATTGGGCATTTAATGGATGTAAAAGATTAACAGAAATAAAGCTACCAGAAGGAGTAACGTATATAGGAAGTTATGTATTTTCTGGATGTGACAATTTAACAGAAATAAAGCTACCAGAAGGAGTAATGAATATAGAAGATCATGCATTTTATGGATGTAAAAGATTAACAGAAATAAAGCTACCAGAAGGAGTAACGAGTATAGAAGAGAGTACATTTTATGGATGTGACAGATTAACAGAAATAAAGTTACCAGAAGGAGTAACGAGTATAGGAGATAGTGCATTTTATGAATGTAAAATTTTAACAGAAATAAAGCTACCAGAAGGAGTAACGAGTATAGGAGATTGGGCATTTTATGGATGTGAAAATTTAACGGAAATAAAGCTACCAGAAGGAGTAATGAATATAGGAAATAGAGCATTTTCGGAATGTGGAAATTTAACAGAAATAAAGTTACCAGAAGGAGTAACGAGTATAGGAAATAGAGTATTTGAGGGATGTAGCAGATTAACAGAAATAAAGCTACCAGAAGGAGTAACGAGTATAGGAGATTGGGCATTTAATGGATGTGAAAATTTAACGGAAATAAAGCTACCAGAAGGAGTAACGAGTATAGGAGGTCATGCATTTAGGGGATGTGAAAGATTAACAGAAATAAAGCTACCAGAAGGAGTAACGAGTATAGGAGATAGTGTATTTAGGGGATGTGAAAGTTTAACAGAAATAAAGCTACCAGAAGGTGTAAGACATATAGGAGACATGGCATTTCATAATTGTGGAAAAATAGTAGTATGTTCGACGAAGACGTTCGAAAATAATATAGAAAAGCTTATATCATATGTTCCATTAGAAGAAGTTTTTGGAGATTCTTACGATAAAATAGAGCAAATAAAATC
>CANPFR010000023.1 GCA_947573445.1 uncultured Clostridia bacterium | reverse complement strand
GCGCGTGGTTTGGGACCATGAGGTCGCAGGTTCGATCCCTGTCACCTCGACCATTTTTTGCCCCTTTTTAGGGAAATTTAAGAGAATTTATAAAAATTCAAAACTTATAAATTATGCTATTTTTCAATAAAAATTGGAAATAGCATAATTTTTTTGCATTCTGAAAAATTCCTAAAAATATGTCTATTTCTTTCAAGAAAAAGTTTCTGTAAAATTTTACAAAAATTTCTGTAATTTTCTGTAAAACGTTTTTCCTGAAATTTCAATCATTTTAAAGTTCTTCAAATAAAACTGAAAGGAGAACTGATTTTTATGGACTTTATCCCCTACAAATCTAACGAATGTTTTGAACATTTATATTATCAAATACCAATGGAGTTGTTTTTCAATCCAAGATACAAAAATAAACTTAATTCGGATAGTAAAATTTTATATGGATTTTTGCTGAACAGATTAACCCTATCTGCTAAAAATAATTGGTGTGATGAAAATGGCAATGTTTATCTTATTTTTACTAGAAAAGAAGTACAAGAGCTACTGAATTTATCGGATAAAACTGCAACAAAAGCGTTTAAACAATTAAATGAATGTAAGTTGATATGTGAGAAAAAACAAGGCTCTGCAAAACCAAACTTAATTTATGTTGGAAAAATACAACATGATGATAATTTTACAAAACTGACTCGTAAAAATTACGATTCAAGAGTCGTAAAATCTACGATTCATGAACCGGAAAATTTACGACCAAGTAATAATTATAATAATTATATTAATAAAGGAAATAAGCAACACAAATTTTCAAACTTTGAAGGAAGTAATTACAGCAATATTGACTGGAACTTACTATATGATAATTAAAATTTAAAGGAGATTTAAAATTATGAATGATAGAAAAGTAAATGAAAATGGAATTGAATATATAAAAGTTGGCGATTATTATATGCCAAATTTAAAAGCACCAGAAGGTGTGAAAATTTCTAAATTAGGTAAATATGGAAGGTTAAGATTACGTTATCTTAAAGAGAATAAAAAGGCTGAATATACGATTTTATTTATGGATAATAAACTACAAAATCACCTAATGGAGATAGATAAAATAGCTAAAAAAAGATTTGATTTGCTAATGAAACAACTAGCTGAAAAAGAAAATATCACAGAAGAATTAAAGAAAAAAATCAACTAGAATGGGTTGGCAAAATGAATAATATTAAAAATTGTGCTGAAGAAATGATCCTAAAAGAATTAATTTATGTGTAAAGTGAGGTAAAAATATGGAAGATTTTGAATTATTTAATTTAGATTCTACGGAGTTATATGAATGCATTAGTAGTGCAAAAATGAAATTAAAAAATACAAATGTTGATTATAAAAACTTATATAGAAAAGTTGAGAAAATTAAAGATAAATTTCCTAATATTCGTGGCATTTTAGAAGATGAACAGCATTCTGAATTGACATTAGAAGAAAGCGAAAATTTGCTAAAAGTTATCAATTTATATCGTAATATTTTGCAACTGGAACAATACGAAATTTTCTTTTTAGGTGGCAAAGAAACCTATAATTTCTTTAAGAAAATTGACATTTTAAAGTAAAAAAATTGACTGAAAAAGATGTAAATTTTATATGATTTATATCTTCTTTCAGGCAGTATTATGAAAGATTTTGAGAGAGTACTCTCGAAAAATCTTGAATACAGCAAGCAACGTATTTGTACTCACGCTACAAATACACTTATAGAATGGGACAAGTCCCAAACCCTTTTAGAATTTTTATAGAAAGCGAGGAAAAATTTATGAGAAAAAGAAATTTAAAAGTTAATATATTTTTGAATCCAGATGAGAAAAAAATTTTTGAAGAAAAAGCAAAAAAATCTGGATTGAATCAATCTGAATTTTTTAGAAAAATAATCTTAGATTATAAGTTAAAAGAACAGCCTGACGAAAGATTTTACGAAATACTTTCTCAATTAAGAGGTATGGCAAATAATTTAAATCAAATGGCAAGAGTTTATAATCGAAATCAAGGTTATGTGAAAGATTATAAAATTGTTCAGTTGTTTGAAGAAGTTAGAGATTTGGTTTTGAGTTTGCAAGAAGTTTATATCTTGCCTCAAAAGAAAGGAGTAAAAGTTGGCAACAACAAAACTTTGGAAATTCAAGAGTAGATTAGACAGATTAATTGATTATACAATGAATGGAGAAAAAACAGAAAATAAGTTATTTGTATCAGGTATCAATTGTATGCCTGATACAGCCTTTCTCGAAATGACAAATAGTAAGAAACAATTTTTTAAAAATGGTGAAATTGAATGTTTTCACGGTTATCAATCTTTTGCTGAAGGAGAAGTTACTCCTGAACAAGCTCACGAAATTGGAGTAAAACTTGCTGAAGAATTATGGGGAGATAAATTTCAAGTTGTAGTTTCGACTCATATAAATACTGACAATATTCATAATCATTTTGTGCTTAATTCGGTGTCTTTCCTAGATGGAAAAAGGTTTTGCAATACAAAGAAAGATTATGCGTTAATGAGAAAGACTTCTGATAAATTATGCACTGAATATGGATTAAGCATTTTGAAGCAAGAAGAAAAATACGATAAATATGCTACAAGTAGTTTATATAAAGAATTGATGAAAGATTCTATTGATTATGCAATCGCAACTAGCAAAAATTATAATGAGTTTATTAAAATACTTGAAGATTTGGACTATATTGTTACTAATAAAAACAATTCTCTATCTATAAGACGTGAGCCTTACAAAAGAAATACAAGAATTGAAAGGCAGTTTGGAAATCATTATTCGAAAGAAAATATTTATAAAAGAATTTTGGAGACACAAACTAGATTTCCTTATTCTCCTGAATCCTATTTGTTAATCAATAGAACTCGTGAAAATTACGAAAAACTTAATCTGAAAAAAGACTCTTTGGCTTGGTTATTTTTGCATTATATGAAATTACTTCACCCTCATACAGAAAATGTCTTAAAAACCAATGTTACAAGAATGACACCTACTTTATTACATGCTATAAAAGAAATGAATGAGTTTTCTGAACGTGTTAGATTTTTATGTAAGTATAACTTGGAAACTGATGTAGATGTAATGGAATTTAAAAAGTCGGCTTATCAAAAGTTGACACCTTTAAAAAGCGAAAGAGAGAATCTTTGGAGAAAGCATAAAAGGACTAATACTGATGATGAGAAGAAAGTAATTGAAGAAAAAATTGTTAATCTTTCGAAGCAGATTAGTCCTGTTGATGAAGAAATAGGGATTTGTAATAATATTTTAAAACGTGTTAAGGAAATAAAGAAGTTTGAACTTCATCAGAAGTTGGAGCAGGAAAAGCAGGAACAAAAAGAGCAGAAAACTATAAAGAAAGAAAATACTAAAAAGAGCAGGTAATCTGCTCTAAATTTTTTATATTAATTAAATATTTGTTCTTTTACGATTTATACTCTATTTTTATATACGAATAATTGAAAAATCCTTTATTAAAATTAATTCATCATTATTAGTAAAATTTCTTATATATCCACTATAGTGTAATTTTTTTAATGTTAGTATAGTTAATAATTCTTTTGCTTTTTGACTTGCTATATGCATATCTTCAATTTCTACATATTTACCATGGACAACTTCTCCTCGTGTAGAAAAAACATCTTTATATCGATTATAATCAATTTTATATTTTAATAATAATCTTTGTACTTTTTTTCCTATACCTATAGTATTTAAATTATAAAATTTATCTTTTATCTTTTTAGAAATTTCTTCGATAGAGTTTAATTTTTTTAATACTTTTTTAAATTCTTGTTTAGGAATTACAGTCTGCAGTTTTTCCTCTTTTTGATTTATATTTGAAAACATTTCTATATATGTTACATAATTTATAAAGTTGAAATTCAAGTAACTATGTACATATAAAGCTGCAAAAACTTCATTAAGTCTAAATTCATCTTTTAATTTGAAATAGTTATTTAACATTTTAGGTATTTGTTTTATAATTATGTCTGTATCATTTTTTCGATAATCTGTGCAATAAAATTCAAAATTAGTTTCAAATAAAGAACTTCTCTCTAATACTGATGGAGATATATATTGTTTTCTTACTATATAGGATGAATCAAATTCAGTTTCAGCAAATTTAACTAATTTGGTTCCTATTATAAATGACAGAAATTGTGATATATCTTTTCGTATATTCTCATTTGGTATTAGTCCCCATTCATTTCGATATTCTATAGAATAATTATGATATATTTTTTCCTCATTTTTTATATCATCAATACTTACTTTAAATTTATAATCTTTTAATTTTATCCAAAAAGAATTTGAATTATGACTTTCCATACCATTTTTTAATTGAAAGGTTTTTCTATTTCCATATTTATATGTAGTAATTTCCTCATATTTTTTATGAGATAAAATGCCATCACGAAAACGTAACTTATTATGACATCCATACCATTCTTTTAATATTTCTCCTTCTGTATTGGATAGATATTCTATTTTATTCATTTCAACTGTAAATTCAACATTATTGGTAACTACATTTATATTTTCTTGAATACATTGTGCATCATATAAAATTATTTCTTTATATTCCGAAAATATAGCACCAGTAAACTGTAGTCTGATTTTTGTACCATATGTGTGTTCTAATCCACTTACCATTATATTCCATATTTGAGTATTTGAATTTAATTTCATTATCAGCTTATCTATACTATTTCTATTAATTGATATTTTGTTCAATAATATATTTTGAATTTTTAATTCGTCATTTACATATATATTTGAATATACATTTGTTAATACATCAAAATCGTCTATCCAATCAAATGCTGTTTTATTTACTCTCATATAACAATATCCCCTATAAATTCTATAATTCCTGATATATTTTTAATCAAATATAATTTCTATAATTCTTACTATCTCATCGATTGAAAATCCAACTCTTTTTAATAATAAGCAATATACTATTCTTTCAATTAAAATATATGATACAATCTCAATATCTGTAAATTCTTTTAATTCATTTCCGTGTGTTAAAGAATTTCGTTTTTGAGAAAATTTTTGTGCTAGTTCATTGTTATTAACATTAGTAATTTCATAATGTACAAACAATCTTTGTTTTATTTTTTCTATTGGTTTGGCAAATTCTTTTAATACATAGCATATTTGTTCTGGTAAAGTACCTTCCATGTTATTAATAGTATTGTAAAAATCAGTTATATATTTCCTAACATACTTATTCTCATCAACTTTACAATTTTCTAAATATTCTAGTACTTTATCCTTTATTCGTTTGTAGTTTGTGTTTTTCTTGGATTTATAGTTAGGATACGTTCTATCAAATTCAGATTCAAACGTTGATGTAACCTGTAAAAATTGATTTATATCAATATGGTTAGAATCATAAGTATTTTTGGGTAAAAATTCGTTTAAAAATGGATTTTTATTAATTTCATTATATAAACTTTCCAAATGAGTTTCTAAATCTAATATGGATAGTTGTTTTTGTCTCTTTGGTAAATCGTAATCTATGTCTTTTCTTTCATTAATTTTTAAAATAAAAGTTATAAAAGTTTTTGTGTTCTTTTTTTCGATTTCATCATAAAAAATAATGTCTTTATACAACTTTATATCAGAAAGTATAATGTGTTTTCTATTATATACAAAACATAGCATTTTTTCAAGTTTAATATAATATTCTATAATCTCATTTACATTTTTTAATTTATCAAAATTTATACATAAATTTGAATTTAATTCTATTACCGAATTTAACTTTTTGAATGGCATATTCCAAGATATTCCATATTTCCAAACATCATTATTAATTGTAAATTCTTTCTCTACATCTTTTAAATTATTAAATTTTATAATGGGTTTAAATTTTTTCGTACTGTCAATATCTTTTATTAAAATTTTAGGATTATATAAGTTATCTATACATTCACCTTTAATCACCATTTTATTGAAATCATTTATATTGGGTAATGGAGAAACCCCATTACACTTGCCTAATATATATGCAGGAACAAAACTTCTATATATTCCTCTACCTATATTGTTTAAGTTTAATCTTATAAAAGCTATTGGATTTCCATTACTTGTTTCTCCGTATAAATTTATAGTGGCATTCTTATCTTTTACTTGTGTCTTATCAAACATATTTATTAAACTTTTCCAATGTTCTTCTAATTTATCAGGATATATAGTCAACACATCATCATTGTAATTAAAACAAAATTCTTTTTCTTTGTATTTTAGTTTTCCATTAATAATATCAACTTCCGATTTCATATATTATTCCTTACTTTACTTATCATAATTTCTATTTTATTATTTTCCAACTACTATTTTTAGTGGCTCCAATTCAATCAATAATTCTATTTTCTTTTAGAATTTCTATGTTATAAGTCTTCCATCTCTTGTATATTCATCACCACCATCAATAAAACAAGCACCGCATTTGCATTTTTGGCAATCATGCCTATTTAAAGATTCAATTATATCATTGCATTTTAAACACCTAATTTTCATATCAAGTAGAAACCTTTCTTTCTATTCCGCTAACCATCTTGCTATATCAACAACTTCAATTCCTTCATATTGATAACTATCATGCTTTGTTCTAGCAATCAACATTTTTGGATAAGCATCTTTAATTTGTAATAATGGTGTAGTTTCTCTACTTAATGTTTTTTCATCATCTATATTATCCGATACTTGTATATAAATTTTTTTCCCTTGCTTTTGTGCAACAAAATCTATCTCTTTTTTGTATAATGTACCTACATAAACTTCATAACCCCTTCTTAATAATTCTATGGCAACGATATTCTCATAAATTCTTCCATAATCCATATTGTTTGTGCCAAGTATTGCATATCGAAAAGATTGGTCTGCTAGATAATATTTATTTTGTGTACTCAAGAATTTTTTACCTTTTATATCATATCTTTTTATTTTATAAAATGCAAAAGCATTACATAAATATTCTATATAATGATTAATCGTTTTATCGGTTATACTTACATTATTTGAGTTTAAAACCTGTGTAATATTGTTTGCAGATGTTAAATTCGAAACATTATCCATCAGAAAATCCGTCAGATTTTGAATAATATCCGTATTTCTTATTTTATATTTTTGCTTAATATCTCTAACAATTAAAGTATTCAATACATCTTTTATATATTGAAATTTTTCTTCTTGTGTTTTATAAAGATAGGAACCTGCCATTCCACCTTCAATGACATATCGGTCAAAAGCTTCTTGTATATCGTTATACTGATAATATTTTTGAAATTCTTCAAAAGAAAACGGATATACTTCCACTTTAAAGGTTCTTCCAGTAAATAGTGTTGCCAAATCACTACTCATCAAAAAGGCATTTGAGCCTGTTATATAAATATCGTACTTTTCTTCTGCATGAAATCCATTAATTGCTTTTTCGAAGTCATCACACATTTGCACTTCATCAATTAAAATAAAATTTTCCATTCCGCTTTTATAGTTTTTTTCTACATATTCTACTAAAGCATTATAATTTTTTAAATTTTCAAATTTGGGCAAATTATAATTGATATGAATGATATTGTTATTTTCTATTGTATTTATAATGTAATTTTTAAAATCTTCTAAAAGTTTAGATTTTCCACTACGCCTTATTCCTGTAATTACTTTTATATCTGGAGTTCCAATTACATTGATTAATTTATTTAAGTATTTTTCTCTTTTTATCAATTTCATTTTATCACCTCAAATCAATTATAAAACTTTTATTCCGAAAAATCAAGTTTTTTTCATTTTTTCGGAATAAAAGTTTTATTATTATAATTATATGTATTTTTCTATTGTATCATTCGTTTCATCTTTTTCAACTATTTTCATTAATTTTTTATACACTTCTAAATTTATTTTTCCATCAAAATATGCTTTTTTTAGGGCAGTTCCTCTTATTTTAAAATTCTCAAATTGCTCTTTTAATTCTTTATTATCAGGATTTCTTCTAGTTCTCATTATTTTTACTTGATAAATTTTATTATATGTAGAAATGGCTGGATCTTGTTCAGCTTTTTGAGCATATTTTTTCTTTGCTCCAACATCTTTGCAAGTACTGCCATCTAAATGTTTATAATCACAATATATTTCATCTATTCTATGTGTAGGTATAAAATATTTGCCATCATTTTCACAAGTTTTAATTGGCATAGTATCTCTTGTTACAAGTAATTCTAATATTCTATAACATAAACTATAACAACCATGCTCTGTTTTATAACTTAAATTACTACTTACTCTAATCTCTTCTTTTTCTATTAATTTAAGTATTTCACTTAAAGATTTATTTGAATCTGTATCACTAAAATTTTCAGTTATATTTTCTAAAGATAGCGTATAATTATTTTGTATAGCAAATAAATCCCTATTTAGCAATGTAAATGCTCTTAATTTTGAAATACGATTAACTTCTTTATCTCTATTATCTCCATTCAAATTGTAAATATAATCTACACATTTTCTAAAATTCACTTGATAACCTTGAAAAAACTTTTTCACATAATCATACCATTTTTTTGCATATTCTATAAAATCTGCTTCAGAATCAAATAACCATTGATTTCGTTCAGAATATTGGTCTTCATCAATCTTAGAATAATTATCGCATCCATAAGCAAAGAAGAAAGTATTATAGGCAGTATAAAAGTCAGAAAAATCAGCATTCAAAAATCTCATTAATAGCATTCCAAAACGCTCTCCAACTGGTGTTTTATTGATATACATTTTTTTAGAAGAAGGTTTTACTGTTGAAATATCTTTTTTTAATTCTCTTAACATAATTTTACGATTATCAAAAGTTATTTCAGTATTCTTTGTATAATAATCATATAAATTTGTTGTATAAAATTCAAGATTATTTTCTGGACAAAATGTCATTTCAACTCTTTTGAAAAAATCAAAAAAGAATAATTCTGCAGAAATACTTATATTATTGTCTTTTTCGCTCATTTTTTAACCGCCCTTGTTATAAATTTAAAAATATTTTTAAATATCTATTGACATTTCACAGAATTAAATATACAATAGCGTTAATAGATATTTAATTTGCATTTGATATTTTTGACATTTCTATTATATCAAATTAAACAAAAATGTCAATAGATTAAGCAAATTTATATGTCTATGACATTAGTGAAAGCAGAAAGGAGGAAAAATTATGACTGATCCAGAATTTTATACAACTGCAGATGTAAGAAGAATTTTAGGAATTGGCAATAAAACCTGTTTAGATTTATTTCATCGTTCTGACTTCCCTTGCATCAAATTTGGCAAATCTTTTAAAGTTTCTGTACCAGCATTTAACGAATATGTTAGTACAAGAAGAGTTTTTAGTGAAGTAAATGAATAGTAAAATAAAAAGAAGATTTAAATATGCGACATTTAAACCTTCACAATACTATTCAAATTCAGTATGCACAAGGAAAACCTTGCTATAGTATTAAAATAATTATACACTAAATATTTCATCATAGCAAGAGTTTTCCCAAAAATTTTATAGAAAGGAAAATAATTTAATGGGAGATATAAAAGGAATATCTTATGGTGTATATTTAGATAGAAGAATAAAGCCATCACGAGTATCTTTGCATAAAGGTCTTAAACCTAGAGAAGTTTGTGAAAAATGTAAAAATAAAAGTATTTGTAAATACGGAAACATCAGTAAATTTGAGAATGAAAAAATTTTCTCAAATAATATTGAATGTGAAGAAATGTATTTTACAATATCACGAAAGGCTTCATTAACAATTAGCAGAGATAAAACGACAGGTAAAGAAAGAAAACAGAGTTTTACTGGTAATACGAAAGAAGAAGCAATTAGTAGAGCATTAGCTGCAAAAATTGAGTTAGAAAAAAATGGCGGAGTTAGAACAATTACAAAAAGCAATAAAACAATGGTTGATCTCATTTCAAACGTGATAGATGAGAGATTTAATTTAGGAAATATAAAACCTAATACTTGCAGAAGGAAAAGAAAAACATTGAAAAAGTTGCAAAAGGAAAAAATCTCTAATATTCCTATTATTAAAGTTAAACGAGATGATATAGTAAAGTATTTGGAAACGTTAAAACCCTATTCTGAAAGTACAATAAAACAAATTTATGAACTAATCTGTATGGCTTTTGGTCAAGCAACTTATGAGCATATTATAACCGATAACTTTATGACAGGTTGGAAAAGAGTTGAAAAGCCAAAAAGTGAATATAAAAGTCATAAAAGAAAAGCATTAACAATTGATGAACAGAAAAAGTTAGTCGATTATTTAAATTCAGTAGATTACAAAGATTGTCGTCATAAATATCTACTTTTACTATTATTAAGTACAGGAATGAGAATCGGCGAAGCATTAGTGTTAGATTATGAAAAAGATATTGATTTAGAAAATGGAGAAATTCATATTAAAAGAACTCAAACAAAAGATTTAAATGGAAAAGCAATTATCGGAGAAACAGCAAAAACATCTAATGGGCAAAGAACTTTAAATATGAATAATATAAGCAAACAAATCATTAGAAACATACTAGACCACAAAATTGAAAATAAAAATCATTTACTATTTTGTAAAGAAGATAAGACAATGTATACTGACAATACGATAAATAGTGCTTTAAAGAGAATCGCACTGAAGTTAGAAATTGGAATTTATAAAGAAGAAAACAAGCAAGGCAAACTGATTAAAAAGACAGATGTTCACACTCATATGCTACGAGGAACTTTTGCAACAAGATGTGCTGAAGCTAAAATTGCACCTGCCGTTTTGAAAAAAATATTAGGACATTCTGACATCACTGTTACAATGCAATACTATGTGGATGTTGACGCAGAATTTGAGAAATCCGAAAATAAAAATGTTGAAGATTATCTAAAAGATAAAGATATTTTCGGAATAGACTTTACACAAGAAACTTAAAAACTTTTGAAAAACAAAAGAAAAGTACAGAATAATTTACAGAATTTGAAAGACTTTTGCTTGAAAAATCTTCTGTAAATTCTCTCTGTAAAGAATTTTAAAACTTTAAAATATTGAAATTAAAAGAAAAATAGCATTTGAGGTGTAACCTCACCTCGACCAAAAATACCCTATTTTAGGGTATTTTTTTATATTCAGCAATATTTATAAAATCTAAGAAATCCACTATTTTCTAGCTTTTTTATAATTTAAACTATTATGGACTAATTGGTATAAAAAGTAATTTAAAAATAATAAATTTCTAAATTATTACTATTATATGGTTGTGTTATTTAACATAATGTGATATAATTATTATTAAATATGGGATTTCCAAAGTAATATTTTCCTATATGTATCTATTAATAATAATTATTATACAAATTTTAGGAGGAAAAATTATGGTTATTATTAATGGCAAAGTGTATGATGGAGATGTAATAATGGTAAATGGACAAGTAATTACTGGAGATTCTGTCAATGATGATTCTACAGTAAAAAAATTTGATGAAATCAAAACGGAAACAGCAAATGGTGTTAAGCGGATTACTATTAATAGCAATGTCAATGTAAAAGTATCTACATCTAACACAAATGAAGTAACAGCACATCTGCATGGTTCAATTATCAGTAACCAGAATCTTAACTTTTCTGTGGAGAAACAGAGGAATGAAATACTTGTCTCTGTGAAACCAAAAGGAACATCAATTAGCAGTAGTTATATGTCTGTGGCATCTGGATGTTCTGTTGTTATCAATAATTGCTCTGTTGGTGGTAAAGGTGGTCTGACACTTGATATTCAAATTCCAGATAAAACATTTGAAAAACTTTCTATCGAGGTGAAACATGGTAATATCGATATAAATTCATATGTTAGAGCTTCTGTCATTACAGTTGATAGTAAACATGGGAATATCAACATCGGTTCAGACGTTAATGCTGACATTATTAACGTTGATAACACACATGGAAGCATTGATTTGTCATCAACATTTCAGACTTTAGGAATCAATTGTCAACATGGAAGTATTGATGTTGATTCAGAGGCATGTTCCGATGTTAGAAAAGACATCTGTAATGATAGAAATGGTTTTGGAAATGGCGTTCAGGAAAGTGCAACACCTGATATGAAAAAACTCGGTATCGAGATTCTTTCTTGCAACATTCAGAATATCTCAGACGGTAGCGGTCTTATCAAAGATATGGGTATGGATAATACCAGCAAAATCAAGAAAGATGCTGCCATTGCTAAAGCAGAGTCCGAAAGAGATATTGCCGTTGCAGAAGCAGAAGCCAAAAAGATTGCCAATGATGCTCGAGTCCTTGCAGAGAGTGAAATTGCTGCAAAAAATAATGAGCTTGAAATCAAGAAATCTCAATTAAAGATTGAGGCTGATGTAAAACGAGCTGAAGCTGATGCAGCCTATCAGATTCAAGAACAAGAGCAAAGAAAAACAATTGAAATTAACTCCGCCAATGCAGATATTGCTAAGCAGGAACGCTTAGTTGAATTAAAACGTGCTGAGGTTGAGGTAACTGAGCAGGCTCTTGCTGCAGAAATCAAGAAAAAGGCTGATGCTGAGAAATATGCAGATCAGCAGAGAGCTGAAGTTGAGCTTTATCAGCGTCAGAAAGATGCCGAAGCAAAGAAATATGAAACCATTCAGGAAGCAGAAGCATTGAGACAGAAAGCTGAAGCAGAAAAGTATGCTGCTGAACAGAAGGCAGAAGGAATTCGCCTGATTGGTAAAGCTGAGGCCGATGCTATTGAAGCTAAAGGTCTTGCCGAAGCTCAAGGTATTGATAAGAAAGCTGAAGCTATGAAGAAAATGGGCGAAGCATCTGTTATTGAAATGTTCTTCAATGCTTACCCTGAAATCATGGCTGCTGCTGCAAAACCGTTGGAGAATGTAGGAAGCATTACTATGTTTGGAGAAGGAAACTCTGCCAAAGTTGTTGGAGATATTGTTACTTCTACCCAACAAGTTATGAAGGGCATTGAAACTTCAACAGGCATCAATCTTCAGTCACTTTTGGCCGGTTTTGTAGGTGGAAAGTTAGCTGATGTTAATCAAACTGCCGAAAACAGTTCTTCTGCTGAAGATATCAGAAAACATGACACATTTGATGAAAACGGTGGCGAAGAAGTGTAAGTATCAATCCGTAATTCAGGAAATTTTCTAAAATAGAAATTCTAAGCAAAAAGGTCCAGCTCAATAAGAGTTGGATCTTTTTGTTGCGAAATATTTGTCATAAAAAACTGTAATACAAAATGTTTCAAAGCTCTTAAATTCCTTATAAAATCTAGCTTTTGTAAAGCTCACTTTTCACCCACCTCGACCATAGAAGTACTGAAAACAGCAGTTTTCATCACTTTTTATTTTTATTCAAAATTTTCTATTTACTTCTCATACTTTCCCAAAAGTTTCTATCACCATTTTTTACGCTTTAATCAAATAATGAGTGTATACAGTCAAATGTTTATTAGGGATACCTGTTTCATTTGAGTATCCGTTTTATCATCTATCTTAAAAATACTAGCTCAAACTATCCATCACAACTCCCTTTCAACATACATTTTACTGCTTTTATTAGTGATAAATTTCTGTGGTACAAAAAATATTTTCTAACTGCATATTGCAAAATTAACCACTTATAATACTTTGGCGTCATTTCCCTAAACACTCTACCTTGTATTTCAAAAAATTCCTCATCAAATCCTTTAAACCAAGTACTACTACTTTGTTCTACCTCACCAATTTTCTGGTTGACAAATAAAACCTTCAACCCTTTTCTTAATGCATCATACAACCAAATCTGTTCTTCACCTCTATTGTATTTTGCACCTGCTCCAAAATCCTCGTGAAAAAATAAATCATTTTCTATAATCTTTTTCCTCTTCATCGATATTTCAAAAGATACCACCCTCATTGCCTTTAAATAACCAATTCTTCCGATTTCTCAATCGTCTTGTTTTTCGCTTTTTATTACGACTCTCTACATAAAAACAAATGATATCAGCCTCTTTAAATTGATTGTGATATTTCACAATTGTTTCCACATAATCCTCTTGATACTCAACATCATCATCTGCCAACAACAAAATTTGCCCATTTGAAAATCGAATCGCTTGATTTCGACTTTTGCTCAAACCACTCTCATTCCTTATGAGTACATAAGGATTTTGAGTCATACTTTCCTCACATTGATTCACCATTAAATAGTTCGATTTTATTTTCATTTTCTGCAAAAGTTCCTTAATTTCACTATCGTCTTTTTTATTTTGAACGGCTACCAAAACTTGCAAATCATCCTTCTTATAGCATGGAATTTTATGCCATTGAACACTTCTTTTACGTATGGCATTTACCAGATAATGCGAAAAACAAACAGCACTTTTTAATACACTCAAATTTTCCAAATTGCGATATAAAAACCATCTTCCCTTTGCTGTTACTATTTTTTGAGAGCTTCGTGAATGTTTCGTTTTTCGATAATACGCCAAAACTTCCTTTTGTCCATGGGCACAATAACCTTTTTTTAGCATTTTCCACCAAGTTGCAATATCTTCATTCATAACATTTGGCATATAACAATCTCTTTTTGGAATTTTGGTCAAATCAATCATAACAGTTGCAATCAAAATTCTCATATCCAACAAACTTCGCTCATAATTGGTATAACTTGGAACTTTCACAGGATTACTCATTTTATCCCCTGCATCATTAACATAACAAAAACTCCCATATCCAAACGCATATGCATTTTTTTGTAAAAATGCTTTCTGCCATTCCAATCGTTTTTCCACAAACAAATCATCTGCATCCAAAAAAACCAGATATCGTCCTTTTGCCTTACGAATTCCTATATTTCTTGCTATTGCAACACCTTTATGTTTCTTCAAACACACCATTTTTATTTTTGCATTCTTTTTTTGGCATGTTTCCACAATCTTCCTGCTTTCATCTGTGGAAGCATCATCTAAGACAATTACCTCATAATTAGTATCTGTCTGTTTTTCTATACTATGTAGTGTTTGTCTAATATAACGTGAAGCATTATAAACAGGTATGATAATACTTACTAAATCTTCCATTTTTTCCCCTACTTATTCCATTTTCTCATCCATAATTGCTTTTCGAATCACAGTAACAATGGATTTGAAAAAAATTCTGATATCAAACCAAAATGATTCATTTTCTGTATAAAAAAGTTCCATTTTCATACGTTCCTCATAGGTTGTATCTGCCTTACTATACGCCTGCCAATAACCAATCAAACCTGGTTTCAAACATAAAAACTTGGTCTTATTTTCCTTATATTTTTCAAGCTCCATCTCAACAATTGGCCTAGGCCCTGTAAATGTCATCTCTCCTTTTAAAATATTCCAAAGTTGTGGTAACTCATCTAAACTTGTCCTTCTTAGCATTCGGCCAATTTTTGTCACTCGGTGATCTTTTTTCAGTTTCAAATTTGTTTCATATTCTTTTATTTCTTCCTCTGTAAATCGATTTTTCAAATATTCTGCATTTTTTCGCATAGTTCTAAATTTATAAATTTTAAACTTTTTTCCGATTTAATCCTAATCTTGTTTGTCCAAAAATAATTGGTCTTCCTTGAAACAGATATAACAGCATTGCAATCCCCAAATAAATTGGACTAAGCAAAATTAGTAGTACAATTGAAAACACAATATCCAAAATTCGTTTTACCACTTTATTGTATATCTCTCCCTTTTTTTTCATGACTCATCCTTTACTTATTCAATATCCTTTTATATTCTTTCATAATATCATTAATCACTTTCTGCTCATAACCATTTCTTTGGCCATCTTCTATATTTCTTTTGTTCACTTCATATTCCTCTTCAATAATCTGATGTAATTCTTCTATTTCACAAATTAAATTCTCATTCACAAAATTTTGCTCCTTTAACTGCAAATAAGCATTTTGCATTGTTTGCACTCTAGCTAAAATCGTATCAATATACATTGGTGTTACAAATTTTACTTTTCGGTATCTCTGATTGATAAATGCAACATACTCCGCAATTTCTTCTTCCTTCAATTGTGACAAATTTATTAGCAACTGATTCCAATATTTGTTATATTCATCACTTTGCCAAAAATAAGGTTCCTTTTTCATCAAATTCTGAAGCTCGCTTAACGTTTCTCTAAAATTATAATCATTTTCTATGCATTCATTAATATAATCATGTTTCCAATAAGCAATATAAAAACCAATGTTTTTTTTCCATTTTCTATCTTCTATCAAATCTTGTGCAACATTGGCCATAATCAAAATTACCAATATAACTCCCAAAAACGAAAATACAAGATAGTCCACTCTTTCGTCTACTTCAAACTCCTCTTTTGCATCATACATAAGCATTCCAACTGAAAGAAAAACGGTAGTCAAAATCACTAAAAATGACATATTTAAATCAAAACACAAACTATGTAAAACAATCAAATCCAGCCCAAACAATATCACCAATTTCTCATATCGACTTTTCTGATCTCTCAACCCATTTTGTATCATATACATATGAAATATCACCATTAATAGTAAATACAAAACTACTCCCACTATTCCAAAAGAAATCAACAACTCAAAAAAGTAACTATGTGTTTCTTTCATTCCATAAGGATAATCTTGCACTGCTTGCGAAACCTTTTTCCATGTATCACCACCTTGACCAATAATTGGTGAATCTTTTGCCATTTTGATGCAATCTTTCCAAAAATCCATTCTTTGTTTTACACTCTTGTCATTGGACGAATACATTGTTATTGCCTTACCAATCTGATATGGCAAAAATTGATAATCCATTGGATATTCTGTTCCATTAATATAACATTTCTGAATAGAAACCTTTTCCTCTTTTTGATTGATAATCAATAAATCAATTTGATACAAATTTTCTGTTGTACAAAAAGGTAAACTTACCTTGTGATTTTTAGCATTTGCTGTCTTTGATACCAACACACTCTCTTGAAAATATTGGTTAATCTCTAAAATTTCTACAATCACTGTTGCCTCTGGATTCTCCATTTCAATTTCTAATTCCATTGTATAGTTTTCACTAGGCTGAAATGAATAATTGAAATTTCTCTGATATCTTCCATACGAGAAATCATATGGTTTTGAAACTCTTACACCAATTCCAAATACAAATCCAAAAAATAGAATCAAAATCAAAAAGCCACTTCCTAAAATCCATTTTATTTCTTTTTTATGCTTAGACAATTTGGGTAAATAATAGGCTATAAAATAAACCAAAAGTGCTCCCAGCAACAATGCAAAAACCGCTCTACTTAAAGTTTTCAAAACAACATAAAAACCAAGTATCAAATACAACACACCCAGCCATTTAACCATCCTTTTGCTCGAACTTTGTATTTGATGAATCGCCAAAAAAATACAAAATGAAAAGTAAATTGCAACTGTATTGGCATACCCAAACGAAGACACCATTTTTTCACTATAGGTATACCCCAAATTATATTGATTTAGCAACCCCTCCAAAATATTTTGATGTTGTACATCAATTCCAATCACCGCAATCATTAAAGAAGCAGCTAAAACCACCCAAATTAATGCATTCACTTTTGTGTTACTATCTACAACATTTCTCACTAATACATAAATTGCATATACAAAAAAATATTTGATAATAAACTCTACGGTTCCTTGATAGGTAGAATACGTTCGAAAAATCAAGGGCAACAAAGTCGAACACATAAATAATAATACTGCTAAATCTACTTTATTTCGGATAATCCTTTGCTGTTTTATCATAATTTTTCGTATCACCAGATAAAAAAGTACAAAAATAAGCATAATTGCCATTGCATAAATACGCAAACCTTTTTCATTTGCCCCCACAATAAAATTAAGCACAACAATGATACAACCAATGATTATCATTCCAACACTATCGACTATTTTTTTCCTCATTTTTTACTCCTTTAGCTTGTTTCATTTTAATAGTTTTATTTTATCTGTTTTTTGGCAAAAAAGCAATCATTTTTCCCCCATTATACAAACTCTTCAAACACTAAATTCGCCAAATCCAATCCCTTTTTAGTCAATCTAATTTCATCTAGATCTACTTCCAGTAATCCTGATTCTTCTAATTGACTAATTTCAAATCGGAAATAAAATAAGGGATTTATGTGAAATTTCTGTTCAAATGCAGAAATTGATACACCTCGTATTTTACGAAGTCCCAACATCATAAATTCTTTGGCTTCTTCCTCCAAAGTCTGTTTTTCTTCCTGCACTATCCTATTTTTCTGAAATGCATTCTGCTCAATATTTTTCCTATATTCTTCCCAAAAACAAGTTTTTGAAACTCTTCTTTTTGCCAAATACGAATGTGCTGAAAGTCCAAATCCAACATATTCAGCTTGTTCCCAACATGCCATATTATGCTTAGACTCTTTTCCTTTTTTCGCAAAATTCGAAATTTCATAATGTAAATAATCATTTTCCTCCAAAATTCTTTTCGTTTCCCAATACATTTCTCGCTCCAATGCCTCTGGAATCATTTCTAATGTATGCTCATGAATTTGTTTCTCCAGCATTGTACCTTCTTCCAAAATCAGTGAATAAATCGAAATATGTTCTGGATTCCAAGCTATAACTTCTTTCAAACTGCTCTTTAATTCTTCCAAATTCTGTGTTGGAAGCCCTAACATCAAATCCACATTGATGTTATCAAATCCAGTTTCTCTTGCTTCTTGATAAACTTTTACAAAATCCTCATATCGGTGAATTCTGCCAAGCATTTCCAGTAAACGATTATGCGTTGATTGAAGCCCAATACTTAATCGATTAATTCCCATTTTTCGATATTGTTCTAATTTTGCTCTATCCACAGTTCCTGGGTTGATTTCTATTGTAATCTCTGCTTTTTTTGCAATTTGAAATTTTTCCCTTATTTTCTCTAACACTTTCTGAATCTCCACAGCTGGCAAAATAGAGGGTGTTCCTCCTCCGATATAAATTGTTGTGACTTTTTGTGCTATCGTATTATTTTCCATTTCCTGAAGCAAACATTTTATATAATCTTGTTGCATTTGCTCATTCCATTCATCAAATGAAACAAAATCGCAATACTGACATTTTTTTTGACAAAATGGTATATGAACATAAATCCCAAAATTCTGCATTCTTCTCTCCTTATCTCAAATTCTCAGCTATTTCATGAATCTTTTTAAAACGACGATCCATCCCAGATTTTCCGAACTGGAGATGTCATCAATTCACCTAAATCCTTTAAACTCAGTTCTGGATTTTCCAATCTAAGTTCAGAAACTTCTTTTAATTCTTGTGGCAATTCTTGAAATTTTCTTCTTTTTTTAATCAATTGAATATCCTCTATTTGACGAATTGCAGCCTCAATCGTTTTATTTAAGTTAGCCGTTTCACAATTCACTTTACGATTTACTTTATTTTTCATTTCCTTCATTACACGCACATCCTCAAACTTTAAAACGGATTTACTTGCACCAATTAATGCCAGAAATTTTGAAATTTCATCACTTTCTTTTAAATATAACTGATATTTAGCATTTACCTTTATTTTTTTCATTTTTACATCGAATTCCTCACAAATCTTCAGTACTTCTTCTGCATATTCTTCCTTGTTAAAAATCATCTCCAAATGATAATTTTTCTCTGGATCATTCATTGAACCTGCACCCAAAAAGGCACCTTTTACAATATTTTTGCGTCCTTCCTCTTTGCTTTGTATTCTTTTTTCAAATAGTTCTTCCACATCTTTTTTATGGATTTGTGCAATATAGCATTTTCCCTTAATTTCTGGCTCATATTCCACATTTAACTGAAATAGAATTTTATACAAATGTTCAATATTAAATTCATTTTCTGTTACAAATTCAAAATATTCATCCCATTCTACAGTGTTTCCACTTAACAAATAGCCTGATAATTCTGCCTCCCATATTTCTTTTGTAAAATGACCCATTTTACTCAGAATTTCCTTCACCTCCGCTGAAAAAGACATTTTTACCTCCATTTTCCAACAACCATTCGATCGTGATTCCCTAAATCTCGTTTGGCATAAACCTCACAAAATCCTGCTTTTTCCAAAATTTGCATTACACGTTCCTTTTGTTGATATCCAATTTCTAAAATTAATCTTCCATCTTGCCTCAAATATTTTCCTGTTTCTTCTGCTAAAATACGATAAAACTTAAGTCCATCTCTCCCCCCATCTAAAGCGATTTTGGGTTCATTTTTTACCTCATCTGATAAAGTTTCTATGATTTCTGTTTCAATATATGGCGGATTGGAAACAATTAGGTCAAACTTTCCCTCTATTTTTTCAAACATATCGGATTGCACAAATGAAATAGAAACATCCTGTTTCAATGCATTTTTTTTCGCAATTTCCAAAGCCTTCTGGCTAATGTCACTGGCTTGGAGTTGGGCATTGGTATATTTTGCAATGGCAACTGCAATCGCTCCACTTCCTGTGCAGAGATCCAAAATTTTGCACTTTTTTCCTTTTTCCTTTGCCATTGCAATCGTCTCTTCTACCAAAATTTCAGTGTCTGGTTGAGGAATTAATACATTTTCATCGACATAAAAATTCAGCCCAAAAAAGTCTTGTGAATTTGTGATATATTGAACTGGTTTCCCTTTCAACAATTCTTTTTGATGTTTTTCAAATTGCTCCATCACCTGTTGGCTCATTTCATCCTCTCCATGAATGGCTAAATATTCATTGGAAACATTTAATTCATGCATCATCAATAATTTTATCTTCCAACTGGCATCTTCTATGCCACACATATTTAATTCAAAAATTCCTTTTTTTAACACATTTTTTATTTTCATAGAACTATTATAGCACATTTTTGCCCATAAAAAAAGAAATAATCTTATTTTTGATTATTTCTTTCAAAAACTCCTTTATTTTTTATTATACTACATTTTTCAAATTATGCAAACTTTAAAATATCTTGCTAAAACTAAGACCCAAAGGTAAACACGTCTTGACCAAGCATGTGCACCAAGACGCTTTCATTCCCAATCTTGTAATCTCCCGTTTTCACCATATCATCTTTGTTTACATAAGAATTGTCTGAAAAAGTCAATTTATAAAATATAGCCCCAGCATTCAAGGGACTGTCATACTCCATCACAATTCCTTCATCATTATAGCACCATTTAGTAGAATTATTCGGAAACTTCTCACTCATAAATTCATTCCAAGTTGTCCCTTCTTCGACTTCAAATGTTCCTCCATCTTCTTCTCTTAAAGCATTTATCGTAAATGAAATCTTTCCTGCTTTATAAAACTCTGTATATAATATTTCATATCCGCCTTCTTTGGTTCGAAAGCTCGTTTCCCCTGGTGCATCTTTCACATAGCTTTTCCCTGTCAAAATTTCTTTGATAATCGCATCATTTAATATTGTACTTTCTCCTTTTTCCATTTTATCCGTCTTCCATTCCAAAATATCCAAATTTGCCAATTCTTTGGCAGTTGCTATTTCCGTTCTTTCCTTCGCTGTACTTGCTTTCTTTAGCATTCCATCACTTCCTGCGATAAGGTTTAGGCTAACACTTGCTAAGATTAATAATACAATAATCGTTATTACTAACGCAATTAAAGTTATACCTTTTTCTTGTCTATTTCTATTCATTT
>CANPFR010000022.1 GCA_947573445.1 uncultured Clostridia bacterium | reverse complement strand
TTCTTGGGGATGTCAGCAATAATTGCTCTGTTCCTGTTTTTCTTTCAGCAGCAAACATTCCCATTGTCAAAACTGGTGCAACAAATGTTAAAATCGTTGCTCCATTATAAAATAAATACTCAAAATTCATCGATTGATAGCTAAAAATCGATAGATAAAAAAATACACTAAACAATAACAAAAAGATTCCTATAAAAACATATCCTGTTGAAGATAAAAGATAGCTTTTTAGTTCTTTTTTCATAACAGCAAACATTATTCTTCTCCTCCTTTATTTTCTTCCTCTTTTTTCGTTTGAACATCTTTTTCCGTCTTGTCAAGTCCTGTTTCTTCTGATTTTTCTGTGCTTTTGTTTGTATCTTCTTGATTTGTTGCATCTTTTTCTTGTTTTTCAGACTTTTTCATTTCCTTTTCTCGTTTTTTCTGCTCTTTTTTAGCTTTTTTCGTTTCTTGTTCTTCTCTTAATTCTTGGACTTCTTTTTGATACTGCATTTTTTTGATTTCTTTTTGCGAATATTCCACTCTACCTTCAATCAAATGAACAAATGCATCTTCTAATGAAGCCTCCTGCTTTTTCATTTCTAAAATAATGATATTGGATTTGGCACAAGTTGTTGAAATTTCTTTTCTAATATCTTGCCCATTCTCAATCACAACTTTATATTCCTTACTTCCATCTTCTTTTTCTTCCACAAAAGCAATTTCTTTAATCGCAGCAATTGTGTCTTTGATAGAAGGTAAGTTATGTTCCTCAGTTTCTTCCACAATAACATTCATCACTTGGTCTTTAACTGATTTCTTTTCCAAATTTTCTGGTGTATCTACTGCCACAATTTCACCCTTATCAATAATGATAACTTTTTCACAAATCTGACTAATTTCAGAAAGAATATGAGAACTCAAAATAACGGTATGATTTTTGCGGAATGATTGAATCAGTTCTCGAATCTCAATCACTTGTTTTGGATCTAAGCCAACCGTTGGTTCGTCTAAAATGAGAATTTTAGGATCACCAACAATAGCACCCGCCAAACTTACTCTTTGTTTATAACCTCTTGAAAGAATTTTGGTTAAATTGTTTTGTACTTTTTCTAGGCCTGTATTTTGAATTGCTTTTTGAACAGCTGCCTTTTTTTCTCTCCTTGGAATCATTTTCAAATCTGCCATATAACTCACAAATTCTTTGACTGTCAGATCAGAATATAATGGTGTTCCTTCTGGCATATAACCAATTTGTGCTTTGACTTTTTTTGGCTTTTTGTCAACATCGTAGCCACCGACTACAATTTGTCCATTGGTTGGTTCAATAAAGCCAGTTATCATGTTCATCGTAGTTGATTTTCCAGCACCATTTCTGCCTAAAAATCCAACAATCTCCCCTTCTTTTATCGTAAAATTAATGTTTCTTACCGCATAAAAATCGCCATATTGTTTGGTCACATTTTTTACTTCTATCAAAGTCTTATCCTCCCTTATCTTATTTTTTTTATTTTATCGTTATAAACTTAAAATAATCTTAAATTTCTCTTGCAATCAATGCTTTTATTTTAATTCCTTCCTGGGAAAACATTGCCTCATGTTCTGTTACAATATTTTCTTCAAAAATTGGTTCTTGATGTAAGTCATAGGTTTTGGAAATTACTTCAAATCCAGCTTCTTTTAAATATTGTAGTGTTGCTTCAAACAATTCATCATCATCGGTTTTGAAATAAATTTCTCCCCCTTGTTTCAAAAACGTTTTATAATTTTGAAGTTGTCTTGCATGAGTTAGTCTTCTTTTATTATGTTTTCCACGGGGCCATGGATTGCAAAAATTAATATAAATTCTATCTACTATATCTTTTTCGCCAAAAACATCCAAAATCCTTTCCACATTTGCTCGAATTAACCATAAATTTTCAGGATTTTGCCCCTCATATGCCTGCTCAATATGGCGTTTCGATAAGCCTAGCATGGCTTCGATCATGTCCACAGCAATGAAATTAATATTTTTATGAGAAACCGCTAATTGTGCAATAAAATTCCCTTTTCCGCAACCTAATTCTAAATATAAGGGTTGTTTCCTGGGAAATTTTTCCTGCCATTTGTTCTTAAATTCTGCTGGATGATCGCTATAAAATCCTGCTTTTTCTAGTTCCTCTTTGGCCCATTTTCGTCTACGAATTCGCATGTTCCTATAAAACCTCCTCAAAATATGCTATTTCTATTTAAAAAAAACCTCATCTCTACTCTAATTTAGTAAAATGAGGTTTGATTTTATTTGATTATAATCTATTTTCTTAAAGTTGTCAACTTTTTTTGGTAATCACATTTTCTTCTAAAATGTTTCAATTGTGATATTGCTACTATCTTTATACAAAGCATAAATCGTATCATACGTCACAGAATTGGCCGGAACTTGGACAGTTAATTGATTGGTAATTCCTCCAAATACAGTTCCAAATGAGTTATAAGTCATATAAGCACAATTTTTAGCATTAATTTTTACACTTCCCATAAGGCTTGTACATCCATAAAATGTAGCTTCCATATTTGTCACTGAATCTGGAATTTCTGGTACTTCACTTAAACTGGTACATTCTCTAAATGCATGACCCATATTAGTTATTGTACTCGGAATCTCGGGAACATTGATTAAATTTTTACAGTCATAAAAGGTTCCGACATAAACCAGTAACTGGTTTGAATTCTTCATCTTCTTCCCCTTTTATATATTGTGGTATGATAATATTATCAAATTCAGTTCCTAAATAAGCATTCGTAGGATGAATTCCATCACTTCCATAACTTCTTTCATCATATAACATATAACTCTCTTCTGACTTCTCCCAAATAAAATCACCTGTAGCTGCATCACCATAATATCGATACACCCACAAATCCATATTCACTGGCTCTCCATGAGATCCAACTCCAATGGCTGTGCTATTTTGCTGTTCTGGATGTCTGTATTTTTCTGGATTTGCGTTGGCGTCTTCTAAAATTGGATCTTCTTCGATCGTTCCATCCTCCCATTTTATTGAACCATCTTCTTGAAGTGTTCCTTTTAAGATAGCCTTTCCTGTCGCTTCATTTCCTTTATAGACTTTGACTTTATATCCTGTTGCCTTGGCAAAATAGTTATTGGTCGCAACGCCTGGTTCTAATTTTGCTTTGACATAATCTTTTGGATTTGAGGTTTCTGTTCCTTCGACATATTTTCCTTCAAAATAGTCAGATTTATAATCTACTAGTAATAATTCGATTTGTTCCTTAGCTCCAGCTATCTCCGTTTTTCCAACTGCATTGGATGCTTTTTCCAAAATTCCATCACTTCCTGCGATGAGGTTTAAGCTAACTCCTGCCAGGATTAATAGCACAATAATGGTGATAACTAACGCAATTAACGTTATCCCTTGATTTGGCTTTGTTAGAGGCCTTTCCTTTGATTTTTTCATAATTCTCTCCTTTTTCTCTATTTTCTTCATACTATGTATTTTTATGCCATTCTGACGCATTCTGGGGCGTTTTTTGGCGTGTTTGTGTCAAAATGAATGATTTTTCATTCGAAAACACGAAAAACAACCCGTGTAAAATGATCCCTCAAGGTCGACCTCTACAGTGGTTGTTTTTTGAGTTATTTTTGAATAAAGAAATTGCGTGAATGTTTTTGATAATTTTTGATGGAGCGATTGCATTGGAGATTGGGTCGACGTGGAAGTCGACCCCTACATTATGTCTTGTAAAATTACATGTGTGTACAGCCACAAGGCTTTCAGTGTTTTGGCTGAATGGTTTTTTTTTCATCTTTGGTATTCTCCTTTTATTTTATCCTATACAATCTAACTATTTTTGTCAATACTTTTTATACGTATCTCTTGACATCTTTTCTTTCTTCACAACAACCCCATTTTGTTTGTAAACTTTGTAGGCATCATATACAAGCGATGTGGAGGTTGTTTTGACAAGATTCGTTTCAATGGAAATCTCATATTCTGGATCGTTTTCATTCTTATAACCATAAATGCTAACTTGGGCTACACCACCTTCTACGGATGAAATAATTTTGATGGGGTAACTTCTTGAATTTTTAAACTTGAAATCAGTGGAACCATAGACAACGGTCGCATCTCTTCCTCCTGTCGCATACGAAGGTACAAACATGTGATTACGTCTTGATGTAATATCCAAATTGGCAAAAACAACTGCATCATAAAGTGTTGTTGTAATTTGGCAAATGCCACCCCCTAAGCCATCTGTTACTTGTCCGTCTGAAAAAATAGCTGCATTTTTATAACCAGCCGATGCTGTTCTTCTTCCGACTACTTTGTTAAATGAAAATTCTTCCCCAGGCATGATAACTTTTCCATTAATTTTATTAGAAGCAAGTCTTAAATTCGTGGTTCGATCTGGGTTATTGACATATTTTGTAGCAAATGTTGCTAGCAAATCTGGAAATGGATCCATCCCTAAATCATTGACAGTCACTTCTGGTTTGGTATAATTTAACTTGATTTGATATTCTCCAGCTTCTGGATTTTGCTCGATTTCACGTTCCACAGTTGCAACATCAAAATCAATTCCTGTCACTTCACTATACACCATACGTGGTTCTGTTGTATAATAAGCATTTTGTGCTTGACGATAAATGTCATCATGAATCGCTGGTACGTTGATTTTATCTGGATACTCGGTAAAGGTTGGAATATCAATACAAGTATTTTTATAAGTAATATCTTGTACTTCTTCCATAATGCGTGCTTCTAGTTCGTCCATATAAACTTTGGCTCCATTTTTTCCATTGGTAATAACAAGCTTGTCATCTTCGATGTAATAACTACTTTGCTCTAATTGGTCAGGTAATTGTGCTTGCATCGTTTCTATGTAATCTCGTAAAGCTTTTTGGTTATAAATTAAAATGGGATCAATATTAATTTGAGACATCAAAACAGCTACATAATCTTTGATATCTTGAATCATTTTTCCGCTCCTACCGAATCTGATAAGCAAATTCAATCGAAGCATCCACATCAAATTGTGCTTCAAACTGCTCAACTTCTACATAATATTCATAGTTTTTATATTTCAAAATAATATGATCATTTAACTCTGCCTTTAATTTCTCACTTACCAATTGCTTGGCATCCTCTTTGGTGAGCCCAGACACATTAATGCCTTTGATGAATACACCTGCTTGAATCTTATCACTTTTTTTATGTTGCACATAAAAAACAATCACACTTGCCAATAAAATTCCAATCACAATTGCTATTAAAACCAAATAAATTAATATAAAATGTTTTTTGTTTACCATCATCCCTCTTCTTCTATTCTCCACTCATCAAATCTAATATAGCGTCTTTGACCATCTTTTTTGGATTCTATTTTATACCTTCCTGGTTCCAACGTAGCCAATTCATACCATTCCCTTACATCTGTTTGCACTTCTTTTATTGTTTCATATTGTTTTGTTTTCTGATCGTATTTACTAATTTGAAGAATTTCATAATCTGACCTTCCTCCACTATCACTATAAGTATCACTATAGGCTTGTACTTTTACTTTTTTATCTGTTGAAAAAATCATATAATTATTCCAATAATAGGTGTCAATTAATATCCCTCTTCCTCTACTCAAATCGCCATCAAATAAAATAGACATGGTATCAATATCTGTCGTTATTTCATGCTCATTGGCATATGAACATTTCTCAAATACAATTGGATCCATGCGATATACTTTTTCTGTTTGTATGATTATATCCGCACTTTTTTCGCTTTCATTTCCCGCCATGTCCACTGCTTTTACATAAATGACATGTTGGGTACCACTTGATAAATCTCTTATTTCTATCATATTTTCTTTTGTCTCTGCATATTTTGTATCATCTACATAAATCACAAATTTACTAATACCCGATTCTTCATCCATTGCTTGTAATGTTAGCAACACACTATTTCCTATGATTTCTTCTTGTTGTATGGTTACATTCTTTGGTGGATTGGTATCCCACTTGATTCCCTCCTCTTGTATAACAACATGCAAGTTTTCTTCTATTTTATAATTATTTCCTTTATACTGACCTGTTATCTGGTTGTTTTCGAAATGAACTGTTATCTCACCTAATTTGGCTTGTAGAGTTCCTGCTGCTAATGTTTCCAATGTAATCGTTTTCTGTGCTTCAGCTCGAATTTCCACAATTGCTAACTCAATTTCCTCTTTTGCTTGAGCCTTTTGGGTCATTTCCACAGCTGTAGTAGCCTTTCCCAATAGTCCATCTTCTTTTGCTATTAAGTTCAAACTCACACCAGCTAGTATTAATAAAATAATAATGGTGATAACTAAAGCAATGAGCGTAATCCCATAATCGTTTTTTGAACAACTCATTTGTTTCTCTCTTTCTTACAAAAATATCAGTTTTTTTCATTATAATCAAAAAATAACAACGAATCAATACTTTTTTAGAATGTAATAGAATTGTAATATTAATCTTCCTTCACAATCACATCTCGTTTGAGCAACTCATTGTTTATAACACCAAGACCTACAAAACATTTCTCACACCATACTTGATAAAGCCCATCTGGTTTTTTAAAAGTCAATCTGACCCCATTTAAAAAAAGCTCTCGTTTTCGTTCATTTAAGTCAACTTTTTCATATTTTTCGCACAACTTTTCAAGTGGAATGATATTCTTTTCTCCTAACCCTTCCAACTTCACAGCATTTTCAATTTTAAATTGCTGAACTTCTGTTCTTTGCAAAAATTTCATATAACCGAACTGTTCCCAATTTCTCAGCAATTGACTCACATAAAACTCGTATGTAGGTTCCTTTGGAACATGAAACTTCAAAAGTCACTTGTTTTTCTTCGTGATTGATTGCAAGTAAGCTCATAGCATAAATTTCAATCTCTCTTGCTGGAATTTCGATAGGTTCTCCTGCTCGTGCATATTCATACAATTTTTTTCCATTGATTTTAATGGCAGAATAGAGAGGCGGAATTTGCATTTGTTTGCCCTGCATTTTTTGTAAGACATTTTGTACATTTTTTTCATCCAAAATGCCCACCTTTTTTTCCTGAACTACCTTTCCTTCTTCATCCCCTGTCTCTCTTTTTTGCCCCAATTGAATGGTAGCAATATACCTTTTATCATGTTCCACTAAATACTGTGACATCTTAGTCGCTTCTCCAATTAAAATAGGCAAAACTCCTGTTGCTAGAGGATCTAAAGTTCCAATATGCCCTGCTTTTTTCACTTGCAATATTCGCTTTACTTCAGAAACAACCTTTTGTGATGTATAACCACTCTCTTTATCAATTATAACCATTCCTGATTTCATAGTTTCTCCTTAATTTGTATATTTTAAAAGGCGGACCATGCCACGTCCACCCTACCAATTATTTCAATCTTTTTTCAATTGCTTTTACCAAACTATGTTTTGCTTCTTCCAAACACATTGTTGTATTGGCTCCTGCAGCACGAATATGGCCACCACCACCAAATAGCATACAGATTTCTGCCGTATTTACATACTCATTGGAACGCAATGAAATTTTATAGCCTTTTTCTTCTTCACGTAAAAATATCGATACTTCCACATTTTGAATATTTCTACCGATTTCAACAATGCCTTCATGATCACCATCTTTTAAATTTAGATTTTCCATATCTTCTTTCGTGATATATGTAAAGCTAATTCTTCCATCTGCAAAAAACTCCATTCTATCCATCGCTACTTTCTGTGCTTCAAATCTACCTTTGGTAACGGTTAATAGACTATCTTTGTAAACTTTTGACAAATTAATCCCTTGATTTAATGCTCTTGCAGCAATTTCAAAAGTTTCCATGGTAATGCCTGCGTTTTTGAATCCGTCCTGTGTCTGTAATAATTCCTGTTAAAAAACAGGTCATTGCTTCTTTCGAGAGTTCAATTTCCAAATAATCAAAACTTGCCACCAAAATTTGGCAACACGCTGGTGAGACATGATTCACAATATTATAATCCCCAAACATACTATTATTCATATGATGATCAAATTCTACTTTCACAGTAGCCTCTTCAAAATAAGGAATTAAACCACTGTTAACTCTTTTTAAATCAGGGCAATCTACTACAATCGCCAAATCAAATTTTTCAATGGTTGGTCCTTCTTTTATGGTTTGTGCTCCTGGTAAAAAAGAATAAGTTTCTGGGACTTTTTTCATTAAAACTTCAACATTTTTTCCCATTCTAGTTAGCACATCATATAAGCCTAAACTACTCCCAATAGCATCTCCATCTGGATTTTCATGTGCCAAAATACAGATGTTTTGTGCTTTTTTCATTTCTTCTAAAATATCATCTAAAGTCATATTTTTCTCCTACTCCTTGTTCTTTTTTATATCTTTTGTTATCTCTTTTAAGATATGATCAATTCTGTCACCATATTCAATTGTTTCATCAAATTCAAAAATCAATTCTGGTGTATATTTTAAATTTACTTTCTGTGCTATTTCGGTACGAACAAATCCACTTGATTTTTTGAGTGCTTTTAAAGCTTCTTTCTGATTGCCCATGTTAATCATACTAACATATACTCTGGCGTATTTGAGGTCTGGTGAAGTGTCAACTTTGGTGACAGAAATCAGGCCTTTTTTAAGTGCAGAATTGCTTAGTTTAAGAGAAATGATATTACTGATTTCTCTTTTTAATTCTTCGTTGACTTTTTGCATTCGAGTGTTTGGCATTGTTTTTTTCCTTTCTTTTTTAGAATTGGTTTGTAACCTGACAGGGGCATTGCCTCGCAAGCATCCCCGCCAAGGACTCTCTGCCCTTGGACTCTCTTTTTGGTATTTTAAAAATTCACAGAATTTTCACCAATTTTCCACGTGGATTTCATGGTTTTGTGTTAGCGTTTGACTTCTTCCATGATGTAGACTTCTAGTGTGTCACCTTCTTCGATGTCATTGTAGCTTTCAATTTGAAGGCCACATTCATAGCCTTTGTCAACTTCTTTGACATCATCTTTGAAACGTTTTAAGGAAATCAATTTTCCATCATGGATAACAATGTTGTCTCTAATAACTCTTATTCCAGCATTTCTACTCACTTTTCCGCTTAATACATAACATCCAGCTATGGTTCCCACATTAGATACTTTAAAAATCTGTCTGATTTCTGCATTACCAATAATAACCTCTTTGTAAACTGGATCTAATAATCCCTTCATCGCTGATTCAACATCATTGATTGCATCATAAATAACTGAATAAGTCTTGATTTCTACTTCTTCTTTATCTGCAATCGTTTTAGCAATGACTTCTGGACGCACATTGAAAGCAATGATAATCGCATTGGAAACTTGTGCCAATGTAACATCTGTTTCTGTCACTGCTCCAACATTAGAGTGAATGACTTTAACTTTGACTTCATCATTGGATAACTTTTCAAGTGATTGTTTCAAAGCTTCTACAGAACCTTGTACATCTGCTTTTACAATTAAGTTCAGTTGTTTTAAGTTTTCACTTGCAATTTTGCTAAATAAATCATCTAATGTAACAGCTGTTGATTTGGCAATGGTTTTTTGTCTTTCTTCGTATTTTCTCTTTTCAATTAAATGTTTTGCTGTTTTTTCATCTTTTACTTCATAGAACGTATCACCTGTTTCTGGCACTGAGTGCAAACCTGTGATTTCAACTGGTGTCGATGGTCCTGCAAATTTTAAAGCTTTCCCTTTAGCATTTTTCATGGTACGAATTCTACCAATGGTAGAACCAACAATAATCGTATCTCCAACATCCAATTTCCCTCTTTGGACTAACATCGTTGCCACTGGCCCTCTTGCTTTATCCAATTTCGCTTCAATGATTGTTCCTTTGGCTTGTTTGGTTGGATTGGCTTTTAGTTCCAAAACATCTGCTTCTAGCAATACCATTTCTAATAAATTATCAATTCCAATCCCTTGTTTGGCTGAAATTGGAACAAAAATTGTATCGCCTCCCCATTCTTCTGGCACTAATTCATATTGCATCAATTCTTGTTTTACTTTTTCTGGATTCGCATCTGGTAAATCAATTTTATTAACAGCCACAATAATCGGAATCTCAGCCGCTTTAGCATGATTAATTGCTTCAATGGTTTGTGGCATAACACCATCATTGGCAGCAACAACCAAAATTGCGATATCGGTTATCATAGCACCTCTGGCACGCATAGAAGTAAATGCTTCGTGACCTGGTGTATCCAAAAAAGTGATTTGTCTATCATTGATTTCTACTTGATAAGCACCAATATGTTGCGTAATACCACCTGATTCACCTTCGATTACATTGGTTTTTCGAATCGCATCCAAAAGTGATGTTTTACCATGATCTACGTGTCCCATTACAACAATAACTGGTGGACGTGGTTTTAAATCTTCTTCTTTGTCTTCGGTTTCATCAATTAAAATATCTTCATCTGTTACAATATTTTTCTTGATGGCATTGATACCGAATTCTTGGGCAATTAAGTAAGCTGTATCAAAATCAATTTCGTTGTTGATAGTAGCCATAACCCCTAAGTTAAATAGTTTTTTAATCACTTCACTACTGGTGATTTTCATCTCAACTGCTAAGTCTTTTACCGTAATGATTTCTGGAATGGTGATTTCTGTTAGTTTGAAGATTTTTTGTTTGATTCTATTTTCTTGTGGTTTGTTTCTCTTTTTACCACGTCTGCCTCTTTCAGTGCTTAGATCGTAGTAATCTAGCATTTCACCTTCGCTAAACATGTTAGAAAGTTTATTTTGTTTCTTTAAGTTATTTAATTTTCCAGAATTGAAATCATTGTCACCATTTTTACGATTTTTCTTAGGTTGTCTTTGATCACTCATTTTTTGATTTTGTTTCATTCTGTCTCTGTTTTTGTTGTTGCTACTATTGTAATCTCTAACATTCTCTTTTTCTGGAATATCCATTTCCATAATATTTTTGATTTTTTTGTCAATTCTTTTATCATCCATCCCTTGTTTTCTTTGGAATCCATTATTTAGATTATTTCTGTTATCACGTCTTTGATTATTATTTCCATGATTGAAATTATTATTATTATTTCGATTGTTGTTATTATTGTTATTTCTATTAAAGGTAGGCTTATTGTTATGATAATTATGATTAGAACCATTTTTGTTGTTTTGGTAGTTGTTATTATTTCTTTTATTATTATAATTATTATTGTTCGTATTGCTAGCACGGTTATTATAATGATTGGTGGTGTTATTTTTTCTTGGATTGTAATGGTTACTTTTTGGTTCTACATTTTCTTTTTCGATTACTTTTACTTCTGATTTCATTTCTGGTTGTTTACTTTCTATTTTTTCCTCCACGATTTCCTCTTTTTCTTCTATTGATGGCTTACTTTCTTCCATTTTTTCTTCTTTGGCTGGTTCTTGTTTCTTTCCAATGCCAAATAATTCATTCATGGTAAGTGGCTTGGTTGGTTTGTTTCGATAGACAATATTATAATCTTTATTTCGATTTTGATTGATGAATCCAACATCATTTTTTCTAGATTGCTCTTCTCTTTTCTTTTTCTCTTGTTCTTTGTTTTGGAATTCATCATCATTAATAATCACTTCTCTTCTAATGATAACTGGCGATTCCGTACTTTTCTTAGCCTTTTCTTTTTTACTTTCTTGATTTGGTTTTTTAGAAGAATTTCCTTTCACGATATTTTTCAGTAGCCTCCCTTCTTCTTCTGAAATACTACTTAAATGACTTTTGGCATCCATCCCATTTTGCACCGCAATTTCTATTAGCTTTTTACTTTCCATATTCATTTCCTTTGCTAATTCGTAAATTTTAATTTTCCCCAAAAGCTTCACCCCCACAAATTATTTTTTTGATTCCTTCTGTTATATTTTTGTCTTTCACTCCTATGATCGCTCGATTTTCTTTTCCAATCGCTTTACTGTTGTCCAGAATCGTTCCTATTACAACCACTGGAACCTCTTTTTTACTGGCTAAAAATTTGATTTGATTCCCTGTTTTTTCAGAAGCATCTTTGGCTATGATGATCATTCTCACTTTATTTCGATTCAAATCATTCTTTACAGCATCCATTCCAGAAACAATCTTTCCTGCTCTAGCCCCTAATCCTAATAGTCCATAAACCTTATTTATCAACAATTACACCTCTTAACCTTTCATATACGTCTTGCTTAATTTCTTGCTCTAACACTTTTGACAAGCGTTTCGACTTTATGACTTTATTTAAGCATTCCTCACTTTTACAAATATATGCACCTCTACCATTTTTTTTACCTGTTAAATCAACTTCAATGATCCCTTCTTTTGATTTTACAATACGTAGAAGTTCTTTTTTTTCTTTTGCTTCATTGCATCCCATACACCTTCTTGTTGGTTTCTTCTTATTCTCCTGCATCTTCTTCACCATCTTCTTCGGTAGTTTCTTCTGCTTGTTTTAGTAAAATTTCTCTCATTTGCGTCTCTGATTTTATATCAATTTTCCAATTCGTAAGTCTTGCTGCTAGTCGTGCATTTTGGCCTGATCTTCCAATGGCTAATGACAATTGATCATCAGGAACAACCACTTGTGCAAATTTATCTTCTTCTTTGATATCCACTGCCATTACTTGAGCTGGCAACAAGGCTGCTGCAATATAAATAGCAGGATCTTCATTCCATTCGATGACATCAATTTTCTCACCATTTAATTCATTGATAATATTTTGAATACGAACTCCTTTTTGACCAACACAAGAACCAACTGGGTCAATATCTTGATTTTTGGAATAAACAGCCACTTTACTTCTAGCCCCTGCATCTCTTGATACACTTTTGATTTCGATTAATCCTTCATAAATTTCAGGAATTTCAAATTCAAATAATTTTCTAACAAAATCTGGATGACTTCTTGAAACAATAACTTGTGGATTCCCTTTTGCCCCTCTTTCTACATCCACTACATAACCTCTGATTTTATCATTCACTTTGTAATGTTCTGTGTGAATTTGCTCCTTGAGTGGCATAACCCCTTCTAGTTTGCCCAAATCCATAACAACCACTCCACCATCAGCTTTTTGAATAAGACCTGAAACGATTTCTCCTTTTTTGTCATTAAATTCGGTAAAAACCATATTTCTTTCCACTTCTCTTATTTTTTGAACAACCACTTGTTTTGCCGTTTGAGCCGCAATTCTACCAAAATCCTTCGGTGGAATCTCTAAATTTACAACATCTCCAACATGATAGTTAGAATCAATTTTCCTAGCAGCCTCTAATTCAATTTCAAGCAATGGATCTTCCAAAACTTCTACAACATCGCGTACAGAATAAATATGAAGTTCACCAGTTTTATCATCAATCGTAATTTTGACATTATCAACTGTGTCAAATTCTCTTTTATAAGCAGTTACTAGTGCTGTTTCTAATGACTCAATTAAATAATCTTTGCTAATGCCTCTTTCTTTTTCTAATTCCTCCAGTGCTTGGATAAATTCTTTTACATCAATGTTTTTCATTTTCTTAAATTCCTTTCTAAAAATCGACGACCGTTTTGGCGGTTGCGATATTTTTCTTTTCTATTTCTATTCTTTTTCCTTC
The DNA here is from genome assembly GCA_947573445.1 of uncultured Clostridia bacterium. Lineage (GTDB taxonomy): Bacteria > Bacillota > Clostridia > TANB77 > CAG-508 > Scatovivens. Next base: position 14,195 of record CANPFR010000022.1, on the reverse strand, counting down.
TATTTCAAGTATCATTTTATCTTGTTGATAGGCCACTAAAGTGCCTTCTAATTCTTTTTGCTTTTCCACTGCTTGAAATAATTTTACCTTGATTTGATTTCCAACTTGCTTTTCAAAATGCCAATCTTTTCGTAAATTTCTTTCAATACCTGGTGATGAAACTTCCAAGAAATAGCTTGTTCCTATGATATCTGCTTCATCTAAAATTTCATCAATGGCTCGATTGACTGTTTCACAATCTTGGATGGTGATTCCCTGTGGTTGGTCAATTATGATACGCAAATAATACTCTTTTCCTTCTTTTCCATATTGCACATCATATAATTCATATTGCAAGCTATGGATGATGGGTTCTAATAATTTTTCAACCTTAGTTTCAATATTAAAATTTGCCACAATTTCCCCCTTTTTTCTCTTTCATAAGTAAAGAGTGGGTTTTTCCCACTCTTTTGGTTTCAATATTAACTGTATTGTTATTATATACTAAAACTGTCTAGATTGCAAGTGTTTTTTTGAATTTTTTGGAAAATATCGAAATTTTTTTCTGGTTTCCTGCGTTTGTTCTAAAAACGTTTCTCTTTTTTTCACAAACGCAAACAATTTTATCGTTGTTTTTAAAGTCATTACTGCAATCAGTTCCACACTTACAATTACCCAACTTATTTCTACCTTTAATAACATGGCAGAAACAAAAAATCCCATTACAGTTTGACCAATTTTTTTAGCCAATTCTAGGTATGAAAAAATGGTTTGTTGTTCTTCTGGCTCTGTTACTCTTAAAATAAGATCTTGAATGTAAATCTTAAATGGGTCTCTTACAGCTAGAATAAGGAAAAAACCACATGCCATTGTTCCAATTCGTAAAGTAACATCATGTTCTATGTAATTCCCGCCTATTAGGCAAGCAAATGCTATGATAAGTCCACCACATAAAGCAATATTAATGCGATCATTTAGGGTTCGATACAGTTTATCAAATAACAAATTAGACACAATTCTGGCTATACGAGAAAGCAAAATAAGAACACTAAAATAAGTAGTTGTCAATGCCACATCAAAAGTTGCATCTAATTGATATTGAATGAACAATTTACTGTTACTCTGTCCAATAGTGACTGCTGTATAGAAAAATGCATATGATAAAATAGCTACATAAACAATCCTTGACATTTTTCCAGTAGACTGTTTTACCTTAACTTCACTAATTTTATCATTTGTTGTTACATCCTTCATGGTTAATGATAAGAAAAAACACAATAGGCAAAGTACAACATTCAAAAACATTGGCAAATACTGATTAATATTAAACAAATAACCAGCCACCAATGCAATCACAGCAGTTATAACAGCATACGCAACATTGGATCGATTTCTAATTGCCACATATTCATTCTCTCTTCCTGCATAAATTAAGTTATTTTTGAGCATGATTCCTTCCATATTTTTTACAACAAAAGCAATTTCCTGAAATAATTTCCCTAAAATTAAAACACCAAAAGTATTTCCAAAAGTGAGCAATATACTAGACAAAAATAAAGCAAAAGCCCCTAATCTAACAGATGCTGTATTACCAATTTTATGTATCATCTTCAATAAATACGGCTGAATCAAAATACCAACCGCAGCTGGGATGGTAGATAGTAAGGTAAATTGTGTAGCAGACAAACCTTTTACCAGTGTCACAAATAACGTATCCACAATCGCCCAAAATACTAGGTCACCTGTTAAAGATGAAAACCAAACGTATTTGGTACAAAATTGCTGAATCCATCGATTATCATATTTTTCTACTTTTGTATTCATTCTTTCTCCTTTAATTACACTCAGCCTTTCTTTCGGGCAAATTTTCTAATTTATCTTCCTTCTTTAGCCAGAATATTTTTGTATAAATTAACTGGTAACACATAGAAACCAGCTGTGCAATAGATACACAATAAGGTGTTAATAAAGTAGCTGACAAAATCATTCTGATCAGATTGGCTATTTCTTTGTTCAAAGTTGTTTTGACAGCCGAATATTCTAATTGCAAATAACACGTTTTGAGAATATAAATGGGATACATCACAAGCATAATGATTTCAGCTCCCATAAATAATGCTACTAATTTTAAATCTGGCTGGTATTTTCCATAAAAAAGTAACACCATCATAAAAATCGAGGCAATGATTAAAGCATTTAATTTATAAGCATTTTCTAAGTGTTTTTGATAAACAAAATTTTTCTTTGAAATATCAACTTTTGCAACAACAATAATAGCATGCAAAATATCCCACTGCATATCGGTTACTAAAGTTACAAACGTCATGGCTAAAACATAATGTTCGCCAAAAGAAAATACATTTTTAAAACCAAATAAATAAATTAATATAAAAGTAATTCCATTAAAAAAATCCACCGAATCATACGTTATGGATTTGAATAAGTGAAACTCAAATTCGAATTTTTCAATACTTGCCAGTAACAATAAAACTGCATAAATGAATAAAACAAGCAATGAAATAGCAACCGTCAATATTTGACTTTTTGTCAAAATTGCTAGACCAATGACAAAAACAAAAGTGAGCACATTAAATTGAATCGCAATTTGATTGGCTTTCTTATTTTCTTCTTTATAATATAATTTTGTCAAAATCAGTTGCAGAATAAATTGCAAATACAGTTGCATGACTGAATAAATCCCAAATATTCGATAAATCTCAACATCCATATTCATAAATTGGATATAATTTTCTATCTGACACGCCACTGTTCCAAAAATAGCTCCTCCTACAACCACACCTAAAACAATCCCACAATCAATTACATTTTGATTGTTTTCTTTACAGGCAAAAATATTGGCTCCAGTTCCAAATATGGATTTTAATACAGTTATTACAAATTGCAGAGGATAGGTTAAAGTAAAAATATTAATTAAGTTTGCATCTAGTAACATTCCAATCAAAAAACATTGTGCAATTGGTACCACAGATGTGACAAAAATATCTAAACTTACTCTTAATAATCGTTTCATTTTTTACCTCATTTTTTAATATTGAAGTTCAGTTTATCATATTCCTTCCAAAATGACTATAACAAATTTGTTACATTTGTATTACATTTTCATATCAAATGATACTAAATTAATATTTTTAGCCCATCATTAGGATTCTTTCCTTCCTTCTTTACCAATGATATGTCTCATGTTTTGCTATTTTAAAAGCTCTAAAAATTTGTTCTAATAAAAAAACACGAATCAGTTGATGCGGAAATGTCATTTTAGAAAAACAAATGGTTTCATTTGCCTTTTGCAAAAGCTCTTGTGTCATCCCTAAAGTGCCACCAATGATGAATGTGATGGTGCTATTAAAATTCACTGAAATATCCTCTATTTTTTGAGAAAATTCTTCAGATGTCATTTCTCTCCCCTTTAAATCCAAACAAAATGTATAAGAATCGGATTTTATGACCTCAGCAATCCTACTACTCTCCTTTTCTTTGATTTTCAAAAGATTACTCTCATAAAGCTTATCTGGCAATTTTTCATCTGGTAATTCAATGATTTTCAAATGACAATATTTTGACAATCGTTTTCTATATTCTTCTACTGCCTCTTTCCAATATTTTTCCCACACATACAATATTAATCGTTAACATATCTACTCCTTTTTTTCATTATACCTAAGAGCAAAGTGATTTGTCAATCTTTTCCAGAATTTTAAATTCTAGTATTAAATTCTATTTTTTAACATATAATGGAATCAAGAACGAACCAAAAGGAGGATTTTTTATGCAGACCTTAAAAAAAATGATCGTTACATTTTTTATTATTCTTTTCTTATCCACACATGTTTCTTTTTGCCTAGAAAGCTATGTCTGGGACGATTCCACCTTACCTACAAGTGGTGAAGAAACCAGTGGAAATTTTTTAAATATTGAATCTGGAAGCGCTATTTTAATTGAACAAAATAGCGGAAAAGTTTTATATGAATACAACAGCCATGAACCATTACGTCCTGCTAGTGTGACCAAAGTCATGAGCATTTTGCTGATTATGGAAGCTTTAGATAGTGGTAAAATTTCACTTTCTGATGCTGTGCCATGCTCTGAAAATGCACGAAATATGGGTGGTTCCCAAATTTGGCTAAACGAAAGTGAAAAACTATCTGTTGATGAAATGCTAAAAGCAATTTGTGTTGTTTCTGCCAATGACTGCGTTATGGCAATGGCTGAATTCATTGCTGGTTCAGAGGAAATTTTCGTCCAACAAATGAATGATAAAGCAAAAGAATTAGGTATGAATGACACTCATTTCATCAATTGCCATGGAATTGATGAAGATGGCCACGTAACTTCTAGCCATGATATTGCTTTAATGTCACGTGAACTTTTAACCAAACATCCTACTATCACAAACTATACAACCATTTGGATGGATTCCCTTCGTGATGGCCAATCAGAACTTACCAATACCAATAAATTAGTTCGCACTTATGAAGGATGTACGGGTCTAAAAACAGGTTCCACCAGTCTTGCTTTGTATAATTTATCTGCTTCTGCTACACGTAATGATTTGTCTTTAATTGCCGTTGTTATGAAAGGACCTACTTCTGAAAAACGATTTTCAGAAGCTAAAAAGTTACTAGATTATGGTTTTGCTAATTTTAGTTACACCAAAACCTCTACCGCTGGTGCTTTTCTCCAAACAGCTGAAGTACAAAAAGGCACAAAAAAAGAGGTAAATCTCGTATATGAATCTGATTCAGGGGCACTTATCAAAAATTCTGAAAATGGAAATGTTAGTTCAGAAGTTACGCTAAACGAAAATATCACAGCTCCTATTACGACTGGTGATGTACTTGGTCATGTCAATTTCCACTTAAATGATGAACAAATTGCAACCGTTAATCTAGTCGCAGAAAATGATGTAGATAAAATCACGGTTGTGAACTTATTTGGTATGATTACTGAACTGTGGGTAAATTTATTTCGATAAATCCAAAATCAAGAGACTGTAAAAACTAACGCAGAAAAGTTTCTAACTTTTCAGGTACACTTTATTTTTACAGCCTCTTTTTTCATCCTCTACAACATCTTTTTTTAATTTCCAAAATTTTTTTGAAAAAACGCTAGACTTTTTTTTATTTTTTGTATATGATAAAAAAAATTTCTATTCTTAAGGAGGAATCTTTATCATGCTAAAAATAACAAAAATTGCAAGTATTTTTATACTCATCTTCTGTATGAGTCTTTCTATTTCAAATGAATAAACAACAAATTTATTTAATGATGTTGTAAATGAACCGACTTCCAATTCTTCATCCAACACCACTGACAATCAAACAACAAACAACTCTGTTTCAAATGAAACAACCGATGATCTTGATTTGTTTGATGACGATGACCCAGACTCTACTAACACCTCATCAGCAAACTCTCTCAATACTGCCTCATCCAATATGAATACTGCCCGTGTTAATCATATTTCTTCTGTTTCAGAAGCAAATTTGGGACTAAATAATATATTGTGTATTATTTTGATTGCTATTGGTATTTTAATTGTTTTATTAGCAATTGCAATCTTAATTCGATTAAAAAGATAATTACTTTATCATATCTTCTAAATCATCAGCGTTTTAGAAGATATTTTTTTATGCAATTTCATTTATTTATGTTACCTTTTTATTACTTTTATGTTACGTTTGTATTACATTTCTGAAATTCCATTGACAAACCAAGTAAAGTATTGTAAAAATAAAATAAGGGGGTGAAAAAATGAACAAACAAAAGAAAATAACTTTGGTTATTATTTTACTAGCAGTGTTACTTATGGGTGTTGGTTATGCGGCCTTGGCCAATGTTACTTTAACCATCAATGGTAAAGCAACTGCAACTGCCAGTGATGAAAACTTCAAAGTCTACTTTACAGCAGAAAATACAAAAGACAGTGATACTGAAACAAGTAACAATGTAGAAGTTGAAGTAACAGCAAAAGCACTTTCAGCAACTGTTAATTTCTCAGGATTAACCAAAAAAGATGATGAAGAATATGCCATTCTTGAAATTGAAAATGGCAGTAATGATGTAGATGCAGAATCCATTACTGTTGCCATAACATCATCTGATACATCTGGTGTGTTTGAAGCAACTGCAGTTATGTGTGATGCAAGTGGTAATGCTATTTCTGATTTTGCTGTAGCTAGTGGTGCTAAAACCTATGTTAAAGTTAGTGCAAAATTATTAAAAACACCAACTGTTGATGTTGAAACCAATATCACAGCAACCATAACAGCAAAAGCAATCGATGCTACTAGCGAAACCGTTTAATACATTTGGTAAAAAATAGTTAAAGAAAGGAAAATTTATGAAAAAAGATAAAATAATTGAATCCATCTTATCTATAGCCATTTGTCTTATTACTTTCTTTAACCTTTTTTTGCCAAATGCTCAGTTACAAAAAAATATATTAATGGTATTTATGGTAATTAGTTCCATTTTCGTAATCCAATTAATGAACTTCAAAAAAGTGGGCAATCTAAATAAAAAGAAAGTTACGTTATTAATTTTAAGTTTATCCATTATTCATGTATTTTTACTATATTTTATAGGGATTTTTGTGGGATTTTATAAAAATTCCAATCATTTCAATCGTTCCAGGTTTTATCATATCATTTTGCCTTATCTGATTATTGTCATTTGTTCTGAACTCATCAGACAAGTTTTTGCTTTAAAAGGCTCAAAAAAGAATTTCATTCTTGTAACAATTGGATTTATTTTAGCAGAAATTACAACTTATCTCACACATTATCAGTTTGGAACTTTGAATGAAACATTAATTTTAATTGGTTATGTCTCTTTTCCTGCAATTAGTACAAATCTATTATGTAATTACCTGGTAAAACGTTATGGATTTATTCCCAACATTTTATATCGAATCATCACAACCATTTATATTTATATATTTGGAATTTTACCTGATATTTACATGTTTTTTCAGTCAATTTATCGTATCTTGTATCCTTATATTATCTACCTAATTTTAGATGAATTTTTCGAAAAAAGTACGTTTAAAAAAGTAACCAAAAACCAAAAAATCAGTTTTATTTCACTTTTCATCTGCTTTTTTCTAGTAACTGGAATTGTGATGTTAATTTCTTGTCAATTTAAATATGGTATTTTGGTAGTCGGAAGTTCTTCTATGGCAGGAACAATTAATAAAGGTGATGCTGTTGTATTTGAACGTTACGATAAGCAAACTTTAGAAAAAGGACAAATCATCGTTTTTATGAAAGACAACATTAAAACCATTCATCGCATTGAATCAATACAAATCAAAAACAATGAAACAATTTATTACACCAAAGGTACCAACAATCAACAACAAGACGAAGGGTACCGAACCGATAACGATATTGTAGGCGTTGTTCAATTTAAAATTATCGTAATCGGTTGGCCAACCATATGGCTAAACGACTTATTTAAACAATAAAAATTTTTTATAATAATGAGGTTAAAAATGGAAGATATCAAAAATTGGTTAAAAGAAAATCGAAAAAATAGTATTTATGTGGGAATCGCTTTGCTTACATTCCTTTGTGTCATTTCCCTTTTTCTTATGCGAATCGCTTTCAAGAAAAACGAGAAAGTTTTTCTTTCCTACAGTGACAACAAAAACTTAGAATATAAAGTTCTTCTCAAAGAAAACGAATATTATAAAGACAATCAAATGGCAAAAGGAAATCAATACATTGCCAATTTAATTCAACATATTAGTGCTGATTTTAACTATCATTTCAATCTTCCAGCACACTATCAATACCACTATAAAATTATAGGGGTTGTTGATGTTGTTGACGAAAAAACAAACAAAACAATTTATTCTTTCTCAGAAGATTTATTAACAGAACAAATTGGCGAGAGTGACGGAATTCTTGATATTGCACAAAATATTACCATTGAATACGACAAATACAATAACCTAATCAACCAATTTGTAACTACCTATGATTTAAAAAATGTGACTTGTCAACTATCCCTAAATCTTGATTTAACGGTTGATAGTCCTACACAACAATTTGTAAAACAAAACTTTACTGCTATGAGTCTAGAGGTTCCCCTAGCAATGAATACCATCTCTATTGATACCAGTTATGATTTATCAAACCATAATAACTTAATTGAAATTCAGCAACAAACCCAAGATACTTTCCCCTATTTCAAATTAGCAATTGCACTACTGGCCTTTGATGCTTTATTGGCTATTTTATTCATCATTTACCTAAAAAAATCAGAAACAGAGGAAGACAAATACAACAACCAATTAAAGAAAATTCTCAACAATTATGATAGCTATATCTCAAGAGTAGAAGATGATTTTAATATGCAAGAATATCAAATTCTAAAAGTACAACGTTTTTCAGACTTACTTGAAATACGTGATACCATGCAATTACCAATCATCATGCTAGAAAACAAAGAGCAACTCGTAACTTGCTTTGTGATACCAACACCTAGCAATATCCTCTATTTTTACTCAATTGGAGCAACGCAACCTACCTTACCAGCAGGAAAAACGGATCATTCTGCAGAAATGAGGGAAAACGATGAACAAAAAGTATAACCCTCATCCATTAAAATGGCATTTTATCATCCTTGGATTTATCCTTTTTTCAACTTTCTTTCTGTCGATTGGTTATGCTTCTCTTGACTCTATCACCCTAGACATTGCTGGTGAAGTAACCGCTATTCCGCAAACAGAAATCTACATCACCGATGTTCAATACCAAGCCAATGACAATGCCAATCCAGAAAGTTCAACCATTCATCAATACTATCAAACTTTAATGCAAAGTAGCATCGTTTTAGGCAATACGCCAACTTCCTCCATCACTTACAATATCACGATTTACAACAGTGGAAACGATGCTTACACATTTAAAGAAGTAGAATATTCTGATGAATTTTATGATAATCCAAACATTACCTTCCTGTTAGACGGCCTTAAACAATGGGACACAATTGCCAGCAAACAATCACTAACCTTTTCCATTACGTTCCATTATTTAAATAACACCATCCCTGACTCTAATATTCTAAATTCCTATCTTAATTTCAAATTTATGAGAGGAACACAAGACGATACCAATATCATAACCACAAACAAACAAATCAAAATTTACAATGCATCCACTGATATCATCCAATTTGATATTACAAATAACAACGATTTTGCTACCACGCTTGCCATAAAACTTCGGTGACCTTACTCTTCAAACTCTTTCTTTGGAACCTTCTCAAACAACTACTATCCAAGCAAATCTTAAAGACCAATTAGGTTCTATCCAAGCAAACCAAGAATACACCCTTATGGCTGAACAATCATCACCTTACACCATCAGCAAAAAAACATCTACCAAAGTGCAAGTCATTCCTACCATAACCAACTACAATTTAGGCCTTACTTCTGCTGGTAGTGAACAAAATCCATATGTTTTATATCGACTTGAAGATCTTGTTCGTTTTGCCCAAAATGTAAACACTGGAACCACCTTTGCCAATACTCATATAAAAATGCTAAATGATTTAGATTTTCAAAAATCAACAGATTACTACAATCCCCAAGATACTTCTTTTGGCAATCTAAATGATACCCCTTCTGATACCAACGAAATTTTAACAGAAATGACTACTGGAACAGGTTTTATCATGATTGGAGATTCGGAAACAAATTCTTTCCAAGGAACATTAAATGGTGATGAACACACCATCGTTAACCTTTACATCAATAGAACTGGCAAAACAGATACTACCCCCTGTGGACTATTTCGATCACTGAAAAATGCAACCATAAAAAATCTTTCTCTTTCTGGCAATTATGAATTTGATACGGATGGTTCTGCTTTTGCGGGAAATATTTATGGAACAACTGCTCTTTCCAATTGTCACAATCATGTTAACATTAGCAATACCGCAAAAGACAAATCAATTGGTGGTCTCCTTGGAACTTTACAAGGCTCTAGCAATGTAACAATTGATCATTGTTCTAATCAAGGTAATATCACAAACAATAGTGGTGCAGCAGCAGGTTTAGTTGGTTTTGTTATTGCATCAACTGTAACAATTAACAACAGTTTTAATACAGGAGAAATTTCAGTTCTTGGTGTTTATGGAGCTGATCAATTTTCAGCTGGTTTAGTCGTAAAAGACAGTAGTGGTGGTGGAACCATTATTCTTAAAAATTCTTATAACAGTGGAAATATTAACTGTGTTGGAACTGGAAAAGATAACGTTGGTGGTTTAGTTTCACTTAGTGTGGGAACTTTACAAATTGATTCTTGCTACAATAGTGGTAAACTTACTGGTCAAACTGCTGTTGGTGGAATCCTAGGCAGTCATAAAAAACTTTGGGGAACTGGTTCCCCTGGAAAAACAACCATCACCAATTCCTACAATGTTGGTACCATTATCGGTTCAACCGATGTCGGAGGAATTATAGGGTATGATGTTGGCGGTAATTTCGATATTTCAAAAGCTTACTATTTACAAACTGGTTCACTTTTAAATGTAGGTTCGATTGCCAATAATATGTCTTGTTCTCGAACAGAGGATTTCATGAAATCGCCAGAATTTGTTACTTTATTAGGAGCTAATTTTACAAGTGATACAACACCTCCTATTAATCATGGCTACCCTATCTTAAAACCATAACTACCTAAATAAGGTGTCTTGTAAAAACTCAAGTTTTTATAAGACACCTTATTTTTATATCAAAAATAGAACCATTAAAAACACCTATCTTCTAAAAAAGAAGAACGAGAGAAATTTAGGACATTATCCAAAATTTCTCTCGCAATCGTTAAGTTTTTTACCACTCTATTTTTTATTTTTACATTAATCCTTTATAATATTTCCATGCCAAAATACGCTTTACCGCTATATTAATTGTATCTTCACTAATTTGGCCTGCTCCTATCGCATCACTGATATACTTTATAATCCCTGCATAAGTTAATGTCTCACCTGTAAGTACATCTTTTGTGCCTTCTGACATTACTAAACAAATCATATCATTACCAGCTTGAATTGCTTTTATAACAGCATCTTTCGTAGAATATTTCTTTGCTACGGCATCCATATTAATCGCATCTGTGATAATAATACCTGTATAATCCATTTCATTTCTTAAATAATCATGAATTGGTTTTGAAATAGAAGCTGGTTCCTCTCCATCAAAACAAGTTACAATATTGTGGGAAACCATTACAACCTCTGCACCTGCCTCAATACCACCTTTAAAAGGTATTAAGTCTTTTGCTTCAAATTCTTCACGTGAACGATTGTCGGTCGAAAATCCATCATGAGTATCTCTACTGTTTCCATAACCTGGAAAATGTTTTAATGAATAAGATACACCTGTACTTTTGCTTGTTTCAACCACTGTTTTAGCAAATTCTGATGTTGTAGCCGCATCCTGTTTCAAAGTTCTTTTGTAGATATAAAATCCCTCATCAGCAATATCTACATCTGGTGCAAAATTCACATTAAATCCAAGGTTTCTTAATACACTGCTTTTGTTAATTGTATCATTTCGAATTGCTTCTAAGCCTCCTGAAGTATATAAATCACATGAATTCTTAAACGGTTCTATCCCCAATTCTGGAACTAAAGTACTATTTAGTCTTGATACGGTTTCTCCTTCTTCATCAATTGACATGATTAACGGAATCTTAGAAGTTTCCTGTGATGTTCTTATTTGATTTTTTATCGTATCCACCTTCAAAACATTACCACTCGTATCTTTAAATGAGTCTAATAAATATAAATGTCCCCCAAATTGATATTGATTTAAATTCGCATAATTCGTTGTAGCCGATGTTCCTATTACAAATATTTGAGCTATTTTTTCATCCAATGTTAAGGTTTCAAGTTTCTCTTCTGCTTTTGCATAATGACTACTGAAAATATCTGTTTCAATTGGAATGTCTGGCGGAATATCTGGTGGCGTTTCCTCCACTGTATCTTTTGGTACTGCCGTTACTTTGGCAGCAATTGTTGCTTTTGCTGTACTGGTTGGTGTTTTTAATAATTCTGCAAATATTTTAACATACGTTTTTTGGCTACTGGCTACCAAAAAATCATTAATCGCTGTCCCCTCTTGGTCACACATAATAATATCAATATCAAACATATCCGATTCTGCAATATCAGCAGTTACCGTTATATCTGCATCAATATCATTACTCCCATTTTCAATCTCTAATATAGCATAACCAGAATCTCCTTTTTTATTGAGTCCTAAAATATTGACAGTTGCATTTTGTGACTGTGCAACTGGTTCAGCTTCAATTGTAATATATTCTCCTGAAACATAAGTTTTTGGAACTTCTCCCGTAAAATATACTTTAAAATTATCTTGTTCTGCGGTTGCTAACACTTGTCCATTGATGGATAAAATGTTATTGGCTAAACTCGCATAACCAATTCCCATTAATAATATCGCAATTAGCATAACTACAATCATTACTTTGTTTTGTCTTTTAATCGTACTCCCCCTCCTTTTATTTTTTCTTTTGCATTATTTTTGTTTGTTCTACTTTATCTTAACATACTTTTTTATTTAATTCAATGGTTTTCTCTAAAATAGAAAAAATATCCTAAAACGCTTTCATTCTAGGATATTTTTCTATAAAATCACTGATTACAATGCTATTGTATCAATTGATTCATAAATTTGGCTTGAGAATTGACCATATTCTTTCAAATCAATCATCTTCTCAATATCAATGGAGTCAAAAATTAATTTTAATTCCTTTGGAATGCTAACTCCCATTTTTTCAAGCTGGTTCATCCATTTCTGAAATTCGGCCTTTATTTCAGCAAATTCTGTCTGTAAGCTTTGGGGCATCACATCCATCGCTTCTGCACAGCAATTCATTAATACGAAAATTTGCACCCTTGACATTACCTCAACAAAATGAATATAGGCAACCACTTTTTCGATTTTTTTCTCTTCTATTTCATGATTCCGTTCCATTTCTCTTATTCTTGCCTCTCTTTGCCATTTGTCGGGATAATCAATATAAAGCTTAGCCAAATCTCCTATTTCACTTACCCAAAAAAACGGACCTAACAACCTTGCTTTTATATACTCAAAACACATTTGTCGATAGGACCGAGATTTTAATAATAACTGTAATTTTACATTTTTCATTTTCTTTCCTCCTATTCTTCTTTGATTTCTAACATAAATTTCTAATTTTATTTTATCACAAAATCCTCTTTTTTTCAAGATCTGTTGCTTAAATTTTGAAGTTTTTCTCGCACCCTTTTTCTGCTTGTCCTCAAACGCATTTAAATGGTCTCTGGTTTGGTTTTATCTTCTTTTTTGCCTTTTTATGTATCTTCAATAAAATACGTCTTATTGACGATTCTGGTCACTCTGGTACGGTTTCCACAAAAAAACTGACAGCTCTCATTAGCCATCAGTTTATCTATCTTATACTTATTTTCTTGACTCTACAATCAGTTTGATACCTGTTCTATCTTCACCTTCTACTTCAACTTCTGCAAATGCTGGTATACAAACTAAATCTACACCTGCTGGTGCCACAAACCCTCTGGCTATTGCCACCGCTTTAATCGCTTGATTCAATGCTCCTGCCCCTATTGCTTGCATTTCTGCTCTTGTACTTTCTTTTACCAATCCCGCAATTGCTCCTGCAACTGAATTTGGATTTGACTTTGATGAAATTTTTAAAACTTCCATTTTTTCCTCCTATTATTTTAATTTTTCTTGTGTTTTTAAGCATGAAATTTTTATAATCCATAAAAATTTACTTTGCTTACATAGTAAAATTTATTTACTATTTTGAACAATCTAATCTTACCGCAAAATTTTTCTTGTGTCTATAGAAGACAAGCAATTTTTTGGAGTTTCGTACGTGCATTTTCGACACTATTTGCAATGTTTGTAGAGATTTTTGTTGGACGATGTCGAATGTTGTTTACGTTTGTCTTTTCGTGTCATATTTTCCTACTTTATTTATCCTAAAAATCCCAACTTCATCAACAATTTGAAGTTGGGATTTCACATTAAATTCCTAAAATACTATTTTGTACAACACTACTCCCCAGCCGTATACTTCATCGCCCAATAACCACTCAATTCCTTCCCATTAAACGTAAACGCCTCTGGTATCTGATAACCTTCTTCTGCCTCT
>CANPFR010000021.1 GCA_947573445.1 uncultured Clostridia bacterium | reverse complement strand
ATGAGCCAACAAAATAGTAAGCCAGTAAGTAAACCAAATGTTTCAAGTTGGAGAGACATCAATATAGGAAATATGTACACCAATTCATTCAATTATGACAGAAATAAAGAAAGTCACTTAATAAAAAACAGCGAATGGGGTGCAGTAGCTTATTTGGCACATAGTCAATATGGAAGAAATGGATATGAAATTAGTGTCAATCAATGCAGTGATTATTATACAGGAGTGGGACGAGGACTAGGAGATAATGCAATTTATAATTCTACTTATACATGGGCTAATATCGTAGAAAAACAAAAATATACAGGAGAAATAGGAATATTATCAAGCACTACAGGAAATGTATATGGAATTTATGATATGTCAGGCGGATTCTGGGAATATACAGCAGCATTTAACCGTGTAGATTCTAAAGGATATCTCTCAACTTATGGCTGGACAAAAGCAACTGGATTAACGACAACATCAGGAAGCACCAAATATGCAACAGCATACAAAAATGAAGAAGATAGTTCAATCATAAAATGTTTTGAAGTGTCAAAAATAGGAGATGCAACAAAAGAAGTACGAGCAAGTTCGAATGGATGGTTTAATGATTACTCTGAAATTATTATCTCAATTTATCCCTTCATATATCGTGGAGGACGGTTCCCACTGTGACTCGAATGCGGGGGCTTTCTGTACAAGTAATTGCATTGGTGATGGACGGTTTTTATAAAGACCACTATGGCTTTCGTACAGTACTAGCACATGCCTTTTAGTGTATTTCGAGGCAAAGAAAGACAGAGAGGCAAAGTGGAACCCTTCCATCTCATATAGAAAAAAGAGGCCAGATTTTGGCCTCCTTTTAAGTTTTAGCAAATTATATCCTATCAACTTTTTTAACCTCCTGCCTCATTATTGACTGGGTGATACATCAATAATTTCTCCATCAACAATTCTGTTAGGTTGACTTTTGGACATGAATAATCTCTCAAATATCCCTCATAAATTTGATATAATCCCTCTATCTTTTTAAAATCTTCTGGTTTAACAATATTAGGAAGACCAGTATTGATTCCTGCTTCTTCCATCACATATTTTACGAATTCTGCACAATAAAAAGCATGCTCTTTTCCTATTTTTATATTAATACCTGCAGCAAACAAGCCCATCACATTAAATTCATAATTCTCTCGTTCTCTTTGAATATGTTCAATGGTATTTTTTAATTTTTCATATTGTTCTTCTGTTACTGTTAGTGAAAATACCTTTGCTTGAGTATTGTAAAATTTTCGAAATGTTCCTTTATGGATAAATTCATGCACAAATCCGCCAATAAACGGATTATTGGGCCTTAATCTTCCAAAACTATACATTTTCCTTAACTCTGCATCTAATGCAATGGAACTATGAGAAAATTCATCTTTGGTAAAACGTTTGATAATTTTTGACAAAACCGTTCCTGTGTGGGTTAATACAATATATATTTTCTTCATTTTTTTCTTCCCTTACTTTTCTATATTTTATAATTCAATATAAAATGCAATCCAATCATCTTCATTTTTCACATAAATTTTGCCATGATGCAATTCTATCATTTCTTTGGTAATTGCTAATCCAAGGCCTGTTCCACCTGTGCTACTCATTCTTGCTTCATCCCCACGGTAAAATTTTTCAAATATTTTTTCCAATTGATAATCTGGGATTTTATCGCCTCGATTTCTAAAAATAATCTTGATTTTTTCATTTACTTGTGTCATTTCAATATCAATTATTGTATTTTCATAGCTATAATGAATTGCATTTTTGAGTAAATTTCCAAATGCACGTGCCAACTTGTCACCATCTCCTTCAAAATAAACCTGTTCTGGCTTGGTGGCAACACATTCCAAATTTCGTGCCTGCATCATCGGATAACACTCATCTATCAATTGATCGAGTAACATTGACAAATCAATTCTTCGTTTGTTAATTGGTATAGCTTGCAAATTATATCTGGTAATTTCAAAAAATTGATTGGTCAATTCTTCCAAACGGAGAGACTTATCTAATGCAATTTTCATATATTTGTCTTGTAAATCTTTGGAAATTTCTTTTTCTTCTGTCAATAAACTTAAATATCCAATCACAGATGTTAGTGGTGTTTTCAAATCATGAGCCATGTACATAATCAAATCTTTCTTTTTGTTTTCTGCTTCTTCCGCCTTTTTTTGGTGCATTATCAAATCAGAACGAATATGATTTAATCTACTTTCCAAAATCACTAGCTCACTTGACAACTTAATTTCTTTCTCAGGTTCTTTCAAAACATGATCCATTGCTGAAATAATTTCGACCATGTAATTGCCAGAATTTCGAATCACAACAAAAGAAACCACTGCAAAAATGCCCAAATAACTAATCCCCAATACTAATATTTTATTTCGTACACACCAACTATAAAGACTTCGATTCAAATTTGCCAAACGACTCGCTAACTCATCATTATAAATTCCATCAATCAAAATCCCAAATAACAAAATGACTCCCAAACTATATAAAATAATCTTCCCAACTGACTTGATAGCAATGCTATTTTTCAACTTTACAAATTCATTTTGATTCAATTTTATATCCCACTCCCCATACTGTTTTGATAAATTTCGGATCTCTGGTATTATCCTTCAGCTTTTCTCGAATTCTTCTAATATGCACCATCACAGTATTATTGCCTTCTAAATATTTTTCCTTCCAAACCTTCTCAAACAATTCCTCTGAACTAACCACATTTCCTCTTTTACTGGCTAAATACCACAAAATTTCAAATTCAATTGGTGTAAACTCAATTTCCTCATCCTCTAGTAAACACTGATGCATTTCTTTGTTAATTTCCAAATTATTAATAAAAATACAATGCTCGTTTTTTGGCTGATTATATTTTGTATATCTTCTTAATTGTGATTTCACACGTGCCATCAATTCTAATGGATTAAATGGTTTTGTCAGATAATCATCAGCCCCTAGTGCCAACCCTTTAATTTTATCTTGATCTTCTATTTTAGCAGTTAGCATAATCACTGGAAAATTTAACTGTTTCTGTCGAATCATTTGGCAAATTTCAAATCCACTTTTCCCGTGAAATCATCACATCCAAAATAGCCAAATCCAATGGAACACTTTCAATGCACTCAATTGCCTTTACAGAATCATAATATTTATACACTTGATATTTTTCGTTTTTCAAATACAATTCCACCAAATCTGCAATTTCCCTTTCATCATCAACCACTAAAATATTCATCTTTCTCTCCCTTTGATTCTATTATATCACAAATTTCCTCATTTTTCATTTCTCTTTGAAAACTTTAAGAAAATTTTAAGGTTTTGTTAAACATTTCTTAAAACATTTTTCTTTTGTAGCTGGTACAATAACATTAAAAGGAGGAAATTTTTATGAAAAAAAGAAAACACAAAAAATCACTTTTGAAAAAATTAATTTGGATCGTATTTCTCATTTGTCTTTTTTTAGGGGTACGCACTGTTATTCGTCAACATTTTCCTGACTACAAAATCATCAAAAAAGATACTAATTCAAATTACGCTGGAATTGGACAAAAAAAGATTAAACATCAAGATGGCTATTTCACCACCTTTACAACAGAAGAAAATCATCCCAAAACCTATCTCGAATATAAACAAAATGGTACTTCTTCTTGGCGGAAACCGTGCTTATTGGGGAGGAACCATGGAAGAAAATGGTTGTGGTATTACTGCACTTTCAATTATACTTAGTGGATATCAAAAAAATTTGACACCTGAAGATTTAAGAAAAAAATATGCTCCTGTTTTAAAATATGATACTATTTCAAAAGAACTCTCTTCCACTTTTGGTATTGAAAACTCCGATTTCTACTACGATTCCACACATCTTTCTTCAGAATCCATTATAAAACATTTGCAAACCAATCGCCCGATTTTGATTTGTGTTTGGAACCAACCAACTGAAAATCGCTGGACCACCAAATCTCACTATATGGTTCTACTTGCCACAGATAACCAGAACATGATTTATATTTCTAACCCAAATGGACTTCAAAATGATAGCAAAAGCTCTGGCTGGTATAACAAAAAAGAAGTCATCCCCTATATCGCCAAAGCACTATACATCGAAAGTTATGAATGATTTATACTGCTAAATCATTTAACGTCATTTCGGGTACTCCAAAATAAACATCACGATTTCCATTTAGATTATGCACTTTAATCATGGTATAATCTTCATAGTGATAAATCATACTTCCACCATCTTGATATATATCTCCTTCTATCTTTTTCTCGTTTAAATCTTGATTTGCCTTTTGCAAAATTTCATCCATTGTTATTTTACCTGCCAATAAAGCATCTCTCAAAGGCATTTCTTCTCCTTCTATTTTAATATTTACTTCACCCATATAAGAATAAATATTATAATCGTATATTTTATGATCTGTTTTTTCCAAAATCAAGCGGACTTTTTCACGACTTTCATGCTTTTTATCCATAAACTGTATTTCAAAATTCTCTGCTGATTTCACCTCAATATCCTTTGCTGCCACCTGTGCAGGATACGTTTCCAAAACCACTCCATTATAAGTTATTTTAACATTGGTTCCAATTTCATAACGATAATCCACATTTTCTCCCAAACCAATTGAAATTCTATCTGCTGATTTTCGAACCTCTTCATCTTCCCTTGGCTCCACAATGATGTAATTTTCATTAGACTCTACTACCTTGCCATAAAAATACATCTCCTCTTTTCCTTCATTCTGTTTTCCTTCTCCTTTTTTTGCCCCTTCTTGCACTTTTGTAATATCTGATATTTTAGCTGCAAAATATGGCAAATCCTTTTCTTTTTCCACTAAAAATAGAGAAAAAGCATCCTCTACCAAAAATTCTCTTGGTTTCTCTGTCTTTAATGATAAAGTATCTACCATCATTCCTGCTTCACTTTTGATTTTTCCCCCTTTTTTATCTAGCTCAAACTGGATGGTTTGAACCGCTTTTTCTATCTGATACGATTCTCCTGTTGAAAACAAGAACGGCTTATCGGCCAATTCTGGAAACTCTTCCATCAATTTAAACTTAATATTGGGTATTTTCAAAATATCCTCTTCTCCAAACGAAGCATCTCCTTGATAGTCCATCTTTTTTTTCTGAATTTCCTCATACATTTTTCCAAAAGTATCCTGCTCACATCCTCGTACAATTATTACCTCATCATTTCCTTTGGTGTGTAATTTTATCGCAAAATCCTCTTTTGAATTATAATACAAAACCTCAACTTGATTTCTTACTTGTTTTTCTGTGTTTCCATCAATCCCAAAGTAGTTCACATTTTCATACTTACCAAATTCTCCATTTTCCAATTCTGTAAACACGTTTGGAAATTCAAAATCTTTTTTCAACATCACATACAAAAAATAGTCCTTTGGAGTATGATTGGTCCAGTCAAAACCATCCAAAATATCACTTGTTTCCCCAAACTTATCTTTAATCGCTTTTTCAATTTCTGCTTTAAGCTCCCAATTAGGCATTCCGTATTTCTTATAATAACTCTCATCTGACAAATAGGATGTATTAAATGTCCCTTTATTCAAGTTTTGAACCACTTCTAGTTGTGGTGTAAACACAATATCTTGTTTTGCCAAATCATTTTTCAAATCATTCCAAATCAAATTAAATGTCCCACACCAAACCGTATTTTCTCCAATCGAATCTTCCAAAGATAACGCAATATCAATTCTTTCCGAAGTTTCCGAAGAATCACTTGAGGAGTTTGTTCTAGATTCCTCCTTTGCCTCTTTTTTCGCAAATTTCATTGTATACAAGCCTATTCCTAACACAGCTATTACAATTCCCATTATCACTAACTTTTTCTTCACTTCCATCACCTAATCCTTTCTATTATTATATATCATAATCACATAAAAAAGGAAAGGAGAATTTAAGTGATTATTCCATTTTTAAAAATATTATTGACAATTAAAAAAATTTTTTTCATCCCTTTCTCACTGGAATTCTAATCACTGTCTTTAAATTTTTTACTGCTGTTCTTCTTGGATCCGATAAATAAATCTCATGATGCCTTCTTATCATTCCATTTTCCAATGGACTTCCAATATCTATCTGAAAATGATGTTCCTTTATATACTCTTCAAGCTTTTCAATGGTTTTGGTCTCTTCATCATAGGAACCAATATGCATCATTTGAACACACAGCCCTTCTTTTAATTCTTTCCACATCGCCTTAGAAACATCAATTTTCTTTTTTTCTCTTACTTCCTCACAAGCCCAATAAAAAACCTCTTCTGTCACAAACTCTGGTTGTCTTATCATAGAAATCCACTCAAAATCCTCTTTATGCATAAAATCTATCCTTTCTTTTCCTTGGCTCCACCAAAGTCCTTCCAAAGGAGGTACCACATATTCAAAATAACCATCTATTTTAAAACTTCCCATTTTACTCATTTTAATCGTAAAACTTAAAGCATACAACAATTGCATCGCCTCTTGATAATCTCCATTTTTCTCATTAGGATTCCCTTTTCCACTAACCATAATAAATTTCATACTTGGCACATCCATTAGCATTGGCACTGTTTTTGGCAAATACAAATCTTTATACTCTTTTTTATAATCCAATTTTTCCATTTTCTATTCTCCCATTATTTTTAAGAAGCTATAAAAAATGCAATCTATTGCATGAGAAATTTGAAACAATACCTAACATTTATCTCATTCTTCTTTTTTCATTTTTTATAGCCCTTCTATCTTCCTTCTAATCTTCTAAAGCAATATAAATATGAATTTTTTGATTTTGCATATCTTCTGTTTCATTTTGATACTCCTCAAAATCACAGGTATACTTTCTTTTCAAATCCATATTCCAAATCTTCTCCCAGGCTTCGCCTACTGATTTTTGAACATCGCCTACAATAACAAATTTGGCATATTTTCCTTTTGGAATAACCTTTTGAACTGTATTTTTCAAACCAATCTTTCCGTGAACATAAGCCCCTACTACAAAACTGTATGGTTTCGTATAATCCTTTTCATAATCAGTGTATAATCCGATCGTTTTATGATTCACTTTGTTTTCAATGTTATGATACACCCCTGTTTCAAAAAATGTTTGCCACAACATGCCAATATCGTGGATCGCTTGTCCATTCTGATTCGTTGTCCTAATTTCCAATCCTTCCACAATTCTTTCTTCTAATTCTACAATTTCATATTTCATCATTCCTACCTCCTTGCTAGTAATGATATCATTTTAAATATGACAACGATATGTCATATTTAAAATATTTTTTCGCCATTTTTTTCACTCTTTGTTTCACAATCTCTTTGGCATATTTTGGTGCAAGCACTTTAGCATATTCTCCAAAAGACAAAATATAGCCATATACCCAATCATTTTCTGGATATTCTATATTGATTAAAAAATCACCATTTTCCTTTTTGGTAATAGTCTCTTTTTCAAATTCATCATAAACACGATACGCCATCTCTTTTGCAATTTCTAACTCCAATTTTATGGTCTTAAAGTCTGTTTTCTTTTCAATGGTTTCAGGTAATTCTCTTTCAAAATTTTCTTCTTGCATCTCAATTTTCTTCATTCTTGAAATCTTAAACAAACGATAAGCTTGTTTGTCTTGTGCAAATGCTTTCAAATACCAAGCTTTATCCTTAAAATAAATCTGCAATGGTTCTGCTCGTCTTTCTTTTTCTTCCCCAGAAGCATTATAATAAACAAACTGTAACACTCTTTGCTTTAATATGGCCTCTTTAATTACTTGAAAACGTTCATCCTGTCCAGCTACATTTTCCCAACTAGATAAATCTACATCTATCCAATTGGTTTGATTTTTATGAAAAAGGATTGTTAATTTCTCTAAAATACTTCTTTCATCTTGACGACTTAATGTATTCATACCTTGCAATGCAAATAAAATATGATTTTGTTCTTCTTCAGAAAAAAAAGAGTTTTCCAAAACAAAATTTTCTAACAAACAAATTCCACCACTCTTTCCCTGATTGGTATAAATCGGAATATTAGCACCACTTAATATCTCAATATCTCGATAAATCGTCCTTGTAGACACCTCAAATCGCTCCGCCAATTCCTTGGCAGTTGCACTTTTCTTAGCCAACAAAAAATAAACAATCCCAAATAATCGATTCATTTGCATAATTTTAAATCTCCTTTGGAATATTATATCATAAAATAGGGGCTGTTCAAAACTCCATCTTCTGGAAAAGAAAAACGAGTGAAATTTTGAACATTGTCTTAAATTTCTCCCGCAATATTTGAGTCTTTTTACACCCCATTAACCATTTTTAATTCTCAACCTTAATATCTCCACAACTATTCTCTATTTTCAGCATCACTTCACTGTGACGATTATTATGGTCAATTTTTATATCACCCAAATCTGTTTTCGCATCAATATAAATATCGTTTGTTTCTCCTAATTTGACATTTCCAAAATCATTTTTGATAGAAGAATCTTCCCATATTGTTACAGAATTTATCTTGATATCACCACAACTTGCTTCCAACCAAAATTTATTTAATACCTCATCTATTTCAATATTTCCATAATCATTTTTGATAGAAACTTCTTTTACTTTTCCCAAAACAATGTTTCCACAATCAGCATCAATATGAAATGTTGCATTTGCCAAATCAATTGCTTGAACATTGCCATAATTAGCCTTGATATTGATTTCTTTCGCATATTCCTTTGGCATATAAATAATGATATCATTCACATAAAAATTAAATCCCAAAATTACATTCTTCTGTTGATATTTAGAATAATCTACCTTTAACTTTGCTGCCTCAAAACTAACCTCCAAATCCTCTGGATTTTGTCCATAAACTACAATACGAATTTTTTCATCTGTACTTTCCTCAAATGTAATATCTCCAGCTGTTGACAAGATTTCTAAATAATCAATTTCGTTTACTTCATAACTCGTATCAAAAATAACTTGTTCACTTTTCTTAGCTCCCCCATTTACCAAGCCAAACTTAAATCCAAATTTTCCACTTAAAAAAATCCATAAAAATACAATCAGTCCAACAACAATAGCTGATAAAATAATAATCAAACCTATAATCCATCCCTTATTTTTCACCTGTTTCTCCCTCCTTTAACATAAAAAATAACCTAATAATCTGACATATCAATCCATTAATTACAAAGATAATCCACGTAATATGCCACGCCATACTGGCAAAACTAACTATCAAATAAATCACTGTACAAATCGCACCAATCACTCCTTCTATTGATTTTATCATTTCATTTTCTCGTTTCTCTTCTTTGGTTTCCTCAAATTTGGGAATTGCCATATAATGTTTTACAATTCTTGCAGTTGCCCATCCAATCATACACAAAAATCCTGCTGACACAACAATTGGATTCATATTCAAAACAGGAATTGCCACCATCAAAAGTGCAATAGCTACTATGTATATAAATACTGATGTACTCACAACTTCTGCTGATTTTTTTCTGACTTCTTGTTTTGTAAGCGTTTTTTCAAATTTCTCTTCTTGTTTGACTTTCTCTTCTGGCTTCTTGCCAGTTAACAATTCTTCTGTTCCAATTTCAAACAATTCACACAATGGTAAAATCTTATCAAAATCTGGTGTACTTTGATTGGTTTCCCATTTTGAAACAGTTTGCCTTGTAACATTTAATTTTTCTGCCACATCTTCTTGTGATAAATTTTTTTCTTTTCTTAGCTCAAATAATTTTTCTCCAATATTCACTTAA
The DNA here is from genome assembly GCA_947573445.1 of uncultured Clostridia bacterium. GTDB lineage: Bacteria > Bacillota > Clostridia > TANB77 > CAG-508 > Scatovivens. Next base: position 18,310 of record CANPFR010000021.1, on the reverse strand, counting down.
ACACCCTCCTTCTCTTTTATCAAATTATACCATTTTTTATCAGTTGCATTCCACCAATTTTAGTTGGAAATTTGTCAACTAAAATTAACATTTCGCTGTTTGCAAGCCTTTCATAACCTATCCAAAACCTAAAAAAGAGAACTTTCACAAAATATCCTTATGTGAGTTCTCTCTTTAATTTTAATATTGTTCTCTATTATTAATGCCTGATTGCTAACGACTTCCACTTTGATTCATCTCTAGTAGCTTTTCATTTTCCTTATTTATCTAACCTACAGAAACTTCAATATAATATCCTCTTTAGCATCCATCGCAATTCTAATAATTCATCTTAAATTCCCATAATATTATAACCACTATCTGCATAAATAATTTGCCCTGTAATGGCTCCAGACATGGAACTTAGTAAAAAGGCAACACTATCTCCCACTTGCTCTTTGGTTACATTTCGTCTAAGTGGTGCTTTTTCTTCAACAACATTTAAAATGGAACCAAAATCCTTAATTCCCTTTGCAGACAATGTCTTAATTGGTCCTGCTGAAACAGCATTCACACGAATTCCCATTGGTCCAAAATTATCTGCCAAATAGCGTACACTACACTCTAATGCCGCTTTTGCTACTCCCATTACATTATAATTTGGTAATACTTTTGTAGAACCATGATACGTTAAACTAACCAAACTTGCCTCTTCTGCCAAAACATCTTTTTCCTTTGCAATTCTAGCTGTTGCAACAAAAGTATAAGCACTTACATCCACCGCATGAGAATAGCCTTCTTTGCTTGTTTCTACAAATGGATTATGCAAATCATCTGTAAAAGCATGTGCAATACAATGTACAATACCATCAATTTTTCCAAAATCCTTTTTCACATTATCAAACAAAGTCTCCAATTCGCTATCTACTGATGCATCACAAGTATAAGCCTTTGCTTCACCAAATTCCGAAATCAATTCTTCGATTTTTTCTCTATTTTCTTCTCCCATAAAAGTGAAAATTACTTTTGCTCCTTGATCAAAAGCAGATTTCGCTGCTCCATACGCAATACTCCACTTATTTCGAATTCCCATAATTAACACAATTTTATCTTTCAAAATCATTTTAAAATCCTCCTTTTATATTATCATTTTAATTCTTAGTTCAATATATACTCTCCCATTCCACGGAACTTCTGATACCTCTCTTCAACCAATTCTTCCTTTGTCTTTTTATTCAATTTTCTAACACCTGACAAAATCTCTTTCTTCAAATTCTCAGCAACTGATTCCACATCATTCTGAGCCCCACCAATTGGTTCCTCAATAATCTTATCAATAACCTTAAACTTCTTCAAGTCCTGTGCTGTCATTTTCATTTTTTCGGCAGCCTCTTTTACTCTGGTTCCATCTTTCCACAAAATACTTGAAAAGCCCTCTGGTGAAAGCACTGAATAAACTGCATTTTCTAACATCAAAATTTCATCTCCAACACCAATGGCAAGTGCTCCTCCACTGGAACCTTCTCCAATCACAATACAAATGATTGGCGTTTTTAAACCAGCCATTTCCATCATACTTTTGGCAATCGCCTCACCTTGCCCACGTTCTTCTGCACCAATACCAGGATAAGCACCTTTGGTATCAATAAATGTCACAATTGGTCTTCCAAATTTCTCGGCTTGTTTCATCAAACGAATCGCTTTTCGATAACTTTCTGGATTGGGCATTCCAAAATTACGTTTGATATTTTCCTTTGTATTTCTTCCCTTTTGCTCCGCAATTATCGTGAAATTTTGTTTTCCAATATTGGCCAATCCACAAACCATTGCTCCATCTTCGCGAAACCCTCTATCACCGTGAAGTTCCATAAATTCATCAAACATAATGTCAATATAATCAAGTGCTGTTGGACGTTTTGGATTTCGTGCAATTTCTAATCTCTGCCAAGCTGTCAATTTACTATTTTCCTCACGTGCCAATTTTTGCAACTTCGCAGTTGCCTCCTTTAATTCACTTGATACATCAATCATTTTATCTTGACTAATATTTTTCAATTCTTTCACGGTATTTTCTAACTCTTCAATTTCTGTCATTTCCTTACTTTTTGGCAGAATAATCCCCTCCTTTTTCTTTGTTATCTACAAGTATCTTCTAAATGAAAAATAACACTTTCAACTTTTCCAAAATTTATCATTTCTTGTTGATTTAAGTTTTCAATTTTGATTAATTATTAGCCTATGTTTAATCATTTATGAAACTTAATAATTTGATAAAGTGTCTCCTTCATATCTTTTCTCTCCACAATTTTATCCACAAATCCATGCTCCAATAAAAACTCTGCTGTTTGGAATCCTTCTGGCAAATCTTCTCCAATGGTTTGTTTGATAACTCTTTTTCCTGCAAACCCAATCATTGCATTTGGTTCTGCCAAAATAATATCACCGAAGTGATGCAAAACTTGCCGTCACACCACCATATGTTGGATCTGTCAAGACAGAAATAAACAATCCTCCTGCTTTATTCAGCTTTGCAATCGCACTTGACGTTTTGGCCATTTGCATCAAAGAAATAATTCCTTCTTGCATTCTCGCTCCACCAGAAACTGAAAAAATAATCAGTGGTACTTTCAATTCCATCGCCTTTTCAATCGAATCAGTAATCTTCTCACCAACAACACTCCCCATACTGCCCATCAAAAAATTACCATCCATCACACAAATAACAACTGGTTCTTTGTTAATTTTACCTGTTCCACAAACCACAGCATCATCTATACCTAATTTTTCTTGCAAACCAGTTAACTTAGTCGCATAATCATCTAATTCCAATGGATTAACGGTTTTTATATGAAATTCAAATGGTTGAAACGAATCTTCATCTAACGTTTGCCAAATTCTTCTTCTACTCGACAAACGAAAATAATTTCCACAATTCATACAGACACTGTGGTTTTTATGCAAATCTTCTCGATACAAAATCTCACCACATTTGTCACATTTCATCCATTTCCCAATCGGGATATCCCCTTTGTTTTCTGGGGTTCTTAAATTTTTGGCTCCCCTTTTTTTGATTTTATCAATAACCATTTTTTGTCTCCTTTCGGGAAAGTAGCATTAAAAAGCTACTCTTATATTGTTTAGTTTGTATGCATTTGTTAACATTTTGTATACAAATGTATGGATTTCATTTACATTCATATACAATTTATATCCCAAATTCTTTCTTAATAAATGATGTATCAAAATTACCAGAAATAAAATTTTCATTTTCTAAAATCTGATACAAAAAATCAATATTGGTATCAATCCCATCAATAACACATTCCTCTAAAGCAACTTTCATTTTGCTAATAGCCGCTTCTCTATTTTCCGCATGAACAATGATTTTTGCAATCATAGAATCATACACTGGTGGAATTTTATAGCCTGTATATACTGCTGTATCAATTCTCACTCCATTTCCACCTGGCAAATGCAAATCATTGATACTTCCTGGACATGGCATAAAATTGTTTTCTGGATTTTCTGCATTAATTCTGCATTCAATACTATGTCCACTAACCATAATGTCCTTTTGTGAATAACTTAGTTTCTCGCCTGATGCAATTCTTAATTGTTCTTTGACAATATCCACACCTGTTACCCATTCTGTAACAGGATGTTCTACTTGAATTCTTGTATTCATTTCCATAAAATAAAAATTTTTGTGTTTGTCAACCAAAAATTCAATGGTTCCAGCACTCGAATAATGAGACGCTTTTACAGCATTTATCGCTGCTTCTCCCATCTTTTTTCTCAGTTTTTCATCCAGTACTGTAGAGGGACTTTCCTCCAAAACTTTCTGGTTTCTTCTTTGAACTGAACAATCTCTTTCCCCTAAATGAATACCATTTCCATATTCATCTGCTAGCACTTGAATTTCAACATGTCTTGGATTTTCAATAAATTTTTCTATGTAAATTTCATCATCATTAAACGAAACCAAAGCTTCTTGTTTAACAATCTCATATGCCTCTTTCAGTTCTTCTTCTGAATGAACCAAACGAATTCCTTTGCCTCCACCACCTGCTGCTGCTTTTATCATAATCGGATAACCAATTTTATTGGCAATTTGCGTTGCTTCATTAAAATCCCTAATACTTCCTTCCGAACCAGGAACAACAGGAACTTTCGCATTTTTCATAAGTTCTTTTGCATTTGATTTATTGCCCATTAAATCTATCACTTGGTAAGATGGTCCAATGAATTTAATATTACTTTCTTCGCACATTTTCGCAAAATTGGCGTTCTCAGACAAAAAACCAAACCCTGGATGAATGCTATCACTACCAGTTCCACAAGCAGCTTGTAAAATATTTTTAATATTCAAATAACTTTTGTTTGATTTGGCAGGTCCAATGCATACTGCTTCGTCTGCCAAACGCGTATGCAAAGCATTTTTATCTGCTTCGGAATACACAGCAACCGTAGAGATTCCAAGCTCTCTACAAGCTCTTATAATACGCACTGCAATTTCGCCACGATTGGCGATTAGTACTTTTTTAAGCATTTTGTTCAATCCTTTCTAGTAAAAATAACATCACACAAACCATATAAAAGCAAATAGAATCATGATTTCTATTTGTTCTTACATCGTTTTTTACCCTACAATTGCAAACGTAAGCTCTCCTTTTGCCGCAATTTGCCCATCTACTGTGGCAATGGCTTCTCCTACTCCAATTGGTCCTTTTTTCTTGATGATTTTCACTTCTAATTTTAGTATATCTCCTGGAACGACTTGCCTTTTAAAACGCAATTTGTCAATCCCTCCAAATAAGGCATTTTTTCCTTTGTTTTCTTCCATGGATAAAATTGCCACTGCTCCTGTTTGAGCCAAAGCCTCTACAATGAGTACACCTGGCATGATTGGTTGACCTGGAAAATGGCCTGCAAAATGTGGTTCATTGATGCAAACATTTTTATAGGCAGTACAGGATTCTCCTGGTACATATTGCTCGACTTTGTCAATCATTAAAAAGGGTGCACGTTGTGGAATGATTTCCATGATTTGGTTGATGTTTAACATGTTTTTTCCCTCCTTTTTTGGTATTCATTATGGGTAAGGACAAGTCAAAACCGTGCCCCTACGTTTTTTATGTTTCTAAATTTTTGATATTTCACATAAAATTCACATTTTCTTCATCTATTTTTCATCATAATATGCTTATTTTATCACAAATAAAGCTTGCCCATATTCTACCATATCCTCATCATTCACTAGAATTTCTGCGATTTCTCCATCAAATTCAGATTCAATTTCATTCATCAATTTCATAGCTTCAATGATGCATAAGGTATCTCCTTTTTTTACTTTACTACCAATTTTAACATAGCTTTCAGCTGTTGGTGAGGATTTTGAATAAAAGGTACCAACCATTGGTGATTTTACTACTTTTCCATCTATTTTAGATGTCTCTTGTTTTACTTCCATTGGTACTGAAACTGGTGCAATATTCATTGGTGGTTGAGCTTGCGGAATAACTACTGGAGCTGGTGCTGAAAGTTTTTTTCCATCCTCTTTTTTCATACTAATTTTAATTCCATCTGGAAATTCAATTTCCAATTCTGTTAATTTTGAATCTCCCATGTCGTCCATCAATTTTTTGATTTCATTATATTCCATCTTTTTCTCCTTTCTTTTTTGGATTTCCTTATGAGTAGACAGGGGGTAAAACCCTGCCCCTCACATTTATTGTTCGTATTTTTTGAAAATGATGCTGGCATTGTGTCCTCCAAATCCTAGGGAATTAGACATAGCATATTGTACTTCCGCTTTTCTTGGCTCATTTGGAACAATGTCTAAATCACATTCTTCATCTGGGAGTTTGTAATTTATGGTTGGTGGTACCACTCCTGTTTCAATTGCTTTAATGCAAGCAATTGCTTCAATTCCGCCAGCTGCTCCTAATAAATGTCCTGTATTTCCTTTTGTTGAACTCATCATAAGTTTTTTACTTGCTTCTCCAAAAGCTGTTTTTACTGCTGCTGTTTCTCCTGCATCATTTAAATGAGTAGAAGTTCCATGAGCATTAATATAAGTAATATCTTCTGGTTTAACTTTTGCATCTTGGATAGCATTTGTCATGGCTCTTGCTCCACCTTCTCCATTTGGTGCTGGTGACGTAATATGGTAACTATCTGAAGTCGCTCCATATCCAACCATTTCTGCATAAATTTTAGCCCCTCTTTTCTTCGCATGTTCTAGTTCTTCTAGCATAATTAAGCCACAACCTTCTCCCATTACAAATCCATTTCTTTCTTTGTCAAATGGGATGCTTGCTCTTGTTTTATCTTCTGCTGTAGATAAAGCTCTCATATTAGCAAACCCAGCTACTGAAATAGCTGTGATTGGAGCTTCTGTTCCTCCTGCCATCATAAGATCTTGATAACCATGTTTTATCATGCGAAATGCTTCTCCAATTGAATCTGTTCCACTTGCACAAGCAGTTGTTAAACAAAAAGATTGCCCTTTTGCCCCAACTTCAATTGAAACATTTCCAGACGCCATATTACTAATTGCCATTGGTATGAAAAATGGTGATACTCGATCTGGTCCTTTTTCATTTAATACAATGGTTCCTGTTTCTGTTGTAATTAATCCTCCAATTCCAGAACCAACAATAACACCAAAACGCGTAGCGTCAATTTCTTCTACATTTAATTTACTATCTCTCATGACTTCTTTGGCTGCTACTAAAGCAAATTGTGTATAACGATCCATTCTTCTGGCTTCTTTTTTATCTATATAATCTTCTGGCTTAAAATCCTTAACTTCTCCTGCTAAGTGTACTTTGTGAGTTGATGTATCAAAAGCTGTAATGTGGTCAATTCCACATTTGGTTTCTTCAATTCCTTTCCAAAATTCTTCCACATTATTTCCAATTGGTGTAATACACCCTAATCCTGTTACGACTACTCTTCTTTCCATTGATTTTCTCCTTTTTGATTTTTGTATTGTTTTGGGTGGTCAGTCAAGACTGCCCTCCTATGGTTTTTACATAACCATTCCACCATCTACATTAATAACTTGACCTGTGATGTAAGCTGCTTCTTCTGATGCTAAAAATTTCACTAAATTAGCTACATCTTGAGCTGTTCCCATTCTTTTTAATGGAATTTGTGTATTAATATTCTCTTTGACACTGTCAGATAGAACACTTGTCATGTCAGTTGCAATAAAACCTGGTGCAACTGCATTTACTAAAATATTTCTACTTGCTACTTCTCTAGCTAAACTCTTTGTGAAACCAATTATTCCTGCTTTTGAAGCTGAATAATTCGTTTGCCCTGCATTTCCAGTTACCCCAACAACAGATGAAATATTAATAACCCTTCCTGATTTTTGTTTTATCATAAATGGAATGACATTTCTTGTTACATTAAAAGTTCCCACTAAATTGATATCAATTACCTTTTCAAAATCGTCTTTTGCCATTCTCATTAATAAGCCATCTTTTGTAATTCCTGCATTGTTTACCAAAACATCGATTTTCCCCAATTGCTCTACTGTATCTTTGACCATCTTTTCAACTTCTTCAAAATTAGCTACATCCCCTTGTACTAAGGCACATTTTACTTGAAATTTTTCAATTTCTGTTTGTAGGTTCTTCACATCATCTGTCTTGGTACGATAGTTAAGTGCAACATCATATCCAACTTTTGCCATTGATATAGCAATTTCTTTGCCAATTCCACGGGTTGCTCCTGTTATTAATACCGTTTTTCCATTTCCCATTTTTCTTCTTTCCTTTCCTATTTTTTCAAACTCTCAATTGCTTTTTCTAATGATATCACATCATTAATATTGATACAAGTTAAATCTCGATTAACTTTCTTGACAAAACCTGTCAAGGTTCTTCCTGGACCAACTTCGACAAATGTATCTACTCCATTTTCTATCATATACTTGATAGAATCTGAAAATCGAACTGGATTCACAACATGTTTTGCTAGAATCTCTTTGCAATCATCCTCCTTCGAATATGGTTTTCCATCTATATTCTTCATAACTTTTACAGTTGGCATTTGTATTTCTATTTTAGTTAACTCTTCTTTTAATGCCTCAGATGCTTTTTGCAATTTCACAGTATGAAATGGACCTGCTGTTTTTAGCTCTACTGAACGTTTACATCCCTTTTCTTTCATTTTTTCCATGGCTATTTGAACCCCAATTTTATCTCCTGAAATAGCAACTTGACCTGGACAATTATAATTGGCTGGAACAACAAAACCTTCTGTTACTGTTTTACACACATCTTCCACAACAGAATCTTCTAATCCAAGAATAGCAGCCATTGACCACTCACCTTCTGGGCTCAAATTTTGCATCAATTCCCCACGTTTTTTTACAATCTTTATAACGTCTTCAAAATCAATCGCACCACCACAATACAATGCTGAATATTCTCCTAAACTAAGTCCTGCCGCATATTCTGCATGAATCCCATGTTGCTTTAAAACTTCTAAAATAGCCATACTCATTGTCAAAATTGCAATTTGTGTGTTTTTGGTTTGAAACAATTCTGTCTCTTCTGAATCAAATGTCAATTTTGCAATATCAATTCCTGCTATTTCACTTGCTTTGGTATATACTTCTCTTATTTCTTCATATTTCTCGTATAAATCTCTTCCCATTCCAACGCTTTGTGCTCCTTGTCCTGGAAAAATAAATCCTATTTTCATGTTTTTTCTCCTCGTCTCTTATTTTATTTTTTTATTATATAACACTTTTTCCAAAAATGGAATAGAACGAGCGGTCAGATTTTTAAAAAAGTGAAAATTTTTATCTAAATCTATGTTTATTTCTCTTGCACCATTTATTTTCTAAAATGAATAATCTTCTAAATCCTCATCACTTAAAGCCTCATCATAAATTGCTAGATTCCTATAATATCCATTCCCATATCCCCAGTATACACCTGCACTAGAAGTTCCTGAATTATGGATTCCTCCTATATATAATCTTGAATCTTTTATACTAGAGGAACTACTAGAACCTATTTTTTTACCATTTATAAAATAAGAAAATTCTGTTCCATCATATTTAATGACTGATATATTCCATTGTTCTTGAGGATAATTAACAGAATCAGCAACTATTGTATATTCATCACCTGATCCTGTATTAGCCATATACAACACTCCTGTCATCCATCTACTTATCCCTAAACATCGGCTACCTATGACACTTCCACCTTCTCCTGTTCCAATCATAAAGCCACAACCATTATTTTCAATATTTTTCGTTTCAATAATAATTGTATAAGTGTCATTTAAAATATAATTTTCCTTGCTTGCTAATACCGAATTATTCAAATACACACCTTCTGTAGCCCCTTTGTACTCTGGAGTTCCTTGATAAGTTACAAGTTCTTGATTCTCGATTCCTAAATTCCATTTATTTCTTGCTTTTATTCTTCTTGCAAATTCTTCCACATATGTCACTACAAAATTCTCATCCACTTCAAATTTATAGTTTTCACAATACATTTGTAGTGGAAATTCTGTTATATCAACAATTGTAATCGCTTGGTTGTTGATTTTTAAAAAATCTTCTTTCCTTAAGCCATTCTCTTTTTTATCAATTCGTAAATTGGCAATTTCCAATTCTATTTTTTCTTTGGCTTTACCAATTGAATAGTTTTTTGTGGCAGTTGTTGCTTTTTTGAAAATCCCATCACCACCTGCAACTAAGCTTAAACTGACTCCTGCAAGAATTAACAAAATGATTATCGTAATGACCAACGCAATTAAAGTAATCCCCTTATTTTCTAATTTTTTTAAATTACATATCTTTACATTCTCAAAGCTTTCACGTATTTTAATAAAATTTTTCTTCATCCTTGTTTCTCCCTTTTTTATCCTTATGTTATAACATGTTTTCCAAAAATGTTGTAAAAAATAACATTTTGCTATTTGGTTCCGAATATTCTATCTCCTGCATCTCCAAGACCTGGAACAATATAACCATTTTCATTCAAACATTCATCAATAGCTGCACAGTAAATTGGTACATCTGGATGGATTTCCTGCATTTTCTGAATCCCTTCTGGTGCTGCAAGAATACATAAAAATTTCAATTTTTGTGCACCATTTTCCTTAAGCATTGTAATTGCATCAATTCCTGAACCTCCTGTTGCAAGCATTGGATCAAGTACTATCACTTCTCTTCTAGCCAAATCTCTCGGCGTTTTGTAATAATACTTCACTGGCTTCAATGTTTCTTCATTGCGATACAAGCCAATATGACCAATTTTGGCATTAGGTATAACTTTAATCAGGCCATCTAACATACCTGTTCCTGCTCTTAAAATTGGAATAAATACATAATTCTCTTCATTTAATTGATAGGCTTTTGTTTTGCAAATTGGTGTTTCAATTTCGATTTTGTCCAGTTTAGCTTCTCTTAATGCCTCATAACAAACAATCATAGATAACTCACTAACAACTTCTCGAAACTCTTTTGTTCCTGTATTTTTGTTTCTTAAAATCGCTAATTTATGTAAAATAAGCGGATGATTTAGTTCAGTAACATTCATATTCTTCCTCCTTTTCTTTTAATTCAATTTATACTATTTTTAAGTCAATGTCAATCTTTTCATAATTAAAATCGCTATTTCATATTTTCATCCATTCTGCTCCCCCCATTCAACTAAACATAGAATTATTGACTTATTTGACATCACATGATAAAGTAACACATAGAATAAAAAAGGAGGTTTATATGTTTGATAACATAATAGAAAATGCACAAACAGCTATTATCAATTCTGTTTGTGAATTAATTAAATTTAAAAGTGTTTCTGTAGAAACCCAAAATTCAAAAATGCCTTTTGGAGAAGCTTGTAAAGAGGTACTAGAATATATCTTAAATTTAGCTGAAACATTAGGTTTTCGAACTAAAAACTTAGATGGCTATTGTGGTTATATCGAATTTGGCGAAGGTAAAGATTTAGTTGGCATTATTGGTCATTTAGATGTTGTTCCTGCTGAACTTGAAGATGGTTGGTATTCAGACCCTTTTATTCCAAACATCCGAGATAACAAAATTTATGGACGTGGTGCCATTGACGATAAAGGTCCTGTTATAGCAAGCCTTTATGCCATGAAAGCTGTTTTAGATTCTGGCCAAAAACTAAATAAAAGAGTACGATTGATTTTAGGGTTAAATGAAGAAAAAAATTGGAACTGTATAAAACATTACAAAGAAATGGGGGAAGAATCACCTACCATAGGTTTTAGCCCAGATGCTGATTTTCCTTGTATTTATGCAGAAAAAGGGATTCTATCTGTTCGTTTGCAACATCCATTTTCTATTCCTTTTATGGAAATTCTAGAGATTAATTGTAACCATAATGCACTAAATGTCGTCCCAAAATATTGCTCTATCACTTTAAAAGACACTCATTCTGCTACCACTAAACTAGAATTTCATGGAACTGCTGCTCATGCAGCTCATCCAGATTTAGGTGACAATGCCATTACAAAACTGGTCAAATATCTCAATTCTCAATTACCCGAAAAACAAACTCAAGATGAATTTACCATTCTTACCAAACTTTATGACCTTGGCTTATTTGATATTACAACACCCCAATTTTTATCTACTGAACCAATTGAAGATGAATCTGGTGTCTTGACTTCCAATGTTGGTTTTCTTGGTTTTGCTAATCAGCTTTTAGAAATTGGTTTGAATTTGAGAGTTCCTGTTCATACTCCACTTTCTGAAATTAAGTCAAAATTTGAAAAACTTGCGGAAATGTTTCCTTGTATGCAAATCAATTTTACAGCTGAACAAGCACCTTTGTATATAGAAAAAAATAACAATTTAATCCAAACTTTGACTCGAATCTTTCAGCAAAAAACAAATCTGCCTGCAAACCCCATTGCCATTGGTGGTGGAACATATGCCCGTGCTTTTCCAAACTGTGTTGCTTTTGGTGCTAATATGCCTGGCCAAAAAGATATGTGTCATCAAGTAAATGAATTTATTGATATTAAAAATCTTATTTTGAGTACCAAAATTTATGCAGAAACAATTTATGAATTAGCAAAATAACTTTTAGTCCACTACCTTGTTTTTATGCCTCTCTAAAGCCACAGAATCAATTTTAAGACGTTTTTCTGCTAAAATTAACCATTTTTCATTATTTGTGCAAAAAACAGGTAAATTATGACTTTTTTCATAATTTACCTGTTTTTAAAATACTTTTTTAATCTTTCCCATTTATTTCTAGCAATTTAAATCCTTCAACTACCAATAATGGTGAAAATATCAATAAAATTGTTTCAATCAACTGGTCTTTTGGTAATACGGCTAAATCAAAAATTTCTCTTAAACCTGGTACAAACAATACCACTAACATTAATAATGCCGAAACACCAATTGCCAAAATTAACTTACCATTATTAAATGGATTTCCCTTAAAAATGGATTCTTGATTATTTCTTATATTAAATACATGCACTAGTTCTGAAAGTGCCAACACACTAAATGCCATTGTTTGCCCCACCCTGATTTTATAAGCAGAATCACCTTGTGTACTAAGTCCTAATATAAATGCAATTAAAGTAATTAAGCCAATCCAAATTCCTTGATACATAATTCGCCAAGTCATTCCTTTACTAAAAATTCCTTTGCTATTTTGAATTGGTTTTCGTTTCATGCTATTTTTATCTGCTGGATCCACAGCCAATGCTAAAGCTGGAAGTGAATCCGTTACTAAGTTAATCCATAAAATATGCATTGGAAGCAGTGGCTCTAATTGGCTAATATCCGTAATATGAAATAATTTTGCTAAAATCGGTGTTAACATAATTGCTAGAAATAGTACCACAATTTCCCCAATATTACTCGATAATAAAAATGCAATTGCTTTTAAAATATTATCATAAATACGCCTTCCTTCTTCAACAGCTGCTACAATGGTTGAAAAATTATCGTCTGTTAAAATAACATCCGCCGCTTCTTTGGAAACGTCTGTACCAACAATTCCCATAGCACAACCAATATTGGCATTTTTAAGGGCTGGTGCATCATTGACACCATCTCCTGTCATAGCAACAACTTCCCCATTTGCCTGCCAAGCTTTGACAATTCGTACTTTATGCTCTGGTGAAACTCTAGCATATACGGAAATACTTCTGACTTTGTTCTTCAACGTTTCATCAGACATTTTCTCCAAATCACTTCCTGTAATCGCTTCTGTTTCGTCTTTTAAAATACCTAATTCCTTGGCAATCGCTGTTGCTGTAATTTTGTGATCCCCTGTAATCATTACTGTTTTAATACCTGCTGATACACATGTTTTTACTGCCTCTTTCACTTCAATTCTTGGTGGATCTATCATGCCACACATACCAACAAAAATTAAATCACTTTCCAAATGGTCAATATCGTCCTTGGTTAAAGAATGATTGATGATTTTATAGCCAAATGCAAGTACTCTCAATGCTTTTTCTGCCATCGATTTATTGGTTGATAAAATCAATGATTTATAATCTGACAAGTCGCTTTTTATTTCACCATTTTCAGAATATTTGTTACAACATTTCAGTAATTCATCAACACCACCTTTTGTATAAACAATGTATTTCCCGTCCTCTGTTTTGTGAACCGTAGTCATAAGCTTTCGGTCAGAGTCAAATGGAATTTCGAACTCACGTGGATACTTTTCGATGGTATCTCCTTCGTACCCTAATGTAAATCCCATATCAACTAAAGCTGTTTCAGTTGGATCACCCGTTAATTTTCCATCTTCAGCAACTTTTGTATCATTACAAAGCATTCCTGATTTCACTAATTTATCTAATTCATCAGTTTTATCTTTTATTTCATCAATATTTTGGGTTCTGCTATTCACAAATATTTTTTTAACAGTCATTTTGTTTTGAGTCAATGTTCCTGTTTTATCTGAGCAAATAACAGACGCACAGCCTAATGTTTCAACTGCTGGTAATTTTTTAACAATTGCATTTCTCTTTACCATACGTTGTACACCAATTGCTAAAACAATCGTCGATACTGCTGCCAATCCTTCTGGAATAGCTGCAACAGCAAGTGATACAGCTGTCATAAACATATGAACTGGTTCTTTTCCATAAAGAGTTCCTACCACAAAAATCACTGCACAAAGCAATAAAGCAACAATTCCCAATGTCTTCCCTAAATTATTTAATTTGATTTGAAGTGGTGTTTGTGATTCATCTGTTTCATCAATCATTTTTGCAATTTTTCCCACCTCTGTATTCATTCCAGTTCCAATTACAATGCCCTTACCTCGACCATATGTAATTAAACTAGAAGAAAACAAAATATTTTTTCTATCTCCTAAACCAACTTCTCCATCAATGGTATCAGAAGATTTATCAACTGGAACAGATTCTCCTGTCATAGCTGATTCTTGTGATTTTAAATTAATTGCTTCAATAATTCTTAAATCAGCTGGAATATAATCTCCTGTCTCAAGAATCACAACATCACCAGGAACTAACTCTTTAGCTGGAACCACTGATAATTTGCCATCTCGAATTACTTTTGCTACATGAGAACTCATTTTCTGTAAAGCTTCTAATGACTTTTCTGCTTTATTTTCTTGTGCCACTCCAATAATTGCATTTAAAATAACGACAATTAAAATAATAATTGTATCTGTGATTCCTTCTCCTTCTTGAATTCCAACAATTCCTGAAACAATAGCTGCAATGATTAAAATAATAATCATAAAATCCTTAAATTGTTCTAAAAATTTTACAAGCATGCTCTTCTTCTTTTTGGCCTTTAATTCATTATAACCATATTTCTCATACCTTTCTTTTAGCTCATTTGTGTGTAACCCATGCTTTAGATCTGTTTTTAATTCTTTTGTGGTTTTCTCCACACTTTTATTAAACCAATTCTCTCCCATTTTTCCCTCCTATTTTTTAATTTTCCAAACATCATTTTCTAAATTTCCCTGCAATTCAGCATTTAAATAAATAACTGGTCTCATACCAATTCTAAGATCATCTCCATAAAAATTTATGCCACTATTAGTCATATAATACATACCATCATTTTTCTCTGCTTCGTTGGTGACTAATAAATACGTAAACATTTTAGTATCTCTCAAATGGAATAATTGATACTTATCATCAAAACTACTGGTATCATCCAATTTTCTATTTGTATGATATAAAACATTATAAGCACAATTGAAATCACTCAATGTAAGGGTTGTTACTTTTTCTGCAATTTCATCTACTTTGAATTTTTTGCCTTTCACTCTTATTCCAGTATTAGAATTATCTAACAAATCAATTTCCTCAAAATGATTTAGCAAATTATCCATTATCTCTTCTCTATCTTTATGATAATAATCAAACTTTGCTGGTACACCTGTACTAATGATTTTCACATATCCTGATGTTCCTTCCATCACACCATCATCAATAATTCTCCAACCATTGGTAGAAGTGTATTTCTTACCTTCATAAACATCGAAGTACTCAATTGGATATTCTATATAATCTCCTACTTTAACATTTCCTTTCAATGGTTTACTTATTTCTACTTTTTCTTTAGAATCCAAACTTGCTTTCCCATTTGAAGATACTACAAAATCATATATTTCATCCTTGTAAGTAAAGGTAATATGCATACTCGAATCATCTCTAACAGAAACATTAACATTCTCAAATTGATAGACCTCTTTTAAATTCTTTTCTAACTCTTTTTGAAAATTTTCCTCTAATACACTATCTTCAAAGTTTTCAGTACTAAGTATATGTGTTGCTTTTGTTTCCACCCAAGCCATTTCAATTTGTTCTTCTAATATTCCCTCTTCTGTTTTAGTTGCTGCCAAAACCGTCTTCTCAATTATCCCACTATTATTGAGTATTATAACAACTCCACTTAAGATGATTAACACAATAATTGTGACTACAAGCGAAACTAATGAAATTCCCTTTTTGTTTTTCCAACCATCCATATTCTATCTCCTTTGAATATATTTTAACCATTTTCTTACAATTAATCAAGAACTTATGTACTTTTTTTTCGTTTTATCATATAATAAATAAAATTATATTTAAAAGAAAGGACTTTATTTTTATGAAAAATTACAAATTAGCCCTAGTTGGTGCTACTGGAGTTGTTGGTAGAACAGCATTAGAAGTTTTAAATGAATTTGATTTACCAATTCAAGAATATGTATTTTTAGCTTCCAAAAAATCTGCTGGAAATAAAATTAATTTTAAAGGAAAAGAATATATCATCCAAGAGCTAACTGAAAACTCCTTTGACAATGGAATAGATTATGCTATTTTCTCTGCAGGAGGTGATACTGCCAAA
This sequence comes from uncultured Clostridia bacterium, assembly GCA_947573445.1. GTDB lineage: Bacteria > Bacillota > Clostridia > TANB77 > CAG-508 > Scatovivens. The sequence goes on along the minus strand of CANPFR010000021.1, from coordinate 1,962 downwards.
CATTTTGCTCCAATTGCTAGCCAAAAAGGATGCATTGTCATAGACAATAGCAGTGCTTTTCGTATGGAAGACGACGTTCCATTGGTTGTCCCAGAAGTAAACCCTGATGATGCTTTAAACCATCATGGCATTATTGCTAATCCAAACTGTTCCACTATTCAAGCTGTCGTTCCATTAAAAATTATGAATGATATTTGCCCTATTAAACGAATCGTCTATTCAACTTATCAAGCCGTTTCTGGAGCTGGAAAACAAGCTCTAGATGATTTAAGAAATAACACTTGCCATAAATTTCCACATCCTATCAACAACAATTGTTTACCACATATTGATGTATTTTTAGAAAATGGTTACACAAAAGAAGAAATGAAAATGATTAATGAAACTAGAAAAATTCTACATAAACCAAACTTAAAAATCACAGCTACCACCGTTCGTGTACCTGTTGAAAATTCACACAGTGAGTCCATCAATGTAGAATTTGAACAAGATTTTGATATCAACGAAATCATTTTTAAACTAAAATCTGCAAAAGGCATCATTGTTCAGGACGACTTGCAACAAAATATTTATCCAATTGCTACCCATGCAAATGGTCATAATGAAGTATTTGTTGGAAGAATTCGCCGTGATAATAGTGTACCTTATGGACTAAATTTCTGGTGTGTGGCTGATAATATTCGAAAAGGAGCTGCCACAAATGCTGTTCAAATTTTGGATTGGTTAATTCGAAAAGAAAACTAACTTTTTGAAAGAGCTGTAAAAATACCATCTTTTCAAAGAAAATTTCTGCTATCTTAATTTAAGTTTTTTACAGCTCTTTTTATTTTTTAAAATTTCTTGACTTTTCCTCTCTTTAAAAATATACTTTATAAAAGGAGGATAAAATTTATGTTTAAATTTAAAAATTTACTTAACAATAAAAATATCAAAACCACAGATCAAAAGGGTGCTATGAGAATCCTAGAATACATTAATGATTTGAGCGTAACCCCATTCTCAGCAGTGAATTCTTATTTTTCTCAAAAAATGAACATTCGAAAAAGACAAGTTTTAATTGAAGTAAAAGGTGATGAATACACACTAAGTGCTGGTGCTATGCAATGGATTGCTGGTAACATTGAAATCACAAGTGATGTCAAAGGAGTAGGTGATTTTTTAGGAAAAGCCATCAAAGGTGCTGTTACAAAAGAAGCTGCGGTAAAACCAAAATATAAAGGAAACGGTGTTATCATGTTAGAACCAACCTATCGCCATATTTTGCTAGAAGATATCTCTGAATGGAAAGGTGGAATCGTCCTAGATGATGGTATGTTTTTAGCTTGCGAATCTAGTGTAAAACAAGATATCGTTATGCGTTCTAATCTTTCTTCAGCCGTTTTTGGAAAGGAAGGTTTATTTAATTTAAAATTATCTGGAAATGGTATTGCAGCTTTAGAAAGTTACGTGCCAAGAGACGAATTAATTGAAGTTACCTTAGAAAATGATGTATTAAAAATTGATGGTAATTTTGCAGTAGCATGGTCTGGAACACTACAATTCACAGTTGAAAAATCGACTAAGAGTTTGATTGGCTCTGGTATCTCAGGCGAAGGTTTTGTGAATGTTTATCGAGGATCAGGAAAAGTCTTACTAGCTCCTGTCAATGGGCAAGCAATGGATCAAAGAACCATTTCTCCCTCTCCAGCCAATAATGGTTCAGCCTCAGCTGTTATGAATGCATTAAAAAACTTCTCTTAAGCTCTGTTTTATTAACAAAACAAAATTTGTATTTTTCTACTTTTGTTTCGTACCATTTTTTATAAGTTTAAGAAACTAAAAATCATTGAATTTACTTAGGTAAATTCAATGATTTTATTGCTATAATTTATACTAATATATTTTTACAAACGTTGACTTTAACTTATAATTCTTCCACTGTTGTAATATATTTCATTCTTACCAAATTGTAATTTTGTGTTT
>CANPFR010000020.1 GCA_947573445.1 uncultured Clostridia bacterium | reverse complement strand
AGTAAAATGATTGGAGGAATAAAAAAATGGAAAATAAAATATGTCAAAGTAGTTGTATGCCAATAACATCAAATGAGCAATTGATTACAAATAAAGATGGAAGTATTAGCAATGACTATTGTAAATATTGCTATGAAAATGGGAAATTTATAGACAAAGTTACAATGGAAGAATATATAGAAATGTGTTCAGAGTATGGCTCACAAGCAGGAATGACTAATGAAGAAATGAAAGAACATTGTATGAAATTGTTTCCTACTTTAAAAAGATGGCAATGTACTTGTACCGATGAATGTGCTAGTGGTTATAATCCGAATTGTACTTGTGAAAATCCAGAATGCCATTGTAGAGAAAAAAATGGTTAAAGTATAATTTTGAAATTAGAAAGATGAAGTAAATTTCAGAAAATAGAAAATGAACTGATTTTCCTTGACATTTTAAAAAGATTAATTTATAATTGTATTATAAATTAGCGTTTGACCTTAAGCTAAGTAGTAAAATTTGTTTTTCAAAGAGAGTCCCTATAATGCTGGAAGGGGATAAAAACAGTTTATGAAATCTACTTAAGGGAGCTTCTAGCAAACTAGGCCGAGTGATTGCTGGTTATCGCAATTAGAAAGTGAGAAATTAAGGTGGTACCGCGTATATAACGCCCTTATGCAGTTTTTGCATGAGGGTTTTTTATATAAAAAATAAGAGGAGGGAAGAGTATGGAAGAAATTAAAATTGGAAAAGTATATCGTCATTTTAAGGGGAATTATTACTTTGTAGAAAATATTGCTTTAGACTCAGAAACTCAGGAAAGAATGGTTGTTTATAAACCAATCTATGACAGAACCGATTGTGGCATTTGGGTAAGGCCAGAACCGATGTTTTTAGAGGAAATTCCAGAAAGACCAGATAATGTAACAGGCCAAAAGCACAGATTTGAATTGGTTGAAGAATTAGAAAAAGATTTCACAAAATAAAGAACAAATCTTAGTAACAGATGACTTGGTTTATTATTTTTAACAAGAAAAAACAGAGAATAACTAAAAAGGAGAATGATATGATTGATATTAAATTTTTAAGAGAAAATCCAGAGGTAGTTAAGCAAAATATCAAAAATAAGTTTCAAATGCACAAATTGGATTTGGTTGATGAAGTCATTGAACTTGATGAAAAAAGTCGAAAATTAATTATCAAAGGAGATGAATTACGTAAAAATCGAAATTCGATGAGTAAAGAAATCGGGAATTTGATGAGTCAAGGAAAAAAGCAAGAAGCAGAAGAATTAAAAAACAAAGTAAGTGCGATTAATGAAGAACTGATAGAAAATGAAAAATTGGAAAATGAGTATCGTGAAAAAGTAACAAGTATCATGATGAAGATTCCCAATATAATGCACGAATCGGTTCCCATTGGAAAAGATGATAGTGAGAATGTAGAAGTGCAAAAATTTGGAGAACCAATAGTCCCTGATTATGAAATTCCGTATCATGCAGAAATTATGGAGCATTTGTCTGGTTTGGATTTGGATTCAGCACGTCGTGTGGCAGGAAATGGTTTCTATTATTTAATGGGAGAGATTGCACAGCTTCATTCTGCGATTATCACATATGCACGTGATTTTATGATTGAGAAAGGATTTACGTATTGTGTGCCACCATTTATGATTCGTTCAGATGTAGTGACTGGTGTGATGAGTTTTGAAGAAATGGATGCTATGATGTATAAAATTGAGGGAGAAGATTTGTATTTAATTGGTACAAGTGAACATTCGATGATTGGTAAATTTAAAGGTCAAATATTAAAAAAAGAAGATTTACCTTATACAATGACTTCTTATTCACCATGTTTCAGGAAAGAGAAGGGGGCTCATGGGATTGAGGAAAGAGGTGTGTATCGTATTCATCAATTTGAAAAACAGGAAATGATTGTTGTGTGTGAACCAAGCACAAGTTATGAATGGTATGATAAGATGTGGCAGTTTACAGTGGAGTTGTTTAGAAGTTTGGAGATTCCGGTTAGAACATTGGAGTGTTGTAGTGGTGATTTGGCGGATTTGAAGGCGAAAAGTGTGGATGTAGAAGCTTGGAGTCCACGTCAGCAAAAATATTTTGAAGTAGGAAGTTGTTCAAATTTGACAGATGCACAAAGTAGACGTTTAGGCATTCGTGTGAAAGGTGAAAAAGGAAATTATTTTCCACATACTTTGAATAATACGGTTGTTGCACCTCCTAGAATGTTAATTAGCTTTTTGGAAAATCATTATAACGAAGATGGAAGTGTGAATATTCCAGAAGTGCTTTGGAAATATATGGGTGGAAAGAAAAAATTGGAACCGAAAAAGTTGACAAAATAAAAATGTAGTGTATAATAATAGTAGTAAAAATGATTAGATTTGCACATGCAAAAAATGAAAAAATAGGTAGTGGTGCTACACTACCTATTTTTATTTAGCCAAAAAAGTAATTTATAATGTCAAGAAAGCTTTTAATTGTTGCTAACAATAGATTCAATTTAGGTAATAACCCTTTTTTCTTATGGATAGGATTAGATTTGTACATCTTTATCACCTCCTTTTAAAGTTGATAAAAATGTTTAAATAGGAAATTCTTTATTCGAATGAATAAAGTTTCAAGATAATAATGCTTGCATTATAACACATTTTATATTATAATGCAACCAATCATGAAAAGGAAATGGAGTTATTGAAATGATTGTAAGAAATCCAAAATTTGAAATATCTGCTGTACGGACCGAAACAATATCCCAAAGGAAATTTGCCAGAAATTGTATTGGTTGGAAAATCAAATGTGGGAAAATCATCTTTTATCAATACAATGTTGAATCGAAAAAGTTTGGCAAGGACGAGTAATACACCAGGTAAAACAAGACAAATTAATTTTTATAATATTGACGATAGGTTTTATTTTGTAGATTTACCAGGTTATGGATTTAGCAAAATGTCAAAACAGGAAAAAGTGACTTCTGGAAGATATATAGAAGAATATTTAGAAAAAAGACAAAATATTGCTTTAATTGTGCATTTGCTGGATATTAGGCATAATCCAACAGAAGACGATAGATTTATGTATGATTACATTTTGCGAACCAATTTACCATTTATAGTGGTGACAAACAAAGCTGATAAAATTGCGGTTACAAAAGTGGAGTCAGAGGTTGAAAAAATTAAGGAAATACTAGGGATTTCGTATAGTACGATTTTACCTTTTTCTGCAACAAGAAAGATTTATACAGATAGAGTTTGGGAAGAAATTGATCATATTGTTTTATAAAAATTGCTTGTATATTTCAGAATTTTTTGCATACAATAAATTGGGTGATTTAAGTGGAAAAGAATTTCATGAAAGAAATGAAAGTGATGGACAAAAAAAGTGTCAATAGTTATAAAGAATTGATGACTAATTTGGAAAAGGTAAAGAAAAATCTTGAGCGAGATTATAATAATTTGCAATTTATAGAAGATCGTAATTTGGTGGATTATTATACGTATCGCATCAAGTCAGAGGAAGCACAGTATGATTATTTGTTGCAAGAAGCTAAAAAAGTGGAAACTGGAATGTATTTATAGAAGAGGTTGATATGGAGAAGAAGTTTGAATTTGGACTTGTTTTGGGAAGGTTTCATCCAATGCATAAAGGTCATATGGAATTGATTGATATGACAAGGCAACTATGTAAAAAAACATTGATTTTAATTGGTTCTGCTCAAGAAAGTGGAACTTTGAGAAATCCATTTTGTGTAGAGATAAGAAAAGAAATTGCACAGAAAATTTATACTAAAGAAGATGTCATAATTGGTGTATTGGATGACTTGACAAATGAGGATGATATTTGTTTTGAATGGGGAAGGTACATATTAGAAAGTGTAGAGAAAATGTATGGCACAAAACCTGATTTGATGGTTTATGGAAAAGATGAGTCACGAAAAGGATGGTTTTCGGAAGAGGATAGCAAAACCTTTTCGGAATTGATTGTTGCGAGGAATAAAATTGAAATTTCTGCCACTACTTTACGTGGTTATTTGTTACATGATGATCAGGAATCGTGGAGAAAATATGTGCCTGAAATTATTTGGGACAAGTATGAAATATTAAGAGAAGAATTACTTGCATTAGACTGCTATAAAAACGAATAGCAGTTTTTAGCATGGTATTTAGAAAGGAGAGAAAATGATAAAAGTAGAGAAGTTAACCAAGAAGTTTCGAAAGAATAAAACCAAAAAAGAAACAGAAGAATTTTATGCTGATCAGAATATTTCATTTCAAGTAGATAGTGGTGAAATAGTTGGTATATTAGGGCCAAATGGAGCTGGAAAAACAACACTTTTAAGAATGATAGCAGGCATTTTAGAGCCAACAGAAGGAACCATAAATTTTGATGGTTTGAATTATCAAGAGCATGAAATTGAAATTAAGCAAAACATTGCGTATTTATCAGGGAATACAAAGTTGTATGATACCTTATCTACATATGAATTATTGAAAATGTGTAGTGAAATTTACAATGTTCCGTCAGAAATAGCAGAGGATAGAATCAAAGAACTGAAGAAGGTTTTGAATTTGGAGTCATTTTTGTATAATAAAATTGCTAATTTATCGACTGGGCAAACCCAGAGGGTAAATATTGCAAGATGTTTAATACATAGTCCACAATATTATATTTTGGATGAGGCAACAACAGGATTGGATATTATTTCAAGTCAAATTATATTGGATTTTATCAAACAGGAAAGAGATAAGGGAAAAACAATTTTATATTCTACGCATTATATGGAAGAAGCAGAAAATATTTGTAATCGAGTGATAATGATGAATAAAGGAGAAATCATTCATTCTGGGACTCCAGAACAAATAAAAAAAGATACGAAAACAACCAATTTAAGAGATGCATTTTTTGAGATGATAGGAGGTGTTTCAAATGAAGAATAATGCTTGGAATATTTTAAAAAAAGAGTTGAAAGAATTGTTTCGAGATAAGAAGTCATTGAGCATGATGCTTGTGATTCCGATTTTTATCCCATTATTGGTATTGGGCATGTCAGCTTTGTTTGAAGCACAAGCCAATAAAGACGTTGAGGAATATAATAAAATTGGAATTGCTTATGAGATGACTGAAGAAGAAAAAGCAATCGCTGAAGAAATGAAACTGGAATTGATGCAGGCTTCAGAAGAGGAACTCAAAGAAAAATATCAGAAAGCAGAAATTAATTTGTATGTTACCAAACATGAAAATCGATATACGATTAATACAGATGGAGCAGAAAACAGTACATATGCGAAACGCTTGGTAGAAACATTTTTGGATGCTTATAAGCAATATTTACAGGGAAATTATTTGCAAGCGAATCAAATGAATCCAACTGAAGTTTTGGACATAATAACAGTAGAGGAGAAGTCGATAAAAGAAGAAGAAAACTTTTTTGCCAATTATGTGAAGAATTATGCGTTTTTATTTATCATTATGGCAATTACTGTTTCGGCAACCTATCCAGCCACAGATACAACAGCAGGAGAGAAGGAAAGGGGAACATTGGAGACTTTGCTTACTTTTCCAATTAAAAGTAAGGATATTATTGTTGGAAAATTTTTAGGTGTTTCGCTATCTTCCATGATTACAGGAATGATTAGTTTGGGGTTAGCTATTGTTTCATTGTTGATTGCACAAGATAGATTTTCGATTTATGAAGGAATTAATTTGATGTATGATATAACAGCGATTTTGGTTGCTGTGTTAATTATTATTGCGTATTCGATTTTTATTAGTGGATTGTGCATTTCGATTGCGAGTACATCGAAAACTTTTAAAGAAGCACAAAGTGCTTTAACACCACTGACCTTTATCTCTTTTTTTCCAAGTATGATAGCTTTCATGATCGAAATTTCGGCAACGCCATTATTGTCAGTCATTCCATTTTTGAATTATACGATAATATTTACCAGTATAACGAAAGGAGATGTAAGCTATTTGAATATCTTTTTGATGTTTGCATCAACAATTTTGTATATTAGTTTTGTATTAACTTACATTATAAAGCAGTATAAATCTGAGAAAGTATTATTTTCGAAGTAAGGTGTTAAAGAAAAAGGATAAGAGACATGTTCTGAGTTTGAGCAGATAGATTAGTATTGCTAAAGTTTGGCTGTAGTTTTATAATTTCATTAAGCCAAGACGACACGAATTTTTGTGTCGTCTTTTTCTTGCTTTTAAGTATAAAAAATACACCGATAAACGGTGTATTTGGCGTGCCTGGAGGGATTCGAACCCCCGATCTCGAAGTTCGTAGCCTCGCATTCTATCCAGCTAAACTACAGGCACATTTTGATAATTAAAAATCATATTTTAATTATCGAATATTATTATAACTGAAAAATTAAAAAAAGTCAATTACTTTTCAAAAATATCCTATTTTTATAAAAAAACAAAGAATGTTAGGCGTAAAAGCTATCAAAACAAATAAAATTGAAAGACCAGAAAAGAGATCTGGTCTTTGTGTACAGTTTGGTAAGACTAATGTCTTGTTTTTTCTATTTACAATATTTATTTTCTAATAAAGTCATCTAATTCTCCTTTTTCAAAAAGAAAAGCATCTTCTTGTTTTTCGATATCACGTACAGGTAAAAAAATGGATAACTTGACTGCTTCATGTCCGCATTCAGGACACTCGTACTGAATCATCCCACAAGCATAATTTCCAGTAGGAATATCTGATTTTTGATTGACTTTGATTAAATTTTTTTTATAATATTCTGCATTTTCATGAGAAGTATAGTTGCCTACAATCATGGGTAACATGTATAGTTGACGCTTTTTTTCTTCCATTTGACTTTGACATTTTCCGGCACCAATCATCATGAAAAATAGCACGAAATTTACGTAAAAATCCCATTTTGTTTCTCCTTACTACGAGCTTCTTCTAATACATTTACCATCATATCAGCTTTTGAAATACCAGTTAAGATATAATCACTATCCATACGGAAACGTTGATTTGAAGTAAATGTATTGATTCTTATTTTTACATCATCTATAGTAAGTAGAAAACTAACTCGGCTACTACCTTCCATAATGCCAGCTCCGAATTTTCCGTCATCAACCCAAGTTTTGGTAATACGACTAGCTGGTAATATAAAGTTTTCAAACGGATTCCAGAAAAATAAGAGAGCAATATTTCCATGAACTACATCTACAACTATCATGCTTCCATTACCATAAAAAGTATGATTTCGTTCAAATCCATTTTCATTTAATTGTTTTTCTAGTTTCTTTTGGTTTTGTTTATAAATAATTCTCCCACCAAAAGTCCACCAAATAAAGGAAAGTATACTAGGTCCCATAAATAAAACAACTGCCATTGTTCCTTTAGGGAAAAATTTTATACCAATTCCAAAACAAATTGCACAAATTAACATTGGTGCTAATATGTATGATAATAAATAAACAACATTTATTTTTTTTACTTTTATATTTTCCATATATGACTAACTCCTTCTATTTTTTTATTTTATTCCCATTCTGATTGTTTACTTTTCTTTGGTGCCCAGAAATAAGGGAAAATCCCTAATTTTGAACCAAGTGCATGAAAAATTGGAAAGCCTACAAAGATAGTGATACATTGAAGCATACTAATTGGTGCTTTGGTATAATCTTCTTGGCTCATTTTTCCACCGTTTCCCAGCATATCTATGTAAAAATCAGTACGGCTTAATTTTTCGGAATGTTCAATTTGAGTGATAAAATTCTCATGACTGGTTAAATCTTCATAAACAATTTTTCCAACTGGTAAAATTGAATGACTAGTGTAAATACTATCGCCATCTTGTTTGATGGATTCATTATTGATACAAGCAGCGATGATTTCGCCAGAGGGTAATGTGACTGCATGCATGTAATAAGAATCGTAAAAACCACCTCCACGGTTGCGATATTGAATTCCTGGTGAAACAATGGTGAAAGTATCATGGGATAGTAGGTCATCGATATTTTGTGCTTGGTAAACAGATTCGTCTGCAATACCACCAATGTCACCATCTGAGACGGTATGCTCTTGAGCGTAGGTTTCATATTTTTGAGGTAAAATACGTTCTGCGATTTTGACAGGAATGAAACTGATAAGAAAACTTAATAATAAACAGAGCCAAATATCAAATCGAAGATGATATCTCATTTTTTTCCTCCTTTCAATTAATGACAAAATTATATCATGAAATGCAAGAATTATCAAGCTTTTTGGTGAAATGTTGAACAAAATGTAAAAGTTTTGGTGGATACTTTACAGAATCTTACTAAGATGATATAATTCAGTTAAAAGAAAAGGGGAATCAATGACAAAAAAATATCTAGAAAAAAATGTATTAGATGCTACAATAGAAAGATTAGAAATGATATTCAGCCATTTTGAACATGTGTATTTTAGTTTTAGTGGCGGAAAAGATAGTTCTGTTATGGTACAATTAGCAAACCAAGTTGCCAAACGAATGCATAGAAAATTTGATGTATTATTTATTGATTTGGAAGCTCAATATCGTTATACGATTGAGCATGTTGAGGAAATTAAGCAATTATCGCAAATTAAGGATTTTTATCACATTGCTTTACCTATGGCACTAAGAAATGCGGTATCTGTTCTGCAACCCAAATGGATTTGTTGGGAAAAGGAAAGTGAACATTTATGGGTTAGAAAAATGCCAAAAGATTGCATTAATATAGATAATTGTCCATTTACCTGGTTTAAAAAGGGAGAGGAATTTGAGGAATTTGTACTTCAATTTGCTAATTGGTATCAGCAAAAATATGGCGAAAAAGTGGCATGTGGAGTCGGAATTCGTACAGATGAGAGTTTAAATCGATTTCGCACCATTGCCATGCAAGATAAAAAAGTAACCTTTGAAAATTACCATTGGACAACCAAATTAAAAATTCATGAAAAACACATTAATGCTTACAATTTTTATCCAATTTATGACTGGACGGCAGAAGATATTTGGGGAGCGGTTAGTCAATTTGATTTTCAGTTTAATTATATTTATGAATTGATGTATAAAAATGGCTTAAGTATTCATGAACAAAGACTTTGCCAACCATATGGTGATGATCAAAAAAATGGCCTAAATCAATTTAAAGCTTTGGAATATGATACTTGGGGGAAAGTGTTAAATCGTGTAAATGGTGTTAATTTTGGAAATATTTATTGTAAAACAACAGCACTAGGTAATCTTAAATCATGTAAACCAGCATTTATGTCTTGGCAAGAATATACGGTATTTTTGTTGGAAAGCATTGGGATTTATAATCGAGATTTGATGTTTCATTATTATCGCAAAATTAAAAAATTTATGATTTGGCATGAAAATAAACATGGAATTGCATTAAAAGACATTCCAGATGTAGCAGAATGTAAATTAGAAGGACAAAAGAAAGTGATTTCTTGGCGCAGAATTGCAAGAGCAATTGAGAAAAATGATTTTTATTTGCGAAGGTTATCATTTGCTCAAACCAAAAATGATGATAAACAATTGATGGAGCTAATTCATAAATGGGATAATTTATTGAATCAAACAACACTAACAGACGATAAGATGCTACAAAAAATCATTCAGGAAAATTGGAAGTAAAGGAGAAAAAATGGTAATAAAAATAACAAATCAAGACTCTAATTTTTATCTTTATATGGGGAAATTTTTTGGTTCTAGGCTGGTCGAAAAACAAACAAATGATAGAATTTATGATGATGATAATAAACAATGGTATCTTTATTTAGAAAATGAAAAAGTGAAGGGATTTGTTTCAGTTTGTAAAAATGTCATCAAAAATATTTATACAATTAAGGAAGAATATTTGATAGAAATATTGAAACAAATTATTGCTGAAAGGGAGATTACAGATAGTATTGTAACCAATTGCTATAGTGAAATTTATGAAATGTGTGGATTTCAGATAAAAAATCAAGCGTATAAGAATTTTGTAACAATTAGTAGGGAGAAAAAAGTAAAATGAGTGAAATAGAATTTCCAGTATTAAATGTAAAAATGGTGGATATTGAAAAGGTTATTGCGAATGATTATAATCCCAATAAAGTAGCCCCGCCAGAAATGCAATTACTAAAACATTCCATTGAAGAGGATGGATATACACAACCAATTGTAACTTATTATGATGAAGAAAGAGATATTTATATTGTGGTAGATGGATTTCATCGTTATCGTTGTGCGAAAGAATATTTCCATTTAAAACAAATTCCAATTGTTACGATTGACAAGGACTTGGAAAATCGTATGGCAAGTACAATTCGTCATAATCGAGCCAGAGGAACACATCAGATTATTGATATGTCTCATATTGTTTTAAGTTTAACACAAAATGGTTGGTCTGAAATGGAAATTTCGAAACATTTGGGTATGGAATTGGATGAAATTATTCGTTTAAAGCAAATTACAGGGTTGAAGGACATGTTTGCTAATCATCAATTTAGCAAATCCTGGGAAGAAATGGAAGAGAAGATTTTAAAGAGAAAATAGGGATACTATTTTCTTTTTAAAATGGAAGAAATTTGAACTAAAATAAAAATAGGAATTATTTGCAATTATCGATAAAAATATATTAAAAAACAAATAAAATTTAAATAAAGTCAAAAAATGTAACAAAAATGTAATATAAAAAAATTGAAAAATCGGTATGACTTAGAGCCTAAATCGTTGTAGACTTTCAAAACAAATTTTCGCAAAATGAAACCACAAAAATAGATTCCTGATAAAGTCTCAAAATACTGCAATTCAAGAAATGGAAGACATAAAAGGTAAGCATTTGACATTACTTTTTTTAGTGGTAAAATGAATTTATAATAAACAAGTAAAGATTAATTTAAGGGGGATACATTTGATGAAAGTAATAAAAAGGGACGGACGAAAAGTAGAATATGATAGCGATAAAATTGTTATAGCGATTAGTCAAGCCAATAAGGAAGTTGGGGGAAAAGATAAGATTTCAAGAGAATCGATCGAATTTATCACAAAATATATTGAAGGACTCAATAAATCAACTATGACAGTTGAGGACATTCAAGATATCATTGAACGTAAATTAATGGAATTTGGAAAATTTACATTGGCTAAAAAATATATTTTATATAGAGATCGACATGATTTAATTCGTAAAGCTAATTCTACTGATGAAAGCATTTTATCCTTAGTGAGAAATGCCAACAAAGAAACCATGGAAGAAAATAGCAATAAAAATGCTGTTTTAGTATCAACGCAAAGGGATTTGATTGCAGGAGAGTGTTCAAAAGATTTGGCCGATAGAGTGATGCTTCCAGAGAGAATTGTCAAAGCACACAATGATGGAATCTTGCATTTTCATGACAAAGATTATTTTGTTCAACCAATGCATAATTGTATGTTAGTTAATATTGGCGATATGTTAGATAACGGAACAGTGATGAATGGAAAAATGATTGAAAGTCCAAAAAGTTTCCAAGTTGCGTGTACAATAATGACACAAATTATTGCTGCTGTAGCAAGTAGCCAATATGGTGGACAATCTGTGGATATTCGTCATTTGGGAAAATATTTAAGAAAAACTTATGCTAAGGCTTACAAAAAAAGTTTTCTAAGATATGTTGAAAAAGGATTCACCAAAGAAGAAGCAGAGGAAAGGGCAAAAGAAGATGCTGAAATCAGAAGAAATGAAGAATTAGGATCTGGTGTGCAAACAATTCAATATCAAATCAATACATTGATGACAACAAATGGTCAGAGTCCATTTGTCACCATTTTCATGTTTTTGGATGAGAAGGATGAATACATTGAAGAAAATGCTATGATTATTGAAGAAATTTTAAAACAAAGATTACAAGGCATCAAAAATGAAAAAGGTGTTTATGTAACTCCAGCTTTTCCAAAACTAATTTATGTGTTAGACGAAAATAATTGCCTACAAGGAGGAAAATATGATTATTTGACAAAGCTTGCAGTAGAATGTTCCTCTAAAAGATTATATCCAGATTACATTTCAGCTAAAATTATGCGTCAAAATTATGAAGGAAATGTTTTTAGTCCAATGGGATGTCGTTCTTTCTTATCACCTTGGAAAAATGAAAAAGGAGAATATATCTTCGAATCTCGATTTAATCAAGGTGTTGTTAGTATTAATTTACCTCAAGTTGGAATTATTGCTAATGGAGATGAAAAGAAATTCTGGAAATTGTTAGACCAAAGATTAGAATTATGTTTTGATGCTTTAATGTGTAGACACAATGCGTTGCTTCGGAACGATGTCAGATGCTTCACCAATTCATTGGCAATATGGTGGAATTGCAAGACTTAGCAAAGGGGAAACGATTGATAAATTATTGAATAGTTGTTTTTCAACGATATCATTAGGCTATATTGGATTATATGAAGTGACTAAATTAATGAAAGGTGTCAGCCATACTGCTCCAGAGGGAGAAGAGTTTTCTGTTCGTGTTATGCAATATTTAAGAGAAACCACAGATCGTTGGAAGAAAGAAACTGGATTAGGATTTGCTTTATATGGTACACCAGCAGAAAGTTTATGTTACCGATTTGCACGAATTGACAAAGAGCGTTTTGGTGATATTGAAGATGTTACAGACAAAGGCTATTATACCAATTCTTATCACATAGATGTAAGAGAAAAAATAAATGCATTTGATAAACTAAAATTTGAAAGTAAATATCAACCAATTTCTTCAGGCGGAGCGATTTCCTATGTCGAAATACCAAATATGAAAAATAATCTAAAAGCCATGGAAGAAGTTGTCAAGTTCATTTATGACAATATTCAATATGCTGAATTCAATACAAAGTCAGATTATTGTCATTGTTGTGGATTTGATGGGGAAATTACAATCAATGAACAATATGAATGGGAATGCCCAAATTGTGGCAATAAAGACCACAGCAAAATGAACGTCACCAGAAGAACCTGTGGTTATTTGGGAGAAAACTTCTGGAACGTCGGCAAAACAAAAGAAATAAAAAGTCGTGTATTACATTTATAAACAAAACTACTGGAAGAAACAAAATATGTGCTAGCCGAACGTTCGTGAAAATTTTTATGAAATAAAAATTTGCTAGAACTAAGAGGCAAAACAAAAGAAATAAAAAGTCGTGTATTACATTTATAAACAAAACTACTGGAAGAAACAAAATATGTGCTAGCCGAACGTTCGTGAAAATTTTTATGAAATAAAAATTTGCTAGAACCAAGAGGCAAAACAAAAAATAGGGGGAAAAAATGAACTATGCAGATATAAAATTTCCAGATATTCAAGATGGTGAAGGCATCAGAGTTGCACTGTATGTGAGTGGTTGCCATTTTCACTGTAAAGAATGTCACAATAAAGAAGCTTGGGATTTTAATTTTGGAAAACAATTCACAAATGAAACAGTGGAAGAAATTATCAACTTATTAAAAAAGCCATATGTTCAAGGTTTATCATTGCTTGGAGGAGAACCATTAGAGCCATCTAATCAAGAAGGTCTTTTGCCATTGGTCAAACGTGTCAAAGAAGAGTTGCCAGAAAAAGATATTTGGTGTTGGACAGGATATAATTTTGATACTGATATTTTAAATCAAATGTACACCAAAAGCGAGATATCAAAACAATTATTGCAAACAATTGATATCATAGTAGATGGCCAATTTGAAATTGAACACAAAGTGACAGATTTGGCGTTTAGAGGTTCAACCAATCAAAGAAAAATTGACGTACAAAAAAGTCTTCAAAAAGGAGAAACGGTTAGGCTCAAATTTGGTGATGAAAACAGATATGAAACCAATCAACCAAAAATTATGTATTTCCAAGAATTTAAAAAAATAAAGAAGGACTTGACAAAACAGGATGAAAATAATACAATATCAATGAATTTTAATCAAATCGACCCATTGAATGAAAATCCAATTGAACCAGAAAGAATCACTGAAAGAAACGTGGAAGAAAGCATAGTAGCCAAAAGTATCGATTAAAATAAATTTAAGAATTGGAGGAATTTATGGACGATATCAAAATTTTTGCGTGTAGCAAATCAGCAGAAAAATTTACAAATGAAATATGTAATTGTTTACATGTTGAACCAGGAAAAATTCATCGCCAAAAGTTTAAAAATGACAACAATTTTGTACAAATATTGGAAACTGTTCGAGAAAAAGATGTATATTTAATTCAAACAACAGAACCACCTGTTAATGAAAGAATTATGGAATTGTTAATCACAGTAGATGCTGTTAAAAGAGCAACAGCGAGACGAATTGTTGTAGTTTTACCTTACTTTATTTATTCAAGATCAGACAAAAAAGATCAACCCCGTATTCCAGTAACAGCTAAACTATTTGCTCAATTAATTGAAGCAGCAGGAGTGGATAGAGTTGTTACTTGTGACTTACATAATCCGGCAATTCAGGCTTATTTTAACATCAATTGTGATGTATTGACAGGAAGATTCATTTTAGAAAAATATTTTGATTTAAAACAAATCGAAAACAAAGTTGTTGTAGCAACTGATGCAGGTAGTTCTAAAAAGGCATACAAGTATGCAGAACATTTTAACTGTCCAATCTGTTTGGTAGACAAAAGAAGAGATGCCAATGATGATAAAGCTATTGCAACTAGCGTAATAGGAGATATTAAAGGGAAAAATGCATTGGTATTTGACGATGAAGTTGATACAGCAGGTTCAATTATTGAAACAGCAGAAGTTGCTAAGAAATTTGGTGCTAAGGATATTTACGTAGGTTGTACGCATGGAGTTCTTTCTGGACCTGCTATAGAGCGTATCAAAAACTCAGAAATTAAAGAATTGGTAATGACTAATACAGTACCATTATCAAAAGAAAAACAAATTGATAAAATCGTTGTAGTGTCCATTTCAGAACTATTTGCAGAAGCGATCAAAAGAATTAATGAAGCTACATCAATTGGAGAATTATTTGAGACGAATTAACTATTGACAAGTTACCAATTGTAATGTATAATAAAAAAGATAAGCGAGGAATCAAAAGGATTAATACATAAATCCCACAAAGTGTTTTTTAGCTTCGGAAGGAGGGGAAAAGAAATGTCAGAGGTTAAAGTAAATGGTAACTTAGAAGAGGCACTAAAAAAATTTAAAAGACAATGCGCTAGAAATGGCGTACTTCAAGAAGTTAGAAAAAGAGAGCATTATGAAAAACCAAGCGTAAAGAGAAAGAAAAAATCAGAGGCTGCAAGAAAAAGAAAATTTTAAAATAAGGAAGATAGCTTTTATGCTATCTTTTTTCATGGATTTTAAATTGACATTTTATGTGAAGTGTGTTACAATATATTAGAACCTACCAAAAGTAGATATAGAAGAAAGGAGATAATCCATGAAAAGGCGGCTAAAAGGCTTCAGGAAAGTTTTTTTCAAAGAAGTAGAATTTAATGGAGTGAAAATTATTGATTTAGAAAAGGTCATTCCAGATGTAACGACAGAGGAGAACTTTAAATTTTTGGATATCTTAGGAGGAGTAGCGGTGTCATTAATTATCATTTTGTTGATACTCGAAAGGCTCTAGCAACAAGGTTTTGCGATTTATGAAAAGAAATTAAAAAGGTGCCACACGAAATCGTGTGGCACCAATTTTTTTTTATAAAGGGGAAAATAAAAAAAACATTCCAATTAATTGGTTTATAAAAGAAAACAAAAGTTGTCATGTTTTCTTATAAAACACTAAAAATAGACAAGAATTAACAGTTTTAGACACTTGACAAATTTACATAAATATGATATAGATAAAATATGATTTAAATATAATATACCAATAAACAGCCCAAGTTTGGGTTTTCTGCGGAAGGAGATGCAGTATGGAAAAACGGAATGATTCTAGTTGTCAAAAACACTTTGAAACAAAAAGAGAAAAGTATTGGAGACGAACAGCGATAATACTATTTATAGCATTGCTTATTTTACTATTTGATTCAATTATCACAGTAAATAAGGCTAATAATTTAGTAGAACAATCAGAAGAGATAATTTATGATTTGCAGGAGATTATTCAGCAGAAATCCAATGTTATAAAAACTCGAAATGAGCGAATTTATGATTTGGAAAAACAGTTGGAATTAAACAAAAAGTCAGATAATCCAGGCATTCTTAGGTTTCGGCAGAGGTTAGAGAAAGGTGAGGAATATGTTGTGAAAATTATATATCCTTATAGAATGTTGTCATAGGGAAATATATGGCGATGAAAGTAGACGGACAAGAAGTTTGAAATGGTGAAATGATGGGATTGAACGGTGCTACACAAAATAGTGTGGCACCGTTTTTGTGGAAAAGTGAAGAAAGTTTTATACACAACTTGACAAATTATGTAAAGTGTAATACAATATTAAATGAAATAGCCTATAATGGCAAAATGAGATTACTTTAAGGAGGAAAGTATATGACACGGAAAAGGAAAACATTAGTAGCATTACTAGCATTAGTAGTAGTAGTATCAGTCGTGCTAAGGCTAGGGGATAATCAATTAATTAAAAAGACATTTGTGAAGTTTTATGATGAAAGTGGAAATTCAAATGAAGAAATTTATGAAATTCCTCTTTCGAAAGACTTGGAGTCTGCCCTGCAAAAGAAGGTTACACTCAAGGTAGAACCAACAGCGTGTATATTAGTGTTTTCAGGAGGGGAATCCTTGCAATTTAAGGAGGCCTCTGATCCATTTTCTTCTATGGTTTATATAGAAGATGTATCATGGGATGGATGTAGAGAGATTGCTGGAAGACAAGTTTTATCAGATTTGTCTGAGATAGTAGGACGTTTTGTATTAATGACGTTCCATGATAAAAAAGAAAACGATTATTATTCAGTTATAAAAATTGGATAATATGTCGTAAACCTTAAAAGGTGCTGGGCGATTGCCCAGCACTGAATTGTTACATGAGGCGAGAAATAAGTGAAAATTTTACAGAAAAATTGACAAATTATGTAAATCATGCTATAATAAGTGAAACAGCCTATATTGGCAAAAATTTTATTCTAATTTTTAGGAGGAAAAAAATATGAAAAAAGAACGGATTCTAGTAGTGGTTGTATTGATTGTTAGTTTTTTGGTGACTGGCTGTTCGAATGGAACAGAAAACCAAGAAATAAGGAAGAAAGTTCAACAGCTTGAAGAAAATCAAGAAGAAATGCAGAAGAAAATCGAAGAATTGGAGAAAAAGCTTCAAGAAGAAAAGTTACAGGAGGAAAAGTCGAAAAAGGAGGAGCTGAAGGAAATATCCTGTAATATTTGGCAGGTTGGGCTTTTCAATATAAAGCTTTCAGAGGATCTGCAAAAGGCGATAGAGCCAGGAGCTCCATTGCGGGTAAATGCCAAAAAAGTAAAGGAAACCTTAAAAACTTTGTCACCAGATTTTTACATTTCTAAAACGGGTATAAAAAATGTAAAAATCACACGACATGCTGCTCCATCTGCAGGAAGAGAACTGGCAAAAGATGAAGACAGCTCAATTTTTATATTTCATGACGAGTATCTGACGGAAGTACAAGATACAATTGTTTATGAAATCAGCTATGAGGAAAACTCAACTGCAAAAACAAAATTTTTTGCAGTTGAAGTACAAATAGAATAAAATTATTAAGGTGCTGGGCGATTGCCCAGCACTGATTTGTTATTTGGCGATAAAAATTTCCACAAAGATTTTCCCATATTCCACACTATTTACGACAGCAATTCCTGTATAATTAAAATCTTCACTTAAAATATTTTTTTTATGTGATTCAGAAGCCATCAAACTTTCGATAGCACCATCTGCATTTACATTTCTAGCAATATTTTCGCTAGCATTGCTATATGAGATATGATGATTGGCAAGCATTTCAAAAAAAGTACCAAGTGTTGGTGATGTATGAGAAAAATATTTATTTTCTACAATATCATTGGCTTTTAGGCGAGCTACGTTAAGCATTGCTTCATCTATTTCAAAGGAAGGCAAATTGTTTGCCATACGTTGATTGTTGATTAAATTAAAAAAGATTTGCTCATCTTGTGAAAGAAGAGGTGAAGAAGCTTCAGGAGTTTCTATATTTGCAGACGTTTCAATTGTGTTTTCTGATGCATAGGAACCTTCGATATAATCGGCAGAAACAGCTCCTACTAGATTATTTTCTGTTTTGATAATATACCAATTATCTACTTTTCCGTAGATATGTACGGTATCGTTTTTAGCGAGTAATCCAATGTGAGTATTTTCTGTGCTAAGGCCAGAACGTATTTTAAGCGATTCAGCGATTACTTTACCGAACAGTGTAAGGATATTGCGGTTCTGATGTTTCTTTTTCCTGATTTCCAAAGGAAGTTGAGAAAATGCCAGCTCCAATAAAACCTAAAATTATAACTAAAATGATCCAAAATTTTTTCATAGGTACCTCCTTTTCTTAAAGAAATTGTACCCAGGAAAAAATTTTTATATAACTTTTTCCTAAGAAAAATTTGATTTATATTCTCTCAAAATTTTTTCAAAATAGTAGTGCCAACTGTTTTGCTTGATTTCATTGGTTAAATAAATATCAATGGAACAGAGTATTTTATTTTGATAGTAAAGTGTCATACAACCAATTTTGCTATTTTGTGGTAAGTGAGAGGATATGGTGTGTAAGGTGTAAAATTTGGTGGTTAAAAGATGTGCAGAGTTCTTTTTTAAGGGAAAAGAGGCATTTTCTATTTTGGCCAATTCAATTTTTGGAATGGTTGTTGTTTTATAAAGTGATACATGGGATGCATAATATTCTTGATAGGTTGCAAAATTTTCTTCTAGGTAGTTTGTAGTATTTACATATTCAAAATTTTCATAAATGTAATTTAGAATTTGCATGCTATCTTTGGTACGTTGATTTTTGGTATCAGCTCCTAGAACAACTACAATGATATCCATGTCATTTCGTTTACAGCTAGAGACTAAACAGCGTCCAGCATTAAAGGTAAAACCAGTTTTAACCCCATAAACGCCAGGAAAATTGCCGAGAAGTTCATTAGTATTAGAAATGGTTCGTGGATTCCCATTGATAGAAATGGTGGTTGTTTTGGTGGCAACAATCTCTTTGAATTTATCATTTTTTAAGGCATAATCGGTTAGAAGAGCTAGTTCATAGGCAGTTGTATAGTGATTTTCATCATCAAGTCCATGGGGCGTTACAAAGTGAGTATGGGTTAAATTTAATGTTTGTGCTTTTTGATTCATTAATTCTGCAAAAGTTTCTACAGAGCCTGAGATATGTTCTGCAATGGCGACAGCACAGTCGTTTCCGTGAACGCATCATTAAACCATAAAGTACATCATTAAGTGACATTTTTGTACCAGTTGAAACTTCCAAACAAGAACCACGGACATTGGCAGCTTCTTTAGAAAATTCTACTGTTTCATTTAAGTCACGATTTTCTAAGACAAGAATCGCAGTCATAATTTTGGTGGTAGAGGCCATAGGAACCTCAGAATAAGCATCTTTTTCGTATAAAACAGACAAACTTTTTCGGTCTATTGCAACAATGTGTTTGGCATTTGTAGTTGGTTCTTTTGAGGTATTTTCGGCCTCGCCAGAAACTTCAATAAAATTATCAAGTTCGTTTTCCCCTAAAAAGTCATCTGCAAAGACAATTTGAGGAAGAATGAACAATACAATCAGAAAGAAAATTGAGATTTTTTTCATATACATTTTTATTCACCTGTTTCAATATATACGAAAAAAGCTAGAAGTATGAATAAAATTTTACAAATGAAATAATCCATAAGGTACAAAATCTTTTATAGATGCTTTTGTAATAATGATACTAGATAATATAAATAGGTTGAATTTATTCAATATATTTGATAGAACAAAATAAAAATGTTTAAAAACGGTAGAATTTGGGTATTATTTATATGATTGGAACATGTTGTAAGATAAGAAAAAAAGAAGATAAAAAGTTTTTTGTAAAAACACTTGAAAATGAGAAAGAAAATAGATATAATTTCAATATTAAGAATAAAAGTAAGGAGGAACTTTTTTTATGGCAGAAGTGACAGAGGAAGAGAGAAAAGAAGTTGAGGAGATGGTGAATAGCTTAGTTCAAAGAGCAAGAAAAGCATCTGACGAATTCAAAAAGCTTGACCAAGAAACAGTTGACAGAATTGTTAAAAAAATGTCAATGGCAGGTTTGGATAATCACATGAAATTAGCAAAACACGCAGTTGAAGAAACCAAAAGGGGAGTTTATGAAGATAAAATCACCAAGAATATGTTTGCAACAGAATACATTTATCATAGTATTAAATATGATAAAACAGTAGGTGTTGTAGAGGATAATGAGGAAGAAGGGTACCAAACAATCGCAGAACCAATCGGTGTGATTGCTGGTGTAACACCAGTTACCAATCCAACAGCAACGGTGATGTTTAAATCTATGATTTCAGCAAAAACGAGAAATGTCATTGTATTTGGTTTTCATCCATCAGCACAAGAATGTAGTGTGGCTGCGGGAGAATTGATGCGTCAAGCAGCTGTTTCAGAAGGTGCTCCAGAGGATTGTATTTTATGGATTGATAAACCATCCGTTTTAGCAACAAGTTTGCTAATGAATCATCCAGATGTTGATTTAATTTTGGCAACTGGTGGTTCTGGCATGGTAAAAGCTGCGTATTCAAGTGGAAAACCAGCATTGGGTGTTGGACCTGGAAACGTACCTTGCTATATTGATAAAACAGCAAAATTAAAAACATCTGTTACTGATTTGGTGTTGTCAAAGTCATTTGATCATGGTATGATTTGTGCTTCGGAACAATCGGTGATTATTGACCAGGATATCAAAGATGAGTTTGAGCAATTAATGAAAGAAGCAGGTTGCTATTTTGTAAATGATGAGGAAAGACAAAAATTAAAGGCAACGATGTTTGTTGCAGAGCAAAATAATAAATTGAATCCAGCCGTTGTTGGGCAAAGTCCAAAAACAATTGCAAATTGGGCAGGATTTGATGTACCAGAAAACACGAAAGTATTAGTTGCTAAAGAAGAAGGAGTGGGAGACGAGTTTCCATTTTCGAAAGAAAAGTTGAGTCCTGTTTTAGCATATTATGTTGTGTCTAATAGTGATGAAGGAATTGACATGGCAGACCGATTAATCAAGTTTGGTGGAATGGGACATTCAGCAGTGATTCATTCTGAAGATAATGAAACCATTACCAAATTTTCAAATACTGTAAAAGTAGGAAGAATTATTGTAAATTCTCCATCAACTCATGGGGCAATTGGTGATATTTATAATACCAACATGCCATCGTTGACACTTGGTTGTGGTACGTTTGGAGGAAATTCAACAACATCAAATGTGTCTTCAGCCAATCTAATCAATTTAAAAAGAGTTGCTAAAAGGAGGGTTAATATGCAATGGTTTAAAGTTCCAGAAAAAATATATTTTGAAGCCGGTTCGATCGGTTATTTAGAGAAAATGCCTAATATTTCTAAAGCGTTTATTGTAACAGATCCATCAATGGTTCAATTTGGGTATGTAGATAAAATTTTATATCACTTAAGAAATAGAGAACAATACGTTCATGCAGAGATTTTTTCAGAGGTAGAGCCTGATCCATCTTTTGATACAATTAAAAAAGGTGTTGCTGCAATGGAAGGATTCCAGCCAGATGTCATTATTGCATTAGGTGGTGGAAGTGCTATGGATGCAGCTAAAGGAATGTGGCTATTTTATGAGCATCCAGATGCTGATGTAGAAGGATTAAAATTAAAATTTATGGATATTCGTAAACGTACGTACAAATTTCCAAAGCTTGGTGAGAAATGTCAAATGGTTGCCATTCCAACTACTTCAGGAACTGGTTCAGAAGTAACATCATTTGCAGTTATTACGGATAAACAAAAAAATATCAAATATCCACTTGCTGATTATGAATTGACTCCAGATGTTGCTATTGTTGATCCTGACTTAGTTATGACACTTCCAGCTAAATTAACAGCAGATACAGGAATGGATGTTTTAACACATGCGATTGAAGCTTATGTTTCTGTTATGGCATCTGATTATACAGATGGTTTGGCAGAAAAGGCAATAGAGCTGATATTTGAATATTTACCACAAGCTTATACAGATGGAAGCAATCGTAAAGCAAGAGAGAAAATGCATAATGCAAGTTGTATTGCTGGTATGGCATTTACCAATGCGTTTTTGGGAATTAACCATTCTATTGCACATAAATTGGGTGGTGATTATCACATTCCACATGGTAGAGCAAATGCAGTGATTTTGCCATATGTTATCAAATACAATGGAAGTGCTCCAACCAAGTTTGTGTCTTGGCCAAAATATGAAAGTTTTGTAGCAGATGAGAGATACGCAGAAATTGCTAAAAGACTAGGATTACCAGCAAACACCAAAGAGGAAGGTGTTAACTCTTTAGTAAAAGCAGTACAGGAATTGTTGGAAAAACTAAATATGCCAAAATCTTTGAAAGAATGCGGAATTGATGAAAAGGAATTTATGGATAATTTAGATAATTTGGCAGACAAAGCATTTTCGGATCAATGTACGGGAGTTAATCCACGTGTACCATTGGTGGAGGAGATTAAACAGATTTTAATTGATGCTTATTATGGGAATCCAATTCAAATGTAATAAAGGGTTTCTAAAAAAACTTAAATATTACGAGAGAAATTTTGGATGATGTCCAAAATTTCTCTCATTTTTTTCAGAAGATAGTGTTTTTTTATAGTTCCTAATATATTGAATTTATAAAATGATTTTAATAAAAATATTTTTTTAATTTTATTAACAAAGAAATGATTATCGTATAAATTAAAATTAATAAAAGAAAAAAGTGCCAAATTAGAGTTGACAATGGAACTTTAAATAAAAATGGATATTTGATTAAAGTTAAGGATTTACAAAAAGAAAGTATTAAAATAGAATGTAGAAATTTAAGAGAAGAATTTTCCCAATTAACAATAGAAATCAAGTATCAACCAACGAAAGAAGAAGATACAGAAGAGAATGTGATAAGTGCAGTAGTTAAGTTTTTTAGAAGAAATAAGAGAGTGGCAAAATTGTAATTTTGAAAATACAAAGAATTGAATTTTTTAAAATGTTACATTTCTATTACATTTTCAAATTTCTATTGACAAAAAAATAATTATAGTATAAATTGAAAACAACAAATGAAAGAAGGAGTGACAAAAGATGGGAAAATTTTATGAAACAGATGATAAAGTAAGTAAAAAAGATTGGTTAACAAGTTTGGTATTGTGTTGGTTTGTTGGTTTTTTAGGAATTCATCGTATGTATGCAGGCAAAATTGGGAGTGGATTTTTGATGTTGTATATGACGATCGCAGCAGCTTGTATATTAGCGATACATACTTATTGTGGAATCATTGCTTTTGTTGTGATTGGAGCATTTGTACTAAATGACTTTTTGAATATTTTACTAAAATGCTTTAAAGATGCTCATGGAAAAGAAATTTCTGGAGATACAGTAATAAAATAAAAGCAAAAAAAGCCATTATTATTGAAGAGATACACAATTGATAATGGAACACAAATTATTTTAATAGAATAGGAAAAAGCAGGTTTTTATTTAAAAAAATCCTGCTTTTTCTTTATGAAAAAAAGGAATAAGATGTAATACATGAGAAATACTTGCCAATTGTTTTTTTATGGTATATAATAACAGTAAATGAGAATTTGGGGAGAATTTAAATGAACAAAAAATGGGAAATTTGTGAATGTAATCAAGAATTAGTGAAAAAAGTGGAGGCAGAAAATCATTTATCAGAGTTGATAGCAACCATATTAGTCAATCGAGAAGTAGTGGATAAAAAAGATGTTGAAATATTCTTAAATCCAACGAGAAATGATTTTCATGATCCATACTTAATGCCAGATATGAAAAAGGCAATTGATAGAATAGAAATTGCTATTCAAAAAAATGAAAAAATTATGATTTATGGTGATTATGATGTAGATGGCGTAACGAGTATAACAGTATTAAAGAAATTTTTACAAGATCGAGGGATGACGAATGTTGGATATTATATTCCGAAAAGACTAGATGAAGGTTATGGCTTGAATGAGGAAGCTGTCCAAAAAATACACAAGGAAGGTTATAAGCTTATTATTACAGTGGATTGTGGCATTACTGGAATGAAGGAAATCGAGAAAGCTTATTCTTTGGGGATGGAATTGATTGTAACCGATCATCTAGAACCATTGGATGAGATTCCATAAGCTATTGCAGTGATTGATTGTAAAAGAAAGGATTCCAATTATCCGTTTAAAGGGCTGGCTGGTGTAGGTGTTGTGTTTAAAGTGATTCAAGCAATTAGTCAAAGACTTAAGTTAGAAGAAAAGGAATATTTGAAATATTTAGATATTGTATGTGTTGGAACGATTTCTGATATTGTTCCGTTAGTGGATGAAAATCGAGTAATTTCCAAATTAGGATTGAAATTGATGACTCAAACAAGATGTTTGGGATTAAAATTATTATTAGAGGTCAATACTGGAAAAAATAGCGTCATTAATGCAAATACGGTTTCTTTTGGGATTGCACCAAGAATTAATGCCTGTGGAAGAATTGGTTATGAAAATGAAGCAGTTAAATTATTCATGACACAAAATTTGGTAGAAGCCCGTGAAACAACTGAAAAACTGAATTCTTATAACAAAACCAGACAAGAAATTGAGAAAAATATTTTTGAAGAAGCCAAAGAAATTATTGAGAAAAATCATATGCAAAATAATAATACAATTGTTATCGGAAAAGAAGGCTGGCATCATGGCGTTATTGGGATTGTGGCTTCT
Source organism: uncultured Clostridia bacterium (assembly GCA_947573445.1). Taxonomy (GTDB): domain Bacteria; phylum Bacillota; class Clostridia; order TANB77; family CAG-508; genus Scatovivens. The sequence continues at coordinate 3,919 of CANPFR010000020.1, read as the reverse complement.
AAGATAACAGAGATTTATTTTAAACCAACGATTTTAATTGGTCTTGAAAATGGCATTGGAAAAGGTTCAGGTCGTAGTGTTCCTGGGTTTGATTTGCATGAAGCACTCCATAGCTTAGGTGGCTATCTAGAAAAGTATGGTGGACATGAAATGGCAGTTGGTGTTACAATAAAGGAGGAGAATTTTGAGGAATTTGCCCAAAAATTAGAAGAAAAGGCCAGACAAGCCCATACCGAACAAATTATGCCGATTATTTCGATTGATAAAGAAATTACAGCCAAAGAATTAACCATTGAAACAGCAGAAAGTTTACTAGAATTAGAGCCATATGGAACTTCCAATAAAGTACCAATGTTTCTTATCAAGAACTTAAAAATTGATTCTATTCGAACTTTAGTGGAAGGTAAACATTTAAAATTGACCTTACAAGATGGTACGAATTTAATAAATGCGATTGGATTTAACCTAGGAAGTTACGCAGATGAGTTTTTATTGGGCGACAAAGTAGATATTATAGGAATGATAGAGATTAATGTATTTAATAATATTAAAAATATTCAAATTAATATGAAAGATATGAGAAAATCGTATACATGATGAAAAAATGCAAAAATTGATTTTAAGGCCATTTTTTAAAAAAATAGACAAAAATGTCTAAAAAATCATTTGAGGCAACAAAAAGACGCTATTTGTGGCTTTTAACGCTATAAAAAAGAGTGGTATGAGAAAAAACAAATGAATATTAGGGAGAATTGAAACTCATCAAAAAATAGAATAAATAGATCTGAAAGCTAAGGGAAAGAATAGAGATTAAGAGGGGAAAGATATGACTGAAATCAAAAATGTCACAATCCAGGAAATTATAGAGAAACAAAAAGAGAATTATGGAGAACAAGCCAATATTGAATTAATTCAAAAAGCTTACAATATGGCTAATGAAAAACATGGCATGCAATGTCGCATGTCAGGTGAACCATATATTATTCATCCAATGAATGTTGCTTATATTTTGACGAATTTAGGAATGGATGATGAAACGGTATGTGCAGCATTATTACATGATATTGTAGAAGATACTGATTTGACGAATGAAGATTTGGTCAAAGAATTTGGGGAGTCCATTGCACAAATGGTAGCTGGTGTTACTAAATTAGGAAGTATTAGATTTACAAGTATTGAAGAAAAACAGGCAGAAAATTACAGGAAAATGTTTCTTGCCATGGGAAGAGATATTCGAGTGATTTTAATCAAATTAGCAGATCGATTGCACAATATGCGAACTTTGAGGTACTTATCACATGAGAGGCAAGTTGCTAATGCACAAGAAACCATGGAATTGTATGCACCACTTGCCAATCGACTTGGTATTTATTCCTTAAAATGGGAATTGGAGGATTTATCTTTTAAATATTTATACCCTGAAAAATATCATGAAATTGTAGCTGATTTGGACAAAAAAAGAGAAGAGCGTTTGAAGTTCATCAATGAAATCAAAGAAGATTTAAGAAATAATATAAAAAAACAACATATCAAAGTTGAAATTACAGGGAGAGCCAAGCATTTGTATAGTATTTATCGAAAAATGCAAAGAGACAACAAAACATTAGATCAGATTTATGATTTATTTGCTCTTAGAATTTTGGTGGATGATGTAAGAGATTGTTATACAACCCTAGGCATTGTTCATGAAATGTATACCCCAATGCCAGGGCGTTTTAAGGATTATATTGCAGTGCCAAAAGCCAATATGTATCAATCCATTCATACAACCTTACTTCGGACCAAAAGGAGTTCCTTTTGAGGTACAAATTCGTACTTGGGACATGCACAGAACGGCAGAATTTGGTATTGCAGCTCATTGGGCTTATAAAGAAGCCAACCTAGAAAAAAAGACAAGCATTATTGTAAATGATGACAAATTGGCTTGGTTAAGAGAATCTTTAGAATGGCAGAAAAATACGGAAAATCCAGTTGAGTTTTTGAAAACATTGAAAACAGAATTATTTGAAGACGAAGTTTATGTTTTTACGCCCATGGGCATGATAAAAGAATTGCCAATGGGAGCGACTCCCATCGATTTTGCTTACAGTGTTCATGAAGAAATTGGGCACAAAATGATTGGTTGTAAAATTAATGGAAAGATGATGCCGATTATCACAGAATTAAACAATGGTGATATTGTGGAGATTCTTACTTCTGATCAGCCCAAAGGGCCAAGCCGAGATTGGTTAAAATTTGTAAAAAGTTCATCTGCCAAGACGAGAATTAATCAATGGTTTAAAAAAGAACAAAGAGCAGAAAATATTGAAAAAGGCAAAGAAATCATTGAACGAGAGATAAAAAAATTGGGAATGAAAGTATCAGAGCTTTTGAAACCAGAGTGGATTCAGGTCATTTTGGAAAAATATAAATTTGCGAGCCTAGAAGATTTATATGCTAGTATTGGATTTGGTGGAATTTCTGACAAAAAAGTGATGGCAAGACTTTTAAATGAATACAGAAAAGAACATGAAGTAGAAGATTTAGAGCAAAAAATTGAAGAATTGGTTCGTGCAAAACCAACTAAAATGAAACCTTCTAAAAATGGAATTTATGTAAAAGGAATTGAGAACTGTTTAGTCAAACTTTCCAAATGTTGTAATCCATTGCCAGGTGATGAAATCGTTGGCTATATTACAAAAGGAAGAGGGGTTTCAGTTCATCGTAAAGATTGCATTAATGTGAAAGATTTGCTTGGTCAAGAAGAGCGAATGATTGAAGTATATTGGGCAGAAGAGGTAAAAGCACAGTATACTGTTGAAATTGAAATATTTGCTAATGACCGTTCTGGTTTGTTAAGAGATATTGTTAAGCAAATTGAAAATTATAAAGTGAAACTAACAGGTGTTAATAGTAAAACGAACAAAGATGATACAGCTATCATTGATATGATGCTTGAAACTGCCAGTATGGAAGATTTGAACCGATTGATGAATTCATTTCGAAAAGTGGAAAGTGTTTATGATGTGTATCGAAAGAGAGGATAAAATAAATGATACTAAAAAGAATACAAGTGAAAACAGGTCAACCCAATTTACGTACCAATACGTATATTGTGTGTGACGAAAAAACAAAAGAGTCCATGGTAATTGATCCAGGAGGAGAGCCAGAAAAGATAATTGAGATATTAGATATATTAGGGGTAGAGAAAATAAAATATATTTTTTTGACCCATTGTCATGCTGATCATATTGGAAGCATTAATGATTTGAAAAATGAAAAAGAAGGTAAAATTTTAATTAGTCGAGATGATAGTGAAGGACTTTATAATAAAGAAATTAGTTTGGCAGACTATATTCACATGCAAATTCCAGAATTAGAGGCAGATTCTAGGATTGACGATGAGGATTTAATTCATGTTGGAAACTTAGAATTTAAAGTAATTGCCACACCAGGTCATACGAAAGGAAGTGTTTGCCTATATTGCGAAAAAGAAAGGCTGATTTTTACAGGAGATACACTTTTTTCAGGTTCTTGGGGAAGGACTGATTTGCCAACAGGCAGTTTTTCTACAATCATAGCATCTATTTCTGACAAGTTAATGACTTTACCTGATGAAACCATTTGTTATCCAGGTCATGGAAAAACGACGATGATTCAGGATGAAAAAAATATTTATTTAGAGTTGAAAGCAAAGGATTTTTAAAAATAGAGAAGTATGTTTTAAAATGTGGGACTAAAAATGAAAATTTTTTACTCCTGATTAACTTTAATATAAAAAAATGCAAGAAAGGAAAAGGATAAAAGATAATATTAAATTTAAGATTTTGGAGAAATTTTAAATTTAATATTGACAAATGTAATGCAATATGATATAAATAAAATATCTAAATGTTATTTAAATTCATGGCATATCTGCCAAGAAAAATCACAAACTAAA
>CANPFR010000019.1 GCA_947573445.1 uncultured Clostridia bacterium | reverse complement strand
GTAATATTTTCTTTTTTATATTACATTTTGGTAACATTTCACACAAAACAAAGTTTATATGGTATAATTTGTTATGGTAGGGATTTTGTACATCCTTTACCAAATATAATTATTTTTAGGCAATTTTTGCATCAAGTGCAATTGCCCTTTTGAAAGGATCTTGATAGCTATGGACTTACATTCACCAAAAGATAAAATTTTACTGAAAAATTGTATTGTTGTAAAACTAAATCAACTAAGATTAGAAGAAAATAAACCAAATGCTGATGTTTCAGCTATAATGGATGAAATCAGTTATTATGAAAATCTTCGCCAAATTCTTATGGCAGATGATACAGAACTGTTGATTTCTACTCTAAATCATTCTATTTCAAAAGATAGTTACATAAAATTTAACAAACACATTCTCACTGTTTCACCAAAAGAATTAGCCAAAGAATATATTGAATTAACCAAATCACTCATGCTTGAAAATAATGTTTATTCTATTGAAAAATTCGAGGAATTAAAACAAGCTTTTTACAAAGGTAATGAAAATTTAGCAGAATCCTCTCAAAACGTACTAACTGAAGAAGAAAAAAAACAAATGGCTAACATCGATTTACTTTTTCAGCAACATCAATCAGCCCCATTGTCTGCCCTTCAATTTAAAACATTTGCTACACAATTAAGGGATTTGATTAAACAATTAGGAATCAACAAATTCCAAAAATCATTTGATAAAACTGGAAAACAAATCGTAGATATGCAAATTTCTTATGATACCTCCGAGTTCTCCAAACCAGTTTATAAAACTGATTTCTCACTTTTGGATTTGGAACATCAACTAACTCATGAATTTGTTCATGCTCCTGCTTCCCGCTCTGGATTTACATCCAATTATTACCAAACCTTATGTTATACTTATCTTGAAGCTGATAAATGTACACGGAACACTTGAGCCCACTTTGATTATGCCTAAAATGAATGCTTTATCCGCAAATTATCAAAAATTAAAAGAAATGACACCACAAACCCAAATTAAAATTTTAAATCATTCCATTATCTATTCTGGCGAATCCAGTTATATGCCAACCAAAGAGGAACTCGATATTGCTAGCATCAATGCAACCACTTCTGAACCTGAAAGAATCTAAAAAATTACGAGCGAAATTTTGAACATTATCCAAAACTTCGCTCGCTTTTCTTTGAAAAACAGTATTTTTAAGCTCTTTTTTAAATTTTCTCTATTTTCTTTATAAAATATTTAGAATACACATATTCTTTTTGATTTTTCAGCACTACTTTTATGGTTTGCGTATCAAACTCCACCTTTTCGCCCATTTGGTATTGAGCCATTTGTTCTTTGGTCATAATAGCTAATGTGTAGATAATTTCAATTTCATCATCTTGCTTGGTAGTCTTATTGATTTCTGTACAATAAGTAAATTTATCCAAAGTTTGTTTTTGAATGTATATTTTTTCGTTTTTATCATATTCATAGATTTCATCTTTTAACCATTCTTCTTGAATGCTCGTTTCCTGCACTTCTTCTAAAATCGTATTCAACATTTCTGCATCATAGATTTTAAAGCCGTTTTGGTTCGTTTGAACCTCATAGGAAGAACACATATTTTCCACAAAATGAGTAGCCATATTAAGGTTTCTCTGGTTTTCATTATAAACGTCATTTACTAAATTTCCAAATACCGATAAATATTCTTTCATTTCATTTTCGTCAATTCCTAGTGTTTGCAAATTGTTTTCGACATAGCCTGCATTGGTATAGACCGATAATTCCGCTTTTTTGCCACCTAATGTATACATCAATAAAATAACAACACTTATCCCAATTAAACCAATTACTATTGCGAGTTTTTTTAAGTATTTCCTTAAATCTCGACTCGTCATTTTAAAATCACTCTCCTCTTGGTGTATATTTTATAATAAAAAAAAGGCTAAGTCAATACTTAGCCTAACATAACATCTAATACCATCATCACAACAAATCCTAAGGTCACACCAATTACGCCAATCATAGATTTTTTGCCCTCATGCATTTCTGGCACCAACTCTTCTACCACAACAAATAGCATTGCCCCTGCTGCAAAAGCTAATAAATATGGTAAAATAGGAACCACAATATTAATTAACAATACTGTTATCATTGCTGCAATTGGCTCTACAAGCCCAGACAACATCCCATACAGAAACGCTTTTTTCTTACTGGCTCCCTGCATTTTAAGTGGCATTGATATAATAGCACCTTCTGGAATATTTTGAATAGCAATTCCAATTGCCAAAATAATTGCTTCCAACAAAGCAATTCCTGCATTTCCCGCTAAGAATCCAGCAAAACAGACACCCACTGCCATTCCTTCTGGTAGATGTCAAAAGTGGAGGTCTTGATTTTTTATCTTGTTTAATTTTCTAACATTAAATGTAATATCAATTTGTTTATCTTGATGAATTTCTATTTTATGAATCAAAATTCTCATGAGTTTCCCTGTGGGTTCTCCTAATTTTAGAAATTCATTGATTACTTTTTTTAGTTCTTCTTTCTTTTCCTCTTCTGAATTATTCTTTAATTCTTCTAATTCTAAATATTCTTGTTCTTTCTGTTTCATCTCCTCTTGTAGTTTTTTTGATAGCCTTTCATACATTTCACTACTTATTTTTTGATTTAGCTGATCCAAATACATTTTATCAAGATTATTGTTTAAAATTATGATTTCATTTTTCACCTTTTCTTGCAGTTTTTTATAATCATGTTTTAGATTACTATTGCTAATATTAAATTGAATTTTCTCTTGATTTACATTCAAAAACAACTCTTTTATGTATTTTAAAACTGCCATTTCTAACTTTTTATAATTAAATCCATGTGCTGTACAAATATTTAATTTTGAGTTTTTCCTGTAATTGTTACATATCATATCCCAGCGATTACCCTTTCCTTTTTTGACACCAATTTTATGTTTGCATTCATAACAAACCAGCAATCCATCTAGTAAAAAATGATTTTTCTTCTGGGTTCTTTCATAAACTTGTGCAATTTTCATTTTTTGTATGATTTCAAACTGATTTTTATCAACAATGGCAGGATGGGTATTTTCAACAATATACCACTCTTCTTTCGGATTGGATCTTAGTTTTCTATTTTTATAACTAATTCGACTTCTTTTATTTTGAACTGTAACTCCTATGTACACTTGATTTGTCAAAATTCGCTTAATGGCTCTGTTACTCCAATAAGTTTCTTGCCCATAACGCATTCGATTGGCAGTTGGTATGTTATTCAAATTCAAATCATTTTTAATTTGTCCAATGCCAGTTCCTAAATACGCCATATCAAAAATACGTCTTACAATTTCAGCTTCTTTTTCACAAATAACCAATTTATTTTTATCCTTTGCATCTTTTTGATAACCAAATGCTACCTTACTCCCCACCCATTTTCCTTGGGATTGCATTGTATGCAAAGCTGTCCTGATTTTTTTTGACAAATCTTTGGAATACATATCATTCAAAATAGATTTAAATGGTGCAATATCATTATTTCCATTGTTGGTGGCAAATGTATCGATTCCATCATTGACTGAAATGTATCTCACATTTTTTTCTGGAAACCACTTTTCAATGTATTCACCTGTTTCAATATAATCACGCCCCAAACGAGATAAATCTTTGGTGATAACCATATTTATTTTACCAAAATTAATATCTTCTACCATTTGCTTAAAAGCTGGTCTATTAAAATTAGTACCAGTAAACCCATGGTCAACGTAAGTTTCCACCAATTCATACGCTGAACCAAGGTTTGCTACATAATCTATCAATAATGCTTTTTGATTGGTTATACTCTCACTTTCATCAAAACCTCGAGCCATATCTTCTTTGGATAATCTTATATAAATTCCTATTTTATAACTTTGGGTCATGTTTTTCTAAACTTCCTATCAAATAATTAGCAATAACTGTTTCCAATTCTTCTCCCTCTTCACAAAAAAATACATTCAATTTAAAATCCTCTCTCATTTTTTCCCTCCTTCTATTAGCAATATATTTCGTTTTCCACCAAAAAAGAACTGCCCATTTGACAGTTCTTTTTATAAAATTCTATTTTTTATATACAAAAATCCAATCACACAAAACTTAATCATTCCAATATAAACGTCAAAATTTTGGCTTGAACTTTTTCTAAAACTATCGTATAATCATGTTGGTGATTGTATGAAAACAAATTTAAACGATAATTTATCTTATTTAATTTATTCCACAGTAGAAGAAATACCTTATGGAAAAGTAGCCACTTATGGACAAATTGCTAAACTCATTGGCAAACCAAAAAATGCAAGATTAATTGGTAGAGCACTAAAAATGTCTTCTCTATATGGTAACTTTCCCTGTCATCGAGTCGTTAATCATCAAGGAAACATTTGTCCTGGCTGGCCAGAACAGGTTGATTTACTAAAAAACGAAGGCATTACTTTTAAAAACAACTTTTGTGTTGATTTAAAAAAACATCAATGGAATCCATAATATACTTGCTTTAAGAATCCTTTTCCTTACTCATTTCCTCCAAATACATCACATCAATATCCACCTCATTTTTTATGCCATTCACAATCCCTGATTCGGTCATCTGCCAAATCGAATACTTTCCCTGATAGGTAACTCTACTATTATACTGTGCTAACCAGATTTCATACTGACTCGGATACCATATTTGTTCCAAATATACTTTACTACTATATAACATTCCCTTATAACCTGCTTCTGCCAAAGTATTTAAAAATACATTAGCTACTTTGTTGATCGTATAAAAACTCATTCCTGCTTGATTAAAAGAATTCCAGCTTTCCCAATCAAACGCAACTGGCAACTCAATTTTGTAATCCTTCAAATTCTCCTTTACCCATTCTGCCTGCTCTTTGGCTTGTCTCACATTTTTAGCATAAGAATAAAAATAAACACCAACTGGAATGTCAACCTCTCTTGCTCCCTTCATATTAGCCTCAAAACAAGGATCTAATACATAATCTCCATCATACTCTGTTTGATATCCAATTCTTATCATCGCAAACTCAATCCCTGCCCTTTTTACCTCTTGCCAATCAATCTCTTCTTGCCATTTAGACACATCAATTCCTATCTTTGTATTCTCTGTTTTATGCTTTTCAAAAACCTCTGTTATCTGAATTGTTTTACCTTTTTGCTTTTCTTGCTTACTTTTTTCTTTCACATGAAGTACAAAATCCTGTTTGGCCTGATTTCCAGTAGAATCTGTTACAACATAAGTCAAATTATAATCACCAACTGTATTGACATCATATTCCCCCCTAATTTCTCTAGTAGGATAATCATCTGCATCATCTCCACTTAGCAAAGAATCTGTTAAATTTTTATGATAGCCAACTTCTACTGTATAAGAATTTCCGCTAAAAATTTCTGGTGGATTGACATCAACAATCTGAACCGTCATTTCAGCCATCCTTCTTTTATTTTTTACATTTCTATAGGCAAATGAAACCTGCTTTTCTCCTAACACTTCTGTATCGATCAGCACATCCTCTTCCAACGTTCCTTTTAAATTTTCTATCAAATCAGAAACTTTAACACTTGTCCCAAATTCCACTCTTAAATCCTCTTTTAAAGTCACTGCTTCCTTATCCAATCTTTGATTTTGCTTAAATTGCCAGAAACAGATTCCTATTATTAATAGGATAAATATTAAAATAAATATCATTGTTTTTTTCATATTTTACCTACTCTCTCAATTTCCCCATTCCTTCTGGAATATTATGTAGTGTCACTGAAAATAGCAACATATTAAGCTTTTTTCCGTTTTTTCCGTGTTTCCATTTTCTCTGCTAATCGATTAATAAAAATCAAAAACACAACTCCCAAACTTAATCCAACAGCTGCTGGTAGCCAAGAAACTTTGCCCTGATTTTCAGCCATTTCAATTGCAGGCAATAACAGTGACCAAACACTGGCCGCAAGCATCACACCAGAGGCAAAACCAACTAACATTTTCTGAAATTTTTCACTCATATTTTTTCGCATAAAAAACACAAAACTGCTTCCCAATGTTGTTCCGAAGAATGGTATTAAAATTCCTCCTATTGTATATAATAAATTTTCCACTTTTTTGGCCTCCTATATCCTATAGTATGCCAGTTTCCATTATTATGTTAATCTGCAAAATTCCTTTTTTCTCCTCTCACACTCTCTCCTGTCAAATAATCAATCTCAATCCCTGGCTGGTAATTATAAACATATACATTAAAACAAACACCTTGCCCCTCATCTTCTACCGAAAATGCCTCCATTTGCACACCACTAACAAGTAAATTTTCTCCCTCAAAAATAGGTGTTACACGATATAGCACATGATGCCCTGTTGCTTCAACATAAGCATCCACCTGATTTTCAAATGGCAACATACCAGTTACATTCAAATAACGTGTACCTGTTATCAAATTCTTTTCATTCGCATTTTCACCCGCCAACTGATAGCCAATTAAATGACAGCGATTATACAAATATTTACCTTCTATCAAATCATCATAACGTACTGTGTGCCAACCAGTTGGTTTAATATTCCCAATTTCTCCTCTTTTTTCTGTTGGCATAATTTCTTTGCAAACATTAGCATACGCCACACCACATCGCCCCCATTCATCCAGCTCACTATACCTTTCAAATGGTTCCACTGTATAATCCTTTTCCTCAAAAAATGGTTTATTTTGATTGATTATAACATATGGTTTCCCCGAAAACGCTGGAATCTCATCCAAACTTATCGAACTTTCTGGCTCATTGAATACTGGCTCATTCTCTTTCTTCAGCCACTCTCCTTGATAGCCTTCTATTAAAATAATAATTGCTACTATAATACTAACAGCAATTCTCTCTTTTCTTCTTAATTTTCTTCTTTTGCTCATCTCATTTTTCCTCTTAATTTAAAATAAAGGGATTGTAAAAAAACTCTACTTCTTAAAAATAAGAAGAGCGAGCGAAATTTTAGGCAATGCCTAAAATTTCTCACGCAATATATTGAGTTTTTTTACAACCCCTTTATTAAAAAAATATCATATTCGACTTAATTTGTCAATTAACTTCTTAGCCTTTCTCTAAAAACGCCCCAGATTCGATTTTAAGCCCATTTTGTATATTTTGATGTTTTATGTCTACTTCTTAAATAAAATCCCCTTCTTGACCATTCTAGTGCTTCATCTTTTTCTCATACCATCTATTTTTATGCCATTAAAATCCTCATAATCGCATCTTAAATCGTTTTTATTGAGTTTTTAATGATTTATCTCTATTTTTAAAAATAATACGGCTTAAAATCGATTTTTGTGCGTTGCTATACTAAATTTCACTTTCAATTGTAAGCAAACGATTATATTTTGCTACTCGATCTGTTCTACATGGTGCCCCTGATTTAATATATCCACCATTGACCGCAACAGCTAAGTCTGCTATAAACGTATCTTCTGTCTCTCCTGAACGATGAGAAATAATTGATTTATAACCATTTTGTTTAGCCACTTCAATACAATCTAATGTTTCTGTTACAGTCCCAATTTGATTTGGTTTGATTAAAATCGTGTTTGCCACACCTTTTTTGATGCCTTTTTCAAAACGTGTTCGATTTGTTACAAAAATATCATCTCCCACTAACATCACTTTCTCTTTTAAGGTATCACTTAATTTTTTCCATCCCTCCCAGTCTTCTTCTGCTAAACCGTCTTCAATGGAAATAAGAGGATATTTTTCGGTTAAAGTTTTGAGATATGCAATCATTTCATCTGTTGTCTTAAATTCACCCGTTTTCCAGAATTCATACCCTTCACGATTCCCTTTTTTAGCGGCATCAAACATTTCAGTTGCAGCCACATCAATTGCCAAATTAATGTCTTTTCCTGGCTCATACCCTGCATGTTTAATAGCTTCTAAAATATATTTAAATGCTTCTTCTTCATTTTGTAAATCTGGAGCAAAACCACCTTCATCCCCAACACTTGTTGCATAACCATTCACTTTCAAAATTTTCTTTAATGCTTGATACACTTCTGCCCCCATTTGAATCGCTTGTTTCATATTGGTAGCACCAGTTGGCATAATCATGAACTCTTGAATATTGACATTATTATCACTGTGTTTTCCTCCATTTAAAATATTCATCATTGGTATTGGCATCATTTTGGCATTTATTCCACCAATATAACGATATAATTGCAAGCCTAAAGATTCAGCTGCTGCTTTACAAACCGCAATCGATACACCTAATGTCGCATTGGCACCTAGTTTGGTTTTATTTTCTCCTGCCATATTAATCAATTCTTCATCAATGTGAATTTGATCGTATACATTCATTCCTTCGATTTTATTCGCGATTTTTTTGTTGACATGCTCAACTGCATTCAAAACACCTTTGCCCCCAAAACGTTTATCATCATTATCTCTTAGTTCTAATGCCTCAAAAGCCCCTGTAGATGCTCCTGAAGGAACTATTGATTTGCCGAGAAAAACCACCTTCTGTCACAACTTCTACCTGCACGGTTGGGTTTCCTCTTGAATCCAACACTTCCAAAGCTTTTACACTCACAATTTTTAAACAATCTTTCATTCTTTTACCTCCCAAAATTACTTTTAAAGATATTTTTTCCAAACTGTAAAAAAATATGCAAAAAGCATGGTATTGCCTATCAACAATACCATGCTTTTGTTTAAATGAATGATAGCCTAGTGCCACCACACTTTTGCAAAATGCAGACATCCTCTTCTTTCTTCCGACATATTTTCTGCCTCATGTTCTGCATTTCGGCAAATGGAAATCCGCCTTTGCCAGCCATTGACCCAAATAATGGGAGAAAAAGTAACATACACTTCACAATGTTTCCATTTCTCCTCATCCCAATGCCCATGCTTACCAATCTTGCATCCTGGATCTAGCACAATCTTTCCAAACTCCACTTTCACCAGTCCTACATTTAACTTATGTATTGACCGAACACATTTCCCTCGGCCTCCGGCCAAATTTTGAATCACTTCCTTCATATTTCGGCCTCCTTTCTATTTTTTATGCTATTTTATTATAGCACATTTTTCTTTCATTGTCTATCTTTGCACGATTTTTTTTACTTTTCATATCCTATTGAAAAAGGAGGTTTTTAATTTGAAAAAAATTTTTTATTTTTCTGTTATCTTATGCTTACTTATGCTATTTCCAGTTTCCTGCTTTGCTACTACTTACCGTGGAATTGATGTAAGCGATTGGCAAGGCTATATCAATTATTCACAAGTAAAAAATGCTGGAATCGAAATTGTTTACATCAAAGCAAGCCAAGGAAACTCAATTGTAGACTCTCATTTTAGAACAAATTATGAAAATGCTAAAGCAAATGGTTTAAAAGTCGGTCTATATCATTTTTTAACAGCCACTTCGGTGCAAGAAGCCAATGAACAAGCAACATATTTTGCATCCGTCATCTCTGGTACTTCACCAGATTGCAAATTAGCTATGGATTTCGAAATATTCGAAGACCTAAACACAGCTGAAATCAATGAAATTTCTTTTGCTTTTTTGAGAAAAGTTCAAGAATTAACTGGAAAAGAAGTGGTTGTTTACAGTGATGCTTCCAACGCAAGCAATACATTTAATCAAGAACTAGCCAATTCTTATCCCCTTTGGGTTGCACAATATGAAGTTAATACACCAGATACTGGCAATTGGAACTCTTATGAAGGGTTTCAATATTCCGATATGGGCACCATTCCAGGAATTCGCGGTTTTACCGATTTAGATACTTTTACAGAATCTATTTTCTTAAGCACTTCTGATACCATTTCTACACCTGAAAATACAACAAACACCGTTACTACCTATACTGTTCAAAATGGTAATACGCTAAGTCAAATCGCAGCTCAATATGGAACAACCGTTAGAGAAATCGCTGGTTTAAATGGCATTTCAAATCCAAACTTAATCTATGTTGGCGAAGTTTTAAAAATTGATACAACCAATGAACTTTCTATTATCAATAGTGACAAATACGAAACGAATCACATTGTTTACACCATTCAACCTGGTGATACTTTAACTTCAATTTCAGAAAAATACGATGTTCCCATTCGCTGTATAGTAGAATTAAATGACATCACAAATCCTAACTTAATTTATGCTGGTGAACGATTGCGTATTGATTTGAATTAAATAAATACATTTTTCAAGAAAAAAGAGTGCAAATTGAAGTGCTCCCTTATTAAAACATTTGGGATGCACTTCAAACACACTCTTTTATTTCTTCTTCCAATTCAAAATTTGGTTATTTACAATCTCTTCCTCATCTTCCATTTCAATAATATCTTCAAGCACTCTTTTTTTCTTAAGAAAACGACTTTTCTTCTTTTCCTTTGGAAGTTCATTTCTAACCGATTGTGCAATTGCTTCTTCTACTGACAACGTTTTTTCGAAATCAACGATATTGCGTACTGGTTCAGCATACATGCCTTCTGTATATAAATCCCTTTTTGGGATTTGCATTGTGGAAAGAAATTGTTTGTATCGCTCAATAATTTTTCTATCTTTTCTAGCAAACAAATTCAAATCTGATTTCAAATACTGGTAACGCCAAATAACATGTTTTTCATAGGAATCAAATGGCGATTGATTCAAATCTTCATAATCATATTCCACTTTAAATTGAAAATTTTCAATAGAAATCGTTATATTCGTCCATTTTTTTCGTTTTTTCTTCATCCATATTTGTCTCAAAAGCTTGACTGTATTATACAAATCCATAATGAGTCTCGTATATTCATCTTCATCTATATTAAAAGCATTTGGTATTTCATAGCAATTAACCGCTTTTTTCTTGATAATCCCTTTGGGGAAATAATAAAAATACATTTCTCCGTGCAGGTCTTTGACGTGGTATATCAATGATTGATGCATATAAATAGACACTTTCCCACTTTTCTGGTATGATGTAAAATAACTTTTTTTGTATCCTAGCATAAATCTCTTTTTCTTCTGATAAGCTTATCATAAATTTCTCCTACGTTAATTTTCTAATAAACTTTCACCAGTCATTTCTTCTGGTTTTTCTAATCCCATAATAGCAAGCATCGTTGGAGCTAAATCTGCCAATCTACCTTCTTTAATTTTTTTATTTTCCATTCCAACAATAGCAAGTGGTACTGGGTTAGTGGTATGTGCTGTGTGTGGCTCTCCTGTTTTATAATCAACCATTTGCTCTGTATTTCCATGATCTGCTGTAATTAATAAAGTTCCCTTGACACTTTCCACTGCTTGCACTACTTTATTAACACATTCATCAATTGTTTCCAAAGCTTTAATGGCTGCTTCAATATTTCCTGTATGTCCCACCATATCTGGATTCGCATAGTTTAAAATAATACAATCATATTTTTGAGATTGAATCGCTTCTACCACTTTTTCAGTCACTTCATAAGCACTCATTTCTGGTTTCATATCATATGTTTCAACTTTAGGAGATGGTACTAAAATGCGGTCTTCGCCCTCATATTGTTTTTCTTCTCCTCCATTAAAGAAAAATGTAACATGAGCATATTTTTCTGTTTCAGCAATACGAAGTTGTTTCATGCCTTTTTGGCTAATGTATTCTCCAAATGTATTCTTAATTTCATCTTTTCGAAAAGCGATTTCTACATTTGGCATTGTTTCATCATATGGTGTCATACATACAAAAAAAGTATTCATTTTTTCTGTCTCAAATCCATCGAACTCTTGATCAACAATACTTCTCGTTATTTCTCTTGCTCTATCTGGACGGAAATTAAAGAAAATAACAGAATCATTTTCTTCTATTTTAGCAATTGGTTCCCCATTTTTATTCGTCATTACAGTTGGCACAACAAATTCGTCAAAAACTTCTTTTTGATAAGACTCTTCAATCGCACTTGTACTACTTAATGCTTTCTCACCTTCACCTCGTACAATTGCATTATAGGCTTTTTCTACTCTTTCCCATCTTTTATCACGATCCATACTATAAAAACGTCCTGAAATAGTGGCAATCTCGCCAACGCCTTTTTCTTTCATTTTATTTTCTAATTCAGAAATATAACCTTCTCCTGAAGCTGGTGGTGTATCTCTACCATCCAAAAAACAATGTACATATACGTTTTCGAAATCCTTTCTTTTGGCCATTTCTAATAATCCATACAAATGTCTATTATGGCTATGAACACCACCATCTGACAACAATCCCATAATATGCAATTTAGAATTGTGTTTTTTACAATTTTCAATAGCTGCTACAAATTCTGGTTTGCTAAAAAATTCTCCATCTTCAATTGATTTGGTAATTTTCGCTAAATCTTGATAAATAATTCTTCCAGCACCAATGTTGGTATGACCAACTTCTGAATTTCCCATTTGACCCTCTGGCAATCCAACATCTGTCCCACTTGTATGAATCACTGTATTAGGATTCTCTTTTAGAATTCTATCTAAATTTGGAATATTAGCCATTTTAACTGCATTTCCTTCTTCTTTTTCATTCATTCCAAATCCATCTAATATCATTAACATTGTTAATTTTTTGTCCATTTCTTCTACTCCTTTTTTAAACTTCCTCTTCCTTTATTTTATTCAAAATTTACAATTTTGGCGAATTCTTCTGGCTTTAAGCTGGCTCCTCCAACTAGACCACCATCAATGTCTGACATCAAAAATAGTTCTTTTGCATTGGTAGATTTTACGCTTCCTCCATATTGAATAATTACTTCTTCAGCCACATCTTTTCCATAATTCTTCTCAATTTCTTGACGAATTTCTCGAATACTATGATTAGCATCTTCTGAAGTAGCTGTTTTTCCTGTACCAATTGCCCAAATTGGTTCATACGCAATAATCGTATTTTTCACTTGATTTTCGCTTAATCCCTCTAAGGCAAGGCGTGTTTGATTTGTAATAATTTCCACTGTTTTTCCAGCTTCTCTTTCTTCTAATGTTTCCCCAACACATACAATCGGATTCAATTCATTTGCAAAAGCTGATTTTATTTTCCTATTAACTGTTTCATCTGTTTCAGCAAAATATTGTCTTCTCTCTGAGTGACCAATAATAACATATTGAACCCCAATAGATTTTAGCATCTCTCCTGAAACTTCACCTGTATAGGCTCCCTTTTCTTCCCAATGCATATTTTGGCTTCCAATTTTAATATTGGTTCCTTGTGCACAATTTAGTACATAAAACAAATCTGTATAAGGAACACATAAAATCACTTCATTTTTTGTGTCTTTTACTAAGCTCTCAAATTCCTGAATATATTCTATGGCTTCATTGGGAAGCATATTCATTTTCCAGTTTCCTGCAATTACTTTTCTACGCATATTTCATTTCCCCCTTCTTTTTTGGTTTTCTAACCTTTTCTGGTATCGCCCTTCTGAATATTATTTATCTTTATTTTTACATATTTCTTGCTTTTCGTCAATAGAAAAATCATTTTATTTTCCATTTCGGCAACTCTAACTAAAACCAATTCTATTCAATATTTCTCAATAATAGTC
The DNA here is from genome assembly GCA_947573445.1 of uncultured Clostridia bacterium. Taxonomy (GTDB): domain Bacteria; phylum Bacillota; class Clostridia; order TANB77; family CAG-508; genus Scatovivens. The sequence goes on along the minus strand of CANPFR010000019.1, from coordinate 16,967 downwards.
AAAATTTTCCCTTTTTGAAGACTTTATTCTTTTTTCTTATGATTTATGTCTGCTTTTAATATAAAGATGCCTTCTTGGCCATTCTAGTGCGTCATATTAAAAAAACTTTTCTTTGATATCCTATGTTTTTATGCCTCCGCAAGGCATTTAAAGGCACCATAAGTAATCTTTTTTAGTTTTTTAGTCATTTATGTCTATTTTTTTGAAATATAGCTAAAAATACATTTTTAGTTTTTTATTTCTTGTTTTAATTGTTTTATTAATTCTCTTTTAGAACTCTCATCATAACGGTTCACCAATACATAATCAAATTGCTGTCGTAATAATGGGTTGCTCGCATATTCTTTTGTATGTTCATCCATTTCTTGAAGTCTTTTTTGAAAAACTTTCTGCGGCAAATTTCTTTTTTGTAATTCTAACCTCGCCCTTTCTATCTCATATGGAACAATGTAAACACAAAACAAATCTTTGACCCATTTTTTAAATTCATAAATCATAGGATAATGTAGTTCTGTAATTCGATTTTTTTGACTTCGTAAATGTTCTTTTCGATAGGCATATTGTGCCCCTAAAAATTCAAAATTAATTTGTGTAATTCCACTTTTTTTCATTATCTCAAATTTTTCTTTGGTTACAAATTCTTTATCAATACCATTGATTTCGCCTTCTCTTTTTTCTCTGGTTGTGACAATCGATAAATTTTCGAATCCCAATTCTTGAACTATTACATTCTTAAAAAAAGATTTGCCACATCCTGTTACTCCACCTAACACAACTAACATTTTTCTTCTCCATGATTTGCTATTTTTAATATGGAAACAACATCTGAAATCCTGCAAAGGTGAGCATTTTTTAATCTTACATCAAATGTTACATCTTTTCCAAACCAATTGGGTGGATTAAAATCCTTTGCCTCTTCTTCTGAGGCAAACTCAACTTCCACACATTGAAACCCCTTCAAAAAGCCATCAAATACATCTAACTCTGCAACTAACTTACCTTCTAAAGGAATTAAATAGCGTATTTTTTCAATCATTTTTCCTTCTATTTTTAGTTTTAATTGCTGATAAGCCTCTGCTGTAAGTGGAAGTTCAACTTCCTTACAAATACTTGCAGATTGTTGATGTTCTGTTTCTCTTAATTTATAACACAAAATATATTTTTCTGCCTTTTTTCTAATACGTAAAGTTGGTGTTCCATTCGTAAGTAAATAACCTTGTTCAATTCTCACCTTTTCATACTTCTCTAAATCCTCTGGTAAGTGTTTTACAAGAAATTTTTTTTCGATTTCTTTTTGCTCCATATTCCCATTCCTTTTTTCATTAAACTTATCTTGAATATTCTACTTTTTTCTTTTGTTTTTCTATACTTTTCTGATAAAATAACTCTACTTTTTTAAATATTTCTTCAAACACAATCTCATTTCCTTTATAGGGAAATTTGGTTAAACCTTTTCTAATTAAATCAAATCCTTCCTGCATTGGTACAATTATTACCTCTTCCAATTCTATTTCTTGCAAATTAAATTTATTTTTTCTCTTCTTTAATTGTGTGACATAAAAACTAATGAAAAAATTTCTTCCACCTTTAAACCTTAATGGTACATTTTTCTTGATCTTCCTAAGTTTTAAAACTTTTTTCTTTTGAATTCCTATTTCTTCTTTTAACTCTCGATAGGCTGTCTTTTTTCCTTTTTCATGTTTATCACAATGACCAGAAATTATATCAATATCTCCTGGCGTAAGGCAGGTATTTGGAGTTCTTTTTTCCAATACTAACTTTCCATCTTGTGTTAATAAAAATACAGATACTCCTTTTAAATAATTCGTTTGCGTTTTTTCATAAATTGGATGAATCCAGCCAATTTCTTTTCCTTGTTCATTATACATCCTATAATATTTCTTATTCTTATTATAAAATGCTTGCTTTGATTTTTTCATTTTAACATCCTTTTTCTATTCTACCTTCTAGTTATCCTTCATTGTCCTGCAATGCCTCGATTCCTGGCAATTTTTTTCCTTCAAGGAATTCTAAACTTGCACCTCCACCTGTTGAAATATGGGTAAACTTCTCTGCCAATCCTGCTTTTTCAACTGCAGCAGCTGAATCGCCTCCACCGATAATTTTTACCGCATCTACATTAGCTAATGTTTCAGCAATTGCATTGGTTCCTACTGCAAATTGCTCAAATTCGAACAATCCCAAAGGCCCATTCCATACTACTGTTTTTGCATTCTTTAACTCATCTGCATACATCTTTATGGTTTCTTCTCCAATATCAAAACCTTCCCAACCATCTGGAATTTCTGTATATTTTACGGTTTTACTCTCTGTATCAGCTGAAAATTCTTTTCCAATTTTTGTATCAACTGGTAACATAAACTTCACGCCTTTTGCTTTTGCCTTTTCCATTAATTCTTGAGCTAAATCTAATTTATCCTCTTCACAAATAGAATCTCCAACATTATATCCCATTGACTTAAAAAAAGTATACGCCATAGCTCCACCAATCAATAAAGTATCCACTTTTTCTAACAAACTGTTGATAACTCCAATTTTATCAGAAACTTTCTTTCCTCCTAAAATAGCTACAAATGGTCTTTCTGGATTTTCTAATGTGGTTCCTAAAAAATTCAATTCTTTTTCAATCAAAAAACCAGATACTGCTGGCAAATAACTTGCCACTCCAGTGGTTGAACTATGAGCTCTATGAGCCGTTCCAAAAGCATCATTTACAAATACTTCTGCTAAACTGGCAAATTTCTTAGATAATACCTCATCATTTTTCTCTTCTCCAGCTTCAAATCTAACATTTTCAAGAAGCATTACATCTCCTTCTTTCAAATTTGAAACTCGTTTAACTGTATCTTCTCCTACTACGTCTTTACTTAAAATAACTTCTTTTCCCAATAATCTTGAAAGTTCTGTAGCTACAATATCCAAAGAAAATTCTGGTTTTACTTCTCCTTTTGGACGCCCCAAATGAGAACATAAAATTACTTTACAATTATTTTCAATCAAATATTGAATCGTAGGCAAAGCCGCAACAATTCTTCGATTATCTGTAATTGTCCTATTTTCATCATATGGAACATTAAAATCGCATCTAACTAACACTTTCTTTCCTTTTAGGTCTATCTCTTTTATGGTTTTTTTATTCATTTTATCTTCCTCCTTTAACTGGCAAGGGTCGACTTTTTTTAATAGCCGACCTCTTTTCCCTATCTATTTTCAATTATTTGGTTGCAATATAGCAGGCAAGATCTACTAATTTATTTGAGTATCCCCATTCATTATCATACCAAGCAATTAATTTCACAAAAGTATCTGTCAATTGAATTCCTGCTGTGGCATCAAAAATTGATGTATGTGCATCATTAATGAAATCTGATGAAACTACTGCTTCATCTGTATATTCAATAATTCCTTTGAACTCATTTTCTGAAGCTCTTTTCATTTCATTACAGATTTCTTCCATTGTAGCTGGCTTTGCTAAATTACAAGTTAAATCAACAACTGAAACATCTACTGTTGGCACTCTAAATGACATACCTGTTAATTTTCCATTTAATTCTGGAATTACTTTTCCAACGGCTTTAGCAGCTCCTGTTGAAGATGGAATAATATTGGCTGCAGCAGCTCTACCACCTCTCCAATCTTTCTTAGAAGCTCCATCAACTGTTTTTTGTGTAGCTGTTGTAGCATGTACTGTTGTCATTAAACCATCTTTAATGCCAAATTTATTATGAATTACTTTAGCAAGTGGTGCTAAACAGTTTGTTGTACAAGATGCATTTGAAATAATATTCATACTTGGTTCATACGTTTCATGATTAACTCCCATAACAAACATTGGAGCATCTTTGGATGGTGCACTAATAATTACTTTTTTAGCCCCTCCCTTCAAATGAGATTCTGCTTTTTCCATGGTCGTAAATACACCTGAACATTCTAAAACATAATCTACACCATCAGCTCCCCATGGGATATTAACTGGATCCATTTCATTATATACTTTTATCTCTCTTCCGTTTACTACTAATTTTCCATTTTTTTCTTCAACTGTTCCATTAAAACGTCCATGAACAGTATCAAATTTTGTCATATATGCCATATAATCAGCTGTTACAAATGGGTCATTGATGGCAACCACTTCCACACCTTCCTTATTTAGTGCTGCTTGAAAAGCTAATGTTCCAATTCTTCCAAAACCATTAATTCCTACTTTTATTGACATAATTTCCTCCTATCTTGATGTTTTCTTAACATCAAATTACAATTTAGTTTTTACAACTGATGACATTTTATACCAGTTTTTTTTTTTTTTCAAGACCGTTTCTAAAAATTATTTTACTTTTATATTATAAATGCTTTTATTTCCTGCAAAATAACTAACTTCAATTTCATAATTTCCACTTTCTACTAATTCGTTTTCATTTATCATAACATGTTCTTCTTCCGCCTTTTCTTCTATCTCTTCTATAACGACTGTATCCAAAATATTTCCCAACTTGTCCAATGCCTCTATTTTGATCGTTCCTTCCATTTTGATCGTTCCTTCCATTTGTTGATTTATCATTGGAAATACATAACTAGATTCTGTTACTGTACTATACCATTCATCATTTAAATAATATCTATATTTTACAGTATTAATCGGATGTTCTTTAACATATACAATAAGTTTTGGTTTTTCTTCCTGGGTTAATTGTGCTTTAGCAATTAAGTGTTCATGATATTGATCCACCTTTATTTCCTTGATTTGTTCGTTATCATAATATTGCAAATTTAGTGGACTTTCATAGACTCCTCCATCTTCACACCCAACAATGATTGGTGGTTCTTTGTCAATGTTATTTACATCATATTCTATATCTGTGTAATTTCCAGAAAAATCCCTTATTGTAATTTTTTGATTTTCATTTTCTGTTACTTCTTTTTGTAATGTTTTTTTATCTTCTAGCAATTCAAATCCACTCACTGGCTCAATTTCTTTGTTAGCTGTTATCGTAACCACTACATTTTGGTTTGTTTCTTCCTCTATTGAATAAATTACATTACAAATTGGGCTGTTACTATCTCTTGTTAATTCTATAATCGTTTCTTCAAAATAACAACAATATTTAGCATAAACTATATTTGTAATTGTTAGGCCAATTACCATTAACATTCCTATTCTTTTTAATTTCAAACCATATCTCCTTTCTTACTTTGTACAACATCTAATTTTAATTTTATTTGTATATTATCTGCTAATTCTTGGTTCAATTCTCTCCAACTTAATATTAATTTGAATTTTCTACTTTCTTTTTCTAATTTCTTGATTTTCATTTTTTCACTTTTTCCATTAACTAATGTAATTTCTTCCTGAGCATCACAATCAAATAGCTGACAATTTATTGGAAAATTTTCTACTGAATTTTCTACTTCAATCACATAATCAAATTCAATTTCGTTAACTTTATCTCCCTTATAATTATTTAGGCAAAAATTATATTCAATTGGGAAAGAATTTTCTTTCATTTCAGCTTTCAAAACTGCATCTTTTTCTAAATCTACAACCATCTTAGCAACGCTCATATTGACTCCAAACTCTTGTCTAGCATGATACTTTGATAAAGACATACTATTTACACCAACAACAACCAAAACAAATATCATCCATATTCTATTCTTTCTTAACTTCATACTTCTCCTCCTTTTGCCGTTTTTGTCCAAAAAAATCCGATAAACCATAAAACAATACATATTAATAGAACAAATTTCAAATAATATACCACAAATATTCCAAGTAACTTGGAATGATACACCACTTTTCCTTGTATCTGATTAATCTTCGTATTACTATCTGAAACAGCATTATTATCCCCTCTTGCTATAAAATTGTATACGTCTATCTGCTTTATACGATGCGTAATTAATAAGCTATCTGAATCCAGATAAGTAACAATATCCTCTAAATTATACTCTTCACATTCTTTTATGATAATCAATTCCTTTTCTTCAATCGTAGGCTCCATACTATTACTAACAACTATTAAAAAACCATATTTTCCTAATTTTACAACTGCATCCTTTCGAATGTATTTGGAATGACACAATAAACCCAAAATTATTAATAAAACCATTAAAACTACACTACTTATCACATTTGTTATTTTCTTCACTATTTTGCTCCTCTTCTCTTAGCTTTCTACTAAAAATACACTTTCTCTATTCTTAGCAGAGAGCTAAAAATCTCTCTGCCATTTCATATAAGGTTTTTAAATTGGATATAATTTTTAATTCACTTAGCCTCTAATGGCTTGTTTTCCTATTACTTTTAGCGTAAATCCATAATCATATTGTTCAGCTTCACCAATTGATGTATCTACTTTGTCTGCAGCTTGTACTTGTTCAGAAGTTGCACTAATTTCATAGGGCCAATAAATTATTAAAGTTGCTTTTTTAACTTTATTTTCATCTGTTCGCAATATATTTCCATACATACATAATTGGAATAAATCTTGTAAGTTAGAATATTCTGGACTACTCGTATTATTTTCATACCTTAGTCGATATACTAAATTAGGTGGTTTATTTCCTGATTCCTCTACCTCTATATGATAATTGACATCAACTTCTGAACCAGTTGCATCAATTTCAATCGGTATTTCTCCTCCATACCCTGGAGCAATCTTTCCTTCTTCTAAATTAATATTTGTTGTAGATGCTAGTCTTGTTAAAGATAACTTTTCTGTCTCCACAGGATTCCAGCCATTTACTCTAAAACTCCATTTAGCTGCCTGAACTGAAACTGCTCCTTCGTAAACACTATAATATTTAGCAAAGGTAAAACCAATCAACAATACAATCAATATTAAAATTGCTACTATCGAAAGAAACATCTTTTTCTGCTTTTTATCCATAGCCTCCCTCCTTTCTTTAAAAAATTAAAGTTAAATATTTTTAACGCATTCTCTCCTTAAAGTTTTATAAATTGCTGGGGGGCATATTTAAATGAACTATAGAAATATGATACATAAAAAAGTTCTAGTTTTTATATTATATTTTTTGGGGGGGATCTAATATTTAAACTATCAATATATTTTTTTACTTTTTTGGAAAATATAAATTTCAGAATTGAAATTTATGTTAGATTGAAATATACGTTAAAAAATATTTAACTTGAATGCATTATAGCATCATAAACTTCATTTGTAAAGTATTTTTTTAAAAAAAAATTTATTTTCATTCGACATTTTTCGCAAAACACTTATCATTTCCTGTATTTTCAGGCAGTTCATCGTTCAAAAAATCTGAAATAAAACAAGAAAGTTTTATTTCAGATTTCTATTTTTTCATTGTTTCCCAAGTTTACTTTAAGGTATCTGCAATATTTTCACACAATTTAATATACAATTCTTTATTATCTTTTGATAATGTATCTAAAATCTCAGAAAAAGCACTATCCGCATTTTCATCATTAATTCCTTTGACTAACGTATCTAAATTCAAATCCAATATACTTGCAATATTAACTAGAACTGCTAAACTACATATACTGGTTCCTCTTTCTATTTCTCCGATATGAGAGGGACTAATTCCTGCTTCTTCAGCAAGTTGCTCTTGTGTCAAATTTAATTCTTTTCTTTTTGCGCGAATGCGTTTACCCATTGCCTTATAATCTATATTATACATATACAAGTCCTCCTTGTATAGTATTGTACACTGATAAAAAATTTTTATTAAGCATCCATAACTGTTGAAAGTAGTCTGTAACTGTGATATGATGTATGTATTCTATATTTTAAGGAGAAAACCATGAATTATTGTAAATATTGTAAAAAATGTAACCAACCTTTTGATCCAAAAGCAGACACCAATCATAATTTATGCCCTCAGTGTTATCACGACTATTTGCTAGATATGATTGAACATCTTGATGAACTCCCACCAAAGTCAGAAAAAGGCTTTTTAACTATCCTACTCGAAAAAATAAAACAATTCTTTTACAAAGAGAAGTAGAATGCAACATTCTACTTCTCAAGTTCCCTTTAATAACTCTAATATTTGCTCATTTTGCTTTGCTTCATCTCCTAAAAATGCATAGCATTTTTTGTTTTGTTTCATTGCAATAAGTGCAACTTCTATATCATTTTTTAGGCGACTACTCGCATACTTTACTATAATTCCCTTATTTTTTACTGCTTCTAAAACAACTTCTTTATCATCTCTCATGTCTGGGCTAGCATAATATAAAATTTGCCCTGTACATTTCAAACCTGCCATCAACAATTCTTTATCATTCCATAAATTTTCTTTCGCATAACAATATGTCCATCCAACACGGCAAACAGATTCATACACAACTTCTCGATCCCTTTTCAAAGAATCACTTGCAAATTCTAAGGCCTCTGGATTATTCCTCACTGCTTCTAAAACAACTTCTTTATCATTTCTTAATTCCTTTGATGCAAATTCTAACAAAGCCCCTTTTTTAGCAACTTCCACTAAAACGTATTCTCGGTTTTCTGCATTTTTTTCCATATCAACTATATCTTGTGGCCTTGGCATTTCGCATTTCCCCTTTTATTTTTTTAAGTATTCTTCAATTTCTTTGGCAATATCACTTGACACTCTATTTGATTCATTATTTAATTTAACGGTATATAAAATATCTTTGTGCTTATAAAAATCAATCAAATTTTCTGATATATTATGGTAATTTTCTAGTCTTTTACGAATCGTAACTTCATTATCATCCTCTCGAATAATCAATTCTGTACCACATTTGTCACAATGATTTTCTATCTTTGGTTTTCGAAAATCCAAATTATAAATTTCTCTACAATCTGCATTTGGACAAGTTCTTCTTTTACCAATTCTTTCTACAATTTCATCATCCGACAAACTCAAATTAACTGCTACTTTCACCGATCGATTTTGTTTTTTTAACAAAGCATCCAAACTTTCTGCTTGTAAAACAGTTCTTGGATAACCATCCAAAATACAGCCTTTTTCAGTATCTGGTTCTTGCAACCTTTTCTCCAAAATTTTAATCGTAAGCTCATCTGGTACCAATTTTCCTTCTGAAACATAGTTTCTTATTTGTTTTCCAATTTCATCCTCTTCTTTAATATAACTTCTAAAAATTTCTCCACTTGAAATATGAGGAATCTGTAATTTTTCTGCCAACAAATTCCCAACTGTCCCTTTTCCCGTGCCTGGAGCACCTAACATTATAACAATCATTTACTTTCTCCTTTGTTTTATTATTTCACATTTTTCTTATTTCTATCATAAAAATCCTATTTTGCATTCAAAATCTTCTGTACTACTTTCTTGCATTCTAACTTTTTTCTAGCAAAGCAGGATATTTTTCTTCCGTCTCCATATCCAAGTGTCGATACCATATATTTTCACAGCGCCCAAGGTGTTTATTTACTTCACCAATGCCTGTTTACAAGAATTCGATACATTTTTCATCAAAAACAAAATAAAGTGGCCTTGTTGTCAAAATTCTATATAATTTATCTTTCTTTTATTATACCCAATACACAAACTCTTGTCAATTATTTCCAAACAGAATTTAATAAAATATCAAAATCGCAATAACCATTTTACTGATCATTGCGATTTTTTAATATTAAGAGACTATTTTACCATATTCATCAAATAATTCTCTCCTTCTTCTTTTCCTAAAACTTTCATATTAAATTTCTCTCTCTCTAATTTATGTAAAATTTCCATTGTATCATCTTCAGAATCCATGTCAATCACCACTAAATTATGATAAAAATTTCTGCCATATGTTAATTCGCGAATATATTCCTCAATTCCATTTTCCACATTTTTAACAGTCATTACAAATTTTATGTTTTCTTCTAATTTTTTATATGTATTAAAATTCACACAATCCTGAACCATACTAAATAAGCCATAAATACATAAAATCCAAAGAATCAATTGCATTAAAAAATCTAACATAACGCTCACTCCTTTGTATATATTATGTAACTTAATCGAATTTGTTACTTCCTCCTCTCTAATATCGATTATTCTCCACAATATCAACTATATCCGCAATATATTTGCCAATCACTGGAATGTTCAAAGTCACTATTTTCTTTAACATAATTACTAATATCGCAGTTATTATGGTGACTCCAATTCCAATGCCAACTCCTCGACTCACACCAGCCCAAAAATTTCTTTTTATAATTTCCCTTCTATTTCCCAATACATACACCAATTCCTCAAGATTTTTCTCCTCTAATTTTTGATTCAATTTATCCACATTTTTATTTAATTTTCCAAACATAAACACCATCCCTTTTCCTTTAGGATGGTGTTTTTTTTATTATTTATACAAAATCATACGAAATCCCCAATAATCATCTGTCATCTTTTCATTATAACCAGTATGACTACTTGCTGTTCTACTCAAATTGGCACCACCACCTCGAATAACTCTATAATTTACTGTTTCAGAAATCACTTCATTTACATCATTCGTTGGTTCTGATTTCATCTTATAAATTTCAGTGGTCCATTCTCTCACATTTCCAGCCAAATCGCAAATGTTATTTTTAATATCCGACTCTGTCGTTCCTGTATTTCTTTTCGTTCCTGAATAATTTCCATAACTGGTATTGCTAGAATAACTCTCAAAACAACTATCCAACCACTTTAAAGTCGTATCCCAAGCATAACTATTCATAATCGCTGTTTGATAACCTTCATATCCAAAAATAGAAGCAGCTCTTGTCGACGCCTCTGATGCCTCTCGATAAGCTATATTTGTCCAAGGCCTCTTATTTCCGACACTTCCTGCCACCATTTGACCATTTGCCTCATGAGCAGAAGACTCATATCTTGCCACATAAAATCCGTAATTTTGTGCCACACTATTTACCAATGCTGATGCTGTACTAGTTGACTCCTCATAATCATTATCTAACATTGTATTTCTCGTCAACTTTCCCGTTTCCACTGGTACCCAAACAAATTCATTGCCATATTGATCTTGTATCACAAAACCAGTAGCTACTTCGCCCCCCACATGAGAAAAACCTGTTGGAATATAGGGACTTGTTGCTGAAGCCTCTCGGATATTATTAACTTCAATTGCAAGAGACGCAACCTGCCCATTATTTCCTTTTACTTTAAAGGTATAATTTCCATTTTTCTTCACTTCATAAAGGGCCCTTTCAGAACGTTCCACAGAACCATCTGGTAAAGTAATCGAATAAATTCCTGCTGCATCATCTGTTGTCGCTACAGCCGTAATTAAAACAGCTTCCTGATTTTCATCATTTGTATTTGTCGTCAAATCTAAAACTGGAACAACCTCTGAACTTCCGATATCTGGCTGATTATCTTTATCCGCCTCTCCCTTATCAACAAACAACTTAAACCCAATCCCAACAACTGCCACAATTCCTACAATCAGTAATATAATCACAACTGGTGAAACTTTATAATACATATCTTTTGTATCTCCTTTTTTTATTCTCTTCTTTATTATATACTAAATTTATTTTTTTTCAAATACTTTTTACAAATAAATTAATTGATTCAAACAAGTAGAATAAATATAAACCTCATCAACTTTTCTATTTAAGCTAATTTCTAAAGCTTTTTTATAAATCATTAACTGCCTAAAATATTTATTTTTTAAATCACTTTCCTCTTCTACAACATCCGTTTTATAATCCAATAAAACCAAATGATCATTTTGATCAATAAAATATAAATCCATGATTCCTTGAATTGCCACTTCCTGTCCTTCTAATTCTTCCAATTGAGTCACCATACAAAATGCCTTTTCTTTCTCAATCTGTTTTGCCATTTTCATTCTTTTACAAATTTCTGTTTTAAGAAAACATTCAATCTTACCAATATTAATACTTGATGCCTCTTCCTCGCCAATGATTTTTTGAAAAACTAAATGTTCAATCAAATCCTGCAATTCCTTTCTTGTATAACTTTTTCGAAAATTTAATCTTTGAAACACCAAATGCATTAACGTACCTCTTCTAGCAGAAGTCATCTTTTGTTTACTTTCGGCAAATCGTGCTTTGATTTCTTGTAGTCCAGCCATTTCTTCTGAATCCCTCTCCTTATTTTTCCATTCCTTTATCTGCGAAACTGTCGTCTTTACTGGCAAATCAATCAATACTCGATCTGGATATTCCCACTCAAAAATTTGCTTAATTTTATGAAAATCAACCTGTTCCTCAAACGAAAACTTTCGTTCTTCCTTTTCCATTATTTGCTCTGTTTCAAATTCATTTTTCTTGTGAACTTCAATTTCCAACTCCTCCTGCAATTTTCCACAAAATATTACCAATTGAATCCATTCCCAATAAGAAGTATACTTTTTTAACAAAATCGGATTCAATTTTCCATTTTCCGTTTGATAAACATCAACCATTTCTTTCTTATTTTCTTCTTTTTTTAAATTTTTAACCGTCCCTGTTACAATTAGTTTTTCTTTGGCTCGTGTTAAAGCTACATATAAAATTCTCATTTCTTCAGCAATCGATTCTATTTTTCCAACAATCTTTATGGCTTGCTTTGCAGCCGTAGGATACTGAATTTTTCGTTCATAATCGATATATTGTGGGCCAAATCCTACCTCTTTATGCAATAAAATATTCGTTTTCAAATCCTGCAAATTAATCTTTTTATTTGCCTGACACAAAAATACAACTGGAAACTCCAACCCTTTACTTTTATGAATACTCATAATTCGAACCACATTTTCTGCCTCACCAATCACCTTCGCAGCACTCATATCTGAACTGCCACTTTTCAATCGCTCAATCAAACGAATAAAATTAAACAATCCACTAAAACTTGTTTTTTCATACTCTTTTGCTCTTTCAAACAACATCTTCAAATTAGCCTGTCTTAAAGCCCCATTGGGCATTCTTCCGGACAAATTCCAAAAACCCAGTATCCAAATAAATTTTCCAAATCAGCTCTGCTAAACTCAAATACTCACTTTCCAACTTCCAATTTTGTAAATATTCCAGAAATTGATCCAACTTTTCTTTACTCGAAAACACCTTTTTCTTCTGTGTATTTAGCAAATTCAAATAAACATTTTCTTCTCTATTTTCCAAACGAATTTCCAATATCTCATTATCCGAAAATCCACCAATTGGTGAACGCATCACAGAAACCATTTGAATGTCATTGAGTGGATTATCCAAAATCTTCAGAACATTAATGATTGTCTCAACCTCCATCGTATCTAAATATTCAGCCGTTGTATCTGAAAAAACAGGAATATTATGTTGTGCCAATTCTCTCTCAAAAATAGGAGCCGAACTTCTCGTAGAACGTAGTAAAATCACAATATCTCGATATTCTATTTTTCGATAACTGCCATCTTTACCTTTGATTCGTTTTCCACTTTTTACCAATTCCTCAATTCTTCGTCTCACCAAAATTGCTTCCAACTCAGCACCCGTCAAATCTCTTTCATTTTCTTCTCCATTCTCTTCTTCCTCCTCTTCGCTCCTCTCTATTTCTTCGCTTTCTTCTATATCAATCACATGAATTTCGCTTTTTCCCACACCATTTTCTATCACTGGATAATCTGCTCCCAAATTCAAATACTCTTCCTTCGTATACGCAATATCTCCCAACTCTTTACTCATGATATTTTCAAAAATCGTATTCGTAATATTCAAAATATTCTGATTGCTTCTAAAATTCTGAAACAACTGAATTTTTAACCCATTCTCATTGCCTTCCAAGGCATAATTCTCATATTTCTCCAAAAATAATTCTGGACATGCTTGCCTAAATTTATAAATACTTTGTTTAACATCCCCCACCATAAAAATATTATCACCACGTGAAACCGATTTTAAAATCAATTCCTGCACTTGATTACTATCCTGATACTCATCAATTGCAATCTCCACAAACTTTTCCTGATACGCTTTAGCAACCTCTGTTGGAACATACTCCCCTTCTTCATTTTCCTTTACCAAAATTGCCAGAGCATAATGCTCAATATCTGAAAAATCAATCATATTTTTACTTCTCTTCTTCTCCTGAAACGTGTCCTCAAACTGAAATACCACTTTTTTCAAAGTCGCTAACTTATCATACATCAAATGAATATCTTGAAACGCTTCTTCTGAATCATAAAGCAATGTTTTATCAAGCAAACTACTCATTTTCTTTTTCACCTGATCCCTTGCCTTTTTGGCCTCTTCTTTCCAGTCTGGATTAGCCTCCTTCACAGATGGCCAGGTCTTAAACTTCAAATTTTGTGCTTTATCAAAAGCTCTATCCCAAGAATCACACGCATCATACAAATCTTGCAAAAATTGTATATCATTTTGGAATGTTTCCTTATATTTTTTCATTTCCTCATAAGGTTCCCACTTATTCTTCTGAATCTTCAGCTGATTGATTCCATCTAATATCTCATCTTTCAAATCATCCAGCAAAATCTTCCCCCAAATTGACTCCGAAAAATCCTTCCCCTTTTGTTTCTCCCCCTGAAACATTTCAACTTTCTCATCCAACCACTTTCTTGGAAATGGCATACTTTGCACCATGCGATCCACCTGAAAAATAATTTCCTTAACCGATTCATCTCCTCTATACCCTGTATAACTCTCAATTAATCTCGCAAACTCCTCATCTTCTTTTTCATACAACTCTTCAAAAACTTCCTCCAAAACCTCTTGGCGTAACAATTGTATTTCTTCTTCTGAAGCAATTCGAAAATTGGCTGGCAAATTAATTTCAAAAAAATTATTTCTAATCACATCCAAACAAAATGAATGAATCGTACAAATATTAGATTTTCCCAGTAAAACAACCTGTTTTTGCAAATTTTCATCTTCTGGATTCTCATCTAATTTTTGATAAATCGCATCCAAAACCCTTTCACGCATTTCAGAAGCAGCAGCATTTGTAAATGTCACAACCAATAACTGATCTATATCAGTTTTTCCCTCCAAAATTTTCTGAATCATTCTTTCCACTAACACCGCTGTTTTTCCACTACCGTGCTGCTGCTGCCACTAATATATTATGATTTTTTTCATAAATTGCCTTTTTTTGCTCCTTCGTCCATTCCATCTATTTTACCCCTTATTTTTTCTTAATTATACCCTATTGTTCCATTTGATTCAACATTTTTTTACAAAAAACAATTTGATTTTGGGAATATTTTTTCTCCACTTTACTCATACTATGATTAAACACAAGGAGGATTTTATGGACGATTTAACAATTTTAAATGAAGTGCACAAAGGGGTATGTATGGGAAAAGATTCCATTGCCATGCTATCTCAAAAAAGTACAGATGAAAAATTCAAAGATGAATTAACTTATCAATACAATCAATATCAAGAAACAGAAAACCGAATCAATCAAAAATTTGAAGAAATCGGTGAAATTCCTGACGACACACCTATGGGGGAAAAAATCATGGGCTGGACAGGTATTCAATTCAATACAATAAACGACAAAAGTAATTCACGGACTATCTGAAATACTCATTCAAGGGTATGATATGGGAATTATCAAAGGTGTCAAACTTTTAAATCAAAGTCCAGAAGCTTCAAAAGAAGTCAAAGACATCTTAAATGGCTTTATTTCTTTTCAAGAAAATAGTATTGACCGTCTAAAAAAATTTTTATGATAAAAATTTTCACAAAACAAAAAGGAAATTCACAAAGTGCTCACACTTAGAATTTCCTTTTTCATATTATTCCACCACAAATCCACTATTTGCATCTCCACTTATGTGCCTAGCACTTAAAGAAACTATAGGAAATAAAGCAAATTCAGCTTCATAACCTCCATTGTCAGAAGCATACATAGTATTGCCTTGCATATTTCCAAAACCCATATTACGTACACAAAACCTACAACTATAATTATCTGGTATAACATAACGTGAAGCAACCCAGCAATTAGTAGCTGAACCACTTGGCAATACAACATCAGCATATGATTTTCCTGCTGCATCATTTTTAAATTTTAATCTAAATATAGCACTGCCCCAATAATAATATGTCATCTTCGGACGGATACCAATACTTGCTACCTTGTATCCATTATTTCCCCCTTCTTTTCTTTCTATTAATTGCGTCTGTCTACTTAATCCCAAATTTATTTCCTTTCCCATACTGATTTCTGGTTCCATTCTTACAATACTATCATGCTCCCTTTCATAAATAACAGGATAACTTTTATAAAATGTATGCTCTCCTTCAGAATTTATAAGGTTTCCATTGCCAGACGTAAATCTCTCCCCATATTTTAAAGTTTGTTTATAATTATTTCTTTCCTCTATTGCAGACTCTGTCAACACCTTTTCAATATCTTCTACAGCTATACTTTTCGCTGCTACACTTTCACTAGCATACAATGCACTACAAGCGTCATTTAACAATTTTACTGCATTATTATACCCTTGCGAACCATGTAATACTACATTTCCTTTGGTTTGTTCTTTTGGAACCATTTTTACTACTCCTGTAGTTTTGTTGGTTTCTAAGACTCTCCATTCTGTTATTTGGAAATTTCCTTCTGTTCCACTATTTAGCTGTTGATTTGCATTTGCGTATTCTGTACTCCCTTCCTCATAAGAAGTAGCATATTCTGCATTCCAGAAGTACGTTCCACTTGGACAATACCTTACACTTGTCCCCACTTCCAAACCTTCTGGAAATGCCACTGGAATATCTTCTGAAGTTACTTCATATTGTTCCATAACATAATCTGTCGTATATACTGTTCCATCAATATTAAGATACGTTTTAAGAACCATCTTTCCATTATCCGCCATAACTGATTCGATCTTAAATTCCTCTACCTGTTCACACAATTTCGTTTGATTAAAATAGAGAATCTTTTCTTCCTTTGGTTTCAGCAATGTATCACTTTTTCCCTCTTTTAAAAACGTAATAAAAGTCTCATCTGCATTCGCTTCACTCAACTTT
>CANPFR010000018.1 GCA_947573445.1 uncultured Clostridia bacterium | reverse complement strand
AATGATAGTGTAATTTATACAAAAGAGCCTACTCCTATTTCAGTAGGTGTTAAGCCAGTAAAGTTCTACGAAGGAAATGCAAAAGAAACAAATTAACGTGACACGTTTTGTTTTTATGAAATAAAAATGAAAGTGGCGATAGTTAATTTGAGTAAAATTTATTTGCTAAAAATAAATTTTATTGCCTCGCAGAGCCCCCATGTTATGATAGTATGTCATAACATATAGGGGGTTTAGGACTTATGGCAAAGCCCAAGTCCTGTGCTACGAAGAAATTTCAAAGGAGGTGCTTTTATGGAGCAAGAATTGGCATATTCTTTTCACTTGGGTAGTGATAAAAACAAAAGTAAATTAGCGAAAAAAGTTGCAAAAGAAAATGTATCTGGTACTTCTTCTCTATCTAATAATGCAATTCAAAATGCAAAAGATTTATCAGATGTTAATAAACACAATTTAAGAGATTATGATAATCAAAGAGAGTTGATTAGAACAATTTATGGAACAGATGATATTGTAAATGATGTTAAGCAAGTATATTTAGAGGAATTTGAACAAGCTAGAATTGAATATAACAGCAGACAAACTCGTGAAGATAGAAAAATTGAAGATTACTTCAAAAAAGTATGTGATTCGCAGAATGATATTGCTTGTGAGATTATAATAGAACTTGGAGATATGGACTTTTGGAATGATAAGGACGAAAGATATAGATTTAAAATGGTTGATGTATATAATGAGCAAGTAAAAGATTTAAATAAAATCATACCAGATTTTAAAATAGCAAATGCGACAATACATTTTGACGAAACATCTCCTCATATGCACATTGTAGGTGTTCCAGTAACTACAAATTGCACTAGAGGAATGAAAAAACAAGTAGGAAAAAGTAAGTTATTTACAAAAGCAACACTTACTGAAATACAAGATAAAATGAGAAATGCTTGTATTAAGTCATATAACAAGTTTTATGAGGTTAATACTAGACTAAAAGAAAAACAAAAAGGCAGAAATCAAGACATCAATGTTAATGAAATGGGCAATTATAGAAAAATCAAGAAACAATTAGCTAAAAAGGAACAAAAACTCGAAAAAGCAAATACTCAAACGAAGCAACTTGATAATACAAGCAAAGATATAGATAAAATTTTAAACAATTTGAAACCTACTCTAATGAATAAAAATAATATGGTTATTTCAAACGAGGATGTCCAGAAAATTAAAAATTATACGGAAGATGTAAAAGATATAACCCAGACAGTTAGAAGTGTAAATGACTTAAATATGGCAATTAAAGATTTTGAACATTCTGCTTTTGAGATAGAAAAAGAAAATCGTTCACTTAAATATGAGATAGAACTAAAAGATAATGAAATTGGCGGTTTGAAAAAGGAACTATCTACCAAAGACAAGATTATCAGCAAGTTACAAACTGAAAAAGAAAAACTAAAACAAGAATTGCAGAAGTTCAAAGGCTTTTGGCATAGTATTATGGTACATTTTCATAAAAGAATTTGTTATGACAAAGATAATAATTATAAAATTGTTAGTGATGACCTATATAAAAATGGAATTTTTGACGACAACGACAATGAAATCGCCAATAATATTTTAAGAAAAGTAACTATACCAGATGAAAACAAGCAAAACAAGAATAAAAAGAAAAATAATGATACTAGATTTTAAAAGGAGGAAAAAAGCTATGAATAATGAATTACCAAAAACAAAAATTGATGAAAGAACAGGTATTGAATATCATTTAGAGGGAGATTATTATATACCAAACCTAGCAATACCTAAACAAGAAAAAATCACTTTAAATAAATATGGCAGAATGAGATTAGAATATTTGAAAGAACACAAAAAAGCTGAATATACTATAATGATTATGGATGGAACATTAAATTCACACTTAAAAGAGATACAAGAAACGGCTCGAAATAGAGTAGAACAGATAATTAACCAACTGAAAGAAAAAAGCAATTTAATAGAAGATATGAAAAATACAGATATGCTTTATTGGGTAGGAACTATGAACTCTATTAAGACGCAAGCTGAAGAAATTGTTTTTAGCGAATTGATTTATGTGTAAAAGTTTTTACAAGCGAATGAAGTTAAAATCTTCATTCGCTTGTAGTTGTAATATTTAATAGGTTAAAAATTGGATAAGTATCAAATTCTTTTTGAGTTTCCTTATCCATAGCATTATAGTAAAATTCGTAATCATTTTTATTTTCTAATAAAATTGCTATTCCACATTGATTTTTATTAAAGGAGTCATCTTTTTCTAAATTATTTCTTAAATCTATTAATATATTTCTTTCATCTTGCTTGAAATCTCTTTTTCTCTTTATAATTTGAAATTTATTTAATTGATTAGTTATGTTTATTTCATTTTGTATTAGTAAATTATTAATTCTCTCTGCCAAACCTAATATATCTTTTCTTTTATTATCTTTATCGTAAGCCTTCAACAATTCTAGCATAAAGGCATTTATATAATCAGATTGATTTTCAAAATTTTGGATAACATTAATAGAGTCAAAAACTATTTCGGCGTTAAAATTTGAAAATTTAAGTATATCTTCAGCACTCATAACAAAGTATGGGCTTGTCCTGTTTTCAGTAGATGGCTTTTCTCCTTCTTTAGCAATAACAATACTAATAATATCTTTTAGTTCTGCAAAATAATTATAAATTCTTAGTTCTTCATTTTTATTTTTCTGTGCTAAAACAGCTATAGAGCAATTACCAATTTTTATAAAATGGACTCCACTTTGTTGTATATTTAAATTTGTTGGTACAATATTATCACAAAAAATTTTTTTGAATAGTAATAAATTATTTCTACTTTGTTTATCTAATTTATCAATATCTTCTTTAAAATCAATCTTAAGTTCTAAGAACTTATCTCTTAACACTTTTAAATCATTAATTTTTTTGCTATAATCTTCTATAAGTTTATTCTCTTCATTTATGTCTTCCTTATACTCTGGTAAATTTAATGTAGCTCCATTTATTGTTACAGTTTTATTCTTAATTAAGTCTATAAAAAATTCCATGTCTGTTATTCTATCTTGTAAAGTTCCTTGAAAGTTAAAATTGATTTTTCTTATATCTAAATCAAAGACAATTCCTTTTCCCATAGTAATAGTTTCATGTTCTTTCTGTCTTGTTAAGGTATAGGAAGAATAATATAGCTTATCTTTAATTTCTACACTTTTTTCTATTTTTTCTTGTACCATCACAAAGTCACCTTTAGGCAACGCCACCATTGTTTTTAATTCATCTTTAAGTATTGCATATGTATATACATCATTATTAAGCATATAATCAAAGAGTTTTCCTTTTTCAGAAATAACTTTAAATTCAATAGTATCAATATTCTTCAATTCGCTTAAATCTTTTATCGGTATTCCCATTTGCCTTTTAGAATTTAAAGCAAAATTTCTACATATATTTTTTAGAGATGAAACTGATGACTCCTTTATTGGTTTAAGTAAAATGCTTATTTTAGGTTTTTTAGCTTTACTTTTATTATTTTCTATCAACTGCTTTAAATCGACAGGCAATAAATTTGCATAATAAATCTGATACGTTAGATTATCGACAATATCTACAACTAAAAATAAAGTTCCGTTATTTTGTTTTTGGTAATTTATTAGATGAGCTCTTTCTATAGAGAATTTAGTATTTCCTTTTTGTATTTTTTTAACCATTCTTCCTTTAACTTGAACATCAATTTTATATTCAAAATTATCTTTACCTCTACCTTTTCCATCAAAAATGGTTATATAGCCATCCCAGGAAATTCCTTTATCTCCTTTTGTAATATTTGACTTTAAATCACTATATTTTAAAATTTCATTTTCTATAATATTAACTGCTAATTCTTCTATTTGATCATTTTCCACTATAATACTCCTACACAAATTATTTATCTGCCAAATTCATTGTCAAACATATTAAATAGAATCTCAAATTCTTCAGTATGCATTAATAAATCTGGTTGCTTATTATTTATCATTTCTTTAAATTTTTTATAAGGTACAAAAAATATTTCTGATATTTCTTCTTTTTGAAATTTCATATCTTCAATTTTTTTAGTAGTTCTTAAAATATATAAGTCATCAAATTCATTATTTATAAACGTTGCTGTGTATTTTGAACTTCTTTTTATAGTTTTAATAAATTGTAATTCATCTGGCTTTACATCTATATTCAATTCTTCTTTTAATTCTCTTATTGCTCCAGATAACGAGTTATCTCCAGCAGATAAATGTCCTGCACTAGATATATCTAGCATATTAGGGTTACTGTCTTTTGTAGCACATCTTCTTTGCAATAATACATCACCATTTTCGTTTATAATCCATATATGTACTGCTTTGTGCCAATCTCCATCTCTATGAACTTCATTTCTTAATTTTATTTTTCCTGTTTTATTACCATTTTCATCCAATAAATCAAAATATTCTTTTGCCATAATAAAATCTCCTTTCGTTACTCTTCAATAACATTTTGTGGATTGTTATTAACAACTGATATTACATTTTTACACCAAATTGCAACTAATCTTTCTATTGCTTCTTTGGTATAAAAAGCATAAGGTGCTGTTGCCATTATATTTCCTTTATAGTCATACATTTTCTTGCCATCATCATAAATTTCAAATGCATAACTTATTTTTTCTTCTTCAGCAAGTTTAAGTAATAATTTATGATTATATATTTCTTCAGGATTATTTATTACATTGATTATTGCATTGCCATTCATTTTATTTATGAGGTCATCAGATATTAATTTTCTAGTATCTTCATTAGTAGCAAATGTTGGTAATATAAAATCTGCTGTAGTGAAAATTGTTTCTAAATCTACATTTTTGTAATTATTATTTTTTTCTGTTCTATTCCAATAAATAACATTCATACCTAAACTGTTGCATATTTCTGCAATTTTAGTACCTATAGTTCCTAGCCCAATAATTCCAACTGTTTTATTTCTAATTTCAGTAGTTAGCATTGGAATAGAATATTCCATTTTATAATCTTTTTTTAATTGTAATGGGAACTTCTTAGCTAAACACATCATCAAGAATATTGCATATTCTGCTACAGAATCAGTTGAATATTTAGGTATATTACAAACTATTATATTGTTTTCTTTGCAATATTTTAAATCTATCCAATCATAAGCAGTAGTTGATAGACAAACTGCTTTTAAGTTTTTTACTTTACTTAAATGACTAGCATTTATATCCCAATTATACCAATCTGGATCAACAACTAATATTTTTTCGTCATTATCTTCAAAATAAGGTGCTTTATCTAATTCAAAAACTTTTTCTAAAAATATAACTTCACCTACTTGTTGTAGATTTCTAATTTGCTCGTTTGTAAAACTATTTTTTGTATATGTAATATATAATTTCATTCTCATACCTCCATAAATTTTTTATAAATTTTTATTATTGTAAATAAAATCAACAATATTCACATGATTTACACCATCTCTTTTTTGAAGTAACATATCCATAGTAAACAAATATCTTGGATATAGCTCCTTAATCATATAAAATGGTCTATATTCTCGTTCTTCTGTATCTTTATTACTAATATCTTTAGAAACTTGAATATAGTAATAATCATCATAATTTGCTCTTGCGATAAAATCACATTCTAGTTTTCCAATGTAACCTACAGAAAGCTTATAGTTTTTGCTTTTTAAATATGAGTACATTACATTTTCAAGAACTGGCCCATAGTTTATTCTATTGTCAGTATTCTGTGAATAGTAAATACTTAAATCTGCTAAATAATATTTTTTCTCTCCTTTTAAAACTGATTTTGATTTTATATCAAACAAGTCACAAGAATAGATTATTTTAGCCTTTTCCAAAATATCTAAATATCTTTTTATAGTTCTTCTATCTACATTAACCTTTACTTCATTTTTTAGATAGTTGTATATGTTTTTGATAGATATAACTGCTCCAAAATTATTGATAACAAATTTTTCTATTCTTTCAAATAAAGCTTTATCTTTTATTTTATTACTTGTTTTTATATCTTTATCGAAGATTTGATTTATAACACTAGAAGTATAAGTTATTTTCTCATCATAGTTATCATAATATAAAGACTTTGGAAATCCACCATTTCTAATATATTCTTCAAATTCTAAATATATATTTTCGTTAACATTTTTGTTTAGAAATCTTTTCATATCTACATATTCGTAAAAAGAAAGGGTCATCATTTCTATTTCGATATATCTACCAGTTAATTTTGTTACCAATTCTCCACTCAAAAGATATGAATTTGATCCTGTAATAAAAATAGATATATTTCCTTCTTCTCTATAAGAATTAATTAGAGATTCAAAATCTTTTACGTTTTGTATTTCATCAATAAATAAATATTTAAAATCATCATCAATTATCTTCTCATCTATTACTTTTTCTAATTGTTTTGATGTTTTTATATCTTTATATCCTTTTTTATCTAACTCTATATAAATAATATCTTTTTCATTTATACCATTTTCCAATAGTTCTTGAATAATTGATTTTAAAAAGAAAGATTTGCCACATCTTCTTATTCCAGATATAACTTTAATCATATCATCTTTATAAAATCCACGAATTTTGTTTAAATAATTTTCTCTTTTATATATTTTTTCCATATCATCACCCTAATTATATTATTATATTTTTTAAAAAAAGTCAAGTTATTAACCAATTCTAATATAAAAACATTTAAAAATGGTCGATAACTTTTAAAAATACACTTGCAAAATTATAATTTTTATGTTAAAGTTAAGACAATAAATTGATTGATATTTGTATCAATCGTTAAGAGAGAAAAAAGTTGTAGATAACTACGACGTTCGCTCCATAGAAAACCCGAGAAAATGTTGATATATCAATATTCTCTCGGGTTTTATGTGTTTTTTTATTTAAAAACAAAAATGCAGTATCTCCAATGGTTTCATGACTTGAAAAATCAAAAAGTAATTTTATATGTATAAAAAATGTGCAAAAAAAGATTATATTATAAAGCTACTGTCGACAGCCTTTAAATAAAATAGCCATCAAGACTGTCACCTCCAAGGAAAAACGAAAAAGCATTGAAATTCTAATGTTTTCTCGTTTTTTTATAACTTATATTGAAAATTAAATTTATATGTGGTAAAATTTCAATTACACAATAGTAGTATTTTTAGGAGTGTGTTATGGGAATAAAACAAGAAAATGAAATAACGGTAAAAATTAAATGTGAGATAAATGAATTATGCACAATTTTAAATAAAAACAAATTTAATGTAGTAGATAAATTTACTATGAATGATCTATTTATGATACCAAATACTATGAAAAAAGAAATACACAATTTGACAAGTAGAGAAATTTTTAAAAAAGCAATATTAATACGTAATATAGATAATCAATTTAAAAAACATATCAATAAAAAAATTACTTTTAAAAAGAAGGAATTTAATGATAATGGAGATATATTAAGTCAACAAGCAATTAATTGTGATATTATTGACATTGATGAAGCAATACAGTTATTCGAAGCAATTGGATATTATAAGATAATGAATATTGTAGAAAATGATATTGTATATGGTAAAGGTGATTTTGAAATAGCTATAAAAGATATCTATAATGGAGATAATTTAATAGAAATAGAAACAGTAGCAAATAACAAGAAAATTAATACTATTGAAAAACTAAAAAAACAAATTATTGACCTAAAAATTCCTATTGATACTATAAATTTTTTTGTAAAAAAAGCAGAAATAGAATTAGATAAATTAATATGTAAATAATGTAAAAAATAAAGTGTGTAATTTAAACATTACCAAAAATGCTCTCTCTTTTCGCCTGATTTCAAAAAATTACACACTTCACTTAACATTCTTCTACCTCTTATGTTCTCTCCCAAAAATCTAAATCACCAGATTTAAACTTCCCAAAATCAATCCAATCAAAGCCCCCAAATTAACAATTGCACTTAATTCCTTTTTCATAATTGACATCAAAAGCCTCTCCAATTCCAAAACTTCCATTTTATTTACTTTTTCCTCTACAACTTTAGAAATATCTAGCTTTTCTAACAAATTTTTCACATATTTCAAAATTAGATTCTGATACATACTTTTTATGATATTTTCCATCTTTTCTCTATCAAATTCTAATTGTTCACCCAAATCCTGAATCGAACTATTTTCCAGAGAAGTTATTTCGCCTTCTACTACTGGAAAAATGTGCTCTTTCCCATGCTCTTCTATGTATTTTTCAATTTCAGTTCCCATTGGTCCTACAATCGAATCAATCAAACCATCTGTTACAAGCATTCTAAGCATACTTCCTTTTACTTTGTTACGAATCACTTGTCCACCTTCTTGTGCAATTATTTGACCAATCTCTACTTGCAACAAGCCTTGCTTAATTTTTTCCGTCACTTTGTGTGTAAGCTTTTCTCTTATGGCAAAATATTCTGCCTCAGTCATCATCTCTTTGCAAAAATCCTGAATCGACTCTTCCCTCTTCAAAAACGTAAAAATCCCTTCAACAACTGCATTTTCCATGTCCTCTGATAATAACATTTCTTCCATATCATGTTTCGTAAATAACTGATTTCCTACTGACTCTCCAATTGCTTTGGCTAATTTATCCTTACGTTTTGGAATAATGCCAGGCGTAAATGGTAACGTAAATTCGCCAATTTTTACTGGTTTCAACGGTCTAAATAACATTTTTATCGCAACCCAATTTGTTCCATATCCAATCACTGCACCAATCAATGGTCCTGTTAAACTTGCTAAATCCATATTCTTTCTTCTCCTCTTAAATTTCATCTATTTTTCACATTTTCTTCACATAATTTTCACTATTTTATGCATCTCTATCTACGGTAATAAATTTGGATTTTATCATTTTATGTTGTAACAAATTAAAATTCAAATTTTGCCTATTTTCTAGCATTTTATTCAATTGTTCCTCTGTTATCTCAACAGTTACTGTTACTGCTTCCTCATACTGAATTTCTGTTATACTAATACGACTTCGTTTCAAATAATATTTGAGTTTTTCCAAATCTGGATACTGAATAACTAATTCTATCTCTTTTCCCAAGTCCTTCTCCACAATTTTGGCCTGTTTCAAAGCTTCCATTGAGGATGCTGTATATGCCTTGACAAGTCCTCCTGTTCCAAGTAAAATTCCGCCAAAATAACGTGTTACAATGATTAATACATTTGCTAAATTTTGCGATGTCAAAAGATTTAGCATTGGTGCTCCTGCTGTCCCAGCTGGTTCACCATCATCACTAAAACGCTCAATTATTCCCATTTTTGTACAAATACGAAATGCATAACAATTATGCCTGCTATCAAAATACTTCTTATTAGCTTGTTTTATCAGCTCTTCTGCCTCCTCCAGACTCTCCACATAGTAAACATGACTAATAAATTTTGACTTTTTCTCTACTATTTCACCACTCACATTTTCTTCAATACTTTTAAACATGATTTCCTCCTGCCACATAACCTGTCGAATACGCTATTTGCAAGTTAAATCCGACCTGTATAACTGTCCACATCAATAACTTCACCTGCAAAAAATAAACCTTTCACCAGTTTGGATTCCATTGTTTTCGGATTAATTTCTTTTACTGAAATCCCACCTGCTGTTACAATTGCCTCTTCAATCGGGCGAAAACCTGTTATGGTTATCTCAAAATCTTTTAACAACTCTACCAGTTTTCTCCTCTCTTCTTTTGTGATTTCATTTACTTTTTTATCTGGATTTATGCCTGACATTTCAATCATTGTTTCTATCAATTTTTTAGGCAACAATTTTCCTAAACTATTTTTGAATTCCTTATTCTTAACTTCTTCGAAATCGCGTCTGACTCGGTTGTCTAGTTCTTCTGCTGAAAGGGCTGGTTTTAAATCAATTTTCAATTTAATTTTATAGTTTTTCAATAATTCATCCACTTTTTTAACTCTTAATAAATGGGCTGACGAACTCAAAATCGTAGGTCCACTGACACCAAAATGCGTAAATAACATTTCTCCAAAATCTTCGTATATCTTTTGATTTGACTCTATATTTTTTAGCCATACTTTTACATTTTTCAAAGATAACCCTTGCAAATTCTGACATATTTCTCGTTCTGCCTCCAAAGGCACAATAGAAGCACGCGGTGTCACAATTGTATGACCCAATTTTCGTGCAATTAAATAACCACTTCCATTAGACCCTGTTTTGGGATAACTTTTGCCTCCTGTAGCCAAAATAACTTTATCCGCCTTGATTTTTTCCCCGCTTTTAAAAGTAACACTTTCCACTTTTCGTTCTTCGTGCATTATTTTTACATTAATTCCAGTAACTTCCACATTCTTTCTAATCGTAACATGATTTTTCCTCAATTCTTTTTCAAAACAATCCAACACACTTTGTGCTTTGTCTGTCACGGGAAAAACACGATTTCCACGTTCCTTTTTTACTTCTAAACCATTTTCTTTTAGCATTTTAATAATGTCTTGATTGGTAAATTGATCAAATGCACTAAACAAAAACTTACCATTGCCTGGTGTATTGTTGATAAATTCGCTCATCGCAAGAGAACTCGTAAGGTTACATCTACCTTTACCAGTTATCAAAAGCTTACGTCCCAAAGATAAATTTTTTTCTAATAAAACGACTTCATTTTTGGCTTTCGCTGCCATTATGGCAGCCATCATTCCTGCTGGACCACCACCAATTACTATAACTTTCATGTTTTCTATCCTTTTTCTTCTTCCCTTTTGTCTTATTATATCATTTTCTAAAAACGATGGCAATAGCAAAAGGCCACCATTTCGGCGACCTTTTGCTTGCATCCGATAAAACCTAATCGGTTTCTTCTTCTCTTTTAAAAAACATTCATGTTAAGAGCCTCTTGGCAGAGATTCTCGATCCATCCTATTGCTGCCTGATATGCTGAACTATTTTTAGCAAAATCTCCGATTTCGACTTTTAACGTGCCGTCTTTCAGCTCCACAATGGTCCTGTCCCTTTCATATCGGTAGGCAGTTTTATCTGTCCTCACACAGCAACTTACTGCATCTGTGTTCTTTTTGATTTCCTCAACCGTTCCATTCAATCTCTGGACCCTCCATAAAGTTTCAATCGAATTTTCACTTATTTCAGACATTTTTATGACTACCCTATTTTTCTTAATTTCAGGGTAAAATCCTAACAGCGTCCTATAAATCACAACTTCAGGCACTTCACCTGCTAACATTTCAGGGTAAAGCCTTAATAACGTTTTAGCATTCCTAAATTTAGGCAGGTCAACTGCAGTCAATAACGCCTCATCCAATTCTGGATGATGTTTGATTTGAGAATTTTTCTCATAATCGAAACCACAAAAAATCTCAACCAAAAGGTCATTATGTTCGATGCAATAAGTCCTCTTCCTGTTAACTCTATAGTTCTCGATAGTCGGAAAAAAGAATCTCAACTTTGTTTCTCCAACTTTTTTGGTGATAATCTCTTCTTGAACGGCTACACCACCGTCTTTCAGAAATTCTATAGAATACTCTTTGCTTTCATTTTCATCCACCCTCTGAATATGATGCTTTTGGTAACTCCCCACAAACCTTGATAGACTTTTTAGCCTAATTTCCGTTTTTCCGTTTATCATCATTTTGTCATTTGACATTTGTAATGTAACTGGCATCTGGAAACCTATCTTTTCAAGTATTTCTTGAAAACACATAGAATCACAGTATCTACACCACTCTTGTATCTTCGTACCAATGCTATCTTCTTCACAAACTACGTTTGTATCGTCAAAAAACCGTTTTTCCCTTTCTGTCGATACCTTTTTTTGGGATTTCAAGATTTTTCCTAACATATGATGTCCTCCTTATTCTTTTAAGAAAATTTTTTCAATGTGCTACTTTTTTAATATACTTATTATATATCATATTTTACAAAATTTGTCAATTGGGACTTTTTGTGTTTTGAACCTGCTGAAATTTTAGTTATTGCAAACTTAAAAAACAGTGTTTTCTTAAATATTACATAATAAGAACATTTTTTTAGGGGCACCATTTGGTCCCCCCTTTTATTCAATTATACAATTTATTTCCAGGTGAAATACTTCTGGAAAAAGTCATAATCAACAAATTCAGCCCAGATGCATTCCTCTTTATCGTTTCTCTTATCATCTATACAGATGCGTAGAATAAGTTCTTCAAATCTATACTTCATCACCCAACATCTCAAATGAGATTGTAGGATTGCCTCCTCAAGCTTGTAATCCTTCTCCTCAAAACCAAGCTTGGGCTGAATATCAATTTTTCCTTTATCTGACAGATAACGAAAAAATTCCTCCTTTTCCATTTCAGCATCAAACTCTTCCAGTTTTTTAACATGATTTTTGTAAATTGCATAAACAGTATATAAAGCCATATATGCCAAAGCAGCAATACAACCTACACTTGCTCCCGCCATCAATAGACATTGTATTCCTCCTTCAAAATCCCACATCGCATAATTGATCATTACCGACATGGTTAACATAAAAATTACAATTACTAGAATCTGGCAATGCATTTGCCGTTTCATCTTTTGTTTCCATTGGAATTTCTTTAAAACATTACTTTCTTCCATTTGTCTTCCTCCTTCTGTTTCATTCACTAACAAAATTATTTGTTTCTAGTTTACTAACGCTCCTTTCTTGATATGATGAGAAAATTTTATCATGTTTTATGTAGATTGTCAAGTTTTATGGAAAGAAAAATTAATTTATTGCTGTTTATTAATATTATAAACAGCAAATTATAAAAAATATTTTTTTGAAAACATTTTGACAAAAACCCTAAAATACAGTATATTATAATTATAGTAAAAGTAAAATTTTATAAGCATAAACTAAAAACCCCACAACGGCAATTGCGTGGGCTTTGCTATTTATGTAGATTTTCAATAATATCTATGATTGTAAATTTATTTTTTTGTTTTAATCTCTTTATTTTTGAACCATTTCACTATTCTTATTAATTCGATACATTTGTAAAGTAATTATAATATAAAATCTCCCCCCTTTTCAATTCCCATTTTTCATGATATAATACTTCCATCAAACAGAAAGGATGAAATTATGAACACAAAAACATTAGAAAAATTAGAATTTAATCAAATCCGCAAAATCATTTCAGATTTTGCTATGACATATATGGGAAAAAGATTCGCTGAGGAACTTATGCCTATGACGAACAAAAAAGACATTACCAAAGCCTTGAAACAAACAAGTGAAGCTTTAACACTTTTATATCGTCTTGGAAATGCTCCGATTTTTGAGATAGCTGACATAAGCATTCCCATCAAACAATTGGAAAATTCCAACTCTTTAAAACAAAAACAGCTTCTCGATTTGGCTAATATTCTAGAAATTTCGCAAAATTTGAAAACTTATTTGGATACCAATGTCATTGAACTTTCTGATTTTGCAAATTTGACGAACTTATTCGAGAACTTATATTCCAATCCTGGAATTGTCAAATCCATTCACTCTGCCATCATTGATGAAAATACCATGGATGATAATGCCTCTCCAGAACTAAAAAATATTCGTAACAATATTCGCAAAAAAGAGCAAGAAATTCATAGCAAATTGAACTCTCTTTTGCACTCAAAATATGTACAAGAACCAATCATAACCATTCGAAATAATCGATTTGTAATTCCAGTAAAAAGTGAATATCGTTCTGAAGTAAAAGGCTTTGTCCACGACATTTCTACGAGTGGCTCAAGTTTATTTGTCGAACCTATTGCAATTTTTGAGATGAACAACGAAATGAATCACTTGCACAATAATGAACTAATTGAAATCGAAAAAATTTTGATGAAATTATCAAGCCTCTTTTTCGAACATTTAGATGATTTGTCAAACACCGTAAATTTGATTGGTTTATTGGATTTTATTTTTGCCAAAGCCAATTTTTCCAAAGAATTTGAATGCACAGAACCAATCATTAATGATGAAAAATCAATTTCTTTGATGGACTGTTATCATCCTCTAATTCCTCACGAAAGTGCTGTAAAAAACACAATTGAGTTAGGTAAAGATTTTACAAGCCTTATTATCACTGGACCAAACACAGGTGGAAAAACAGTGGTCTTAAAAACTGTAGGTTTATTGGTTTTGATGGGAATGAGTGGTCTTCCGATTCCAGCCAAATCTGGAAGTAGTATCTTTATTTTCGACGATATTTTTGCAGATATTGGCGATGAACAGAGTATTAGTGATTCACTAAGTACCTTTTCATCTCATATGACAAATATTGCATTTCTCCTAAAACATGCGACTTCTAATAGTCTTGTTTTAGTAGACGAATTAGGCTCTGGTACTGACCCCATTGAGGGGTCCAGCTTAGCCATTAGTATTTTAGAGCATTTGAATCAAAACCATATTCTAACAATTGCGACAACACATTACCACGAAATCAAAAATTTTGCTTTGGTTACAAATGGTTTTGAAAATGCAAGTGTTGCTTTCAATTTGGATACTTTGACTCCTACTTATCAATTATTAATTGGTGTTCCAGGGCGTAGCAATGCTTTCGTAATTAGTAAAAACTTAGGAATTTCGGAAAATATTATTGAACGTGCTAAGGAATTTATTAATGAAGAAACGACAAATGTAGAGGAACTTTTGAATCATATCTATGAAGATCGACGCATTTTAGAGGAAAAAAAATCAAAAATTGAGGCAGAATTGGCTGAAACTCAGCTACTAAAAAAATCTTATCAAGAAAAATATGAACTTGTAACTTCTAAAGAAACAGAAATCTTAGAAAATGCAAAACTGAAAGCCAGAGAAATTCTACTTTCTGCCAAAGAAGACGCCAATGAAATTATCAAAGAGCTAGAAAGCTCTTCCAACCGCAGAAAATCAAATGATTTAAGAAATCAATTAAATCAGAAAATTGATCATTTATCGATTTCCCCAAAAAAGGAGAAAAAAAATACTTCTTTCCAAAAAGAAGATATCAAACCTGGCTTAACTGTTGAGATTTCGTCTTTTCATCAAGTGGGCATTGTTCTCTCAGAAGTAAACAAAAATGATATGGTACAAGTCCAAATGGGGAATCTTAAAACTTATGTTAAATTTACAGATTTAGTTTTAACTAAAGCACCCACTAAAATACCTTCTATCGCCTCACATTCTAAACATGAATTCCAAGTTTCCAAAATTTCTCCTGAAGTAAATGTGATTGGGCAAACTGTAGAGGAGGCCTGTTTTGTGGTTGATAAATACTTGGATAACTGCACTTTAAATGGTCTAGGTACGGTACGAATTGTACATGGAAAAGGCACTGGAACTTTGAAAAAAGGAATTCATCAGTTTTTAAAAAAACACCCTCATGTTCAAAGTTTCCGTTTGGGAACCTTTGGTGAAGGCGAAGATGGCGTTACAGTTGTAGAGCTTAAGGGATAATTCATTGATACTGATTTAAATCAATTGCTTGGTAATGAACTGGTACAGTATAATAGGTTTCATTTTCAATTTTTCTGCCAGTTCCTGCATAAATCGTATGACTTTGTGGATCAATATAATAATCAGCATTTTGAATGGATAAATTGTCTAATCTTCCTAGTTCAATCTTATACAAAGTTCCACTATTATTGGGATTATAATTGACATTTTCAGTAGAATAATTCGTAATTAATTCTTGAATTGGCTTACTTTCATTTAAAATGATTGGTAAGCCAAAATTTTCTTTTTCGGATTCTTTATCTTTATTTTCTAAATAATACAAAGCAATTTTTTCGTCCAATAACTCAATATCAGCACACATAATGTAATACGCATTTAAACGATAACTAGATACAGAATTATAAGAAATCGCACCAAAAATAAGTGCCATCATAATAACAGTTATCACTAATATGGTAAGTGTTATTCCTCTTTGATTTTTCATTTTTTGAATCCCTCCCTTTTCTTTTGAATCTATCTTTTTCGATTTTGATATTTATTTTTATATTCATCTAAAATTTCACTTAATCTTCGATTTGTTTTAAAAGCAAATAAATAATTAATTCTTTCTCTTCTTTTTTCTTGATTTTCACGAATATGCATTTTAAGTTCTTCAAATCTAACCAGTATTTGATTTTCCTTTGCAAATTTTCTTAGTTTAACAACTAAATTCATCGAATTTATGATATCAATGGTCAATATACCAAAGAAAAATCCAATCACGAAGGAAAATGCTAAATTATGAGAAAGCCATTCAACTGCTTCTATCATGCGACTTTGGATGAAAAAATAATAAACTGCTCCTAAAATGCTCCATAAAAATGTGTACAATGGACAAATAATTCCATCAACATTCCCCCACATATTAGAGTAATCCCATAATTTTACTTTCAAACCTTTGATAAATATAATACCAGCAACATATTCGATTATTGTCATAGCAATTCCCATAAAAATCAGTAATAAAATGTTTTGTAAAATAGGATTTTGAATAAATGACATATCTACAAATGATAAACTAAAGAGCATACATAAACCAATTCCATAAATTGGCAAATAAGGGCCTGTTAAAAATCCTGGATTAATCCATTTTTTGGCAATTAAACGTCTATAAAATAATTCTAAAAGCCACCCAAATGAACTTCCAATATAAAACAAAAATGCTACAACTAAGGCTATATTCATATTTCTTATCTCCTTTGTTACTTGGGTTTGATTATAACATATGATTTAAATTTCGTAAATATCAATTTATGCCACTCATTTTATCGCCTCAAAAATATCCTCAAGTCCCACTTTTCTTTGTGTTTTTTCCTTCATATTCTTTAGCATCACACAATTTTGGTTTATTTCGTCTTCACCAATAATACAAACATAAGGAATATTGAGTTTATCTGCATATTTTAGTTTAGCTTTCATATCTTTATAAAAATTAGCATAAATTTCTGTGTTAATTGCATTTTTACGCAAATTTTGGGCAATTTTTAAAGCAAATTCACTAGCCTTTTCATCCATTGGAACCACCAAAACTTGAGCAATCGAACTTGCTTGTGTTTTAATTAGTCCCATCTCTTTTAACTGAGCATATAGCCTTGTTAAACCAATCGAAATACCAACTCCTTGGAAATTCCTATCCGTATAATATTCGGTTAAATTATCATATCTTCCACCAGAACAAACACTTCCCAAATTTCGATATTCATCAAAAAATGTTTCATAAACTGTTCCTGTATAATAATCCAATCCTCTAGCAATTTTTAAATCGATACGAAAACAATCTTCTGGAATTCCGAATTGTTTGACATATTTTGCAACTTTTTCTAATTCTAATAAGCCTTCTACAAATGTTTCATTTTGTATTTTCATTTCTTTTAATTGAGCCATTTTCTCTTCTGTATTCCCTGTGATTAAAATAAACTCACATATTCTATTGATTTTCTCTTGTGAAACACCTATTTTATCAAGTTCTTCACGCATAGCTATTTCACCAATTTTATCAATTTTATCAATGATTCTAAGAATTTCCACTTTTTTTTCTGAAATCTCTAGTGCTTCAAAAAAACCATTTAGAACTTTTCGATTATTGATACAAATTGTAAACTTCGCCAAATCCAATGATTGAAAAGCTTCATAAATAATATTCACCATTTCTGCATCATGAATAACATCTAATTTATCAGAAATCACATCAACATCACATTGATAAAATTCTCTAAAACGGCATTTCTGTGGTCTCTCCCCACGATACACTTTCCCAATTTGATATCGCCTAAATGGAAAAGCTAATTCATTTTGATTGATTGAAACATATTTGGCAAATGGCACTGTTAAATCAAATCGCAATGATAAATCATTGTCTCCTTTTTGAAAACGATAAATCTGTTTTTCTGTTTCTCCACCCGCCTTAGCAAGCAAAATTTCCGATAACTCAATCATTGGTGTATCCAATGGCAAAAAGCCAAAACTTTCATACACTTTTCTAATTTTATCTACCATTTGATTAAAAACCACTTGGTCATTTGGCAACAATTCCAAAACCCCTGAAATTGTTCTTGGCTTAATTTTATCACTCATACTCTTCCCCTCCTTTTGGTCTACTCTTTAATCTAGACATTCTCTCTCTTTCTTCTTTTTCCTGTTTGTTTTTATCACTCTCTAACTTTTGCATAACGGTATTACTTTCAGAAAAACTTAAAAGTTTTGTTTTCATAATTGAATCATTCATAAATTTATATTTTTTTGAAATATCTACATCTGTCATTTTTAGTAAATTATATACCATTTTACACTTAGCTTCTTCCGTAATATTCCTTTTTTGATACGAATCATATTCTTTTATTCTAAACAAACATAATTTAATAATTGTCAACTTTGAACTTTCCTCTTGTAAGGTAGCTATCATTTCTTTGATATCCACTTGACTTACATGTCCATATTTAACCAACATTCTTAAAATTTGTTCACTCGCAAGCTTTATTTTTTTATGTTCAAGTTCCCTCGCTTTTTTGGTTTCATGACTCTCCTTCACAGAGCTTAAAACACTTGCTGTTTCAGAAGTAGTCAAGTATTTTAAATTTTCTTCGGTTGCTTCTAATCGCTTTTCCTTATCATCAATGGCTTTAATCGCTAAAACAATCTTTCCTTGTTCTTGTAACGTTTCTTTACTTTCTTCAATGACTTCGAGCACATGAGCATCTTCCAACTCTTTTAATGTATCTCGTAGCTTATCTTGCACCATAATTTCTTCTAAATTATTTTTCACCACTTCTGTCATATTTCCAGAATCTTGCATTGTTTTGACTACTTTATGAATATCAATATGAAAATTGTCTTTTTCGGCTGGAAGCAAATTCACAACCAATTCATCATCATCTGTTTCAATTAATAGCTTTTCTTTGCGTTTCGCTTCACGTTTTTCTTTTGCTGTTACAAAAAGTTGTGTTATTTTATCAAAAATCCTCATCCTGTTTTCCTTTCTTTCCATCAATTTTCTAATATCGCCTCTGAAATTGCAGTTACATACTGTTCCATTTGCATTTTTATGATTTCTAAATCATGTTTTATGTACCCTAGCTCAATTTGGTAACACTCAATTCCTTGGTTTGAATGACAATATGGATTCGCAGAATAACTTGTATTTCTTCCATCCACATAAGCATTGGTAGCAATTCCTCCTACCTCGCGAATGGTGTATAAATAAGGTGTATCTAACGTCAAAGCATAAGGTTCATAGCCTTTTTGGCTTGCTGTATTGGCATATTCTTTGATCACATTTTGGGTAAAATTTCTGACATAAACCCCTTCTTCTTTTTTAAATGATGTGTTATTAGAATATTCCACATCAGTATAGGTTATGATTTTATCAGCCATACTTTGAGCTAATTTTAAATTAGACTTACCTGGTGCATAAATTTCAACCCCTTTTAAACCATTATTTCCATTATTAATATGCAAAGATAACATATATTTTGCTTTAGAAGCACAAGCTAGTGTGATTCTACCATTCGTATCATACATATTGGTGGCTGTGTAGCTATCTGTATTGGTGTCATCTCTGGTTAGTTTTACTTTTAAACCTTGGGTTTCCAACCTTTCTTTTAGCAATTTGGCATAAGCCAATGCAATATCAGCCTCTGTATCAGCTCCTGCTTTTTCCCCAACATCTTTTCCGCCATGACCTGCATCAATTACAATATCATAAACCTCTGCTGGCTTTTCAGCATTTGCAACACCTAATTCTAAATAAGCATACTCTTGATTATTATATTTTTTTGCCTTAAAGGCTATCTCAATTTTATGATTCGCCTTTTCTTTTGTAATTGTATAATATTCTATGTTACTATATTCTGAACCATTTTGTAAGGAATAATATTTGGGATTCACACTATTATTTAATTTCAACCTAACAAGTGCTACATATTTTCCTTCTGTTAAATCATCCAATAATAATCCTGTATTCATTTCACTTGTTGTTGACAAAATCAATTCGCCCTCTTCAAATTTGCCATCTAAAGGATACGTTTTTTCAAATCCAGATCCATTTGTTAGGTACAATTTTGCACTTTCAAAATTGTCCTTAGAAATACCTGACAATTTCCCTGAAAAATTGAAACACTGACCAAATGTAAAAAATTCGCTTATTTCTACTTGCTTTGTTTGCATCATTCCAAAAATGGCTTCCTCTCTTTCTTTTTGTACCTGTGATTCAGGGTTCGAAAAAACAGCAAAATAGATACCGATTCCAAAGCCAATTAAAATAAATATTAACATGATAAAAGTAAGTAATTTTTTTATCATTTATTTCTCCTTCATTTGGTAATATATTTTGTATATTATATAAAAATTTAGGGAATTAGTCAACTAAATTATTTTAAAAGGAGGACTGTCAAAAAACTCTATCTTTTCAAGAAGAAAAGCGATCAAAATTTTGAATATTACCCAAAACTTCTCACACCATCAATTGCGTTTTTTACAGTTCCCCCTTTTAATTTATTTGATTTTTCCTAACATATCATATCCTTTCACTCCACTTATTTCACATTCTACAAAATCACCAGTTTGTATTTTTCCATTATTTTTAAGATAAATCACACTATCTTCATCTGGAATATCCATATAACTTCTTGCCACCAAATATTTTCCATCCTCTGTTATTCCATCTATCAAAGCGGTATACACTTTACCAACTTTTTCTTGTAATTTTGCTTTCGAAATTTGTTCTTGTTTTTTCATGATAAGATTCCAACGTTTTTGTTTGGTTTTATCATGAATCTGCCCTTTTTGATTACTAGCTGGTGTTCCTTCTTCTTTGGAATAACGAAAAACACCTAATTTTTCGAATCTCATCTTTTCTACAAATTCGCACAATTTAACAAAATCTGTTTCTGTCTCACCTGGAAATCCAACCATCATTGTTGTTCTAATAACTACATCCGGAATTTCCTGGCGTAATTTTAGCATCAAATTTTCAATTGATTTCGCATCACTTTTGCGATTCATTCTTTTCAACACTTCATCTGAAATATGTTGCAATGGAATATCAAAATAATGACAAATTTTATCATTCTTTTTTACAACTTGAATCAATTCATCTGTCACACTTTCTGGATAAGCATACAAAAAACGAATCCATTTGAATGCATCAATTTGAGACAGTTTTTCCAAAAGTTCTGCCAATCTTTGCTTACCATATAAATCAATCCCATATTTGGTTGTATCTTGAGCAGTCACAATAATCTCCTGATACCCCAAATTAGCTAGACGTTCTGCCTCTTTTAAAATTTCTTCCATTGGTCTACTAACATAAGGGCCTCGTATACTCGGAATTGCACAATAGGTACAATGATTACTACATCCTTCTGCAATTTTCAAATAAGCAGTGGTATTACCAGTACTCACGACTCGCTCCATATAATCCAATGTATTTTTAGATTTTGAAGAAATACCGAATAATTTCTCTATTTGCTCCCACATCTCATCATATTCGTCAATCGATACAAACAAATCCACCTCTGGCAAGGCCTTTTCTAATTCCTTTTTGTATCTTTTCACTAAACAGCCTGTAACAATTAAAAACTGACATTTTCCATTTTCTTTCAAATCAGCCATTTCTAATATCGTGTTAATCGCCTCTTCTTTTGCAGTCCCAATAAAACCACAAGTGTTAATCAAAATAATATCAGCTTTTTCAGGGCAATTTACAACCTGAAACCCTTGTCTCTTAAACAATCCAATCATCATCTCTGTA
Organism: uncultured Clostridia bacterium; assembly: GCA_947573445.1. GTDB lineage: Bacteria > Bacillota > Clostridia > TANB77 > CAG-508 > Scatovivens. Next base: position 8,823 of record CANPFR010000018.1, on the reverse strand, counting down.
TCTACTAAATTTTTACTACATCCGTAGTGAAACAAATCCTACATTCATGCTATTTCTCCTGTTTCTATTTTAGTTATATTGGTTCATCGAAACATCGATACCATTTTTTAACAACGCAATAATTGCATTTTTAGCTTTCTCTATCCCAGCTACTAATTGCGTTTTTTCTTCCTCTGGAATAGCTCCAATTACATGTTCTATCATATCAGTATTTTCATCTGGTTTGCCAATTCCTACTCGAATTCTTGGAAAATCTTCACTATTCAAAAAATGCACCACTGATTTCATCCCATTATGTGTCCCTGGTGAACCACTTTTGCGAATTCTAATTTTACCTGGCTCGATATCAACATCATCGTAAATAATAATAATTTTGTCAAGTTCTATTTTGTAAAAATTCACAAATTCAATAACCGCCTCTCCACTAGCATTCATAAAGGTTTGCGGTTTTACTAAAATTACCTTTTGCCCTTCTATCATGGCTTTTTCATATTTACTATTAAATTTTGTTCGTGCGATATCAAATCCATATTCTTTGGCTAATTTATTGATTACCTGAAATCCCATATTATGTCTTGTGTTAGCATAATCTGTTTCTGGATTTCCTAGTCCCACAATCAAATACATTTTGTCCTCCTTTGTTTTCTAAAGTTCTACATAATTGTAACTGCAACTTCGTAGCAATCGATTCATAATAGCGACACCCAACCCTTCTTTTTTTACTCCTTCTATCAGGATTAACTTGCCACCTAATTCATCTGATTTTCTTAATGCAGAAAAAATATTTTTAGCAATTTCTTCTAAATTATGTTTGCTCCCCAAATTTATAAATCGATGTTCTGCTACAACAATTTTTTCTTTATGTTCATCAAATCCAAGAACCACCACATCTCCTCTACAAGCTTTTATTTCTTGGTTTATTTCAAATAGCAAATCATCTTCATTTTCAGAATATATTAATTTAGCAGCCACATTGGGAGCATAATGTTTATGCTTAACTCCTGGCGTTTCAATTTCTTCATCTTCATCCACTGGTGTAAAAATACCATTTCCAAAATCTGCCTGACCAATTACTTTTTTTATCTCTTCCAAAGTCACTTTTCCAGGCCTCAAAATACATGGTACTTCGTCAATTACCTTTACAACTGTAGACTCTAATCCAATTTCCGTTTCTCCGCCATCTACAACTGCTGAAACCTTTCCTTCTAATTCTTTACGTATGTCATTTAAGTTAGTTCCACTTGGTTTTCCTGAAATATTGGCACTTGGTGCAGCAATGGGTACTCCTGAGAAAGTAATAATCCCCCTAGCAATCACATTATCTGGCATTCTAATGGCCACTGTTTCCAAGCCTGCTGAAACAATGTTTGGTATTTTGTCAGTTTTCTTTAAAATTAGTGTAAATGGGCCTGGCATAAAATGGTCAATCAATTTTTGTTCTACTTCTGTAATCTCTTTGGCAATTTCAGCAATCATTCTTTTATCTGCAATGTGTACGATAAGTGGATTATCAGATGGTCTCCCCTTTGCCATAAAAATTTTTCCGACAGCCTTTTTATCAAAAGCATTGGCTCCAATTCCATAAACGGTTTCTGTTGGAAATATCACAATTTCTCCATTTTTGATTAAGTTACATACAATTTTTAATTCTTCTGTATTGGTTGTTTCTTTCCAATTATAATACATAATAAATCCCTCGTGTTGGTATTATATCATACTTTATTTAATTATGTCAATTTATTGTTGCACTTTTCATCTTAATTTCCAAAAAAAAGAACAGATACTTATTCTTTCTCTGTTCTTTCTGCCTCTGACTCGTTATCCTCTAGCAATCTTTGTTTGAAAAACTCTTTGTATCCCATTGCAATAATAACGATGATAATTAAAGCAAATGATAATGCTTTCCAAATTCCACTTTCCATTAAAATAATAGCAAACATACCAAGCGTTGCCGTTAAACCATACATAATCAGAACTGCTTGTTTTTGGGTAAATCCTTTTTGTAACATTTTATGATGTAAATGATTGGCATCTGGTTCAATAATTGCTTTTAGCGATTTTCCGTGAATTAATCTTCTAAAAATTGCAAAAATTGTATCAAATAACGGTAAAGCCAGTACGATTAATGGTGCCACAATGACAATGGCTGTATAAGTTTTCGCAATCCCTAAAATAGAAATAACTGATAAACAATATCCCAAAAAATTGGAACCTGTATCGCCAATAAAAGTTTTAGCAGGATTAAAATTGTATGGCAAAAAACCAACCAGAGAACCACATAAAGCCGTAATTAACACAATTGATATGATTGGTGAACCATTTAAAGAAAATATCATTAACAAAGAAACACATGAAATAATCGATATTCCTGTAGATAATCCATCTAATCCATCCATTAAATTCATCGCATTTGTAATGCCAATAATCCAACAAACTGTAAGAATTTGATAAAACAGTTCATTTTCTTTTCCAATTCTATCAAATAATGGCATATCAATGGAATCAATCATTAAGCCTGATTTTACGACAACAACAGCTGCTATCACCTGAGCAATTAGTTTTACAATTGCTTTTGTCCCTTTTACATCATCATAAAAGCATACGAGAGAAATGATAAAACCACCTATGGCAAATCCCATCAGTTTTGTATGATAATTATCTCTTGATAAATCTATCTTTGATTCAATTGACATGACAATTAATAAATACACAATCGATATAATAAAACCTGCAATAACAGCTAAACCACCTAATCGTGGCATGGTTATTTTATTAATGCGTCTTTCATCTTGTGGTGTATCAACAGCCCCTAATTTTCTAGCTAATCGAATGGTTTGAGGCGTCATCATAAATGATGTCATAAACGCTATCATAAATGCTATTGCTATGTCTCCCCACATTTTAACAACCTTTCTTATTTCATATTCTCTTTTTCAATTTCTTCTATCATTTGTAATCTTTCGGCATATCTACCACCTAAAAACTCAGAACCTAGCCACACTCTTATCATTTTGACAGCATCACTAATGCTTGCATAATCTGCTGGTATGGCTAATACATTAATATTGGAATGTTCCTTCGCTTGTTTGGCTGTTGCTTCATGGTAACAAGCTGCACAACGTATCCCTTGATATTTATTGGCAACAATTGACATCCCAAATCCTGTTTTACAAATAAGAATCCCCCATTCGCATTCCTTTTTTTGAACAGCCTCAGCCACTTTTTTAGCATATACTGGAAAATCTGCCCTTTCTTCACTATAAGTCCCGTACATCTTGATAATCTATATTTTGTTCTTCAAAATATTTCTTAATTTCTTCTTTTAATTTATATCCCCCATGATCTGAACCAATTGCAATCATACTTTTTCTCCTTTTTTATTTTTTATCGTATTTTACTATATCACAAATACATTTCAGATTTATTATGTTTTTGTGAAAATTGTGTGAAAAATTGATGTATTTTCGATATTTTTTCTATTTTTTTAACTTTTTTTGGAAAAAGCTTGCATTTTATAAATATTCGTGTTAAAATACTGAAAGTAAATAACTATTTCACTATTTAAGGAGGTGCAAAAATGCCAAATATTAAATCTGCTATCAAAAGAACTAGAGTGATTGAAACCAAAACTCTTAGAAATAAAAAAATCAAATCAGCTTACAAAACTGCCATTAGAACATTCCTTGAAACAGTAGAAGCTGGAGATAAAACAAAAGCAGAAGAAACTTTCAAACTAGCGGTTCAAAAAGTAGACCAAGCTTGTTCCAAAGGTGTAATCAAAGATAATACAGCTTCTAGAAAAAAATCTGCTTTGGCAAAAAAATTAAATACCATAAAATAATCGTCATGAGGACGATTATTTTTTTGTTTATTGGTGAATTTTTGAATGAATCTAATAATTATTTTAGTATTTCAAACTATATTTGCCAATATTCTTTCTGTTTTTTATAAAAACACTTGTTGTGGCAAGCAGTATGCAAATAATAACTTCCAAATATTACATTTGCAACTTATCCTCCAAAATGATAAGATTAATTTAAAGAAATCGTTATTTTAAGGAGGCGCTTATGCAAAAGTTTTTCCAAAAATGCTCTGGTTATTTTGAACCAAAAGCAATTCATATGATTGAAAAATGCTTGATTATATCAATGATTACTTGTTTGATTGGTGTACTTCTATTATCTTTTTACAATACATACTATATCTCTATTTTTCTTTATGAAGCAAGTTTGATTATCTTTCGAACTGGTTTGATGATTGGATTATTTCCCGTTGCTTTCACTTTGGTGATTGGAAAATGGAAGAAAGAAAATAGCTAAAGGGAAGGGCTTACATGCTCTTCCCTTTAAATCCCTTTCCTGCCAAAAAAACATTGTCTGGTTTTCTGGAACTTCTAGCCAAAACTTTATTTGCTGTGCCAACGTTTTTTTGATGCAATTAATCTTCTCTTATTTTTTCAATTCCTCTATGAATAGTTTGTTCAATAATTGTGGATTAGCTTTACCTTTGGTTTCTTTCATAGCTTGGCCTACTAGAAAGCCTAATGCTCTATCTTTACCTGCTCTGTAATCTGCAATGGATTGTGGGTTGGCTTGAAGAATTTTGTTTACAACTTCTTGGATGGCTCCTTCATCCGAAATTTGAACCCAACCTTTTTCCTCAATAATTTTGCTTGGAGCAGATTTTGGATTTTCAAATAATTCTTCCAAAACTTTTTTGGAAATACTAGAACTAATTGTTCCTTTGTCAATTAATTGAACTAACTCGCCCAATTCTCTTCCTGTAAATGGAATTTGCTCTGGTTCCTCTTCTCTTTCATTCAAAATCCTAGCTATTTCAGACATCATTAAATTGCTTGCTGTTTTTGGATTTTGACAAATTTTGATTGCTTCTTCAAACATATCGGAATAATATTTGGAACTGGTCACAAAATTAGCAGCTTTTGGTATCAATTGATACTCTTCTAAATATCTTTTTTTACGACTTTCTGGTAATTCTGGTAAAGCATTTCGAATCTTTTCAATGTATTCATCTGACAATTGAATTGCTACTAAATCAGGATCTGGAAAATAGCGGTAGTCTTCGGCATCTTCTTTGTCTCTCATGGAAAATGTTTTCCCTGAAATATCATCCCAGCGACGTGTTTCTTGTATAATTTCTCCTCCCTCTTCTAATACTTCAATTTGTCGATTAGTTTCATATTCAATCAATCTGGAAATATTTCGAAATGAATTCATATTTTTCATTTCTGTTCTTGTTCCAAATTCAGTCGCTCCTTTTTTTCTGACTGATACATTGACATCTGCACGAAGTGAACCTTCTTGCATTTTACAATCTGAAATACCAATGTATTCAAAAATGGATTTTATTTTTCTAAGGTAGCTATCCACCTCTTCTTTGCTACGTAAATCTGGCTTAGAAACACATTCAATTAGTGGAACTCCAGCACGATTTAAATCCACAAAACTGCCTCTTCCATAATCATCGTGATTCAATTTTCCAGCATCTTCTTCAATGTGAATACGTTCTAAACGAATTTTTTTCTCTCCTTCTTCTGTTTCAATGTTGATATAGCCATCATAGCAAAGTGGTATGTCAAATTGTGAAATTTGATATGATTTTGGCAAATCTGGATAGAAATAATTTTTTCGATCATTTTTGCTATTTTGTGCAATTTTACAGTTAGTAGCTAAACCTGCTTTTACCGCATATTCCACAACCTTTTCATTTAAAACGGGAAGTGTTCCTGGCATTGCCATGCAAATTGGGCAACAATGCGTGTTTGGCTCACCACCAAATTCTGCAGAACAACTGCAAAATATTTTTGTTTTTGTCGATAACTCACAATGAACTTCTAATCCTATGACGATTTCGTAATCTTGTTTTGACATTTTTTCTCCTTTCTTTTTGGGGTTGATCAAGACCAACCTGTACCCAAGTCGTATAATTCCCACTATAGATTATCTATTGGTAGGTTTTTATTTGAATGTTGGTTTATGTTCTTCTCTAAAATTTGTATTTTGCTCATAGGTAAATGCTGCACGGAAAATGGTTTCTTCAGCAAATGGTTTGGCAATTAGTTGGAATCCGATTGGTAACCCTTCAGAATCGACATCACATGGAATGCTCATTCCTGGAAGACCACCAATGTTAACTGGTACTGTACAAATATCAGCTAAATACATTTGTAGTGGATCATTCATTTTTTCGCTGATTTTGAAGGCTGTTGTTGGTGAAACTGGGCTTAATAGTAAATCGTATTTTTTGAACAATTCAGCATATGCATTTTTGATCATAGTTCTTACTTTTTGTGCTTTTTTATAATAAGCATCATAATACCCTGAACTTAGTACATAGGTTCCTAAAATAATTCTCCTTTTTACTTCTGTTCCAAATCCTTCGCTTCTTGAGTTTTTGTAAATATCCCTTAGATTTTCAAACTTTTCCGTTCTGTAACCATAACGAATTCCATCGAATCTTCCTAAGTTTGAACTAGCCTCCGCACACGCTAAAATGTAATATACTGCTGAAGCATATTGCCCAACATCTAATGAACATTCTTCCACTATGGCTCCTAATTCTTGATATTTTTTTATCACTTTAAACATTGCTTCTTTTACTTCTGCACTTGTTCCTTCGCCCAAATATTCTTTAGGAACTCCGATTTTCATTCCTTTTACATCATTAATTAAACTACCTTTGTAGTCTTTTTTTTCATATTCCATAGAAGTTGTATCTTTTGGATCATGACCAGCAATTAAATTAAGCAAAATTGCACTGTCAGTGACATCTTTGGTAAGTGGACCAATTTGGTCTAAAGAAGATGCATAGGCAATCAAACCAAATCTAGAAACCAAACCATACGTTGGTTTTAATCCAACAACACCACATAAACTAGCTGGCTGACGAATCGATCCTCCTGTATCGCTTCCCAAAGCCCAAGGAGCCATATCACTTGCAACTGCTGCTGCACTTCCTCCTGAAGAACCTCCTGGCACTCTTGTTAAATCCCAGGGATTATGTGTTGGGAAAAAAGCTGATGTTTCTGTTGAGCTTCCCATAGCAAATTCGTCCATATTGAGTTTTCCAAGACAAATGATATCTTCTGCCTTTAATTTTTCAATTACTGTTGCATTATAAGGTGCAACAAAATTCTCCAGCATTTTAGAACTACACGTTGTACGTGTTCCTGTAACACATACATTATCTTTGATTCCAATTGGAATACCTGCAAACTTGCTTAACATTTTTCCAGCTTTTCGGTCACAATCCACTTGCTTTGCATTTGTCATCGCTTGTTCTTCCAATATTGAAACATACGCTTTAACTTGTCCATCTTTCTCTTTGATTCGTTCGAAATAACTTTTGGTAATTTCTTCTGATGTTATTTCACCTTTTTCTAATTTTTCTATTAACTCATGTACCGTTAATTCATAAAGTTCCATACTTCTCTCCTCTCGTTTTTTATTTTTCAGAATTAATTTGGTTATAAATATCTGGCCACGAATAAACTCGTTTTATATTTTGAGCCTCTAATCCCTTGTTCGTCCTTGTTTCCATCATATAGGTTTTCATCCCAACTTTGGTAACTTCTTGGCAATTTTGAAAACTGTCATCAATCAATATATCTAACTTTTGCTCTAATGCAATCTTGGCTTTGTTATTTGCATTTAAAACGATTTCATTATATTCGATTTTGTTCTCTTTTAGCCATTCTAATGTTATTTTTTCAACATCCCATTTTTCTTCTGGCCATCTAGCTGTAACAATGATAATTTCATGACCTTCTTTCTTTAATTTCTGAATCGTTTCAACAGCCAATGTAAAAGGTTTTATTTTCTGGATAATTTCTCCATAATACGTATCCCAAAAATGTTTCTCTTCCGTTTCTGTCCATTGATGCATAGCATTTACATAGGAATGATGTTTCGCTGTAATCTCTTGGACTTTAGCACTTTTTCCCAATTGATTGATTGTATAATCTTGTGCATATGCAAATATGACTTCATAACTATCTGCAATTGTATCATCAATATCGATTCCAATTTTCATATTTTACCTCATTTTTTTACTACTTTCTATTTTTAAATCATTTCCTACGTATTGATTACTTTTGGAATGCGGAACATGCCTTCCGCTTGACTTGGTGCATTTTGAAGTAAGTTATCTCTCGTTTGAAATTCAATTACTTCGTCTTTTCTGAATTTATTTTTTTGCTTAGTAGCCCCAATTGTTTCATCAATATCTGATGTATCTAAATTGTTAATCATTTCTGCATAAGCTAAAATTTCTTGCATATCTTTTGTATAGCCTTCAATTTCTGTATCTGTTAAATTTAACATTGCTAGTTTTGCAATATGCATAATCTCATTTTTAGTGATGTCTGCCATAATTTTTCCTCCTATTTGTTTTTTCGTTATTTTTGTATTATATAATGAAATTTCCAAAATTACAATGGTTTGAAAGGATTTTTTGAGAGAAGTTTTCATTCTATAAAAAAGTGCTGATAAAACAAAAACTTTATCAGCAGTTCTCCATAATACGCTCTGTATTATAGTATATTTTTATCACATTCCAACTTTGTACTTCTTATTTTCACAAAAACTTGAGAAAACGTAATAAAATTATAAAACTTTTCATTTTGTATTATATTTCATTTTTTAATATTTCAATTTCTTGTCTCGTTAATTCTGTAGAATCCATAATAACTTCTATGGAAATACCCTTTTGAAGTAGTTTTTTGGCAATTTGTAATTGTTTTTCTCTTTTTCCCTTTTCTAGCCCTTCCTCAAATCCACCTTCTCGAATTGATTCCGTATCTAA
>CANPFR010000017.1 GCA_947573445.1 uncultured Clostridia bacterium | reverse complement strand
ATGCGGCTGTTAACCGCAGGGTCGTAAGTTCGAGCCTTACTGGAGGAGCCAAAAAAAATAAGAACTTATAGGAGTCAAAAATATTAAGACTTTTATGAGTTCTTGTTTTTTATAACTTTTTTATTTATAAATAAAAAATGACAAATTGTTCAATAGATTTAAATTCTAATAATAAAATTGAAAGGATTAGTAAAAAATAGTGAATATGTTTCAAAATGAAAATTCATAGACAGAAACACTATGCAGAATTAACAATGCCAAAGAGTTAAGAAAAGTGCATCAAGAAAATGATAAGGCAGTTATGGAAAGTTATGGTTTTAATTGGAAAAAGATGACGGAATCAGATTGTGTAGCTGAATTAATGAAAATATATAGAGATTTGATACAAAAATCTGAAATGGACTAGAAATATAGTAGTGTAAATAATAGAGATTTGAATTTAGTGGAATAAGAAATAAAACAGAGATTAACGTCAAACGTTAATCTCAAAAGTTGGTATTCCTGTAGAATAAGGAGCAATATCATATTGTTGAAAGTAGATTACAAGATGATTAGGCGTTAAATAAAATTGATTTTCTTGAAATGTTTCTAAGACTAAACAACAAGAATTATCAAAAAATAAATCTGCTCCTTTTTCTTGGATTTGTATGTTGATTTGTTTTAAAATGGAAAGCAAATAGTTGGGATGATGAGCATAAATATCTTCTAAACGAAGTTGCTTATGACAAGCCAAATTCCAGTTTTGAGAAGTTCGGATGGTAGAACCGTGAGCTCCGCCAGTGAATTGATATTCGTCTTGATAAAGGCTTAAAATTGGTGGTTTTTCATAAGTAATATTAGTATGAAAAACTAATTCATAAACCATAATAGGATAACCATTTGCTACATTATAATCATATTGAATTTTGCTGTCTTCAAATAGAACTTCTTTGGCATATTTTTCAAGTTCCAAGGCACGTTTGTAATTCAAATCGTTGAATGATTTGGTATAAAGGCAACTTGAAAAAACTTGAGGATACTCAATTTCATAAGTTACGATCACATCTCCTTTGTAAGTTAATTCATTTTTGATTGTTTTTTTTTTCAATTTTAAACATAAAAATCACCTCCTGTATGGTATGTTAAGAGAGGTGTTTTTGTTTATTAAAATAGAAAAAATTTAATGTTCTAATAAATACAATAATTTTTTGCAAAGTTCAATGTTATAAGAAATGGTAGAAGAATCAAATTTAAATTGAATATACCAGATTACTTTTCGAATAACATAAATATACAAAAATTCTAACATAAGTATTTCGTCTTCTTGAAAGTATTGAGCAAATAATTTGATAAAGTCACGAATAGAATTTGGTTCTAAATTAAAATAGGTTAATTCTTGTCGTAAAAATTGACAACATTCAAGGCATCTTTCGCCAATTATTCCATGTGGATCAATTGCTTTCCAATTGTCTTTTGATTGTAAGATATTTTTGTGGTGTAAATCGTTATGTAAGATGTATTTTGGAAGGTGATATTCTTGAATTTTTTGATAAAGTTGGTTGGCGAATGTAATCATCGGCATAATGCTTACATACAGAGATTTGTTTTGGGTGGCATAGGTAACATCTTTATAAAATAATGTTTCAAAAGAGGGAAAAGTTTCAGGAGAATAATTGTTGATTAAAAGATGATTAGCCAAATTGCAAAATACTTTGATTCGTTCTTCGGTTTTTGGCAGATGATTTAGTGGCTGGCCAGGAAAAAGTCTTTCTAAGAGCATTACTCTATCATCTGTATTGAAAAAATAGCATTTTGCTGTGTATAAAGGGGAATATTGTTGAATAATATTGATTTCGTGCAAAGCTGCTTGAGAGGGAGCACCAATTTTCAGAATGATTTCTCCAAACTGATGAGATTTTGCAAAAAAAACAACATTCATGCTTAATTTTTCTATTAATTCTACTTTTTCTAATCCAAATTTAGATTGATATTTTTCAACAATAAAATCTAGACCATTTAGCCATTCTTTTCCTGTTTTTCCATAACGATTGATGATTTTTTCTTTGAATTTATTTGGTAGTTCCAACTCTTTTTCCTCCAATATTTGATAAAAAACTAATATAAAAATGATACCATAGATTGTATAAAAATGCAAGAATCTTTGGTACAAACGAAAAACAACAGTACTACACAATAAATAACGCTTATGGATGCTTAATAAAACCATTTTAGAAAGATAAAATAAGCGTATAAAGGAGGATGTGTGGATGTATGAAATAGATTGTGTGGAAATGGGAAAGAGAATTTATGAAAAAAGAAAGGCTTTGGGATATACACAAGAAAAAGTGGCCAATAAGGTTGAAATTGGGACAACGCATTTTGGACAAATTGAAAGAGGCGAAAATAAGTGCAGTTTGCGTGTTATCACCAATATTGCAATGGTACTAAAGGCAGATTTAGATGCTCTAGTGAGAGGTGTTGATGAGTATAATGCAGATGTGGCACTGACACAAATTGTAAATAAAGTGCCAAGAGCAAAGAGGGAAAAATTTGTCGAAATGTGTGATAGTATGGCAGAATTGTTAAAATAGTCGTTTCTTATTGCTAGGAAAGGATTTGGGTATAAGGTTAAGAAAATGTTCTTTATATAATGGATAAAGGGCATTTTTTTGTTTTTTAAAGTTACCATGGAAATATTCTATTTTGCAAATTTCAAATTTTGTGATATAATACTAAAAAATAAAAATTATATTTAAAAATATTAAAATAGAAAATGCTACTGCAAAATTGTTTCATATAATATTTAAAGTGATGAAAACTTTAAATATTAGTGATAATCATATAAATCACATTATAAGAAGATTAAGGGGATTTTGGGGGGTTCATTATTAGTAAATAATGGAGTAAAATAAAATGAATGAATATGTAAATCTAACATTAGAAAATATTGAAAAGGAGCATATATGTTGTGCGATAGGAGATAAAAAACATCAAGCAGGTGTTAACAGTAAAAAGGAATGGATAAAAAGTAAATTAAAAGATGGTCATATTTTTAGAAAATTAAATGAGAGAGGAAAAATATTTATTGAATATGAACCAATCGAGACTGCTTGGATTCCTATTAGTGGCAAGAACTATGAATATATTTATTGTTTATGGGTTGCAGGTAGTTTCAAAGGAAAAGGAATTGCGAAAGAGTTATTAGAATATGCAATAAATGATTCAAAACAAAAAAGGATGAGTGGAATATGTACTTTAACTTCTAAAAAGAAAAAACCATTTATGGGAGAAAAGAAATTCTTTGAACATTATGGTTTTAAAGTGATAGATACTGTTGGAGATTATGAATTATTAGCATTAAAATTTGATGATAGTGAAACTCCTAGATTTAATGATAATGCTAGACTTATGAAAATTGATAATCAAGAATTTACAATTTATTATAGTAATGAATGCCCTTATGTAGAATACGAAGTAAAAGAGCTAACTGAATATTCAAAAAATAATAATATTAAAATTAACTTTATAAAAATAAATACACTCGAAAAAGCAAAAAATGCTCCTTGTGTATTTAATAACTGGGCAAATTTCTATAAAGGAGAGTTTGTTTCAAATACGATATTAAATGCTAATTCATTTGAAAAGTTGATAAAGATGATTGGTTAATGATTGAAAAAATAGAAGATGTAGTTGTAGGAACAAGCATTCCTTGTAATTATGAAAAATCGAGATTTTAGGAGTGATAAAAATTATGGCAATGTGGAATCCTTGGCGAGGTTGTAAAAAATGTAGTGATGGCTGTTTGCATTGCTATATTCATAAAGGAGATACAAAAAGAAATATAAATACGAATGAAATCATAAAGACAAAAGATTTTGAAAAACCAATAGAGAAATTAAAAAATGGTGGGTTTAAAATAAAATCTGGTATTGTTTATTTATGTTTTTCTACAGATTTTCTTATTGAAGAAGCAGATGAGTGGAGAAATGAATGCTGGAAAATGATGAAAGAAAGACAGGACTGCACTTTTTTGTTTCTGACAAAAAGAATTGATAGATTTATGAAATGTATTCCAAATGACTGGAATAATGGATACGATAATGTGGTTGTGTGTTGTACGATTGAAAATCAAAAAAATGCAGATTATAAATTATCAATTTTTAAAGATTTACCAATAAAACATAAATGTATAACAGCACAGCCATTATTAGAGAAAATAGATATTGAAAAATATCTTGATAATATTGAATTGGTTGTTTGTCGGTGGAGAATCTGATATAAATGCTAGAGTATTTAATTATGATTGGGTATTAGATATGAGAGAACAATGTATCAGAAAAAATGTTAATTTTGAGTTTAGACAATGTGGAACTTATACAATAAAAGATGGAAAACAATATAAAATACAGACAAAAGATTTATACAAACAAGCAAAGTTGGCAAATATTGATTATAAAAGTAATCGCTAAATTACAATAAATAGGGCTGATGATTCGTTAATATTATCAGCCTTATTTATAGAATGGTAAAATGAATTAGTAATTTGAAGGCGAGGTGTTACTAGAAATTTTATACAACTTAAAGTACCTATATTTTCTTACAAGAAGTCGGTCAAAACATTGAAACAAGCTAGTTGCAGAGTTTTACTCATTTAGTGGACTTTTTAGGCTATGTATGGTACAATAAAAAGAATAAAAAAAATGGAGTAAAAAAAAATGCAAGATTTAGAATTAATGGAAAAAATAAGAGAGCCAATTATTGATTGGTATCAGATGAATAAAAGAGAATTGCCATGGCGAAAAGGAAAAAATCCATATAATATTTGGATTTCTGAAATTATGTTGCAACAAACAAGGATTGAAGCTGTTATGGGCTATTATGAGAGATTTTTGAGTTATTTGCCAAAAGTACAGGATTTGGCAGAAGTGGAAGAGGAAAAACTTCTTAAATTGTGGGAAGGTTTAGGGTATTATAATCGAGCTAGAAATTTGAAAAAAGCAGCTCAACTTGTACAAGAAAAGTACAATGGAGAGATGCCAAAATCTTATTGTAATTTACTGGAATTACCAGGAATTGGCGAATATACAGCAGGTGCGATTGCATCAATTGCCTATGATGAACCAGTTCCAGCAGTGGATGGGAATGTGCTTCGTGTGGTAAGTCGTGTTGTAGCCAGTAAAAAAGATGTTTTGGAAGCTAAAACGAAAAAAGAATTTACAGAAAAACTGCAAAAAATTATGCCTAAACAAGCTGGAGATTTTAATGAAGGCTTAATGGAATTGCGGTGAACGTGTTTGTTTGCCAAATGGAGAACCGATTTGCCAAGAATGTCCTTTGCAAGAAATTTGTTTGGCGAAAAAGGAAGGATTGACGGATACGATTCCTGTGCGAAATATTAAAACCAAAAAGAGGAAAGAACAAAAAACAGTATTTTTGCTAATCTGTGAGGGAAAAGTTGCTATACGAAAAAGAGAAGAAAAAGGCTTGCTTGCTAATTTGTATGAATTTCCAAATGTGAATCAAAAATTAGGAAAAGAAGAGGTATCAGAAATTTTGAAAGATTGGAATTTGATTGGTACAAAAATGGAAGAAGTAGGGACGCATCATCATATTTTTTCCCATGTGGAGTGGGATATGATGGGGTATCGAGTGGATGTTGAGCAAATCAATGGGGAATTTATTTGGGCCGAGAAAAAGGAGATTTTCGAAAAATATGCCATTCCAGGAGCATTTGCACCATTTCGTGAGAAGTTGTAGAAATTTACTCTTGTATAATGGGGGAAAGTGGGATATAATTTTGCATAGGAAAAAGGGGAGGTATGTTCAGTGAATTTATATTTAGTAGGAAGCAATCGAAATCAAAATTGTTATACCATTTTAAAGGATTTGAAAGAAAAGGAAGATGTATTATTTTCGTTAGCGGATAAAAGTATCAATTATTGTTTGGGGTGTTCGGCTTGTATGAATCATTTGGAGACTTGTTGTGTGTTAGAAGATGATATGCAGGAACTGTATCAAGCTATGATGCAAGCGGATAAAATTGTGATTGCAACACCGATTTATATGAATCATATATCTGGTATTTTGAAAAATGTCATTGATCGTTGGAATCCATATGGGTCGCATGAGAAATTGCTAAAGGGAAAAACGATTTATATTATTACGGTTGGGCAAATGAGTGAAGAGGAGAATGCGGAAGTTGCAGAAAGTATCAAAAATTATTTTGAGAGTATTTCTGAGTTTATGGAATTTAAGACTGTATTTTTGAAGAATTTTTCGAGTGGTGATGTAGAAACGGTTGATTCTGTTGAGAAATTTTATCCGAATTATAAACAAGTGATAGAGGATTTAAAAGTGCGAATAAAACAGTAGGAGGATAAAAGGAATGTTTAAAGATTGGAAGAAATTTGAAATTGGGTTATTCTTTTTTGGTATAATTGCGATTATCGTATCATCAGTTGTTGGGAAAAGTGAATGGCTAACAATTCTGGCCTCTTTGGTGGGAGTTGTTTGTTCATTATCACAGGCAAAAGGAAAAGTATATAGTCAATTTGTTGGGATTGCAGAGGTGATATTATATTCTATCCTATCCTATCAAAATCACTACTATGGGGAAGTTATTATTGATGTTTTGATTGTGTTTCCAATGTATGTTTATGGTGTGATTTCATGGATGACGCATAAAAACGAGGAAACGAATACTGTTGAAGCAAATCAAATAGCCAAAAAAGAATGGTTTTTGTTGAGTGTAATAAGTGTAATAGGGTTTGTTGTGCTTTATGATGTGTTGCAATATTTTCACACAAGTCAATTGTTGATATCGAGTTTATCTGTGATTACAAGCTTGATAGCAACTTATTTAATTACCAGAAGAAGTAAATATAGTTTTCTATTTTTCATTGGAAATGATATTATTTTAATCTTATTGTGGGGGATTCCCATTGTTAGACGGAGAATTTTATTTATTCCCAATTTTGGTAGAAAATATTGTTTTATTGATGAATGATAGTTATGGATTAAAAAATTGGAATGAAAATATTTGAAGGAGGAAAACATGAATTATCAATATTTAGAATTTGCTAAAGAAGTAGCACTTGAGGCGGGAAAAATTATGCTAAAATATTTTGAAACGGAAAATGGAGCTGATTATAAAGTGGATCAAACGATTGTAACGTTAGCAGACAATGAAATTAATGAATATTTGATTGCAAAAGTACGAGAAAAGTTTCCAGAGCATTCTGTAGATGGAGAAGAAAAATCTTTTGGAAAAAGTAAATATGTGTGGGTCTGTGATCCAATTGATGGAACTGCTATGTATGCAAGACATATCCCAGTTGCTGTATTTTCTTTGGCATTGGTGATTGATGGTAAGCCAGAAGTTGGTGTTGTATATGATGCATTTTTGGATCATTTGTATTTTGCGGAAAAAGGAAAAGGAGCTTATAAAGATGGTTTGAAAATAACAGTAAATGATATTGCTTTAGAGGATAAAAGAGCAGTCAGCCAATATGATATGTGGCCAAGACCAGGTTATCCAATTTATGATGTTGTGAAAGAATTGGGAAGAAAGACGTATTTTGTCAGCATTGGAAGCATCATCAGAGCCAGTATGTGTATAGCTTGCGGGGAATTTGTGATGGCACTTTTTCCAGGAACAAAGCATAAAAATTGTGATATTGCAGCAGTTAAAATTATTGTAGAAGAAGCAGGAGGAAAGGTAACTGACCTTTTTGGTAAAGAACAGCGATATGACAAAGATATAACTGGTGCAGTGATTAGCAATGGAAAAGTACATGAAGAAGTAATTGAAACAGTCAAAAAATATTTGAAGGAGGGAAGAAAAGATGATTGATTTAAGAGATTTGCAAAAACAAGTTTATCAAAATAAGTTGGATAAAAATTTTAATGTAACAGATGTTAGCATGGAATTTGCTCTTACTTATGGCGAGCTTGGGGAAGCATACGATGCTTATTGGAAGAAAAAGGGCAATATTGGAGAAGAAATTGCAGATGTGATGATTTATTTACTTGGCCTTTCCGAGATATTGGGAGTGGATTTAGAAAAAGAGCTTTTGGACAAAATAGAAATGAACAAAAAAAGAATTTATCGAAAAATAGATGGAGTTCTGACGAAAGTAGAAGAGGAAAAAAAGGAAAATGAATTAAAAATGGAGTAATTAAATGGAAAAAAAGAAAATGCTAAAAGAATGTATGATTTTATTTTGGATATTTATGTTAGGAAGTGTGATAGGGTATTTGTATGAAATGCTAGTAGTCTTGGTTCAAAAAGGCTATTTTGAATCAAGACAAGGCTTGATTTATGGACCATTTACACCAGTTTACGGAATCGGAGCCGTGATTTATTATTTTGTGTTAAATAAAATAAATGTAGCAAACAAAGCCAAAGTATTTTTAATAACAGCTGTATTGGGAGGAACAACAGAATACATTTGTTCTTTTGTCCAAGAAAAAGCTTTTGGGACAATATCTTGGGATTATTCCTATCTAAAGTTTAATCTTCATGGTAGGACAAGTTTGCTACACTGTACGTATTGGGGAATTGCAGGTATTTTATATGTGATTTATGTCGATTCGTTTATAGAACGTTTGAAAGAGAAAATTGCTCAAAAAGGTTTACAAATTATGACAGGAATTTTGGCTATTGGTATGGTTTGGAATATTCAAATTTCGTGTTTAGCAGCAGAGCGACAAGAAGAACGTAGAAATCAGATACCACCAGAAAATGATTTTGATGTTTGGCTAGACGAATCATACCCAGATGAGCGTTTGGATCGTATTTTTGCGAATAAAAAAGAGGTGGATGCAGAAATTTAAGGAGGAAATATGTTTCACATTACGATTGTAGAGGATGATCCAGAAATCCGAGAAGAATTGAAAATATTATTAGAAAATAGTGGATATACTGTCAAAGTAATTGCGGAATTTGAGTACATAGTGGATAGAATATTAGCTGAGCCAGTTCATTTAGTACTTTTGGATATCAATTTACCAGGTTTGAATGGGTATGAGATTTGTCGTAAAATAAGGGCAAAATCTAAAATTCCGATTATATTTGTAACAAGCAAAGCCAGTTCCATGGATGAGTTAAAAGGTTTGGCATTAGGGGGAGATGATTATATTGAAAAACCATATAATGTACCAATTTTACTTGCTAGGATTCAAAATTTGCTTAATCGAATGTATACCAAAGAAGAGAAAGAACATAAAATAGAGTATAAAGGAATTAGGTTGGATGTTTTAAAGTCGTCTATTATGTATCAAGAAAAGGAAATGGAACTTACCAAAACAGAATTAAAAACACTGCATTTCCTTTTTTCCAATCAAGATAGAATTGTCTCAAGAGCAGAGGTTATAGATTTTCTTTGGGATAATGGTGTATATGCAGATGATAACAGTTTAAGTGTGATTGTAACGAGGTTACGTGAAAAATTGAAGGAATTGGGCATCGAAGATTTTATTCAAACCAAGAGAGGACAGGGATATAAAATATGAGATTTAGCAAATATGTGAAAGATAAAATCAATTACATATTGGCATTTGTGGTATGTATTCTGCTAATTGTGAGTTATTTGAAGGCAATGGTTGTTAATGCAAATATAGTTTGGATTGTGGTTTTGATTTCAAGTAGTTTTTTTGGGCTTGGTTTTTTGGTGGATTTTTGGTTGAAAAACAGATATTTTCAAATGATTGAAAAAAATATGGATGCTTTGCAGGAAAAGTATCTCATTTCTGAAATTATGGAAAAGCCGAGAA
Organism: uncultured Clostridia bacterium; assembly: GCA_947573445.1. GTDB lineage: Bacteria > Bacillota > Clostridia > TANB77 > CAG-508 > Scatovivens. Next base: position 25,191 of record CANPFR010000017.1, on the reverse strand, counting down.
GAGAAGAGAATTTGGCATATTTTCACATCTTGAAAAGGGCTAATAAATCCATGCTTGAAAATGTAGTGAAAGCAAGAACAGCCCAAAAATCCTATCAAGAATATATTGAAAGTTGGGTGCATGAAATTAAAATTCCGATTACGTCTGTTAAATTATTGTGTGAAAATCATAAATTGGAAGTGACACAAAAAATTGAGGATGAAATGGAAGAAATCAACAATTATGTTGAACAAGCATTGTTTTATGCAAGACTTCGGACAAGTTTCGAATGATTTTATGATTCGAGAAGTAAACTTAACTGAAATTGTGAAAAATGTACTTGCTAGAAACAAAAAAATCATGATTCAAAATCAGATGAAAGTGGAAATGGAAGATGTCAAAATGACGGCTTATACTGATGAAAAATGGCTTGCATTTATATTGAATCAAATGATGATAAACAGTATTCAATATAAAGCACAAAATAATCCAGAAATTAAAATTGAGATAAAACAATATAAGGAAAATGTAACATTAAGCATTAAGGATAATGGTATTGGAATCAAATCCAGTGAAATTGACCGTGTTTTTGAAAAAGGTTTTACAGGAACCAATGGCAGAAGGCAGAAAAAATCGACTGGAATTGGACTTTATTTATGCAAAAGATTATGCCAAGAATTAGGTATGGAACTAGAAGCGGAAAGCAAAGAAAATGAGTTTACGAAGATGACGATTTGGATTCCCAAAAATCAAAAAATGTTAGAAAAATAAATTGATTTTCTTCACACCTTATGTTTTTATGCACCTGAGAAACAAAATAAAGCACTTTTGAATGATTATTTTGAAAAAATAGTCATTTATCATTCTTTTTTTAAAAAAGAGGCCTTAAAATGCGTTTTTTGGAATCTTACAAAATTGTAAGATAAAAGCAAACGATTTCTATACAAAACCCATCTGGAACAGGATATACTTAAATTAACCATTAGGAATGGGAAATTTAAGGAGGAGTTGATGATTTTGAAAAAAATATTGAAAGTGGAGCAAATCCAGAAATATTATGGAAATAAGGATAATTTAGCAAAAGCCATTGATGATATCAGTTTTGATGTTGAAGAAGGCGAGTTTATTGGTATTATGGGGGCTAGCGGAAGTGGTAAAACTACACTTTTGAATTGTATTTCTACAATTGATACAGTTAGTAGTGGTCATATTTATTTGAACAATCAGGATATTACAGAAATTAAAGAAGAAGAGATTGCCAAGTTTCGAAGGGAAAATTTGGGCTTTATTTTTCAGGATTTTAATTTATTGGATACTTTGACCATTGAAGAAAATATTGCTTTGATTTTGACCATTAATCAAGTACCAGAAAAAGAAATTGATGAACGTATTTTAGAAATGGCACAAAAATTAGGAATTACAGAAATTTTAAATAAATATCCTTATCAAGTTTCTGGTGGGCAAAAACAAAGATGTGCTTCTTGTCGTGCGATTGTGAATCATCCTAAAATCATTTTGGCAGATGAACCAACAGGAAGTCTAGATTCGAAATCAGCCAGACAATTACTAGAAATGTTGGAAGACATGAATCAAAATATGAAAGCGACGATTTTAATGGTAACACATGACCCATTGTCTGCTAGTTATTGCCAGAAAATTTTGTTTTTAAAAGATGGCAGAATTTTTAACAAAATAGAAAAAGGGGAGCGAGAAAGAAAAGAGTTTTACCATGAAATCTTAGATGTATTAGCACTTTTGGGAGGTGAGACGAAAGATGTTAGGTAAATTATCGTTTCGAAATGCCAAAAGGCAAGCCAAAGATTATGTGATTTATTTTATTACCATTCTGCTGGTGGTTGCTTTGCTTTTTAGTTTTAATTCGATTGCTGTTTCAGAGGACATTGCAGAGCTTTCGAATAGTATGACGAATTTTTCCAAAGCGATTATTGGGATTAATCTAGTGATTGTTTTTGTCATGGTTTGGTTGATTAATTATACCATGAAATTTATGTTGGAAAAACGAAGCAAAGAATTTGGAACTTATCAGATTTTGGGGATTGAAAAGAAGGATATTGCCAATATGTTCACCATCGAAAATTTGATGATTGGTTTGATTGCATTTGTTGTTGGAACATTTTTGGGAATTTTTATATATCAAGTGTTTTCCAGTATTATTATGAATATTTTTGCACAACCTTATCAAATTGTGATTGCATTTGACTGGAAAGCGGTTGGCATCACAGCAGGTTGTTTTTTTGGAATCTTTTTATTGGTGTTATTGAATAGTAGAAGAAAAATCAAGAAAACGAAAGTGTATGATTTATTGTATGCAGATAAACAAAATGAAAATAATCAGATTAAAAGCATGAAAGGAAATGTGTTTTTGTGGATGGTTTCCATTTTGTTATTTTTCACAGGTTTGTGGACATTGAGCCTGGATTTTTTGAATGCACAAACGATGAATGGGAAAAAAACGATATTTGCAGTTGTACAATGGATTGTTGCAATTTACTTATTTTATGGTAGTGTTTCTCGTTTTATTGTGAAATATTATTTGGAAAATAAGAGAAGAAAATACAAAAAAAATCATTTATTTTTATTCCGTAATTTGACTTCTAAAATCAATACCATGAGTGTTACATTGGGCACAATTGCTATGTTATTTGCTTTTATTATGATTGGTGGGAATGTGGCATTGATGATGAATGGTTTGTTGAATAATGAGATTGAAATGGGATATCCTTTTGAGATTATGATTGGAAGTGTGGATCCTGATTTTTCAAAATACAAAGAATTTATGGAGAAAAACACTACAGTAACTGATATGTATGAATATCGTCTGTATAATATTCCTAAAACAGAGATTGATAAGGCTTTTGAAGGGACTATGTTTGAGGGAAGAGGATATGAAGAGTTTGATTATGTTTTGGGATTAACCGATTACAATCGTTTACGAGAAATGCTTCGGATATGAAAGCGTGTTATTAGAAGAGAATCAAGTTATCATTCAGTGTATGAAAACAGTTGAGAATTGTTTTAGAGAGTATAGCAAAAAGCAAAATACAATTGAGCTTGTGGGAAAACAAGTTATGGTGAAAGAAATCAAAAGTGAGCATTTTGCTCAAATTGGTTTTAATGGTGACACGTATTGTTTTGTTGTTCCAGATAGTTTGTTGGAAACAATTAAGGCAATGGATTTTAAAGTGGAAAGCCGTCATTATCAGGATAATTACAAATTAGTTGCCCAAACCAAAGAACCAACAACAGAAGCATTTTATGAAGCATTATCGAACTATATTTTGTTTGATGAAATTGAACAAACAGCTGTAATTGATGGGACAGAACAAACCTATAAGATGAATATAATGCTAGGAAATGTTAGCACAAGAGGAAAAAGAATGACAGTTATCAAATCTTCTTATACAATTATATCTTTTTTGGCATTTTATATTGCTTTGATTTTTGTTATGGTAACAGCAACGATTTTGTCGATTCAACAATTGAGTGATTCTGAGAAATATAAGTATCGTTATGAATTGCTAAAAAAATTGGGGATGGAAGAACGAGAAATGAATCGAACGATTTTGCAACAATTGTTATTTTATTTCTGTTTACCAATGTTAATTCCAATTTTGCTTAGCTTTCCAGTAGTGCTAATTGTTGGGCAGATTTTTTTGATTGCTATAACAGTACAAGAAATTTTGAAAAATATGCTAATCGTAATTGGATTATTTATTTTAGTGTATGGTATTTATTTTGTGGCAACAGATGTGCAATTTGAGAGAAATATAAATGGAAATCAGTAAAAAATTAATTTTTTTAAATCAATTAAAAATTGTTATCATTTTTAATTGATTTTTTTTTTCATTTGGCATATAATAAGAAAAGAAATGTGTTAATTAACCATTTCGCTACCTAAAAACCATGAGGTGATGGGATGAAAAAAATATTATTTAAAGGCTGTGGAACAGCTATTATTACGCCATTTACAGAAGATGGTGTGAATTTTGAAGAATTCAAAAAATTAATCGAAGACCAAATTGCAAATCACGTAGATGCACTGATTGTTTGTGGAACGACTGGCGAATCTTCTACGATGACAGTAGAGGAAAGGAAACAAACGATAAAGTTTGCAGTGGAAACCGTACATAAACGTATTCCAGTCATTGCTGGAACGGGTGGAAACTGCACGAAATCAGCGATTGAAATGACAAAATATGCAGAAAGCATTGGCACAGATGGCGTATTGCTTGTGACACCATATTACAATAAAACAACTCAAGCAGGTTTAATTGCTCATTATAAAGCAATTGCCAAAGAGACGAAATTGCCAATTATTTTGTATAATGTACCAGGTAGAACAGGTGTTAATATTTTGCCAAAAACTTGCCAAGAACTTGCCCAAATAAAAAATATTGTTGCAATAAAAGAAGCAAGTGGAAATTTATCGCAAGTGGCAGAAATAGCACATCTTTGTGGAGAGGAACTCAAAATCTATTCAGGGAATGATGATCAAATTTTACCAGTTTTATCACTGGGCGGAATTGGTGTTATTTCTGTACTTTCTAATATTATGCCAGAATTTGTACATACAATGGTAGATGATTTTTTTCATCACCAAGTAGAAAAGGCAACAGAGGCACAAATCAAAGCGATTCCACTTATTCAGGCGTTGTTTTCAGAAGTCAATCCAATTCCGGTTAAAGCAGCTTGTAATATGATTGGCTATAAAGCAGGAATTCCAAGGCTTCCGCTTATTGAAATGAGTGAGGAAAAGCAAGTTTTATTAAAAAAAGAAATTCAAAAATTAACAAAACAGTAAGGAGTTTATTTTAAATGAATTCAGAAGAAAAGAAGAGCCCCCAAGAAGGAAAGCAAGAGGAAAAGGCACTGCTTATTCCGCAAAGTAACAGTCATCTTGAAAAGGTGGAGATTAATATTCAAGAATTTCGTGATATCATTAAAGATATTACTGAAAATTCTAGTGTTGTATCTTTAAAAGAACATGTACAACATATGAAAGGCTCGCGTTATCAACATTGTTATGAAGTGGCTTATTATACGTATGTGCTTTCTAAAAAATTGGGGCTTGATTATATTTCAGCAACAAGAGGTGCTATGCTACATGATTTTTATTTTTATGATTGGAGAAACAAGGGCGTCGAAGGGCAAAAGCGTTTTCATGCCTATAGGCACCCGCGTATTGCTTTAAACAATGCGAATGAAAATTTTGAATTGAATGAAGTCGAAAAAGATATTATTTTAAAACATATGTGGCCTTTGACGATTTCTCTTCCAAGGTTTTCAGAAAGCTATATTGTTACTTTGGTGGATAAATATTGTGCTACAAAAGAATTTTTGAGGTATTTGAAATATAGAAAGTATACAAAAAAATTAAGGAAAAGTAGAAGAAATGGGAAAGGAGTGTTAGATGAATGAAAGTTTTAATCAATGGGTGTAATGGTAAAATGGGACAAGAAGTAGCTAAAGAGGTCAAAATGGCACAAGATATGGATGTTGTGTGTGGTGTTGATCGAATTGATACAGGAGATAATGCATTTCCAGTTTTTACAAAAATAGCGGATATTGATATCTTACCAGATGTGATTATTGATTTTTCAGTTCCAAAGGCTACTTTTGAAATTTTAGAATTTGCCAAACAACAGCATATTCCGATTGTAATTGCTACCACAGGATTTTCAGAAAAAGAAATGAAAAAAATTGAGCATGATGCAGAAAAGTTGCCAATTTTTAAATCGGCTAATATGTCATATGAAATCAATTTAATGGCTAAAATCGTTAGTGATCTGGCTTTAAAACTGGAAAATTCAGATATTGAAATTGTGGAAACACACCATAATAGGAAAATTGACAGCCCAAGTGGAACTGCTTTGATCCTAGCAGATAGTATCAATGATGCTTTGCAACAGGAAATGACTTATGAATATAATAGACATGCCAAAAGGGAAAAACGTACCAAAAAGGAAATTGGGATTCATTCCATTCGTGGTGGAACAGAGGTTGGTAAACATTCCGTTATTTTCTTTGGAGACCATGAAAGTTTTGAAATAACGCATCATTGTACATCAAGAAGTGTGTTTGCAAGAGGAGCGATAAAGGCAGCAGAATTTGTGCTTCATAAAGAAAATGGTTTATACAAAATGAATGATATGCTATAATTTTTGTAACAAATCAAATTTAGATAAAAATGAGAAAGGAATCAAAAATGGAAGAAGAAAAGAAAATTAAGAAAAACAAAAAACCAGTTGATAAAATGAAAATAGCAGGTAGAATCATTGCTATTATTATGGTTATTTTGATGTTATTTTCAGTTTGCGGAACCTTAATTTTTTATTTAATGCAAGGTTAGAAAGGGAAAAAAGATGTTAAATAGTTTGAAAAACATTTATCAAAATGTGATTGTTGCGTACATAGAACAGTTATACCAGACACCATTTTTACTCATTATGTCAGTTTTAGATATTGTGGTTGTTGTGTTTTTACTGTATAAATTGTTCCAAATTTTAAAAGGGACACGTGCTTGGCAATTATTGAAGGGAATTTTATTTTTAATATTAGCGACATTTATCAGTGATTTATTGAGTTTAAAAATTCTAAATTATATTTTATCATCTGTAATGACGTATGGTGTTTTTATGTTGATTGTTATTTTCCAGCCAGAATTAAGGCGTGCTTTGGAGCAATTGGGAACCAATAAGTTTAGTAAATTTTTTGGAATGGATCAAGATGTGAATGCTAAAATTAAGGAAAATATTTATAAAATTGCAATTGCTGCTATGGAACTGTCTAAAACGGGTACAGGGGCTTTAATTGTAATTGAGAGAGAAATAAAAATCGAAGATATTACAAACACAGGAATTATCATGAATTCGGAAATATCTCCTCAATTATTGGTTAACATATTTGAGCCCAAAACACCACTTCATGATGGGGCTGTTGTCATTAGCAATCATAAAATTGCTGCAGCTTCTTGTATGTTGCCATTAGCGGATGATAAAGATATTGCAAGAGAGCTTGGAACACGTCATCGAGCAGCAATTGGAATTTCAAAAGAGTCAGATGCAATTGTGGTAGTTGTTTCGGAAGAAACAGGGAAAGTGTCAATTGCCAAAGATGGAACTTTGATCGCAGATGTAAGAGAAGATGTATTAAAAAAGATTTTGATTAAAAATTTAATGGTAGAAGTGAAAGCAAAACCAAAAAAGAAAATTATCAAAAAGGTAAAAAGAGTAGAACCAGAAGAAAAGGAATAGGAAAGAAAGAAGTTTTAAAAAATGGAGTTTCCATTTTTTAAAACTTTAATTTTTCGACTTGTTTTGCAATTTTTTCATAGTCGAAAATGTATTTTTCCATCAGTTCATAAAAACCTTTGGTGTGATTTTTGTATTTTAAATGGCAGAACTCATGAATGATGATAAATCGAATCATTTCATGAGAATATTGCATAATGGCTGGGTCAATGGTGATGATTTGGTTAACGCATTTTGCCAAACAATTGGTTAAAGATTTGATTTGGAAATCTTCTGGTGCAAAACCAAGTAGGTGTCTTGCGTCTTCCATGATGGTTTCAATTTCGTTTTTGGCAATAGAGGTGTACATTTTGGAAAGTGTGGCTTGGATGATTTTGGTTTTGTTTAAATCGATATATTTGGCTGGTAAAATAATTTCAATGTAGCGTTCTAGTAAATTTAAAGTAGGATTTTTGGTGTTTGCATATTTGACGATGACATCATAGGATTTTCCAAAAACCAAAACAGGTTCGGTATTGATTTTTTGTTTGCGAATGGTTTCTGCTTCGATATATTCTTTCAAATGTTTTAAAATCCAATTCTTTTTTTCTTCGACAACGGTTTGGATTTGTTTTTGCGTATAATACCAAGGGGCTTTGACGATAACTTCGCCATTTTGAATGGAGATATAAAGGCTGGAATTTGAGGTTTTATCGACAGTATAGGCAATGATATCATGTTTTGTTTTTAAAAGACTCATAGAATATCTCCTTTCAATAAAGAACTTTTGTTTGGATTATTTTATCGAAAAAAAAGAAAAATGTCAATAGGTTTTTAGAAAAAATGTTCGGTTTTTAGAAAAACAAACCTGACTGCAGTCAGCAGTCAGGTTTTGGAATTTAATTTTTAATCTTTGTTTTGTTCACGTTCCACTTTTCTTAGCTGATTAGCATAGAGTAAAGAAAAACAAGCTAACAGAAGTAGAAATAAGATACTTAGTACGAAAATAAATTGTATTTTGATAGAAAAGTAGGTACAGATTGTTTCTGAAAGCATATTTGAAATAAATATAATTACAAGAAACAGCACAGAAGAAAAACTTTCTATCACATCAATTTTTCCAAGTGGTTTGTGGTCTAGCAGAAAAACAACAATTTTGGGTACCATACGCTCAAAAAAGCAATGATAATAGGCAAGGGCACAAATAACAATAGAACTATTTTTGCTCATTAGATAAGTGATGATGCTTAAGATAAAAGCACTTAGAATGCCAATCCGAGTTTGTGTGTGTTTTTCCCGTAAATTCATGGTAGCTCCTCCTAAATTTAAATTTTAATAATAAATAATATATTAAAATATAACATACTTTCCATAAAATGTCAATCCAATTGAAATGAGGCTTAAATTTTGATTTTAAGGCACTTATTTTTTATAAAGATACAAAAATGATTAAAAACATTACAAAAGTGCTATAATGTACATCTAGATGCTTTTTAGAGGGATAAAAAGGTGGTGTATCAGAAAAACTATTAACTTTAATGAGGGAAAGGGATTGTCAAAAGGGAAAATTTATGATAAAATAAAAAAGTTCTTAAAAAGCAATTAGAAAGGAGAGGCAGGATGGAGACAGTGGGGATAATAATTGGGATTTTGGTTTCAATTTTGTTTACCATAGCAGGATTGTACGTGTTTTTAACAGTCTTGGCAACGGATTCTCTGGGCGAGTTACGCTACCGTTTGCGGTGTGCAGAAGAGATAAGAGAAGCTCTTTTGTATGAAAACAAAGAGGTAGAGCAACTTGAGGAAGAAATCCAGTGGTTGAAAGCAAAAATTAATTCTCATTGGGGGAGAAAAATTGCTCGAAAGAGTGTTTTTGACTACATGAAAACTCCGAAATAAAGAAATTTCTTTGAAACAACGAAAAAACATGGAATTCTTATAAGAATATCATGTTTTTTTGTGTTTATCTTGAAAAAAAGAAGTTGGTTATGGTATAATAAAATGCATATAAAAAAGGTTTAAGGAGAATAAAAATGTTAGAGAATATCAAAGTATTATATAAGGAAGAAGAATTGCAACAAAGAATTGCTGAATTAGCGAAACAAATGGATGAGGATTATCATGGAAAACCAGTTACAGTGGTTTCTATTTTAAAAGGAGCCGTGTTTTTTACAGTTGATTTGGTAACGAAGATGAAAACTCCAATTGAACTAGAAGTGATGCAAGTATCAAGTTATGAAGGCTCAGAATCCACTGGAAAAATCAAAGTGAAAAAAGATTTGGATAACAGCATTGAAGGGAAGGATGTTTTAATCGTAGAAGACATTATTGATACAGGATATACGTTAAAATATTTGAAAGAATATTTGCAAACCAAACATCCAAACTCTCTAAAAATTGCAGTATTAGCGGACAAAGCCGAAAGACGTAAAGTGCCTGTAGAAATTGATTATACTGGATTTGTTATTCCTAATAAATTTGTCATTGGTTACGGATTTGATTATAACGAAATTGGTAGAAATTTGCCTTATATTGGTTATATCGAGATGTAAAAACAGAAGAGAAAGGAAAACCAAATGTTCTATATTGAAGAAGAGTTGAAAAAATTGCCCAAGAGTCCAGGTGTTTATCTCATGAAGGACAAAAATGATACGGTTATTTATGTAGGAAAAGCGGTTATTTTGAAGAATCGTGTGAAACAGTATTTTCGAAAAAATAATAAAACAGCACGTATTGAAAAAATGGTTTCTTTGATTGACCATTTTGAATATATTGTTGTAAGTAGTGAAGACGAAGCTTTGATTTTGGAGTGCAATCTAATCAAAAAATATAGGCCACGTTTTAATGTATTGTTGAAAGATGATAAAACATATCCTTATATTCGTGTGGATGTAAAAGCTGATTATCCTAGTATTTTTATGACAAGGAAGTTGCAAAGAGATGGGGCTAAATATTTTGGGCCATATGCCAATTCTGCAAGTGCCAAAGAGATGATTGCATTTATTAAGGAAAGATTTCAAGTGAGGCAATGTAAGAAATTCAAAAATCAGGATAGAGCTTGTTTGAATTATCATATTAAAAAGTGTTTGGCACCTTGCATGGGGTATGTAACAAAAGAAGAATATCATAAACAAATTGACCAGATTATGTTGTTATTAGATGGTAAAATTGATGCCATTATGAAAGAATTGGAGCAGGAAATGAAAAAAGCTTCGGATAATCAAGAATATGAAAAAGCAGCTGAAATTCGTGATCGTATGCAAGCAATTGAGCGTGTTTCAGAAAAGCAAAAAGTTTCTAATGTTTCAGAACGTAATATTGATGTAATTGGTTTGTATCAGAATGAAATGACAGTTTGTATCGAAATCTTTTTTGTTCGTGGAAGTAAAATGATTGGGAGAGAACACTATTTTTTCGATGATTTAAAAGATATGGAAGAAGAGGAAATGCTGGCTGGATTTATCAAGCAATATTATTTGGAAAAGCAAGATTTGCCCAATAAAATTATGCTACGTTATCTGTTAGAAGAAAAAGAAACCATTGAAAAATGGTTATCAGATAAGGCTGGTCGAAAAGTGGAACTGAAGAGTCCACAAAAAGGTGAAAAACTAAAATTTGTTGAAATGGCTGAAATGAACAGTAGAATTACATTAGAAAATAAGCTCAAAGATAAAAGTGATTTATTAATGGAACTAAAAGAAGTGCTAGGATTAGAGGAGTTGCCGCTGAAAATCGAAAGTTTTGATATTTCTAATATTGCAGGAAATTTTATCGTAGCAGGTATGTGTGTAGCCCAAAATGGAGTGATTAAAAAGAATTTATCCAGACGTTTTAAAATCAAAACAGTATTTGGACAAGATGACCCGAAATGTATGGAAGAAGTTGTTTCCAGAAGGCTGAAACATTCTTTGGATAAACCAGATGGTGGATTTGGAAAGTTACCAGATTTGATTTTAGCAGATGGCGGGATAACACAAATTCGAGCTATTCAGAGTGCTTTGAGGGAAAATGGTCTAGCGAGTAAAATTCCAGTATTTGGTATGATAAAAGATGATAAACACGCAACAAGAGCCTTGATAAATGAACAACGAAAAGAATTTGAAATTTCCGAGAAGTTATTTCATTTTATTACGAATTTGCAAGATGAAGTGCACAAAACAGCTATTGAGTATCACAGAAAAGTACGTGATAAAGAAATGACAAAGTCCAAATTGGATACAATTTCTGGAATTGGGGACAAAAAAAGGGCGGAATTGCTCAAAAAATTTGGAAGTGTGAAAAAAATAAAAGAGGCTAGTGTGGAAGAAATTGCAGAAGTAAAGGGAATTAATCTAAGGTTAGCAGAAAAAATAAAAAAAGAATTGTAAAAAGGCTTTTCTAATTTTTATTTTCGTGATATAATATTTTGGAAAATACGAAAGAAGATAAATTTAGGAGTGATTATGAAAGAAAAGAAAACGAAAAAGTTTGAATTAAATACACGGAATGCTTGAAAACTTTGATGCCATCATGGCAACAAAGTTAGATGAAATAGAAGAACTAAAAGTCACAGGATTGGATAAAGGTTCTAAATTGCTGAATATCATTAGTTTGTGTGCGAATGTGAAAACGCTTATTTTAGAAGGTGGCCCAAATCTTAATGTAGATAAAATATTGGGGCATATTTTCAAGCCTGAGCAACTGGAGAATTTGCATTTAAATAAGGTTAAACTTCCAGTTTCGAGTAGTTTAAAAAGATATACGAACTTGCAAAGGGTGACTTTAGTAGACATTCCATTTGGTAAAATTAATGAGTTTTTTGCGAATCTAGAAAATCCAGAAAATCTGAAGGTTATTCAAATTCGAAAAGCAAATCTATTCAATCATTCTTTTTCTAGTTTAGAGAGATTTTCTAATTTGGAGAAATTGGAGCTGAAAGATTTGGAAAATGTGAAGTTAGAGAATTTGGAGTTTTTGTCTAAAAATCCTAATCTTTCTCAATTGGAACTACAGGGGAATTTGCTTCCGATTACAGAGCTAAATCATATACTAGATTGCCAATGCCATCAGAATATCGATGTTTGGATAGCAGATTTAAAAGGAAATAAGATTTCAGATAGTCACTTGCTTATACAAAATGGAATTTCTGAAATAACGATTTTAATCCAGGATTTAAAGTTCTTTTTTGAAAAGGTTGATTTGACAAAAGTTAACCGAATCAAAGTTCGCATTAATGAATGTTCAGAAACAACAGAAAATTTAAAATCTTTGTCAAATAGTAAAGCAGAAATTCATATTCTTTTAAATGATTTTTCTTGTTTAAATTTGGATCAAATACAAAATTTGCAAGATGAGTTAAAAATAAAAAATGTGGAATTTGTAAACCAAAATACAACCACAAAGCTTCCTTTAAAAGAATATCGAAAAATTCGCAAAGAAATAGAAACTACAATTCAAAATGTGCCAAGTAATGATCGCAAACCAGAAAAATTTTTGGCGATTTACCAAACATTAGGAAAGCAATTTGAGGTTGTGGAAGAAAAAGAAGTGGATTTTGAATCCAAAAAATGTACGCCTTTTCAAATGTGTGAACTATTGCAAAACTGTTTAAAATGTGTAGGCATTAATTCTCATATAATAGCTGGTGAAGAGCTAGTGAGGGATAAAAAACATTTTTGGAATCAAGTGGAATTGAATGGAAAATGGTATCATACGGATTTGGTATTGGATAGAGAAAATATCCAAAAAAATAGAGTAGAGTATTGTTTGCTTGGAGATAAAGATTTTTTAGAAACGCATACACCAAGAACTGGGAAAAATCATTATTGTGCAGAAAATTTTAATCCGAAGTTGGTCAATGTGTTCTTTAAAACAGGCTTGTTTAAGGAAAAATTATTGGCCTCTTATGTAGAAATCATGTTTACTAAAATGAAAAAATTATTTCAGTTTGGTAAAAAAGAAGAGGTACTAGCATTGCCACAAAAGACTGAAAATGAGCCCAAAAAGGAAGATTAGTCATAAAATAAGGAGAGTTGTCTGAGCCAGGTTTAAGGTACCAGTCTCGAAAACTGGCGTAGGATGATATCCTACCGTGGGTTCGAATCCCACACTCTCCGCCAAAAATAATAATTCTATAGTGCTGAAATGTCAACGATTATAGAGTTTTATTATTTACAATTAATGCAATAGGAGTTAAGAAGATTATAACAAATAAAAAATAACCAATTTTGCTTGACAAATTTTAAAATTGGATGTATACTAATAAAGTGAATTTTAAAAACAACAAATTTTAAAGTTATATAAATACTTTGTCAAAAGATAGGAGGGATAAAAATGGCACAACCAAAAAGAAGATGGTCAAAAAGAAGAACAGGTTTACGTAGATCAACGTGGAAATTAGAAGAGACAACAAAAGGAACATGCCCACATTGTCACGAACCAATCTTACCACATACGGTATGTTCTAATTGTGGATATTATAAGGGAAAAGAAGTATTAGTAAAAAAAGCTAGTAATGATGAGTAGAAGAAATTAAGGTCAAAGGGACCTTAATTTTTTTATGTTAGAAAAAACGCCATACCATTTTATAAAATCCCCCTAACTTGTTATCCAAAAAGTTTAACAAGTTAGGGGGATTTCCCAAACAAGGGATTTTTTAATTCAAATATTTTCTAATTTTCTCTAATGCTTTTTTGCGGGTACTCATTTCTAATTTTTCTTCAAAGGTAAGTTCTGCCAAGGTTTTGCCATTTTCAAGCTCAAATATTTCGTCAAAGCCAAATCCATTATCACCACGAGGAGAATCGGCAATGTAACCAGGAAGAATTTCAGTTTCTACAATAACCGTATCTTTGATAGCAATGGCAATGGCTGTTATGAAATTGACTTTGCGGTCTATTTTGTCAAAATCTTTTAATTTATCAATTAAAGCTAAATTACGTTCTCGGTCAGTTCCTTTAAACCAGCGTTTGGTACGAACACCAGGAAAGTTGCTTAGAACAGGAATGCAAATACCAGAATCATCAGCAATGCAGATTTCATTTAAATTTTGATGGTAAAATTTTGCTTTTATGATAGCATTTTCTTCAAATGTTTCGCCATTTTCTTCTGGCTCTATAAAATATTCTAAATCATTTAAGGAAAGGATTCTAAATTCTGGGAAAAGCTCTTTTATCATAGCAAGTTTCCCATTATTATGAGTAGCAATCAGAATTTTTTCCATAACGTAACCTCCATTATGTTAGGATTATACACGAAACTTCAGAAAAAAGCAAGACTTATTTTGAAAGAAGAGGGAAAAAGAACGTTTTTGGCTAACCATGTCTTGGTGTAAAAGGTCACAGAATCCATTTTAAGGGCTGCTTTTGATTTTTTGAACAAAAATGACTAAAAATCAATCTAAATGCAGATTTGATGCATTTAGAGGCTTTTTAGGGATATAAAAAGGTATGGTATCAAATAAATGACTTTTTGGTGAAGCACCAGAATCGCCAGGAAGGCCCCTGTTTCATAAAAGTAGACATAAAACATGTAAATGACCTAAAATTGCTTAAAATGGCTGGTGGGTGGTTTTACGAGGAAATTGTTTGAAAAAACAGGTTGATATCGATTCTAATTTTTAACGAAAAATCAACAACTTAATTAACATAATATCATAAACTATACTAAGGAATATTTTGTGATTTCAGTGCGAAATATTTTGAAATGATAAAAAGGAGGTTATGTTTTGGAGTTAGCAGGAAAACAGATAGGATATGCACTAACAGGCTCATTTTGCACGTTTCGAGCTACCATTCAGGAAATGAAAAAGTTGGTAAAATTGGGAGCCAATCTCGTTCCGATTATGTCTTTTAACAGTTATCAATTAGATACCAAATTCGGAAAAGCCAAGGATTTTATTCAGGAAATCGAAACGTTAACAGGCAACAAAATCATTCATACCATTCAAGATGCAGAACCAATTGGTCCCAAGAAAATGTTTGATATTTTATTAGTTGCACCATGTTCTGGTAATACAATGGCCAGACTAAGCTATGATATTATCGATACTCCAGTTGCTATGGCAGTTAAATCGCATTTGCGAAACGATAGACCTGTTGTAATTGGGATTAGCACCAATAATGGTTTGAGTGGAGCAGCAGAAAACATTGGGCGATTGCTCAATCGAAAAAATTATTATTTTGTTCCTTTTAAGCAAGATAATCCAATCACAAAACCACGTTCCATTGTTTGTGATTTTACTTACATCCAAAAAACGTTAGAATATGCGTTAGAAGGAGAGCAAATCGAGCCAATTCTGTTATGAATCTAAAAATTTTACAAAAAAGTATTTTATTTTTTTCATACTTGTGTTAAAATAATAATATATTTTTTTGGGAGGAAATTTATGAAAGATACAAAGGATAATCAAAACCAGGAAAAGGAAGAAAAATTGAATTTTCAGTCAATTCGGAAACGTCTGTTTGATGATTATTGTCATATTAATTGTAGGGAATGCGATTTTAATTTATTATATGATGAATTTGTCCGAATATGGCCAAGATGTGCAAAATTTGAGCCCAGAAAACAATATTGTTACCAATCAAAACGAACCAGTAGATACCATTGCTAATCTCTTAAATACAGTTGTTTCTGGTAACACAACCAGCAATGCTACAGTCAATGCAATCGATGCCAATAGCCGAAAAGTGATGAATGAAGATTTACTGGTTTTATATAATGGACTGATTTTAGATACCAGCAAAATGGAACAAGTGGAATTAAAATACATTGATAATATCAGTGCAGATAAAGATAAATATGTGATTACTTATTATAATTACGAAAACTTTGCTTTTGCCAATTTAGCACTCGGAAAATTGAGTCAACCAATTTACGATAATTTAGCCAAAATAGAAGGGGTTGGAAAAATTGCGATATCAGAAAATTACAAGGCAATTCCAAATGATATCAAAATCATCAATACGTTGCCAACGGTTGTTGCAGACAATAATAAATTGGATGAATTTGATTCTGTCAAAACCATCATAGCTGATTTAGAGGGCAATGGAACAGAGGAATATGTGACGATTCTAGCCAATAAAAGTACAGGATATTCGAAAATTTCAATGTATGATGCAACAGGAAAGTTGATTGCAGATTTGGCTTATATTGAAAAAAGCAAATGGAATCAAGCAACAAGTGTAGAATATTATTTAAGTTTGGAAAATGTCAATATAATAGATGTTGATAATGATAATATTATGGAAGTATTAGTCGAAATTCCAAAATACGAAGGGGAGCCATCAGTAAGTTTGGTGAAATATAAAAATGGTGAATTAACAGGAAAAACGAATATTGAATGCTCTTTATTACCATAATAAAATCAAGTCATAAAAAAGCTTGCTTTTTTATAAAAAACGTGTTATAATAAAAATCAATTGATAAATTGGAAAAAAATGGAGGTTTATATCGATGGAAATAGCAAAAAATATTATAATAGGAATCTATTTTATCATATGTGCTGTCTTAGTGGTGTTAATTTTGAAACAATCAAAAGAGGATAATGGAGCATCAGGAACTGTTATGGGGGCTGCTGCTAATAATTTTTACGAAAAAAATAAAGGAAGAACATCAGAAGGAAGAATGAAAAGAGCAACCATTGGTTTGATGATTGTTTTTGTTGTATTAACACTTGTTTTAGATGTTTTGTATGTGATATAAAAAACAAAGAAAGGCAGTATGTTTTCGAAATATACTGTCTTTTTCATTTGGACGAATAAAAAGGAAGGAAAACGATGGGAAGAAAGAAAAAACAAAAAATAATTGGAACATTTCGAGCCAATGAAAGAGGCTTTGGATTTGTTGCGTTGGAAGAAAGCGAAAAAGAGGAAATTTTTATTCCAGCAGAGTTTGTTAATACAGCACTTAATGGTGATACAGTTGAAATTAAAATTATTTCTCAAGAAAAAAATGGCAAAAGGGCAGAAGCCAGGATTGTAAAAATCCTAAAACGTGAGAAAGAAACGGTAGTTGGGACATTTCAAAAAAGCAAGAACTTTGGATTTGTGGTACCAGATGATAAAAAGTTTAACACCGATATTTTTATTTCCAAAAATAATTGTAAAAAGGCTAAAAATAACGACAAAGTGGTTGTACAAATCGTAAAATATCCACAAAAAGGAAAAAACGCTGAGGGAGAAGTGGTTGAAATTTTAGGAAATAGCAATCAGGCTGGGATTGATATGTTGTCAGTTATCAAAGAATTTGACTTACCAAATGAGTTTCCAGAGCCAGTTTTGAAAGAGGCAAGAAGTGTGCCACAAATGATTAATGAAAAAGAAGTAAAAAATAGAGTGGATTTGCGTAAGAAAGATATGAATATTTTTACCATTGATGGTGAAGATGCCAAAGATTTGGATGATGCGATTTGGGTTGGCAAAAATAAAAGTGGTAATTATTTATTAGATGTTCATATTGCAGATGTTAGTCATTATGTGAAAAAGGGCTCCAACCTTGATCAGGAAGCCATTTATAGAGGAACAAGCGTCTATATGTTTGACCGTGTGATACCAATGCTTCCAATTGAATTGTCTAATGGTATTTGCAGTTTGAATGCAGGACAGGCTCGTTTTGCTCTTTCGTGTTTAATGGAAATCGATACAAAGGGAAAAGTGATTGCTTCTGATGTTTATAAATCTGTTATTCAGGTAACAGAGAGAATGTCGTATACAGATGTTAATAAGATTTTGACAAATTCAGATGAGAAAATTGTCCAAAAATATCAAAAATACATTCCTGATTTTAAATTGATGGAAGAGCTGGCTTTGATTTTGAAAAAAAGGCGTATCAAAGCCCGGTTATTTGAATTTAGATATTCCTGAAAGTAAGATAATATTAGATGAAAATGGACGAGCCGTTGATGTTAGAAAATATGAAACGACTTTTGCCAATGAAATCATTGAGCAATTTATGTTGACAGCTAATGAAACCATTGCAGAGAAATTTTATTGGATGGATTATCCTTTTATTTATCGTGTTCATGAGGAGCCAGATATTGATAAAGTAAAAGAATTGAATCAGTTTTTGTGGAATTTTGGATTGAAAATTCATATTAATCAGGATAAACTTCATCCAACCGAATTTGCCAAGATATTAGCAGAAGTCAAAGGAAAGCCAGAAGAAAAAGTAGTTTCAAACTTGATTTTAAGGACACTTAAACTAGCCAAATATGAAAGCCAAAATA
Source organism: uncultured Clostridia bacterium (assembly GCA_947573445.1). Taxonomy (GTDB): domain Bacteria; phylum Bacillota; class Clostridia; order TANB77; family CAG-508; genus Scatovivens. The sequence continues at coordinate 6,759 of CANPFR010000017.1, read as the reverse complement.
AAGGCCATTTTGGAATTGCGAGTCAGTTTTATTGTCATTTTACATCACCAATTAGAAGATATCCAGATTTATTTATTCACAGAATGATTTCAGAAGGTTTTGCAAACGACAAATTAAAAGAACAATGGGAAGCAGACAGCCAAAAATATGCCGAATCTTCTTCACAGGCAGAAAATAGAGCCACAAAGGCAGAAAGAGAGGCAGAAAGCATCAAAAAAGCAGAATTTATGGAAGACAAAATTGGTGAGGAATTTCAAGCCATTATTTCTTCGATCACCCCATTTGGCATGTTTGCAGAGCTTGAAAACACAGTTGAAGGCTTGATTCGTTTTGAAAATATGGGGGATGAGTATTATATTTATGATGAAAATAAAAAGCAGTTGATTGGAGAGCATACTAATCGTGTTTTCAAAATCGGAGATAATGTTTTGATTCGTGTAATTGAAGCGAACAAAGCATTGAGAAGGATTGGTTTTGAGTTGGTGATGGAAAAGGAAGAGAGTTTGAGAAAAAGTAATTGACAATTAATGCTACAAATGTAGTTTTTGCAATGAAAATTGTTCGACAAAATTTGCAGTTTTATCATTCATAAATAATAAATTTCAAGAATACAATGATACGAAAAGGAGTGATGAAGATGAAAAAAAATTTATCGAATCAGTTAGGTTTACAGCCAAATCCAGTGGCGATGATTTCATCAGGTGATATGGAAAAGAGTAATATTGCGACCATTGCATGGACAGGAATCATCAATTCCGAACCAATGCTTGTTTATGTTTCCATTAGGCCGAGTCGTTTTTCAAACGAAATTATTACAAAAACAAAAGAATTTGTGATTAATCTGCCAGATGAAAAATTAGTAAAAATAGCTGATTTTTGTGGCACAAAATCAGGAAGAGAAGTAAATAAATTTGAAGTTTGCAATTTGACAAAAAGACAAAGTAATAAAATAAAAAGTCCTTATATTGAAGAATGTCCCATCAATTTGGAATGCAAAGTAATCGATATTCAAAAATTTGCATCACACGAAATGTTTATAGCAGAGGTAGTTTGTACACATTGTGATGATGAATTATTAAACGAAAATCAAGAAATCGATTTTGCTAGAGCCAATTTGCTTACCTTTGCAGGAAAGCAATATTTTGTATCAAATAAAGAAGTTGGTGTTCGTGGTTGTGGTGTAAAATAGAAAGTAATAATGGGAGAAAAAATGAAGAAGAAAAATGGATTTATATGGAAAAAACTGTTCCAGAAAGAGAACGAAGAAATTAAAAAACTAAAAAACATCAAAAAAAGAATTCGAACCATAAAAACATTTGAAGATTTAGATGCTTTAGAGGAAGAATTAATAGCAATTGGTGTGATTGACAAAGAAGAATTAGAAAAAATGAAAAATGCCAAACATAAAAAAAGAAGAAAATCGCAAAAAGAAATATTTGAAGAACGTATCCGTTGTAATTTAGAAATCATCAATCGCACCATCTTGATTGGAAAACAATTCAAAGTCCAAGCTAAACAGCGAAAAGACGAAGAACGAAGGCAAGATAAAGAGGAACGAAGTATGACAGGAATGGCAAAATCAAAAAATAGAGATGAAAAAATGAGATAAGCAAAAAGAGAAAGAAAGGAAAAACGGCCAAAATGAAAAAAAATGAAGAATATATTGTAGATATCATTGACAATGGTTTTCAAGGAGAAGGTATTGCAAAAATTGAGAATCAAGTTATATTTGTGCCAAAGGCCATAAAAGGTGAGAAAGTAAAAATAAAAATTTTGAAAGTGACCTCTCGAATTTGTTATGCCAAAATGCTAGAAATTCTGGAAAAATCCGAACATCGAACAGATGAAAAGTGTGATACCTATTCACAATGTGGAGGATGCAGTTTAAGGCACATGGATTATGATTATACCATTCAGCTAAAAAAAGAAACCGTACAAAATACTTTAAAAAAAGCACTTGGCAGAGCCATAAAAGTGGACGAAGTGCTCCCAATGGACAAACCTTACCATTATCGTAATAAATTGCAGTATCCTGTTGGGAAAAATGAGGCTGGAGAGTCAGTTATGGGAGTTTTTGCAGAACGAAGTCACAGAATTATAACAACTGCCAAATGCATGATACAAAACGAATTAGCACAGGAAATTGCTCAGGATATATTTGGATTTGTTCAAAAAAATGGAATTTCAATTTACAATGAAAAAACACAAACAGGAATTTTACGACACATTGTTATTCGCACAAATAAGGAAAATAGTGAAGTTATGGTAACATTGGTTGTAAACCAGTTTAAAGTGCCAAAACAAAAAGAATTAATTGACTTTTTGACAAAACGATATGTTAATATCAAGACAATCATCAAAAATTTGAATAATCGCAATACGAATGTTATTTTAGGTACGCAAAATGAAATAATTTTTGGAGAAGGCTATATAACAGATATTTTGCTAGGAAAGAAGTTTCAAATTTCAAATTTGTCGTTTTATCAAGTCAATCCTGTTCAAACCGAAAAATTATATGCCAAAGCAATTGAATATGCAAATTTGACAGGCAAAGAAACTGTTTTTGACTTATACTGTGGAATTGGAACAATTGGGATTTGTAGTGCTGATAAAGTGAAACATTTGGTAGGTATTGAAACCATTCCAGAAGCCATCCAAGATGCGAGAGAAAATGCAAAAATAAACCATTTAGAAAACGCTGAATTTCTGGTTGGAGAGGTGGAAAACATCTTACCAGATTACATCCAAAAAACGAAACAAAAACCTGACTGCGTATTAATTGACCCACCAAGAAAAGGCTGTGCGAGAACTGCTTTGGAGACTTTACTTGAAATGGAACCACCAAAAATCATATACATAAGTTGCAATCCAGCAACTTTAGGGAGAGATTTACAGATTTTAGAAGAGAAGTATGAGATTGGAAAAATAGCAATTTGTGATATGTTTTGTTGGTCATGGCATGTGGAATGTTGCTCGGTGCTATATCTAAAGAATTAGATAAAATAGTTGAATTTACTGATTTTGAGGATTTTGTTAGTTTTGAGAGAAAAGGTAAAAATAAGGTTAAAAGAATAGAAAATCATAAAATTAAGGTAACGATAGAAGTTGATATGGTGCTTTGGAGGACAAACTAGACCATATAAATGTCCAACAACATTAGATAAGGATTTTTCAAAAGGATATTCATATTATATTAGAAAGATGTCAAGCACAGTAAAAGCAACAGAAACAGAACAAAAAGAATTATATGATATGGCAAGAACAATACCTTTTGATGATAAAATGAACCATGAGGCAGAAATTAGAGACTTGAAATTACTATTAATTCAAAATTACTTATATGAAATCAAAAGTGATTTACTAAAAGAATCTGAAACAATGGATTTTATGGATTTATGCAAAAGTATGAGAATTTCCAGAAGGAATGCTATATGATGAAATATCAGGATTTTCTCCAATAGTAATAAATGGTAAATTAGATTTAGTGAAATAAGGATAGATATATAATATGGAATATTTGTAAATTAAAATCCTCTACAAAAATTTTAATGTGGTAATAAACAAATGTAAGGATAACTAAGTAAAAAAATATAGAACTTGTAAGTAATATTTAGGAGAGTGAATTATGGGAAATATTAGATGGTGAAGGGAATCCGACTGGAGAAATAATGGAAAAATACGATAAAAAAGTTTTTGAAAAAGGTTTTTATCATTTAGGTGCAGATGTATGGATAATAAATAGTGATAATAAAATATTAATTCAAAGAAGATCACCACGAAAGAGATTAGAGCCTAATGTATGGGCTATGACAGGTGGCTCAGTTATATTGGGAGAAAACTCTTTAAATACTATTGTTAGAGAAGCAAAAGAAGAATTAAATATTGACATTAATGTAGATAATTTAAAATTGATTACAAAGTTCAAAACAGGAAATGTTTGGATTGATACATATGTTTTAAAATGTAATTATGATATAGCTAAAATGAAATTTCAAGAAGATGAAGTATCAGATGCCAAATGGGCAACTTGGGATGAAATTGATGACTTGGTAAATAATGGACAGTTTATTAAAAATAGATGGGAATTTGTAAATCAATTTCTTAAAGAAGAAATTGAGAAAAAGGAGCAAAAGGATGAATAAATATAAAACTATCACTTAATCGGTCAATGGAGAAGACTTTTTGGTTGTTTTATTTAAAAAGCATCGGAAATGCTAGATAGAAGAATATCTTTAGATTTAGAAATGATTCATAAAAAAACCTTCAATGTTTTGTTTAGTATAGATTTTCTAGGGTAAATAAATTATACCAAAACAGTAAGGTTTTTTCTTTATTTTTAGATAAATTATATAATTTTGTGGATAAGTTTTTATTTTTTGAAAAAATGCTGAAACTTAAATCAAAAAAGGGATTGTCAAATTTAACATAATGTGATATGATAGAATCGTCACAACTCAATAGTAGAGTAATTAAAATTAAAAGGAGGAGTTCAAATGAACAAAAAAACAAACAACAAACGGTTAGTGGCAATTTTATTGATGATTCTAATGGTGGTTATCGAGTTGAACCCCACTGTGGGAATAGCATTAGCTACCGATACTTTAGAATCAGACACATCAGCCCAGTCTAATGACACGGCTGAAAGTAACGACTTCGTATGTGACGAAGAACCTGTCGCTGTTGCTGATACTGATGACACAGGAAGTACAGCAGCTGATGCTGGCAATGCTAGTGTAACGGAAAACAATACAACAAATAACCTTATGCCTGTAGAAGTAGCATCAGATACCGAAAACATGGAATCTGACCTATCGACTGAGCCTGACGACGAAACTGAAAGTACTGACATCGTGTGTGATGAAGAACCTGACGTTACTGCTGATACAGGCGATGAAGACAGTACTATACCTAACACTGGTGATGTCGATGCGTCCGAATCTAATGAAGACAAGTCGGCCGATGTTGAAATCGACAGAGAAAGTGACAATAACGAGTCGGAAACCAAAGAAAAAACCGAAGAAAAAGAGCAAGAAGAGGTGGCACAGGAAGAAGTACAAGAGGAAAAAGAGATAGAGGATGATGAGCTTACTATACCAGCTGGAGTTTGGTCGGATAAAGCACCTTTCTTCACGGATGATGTACCACCAGTGGAATCAGAGAAACAAGTTTTTAGGAAAGCAAGAGCCACTGGAAATTGTCCAACCTATCAGGAAGCTTATAACAGCATGATAGCTTTAAAGTCACAAAGTGAATATCTCGAGGGTACGACTTGGACCAACTTTGAGCCTTATGGAAGTAAGGGAACGTATGGAGAATATTACACATTCAAAGGTGGTAGTATCAAGGGAGCACGGTTAGGAGTTGGTTGTGCGGCTTTTGCTTTTATCCTTAGTGATAAGGCTTTTGGTAGCTTGCCTGCTAGAACCATTGATAAGGGTGGTTTCAGTTACGAAGACATTAAAGTAGGAGATATTCTTAGGGTCAACAATAACAGTCATTTTGTTATTGTACTGCAGGTTAGTGTAGGTGGTGTGACAGTAGCTGAGGCAAACTATAATAAGTCTGTACACTGGGGACGTTCTATTAGCAAAGATGTTATTATGCAAGCTGATTTCCTAGTTACTCGCTATCCAGTTGGTTATAGTGAAGAAGAGAATGCGGATGAGGTTGCATATAGTGGTACCGAAGGAAAACTTACCTGGACACTAACGAATTCTGGCATATTAACTATCTCAGGTAAAGGTGATATACCCAATTATACAACAAGTAATCAACCATCATGGAACGTTTATATCGACAGAATTAATACCATTGTTATTGAAAATGGTATCACGAGTATAGGAGATTATGCATTTTATGAGAGTAAAGCTTTAACGGTATACATTCCTGAAGGTGTCAAAAGTATTGGTGCTGGAGCTTTTCAGGCTTCAAATTTGGTGGCAGTAACTATTCCAGGTTCAACGGCTACTATTGGAAATAATGCTTTTAGGAACTGTACGAATCTAACCTCAGCGTCCATTTCAGATGGACTTGAAACGATTGGTGACAATGCTTTTCGGGCATGTACATCAATAACGTATCTAGACTTTCCATCTAGTGTTACTCACATTGGAGCAGCTGCATTTATAAGTTGCAATGCGGTAGTTCAAATTAGATTTGCACCAGGCACGGGAAAGGTAACAATAGGAGATAGTGCTTTTGCACAGTGCCAGTATTTAATGAAAGTAACCTTACCACAAGGCCTAACTAAAATCAGTAACTATATGTTTCAGTCCTGCACGTCGTTATGGGAAATCTATATTTCAGCACGTGTGACGGATATAGGGGAAAATCCATTTACTTCCACAGGTATCCAGTATGGAGGCACTATCTACTTTGGTGGTAGCCAAACTACTTGGAGAAGTATTGGTGGGCAGTTTATACTCAATACGATGCCGAGGGCAAAGATAAAGTATGATGTTGATTTTGAGGATCCGTTCGAGGTTGACCCTGATGATCCAGGAGATTTCAAACCTGTTGAACCAGATAAATCCGAATATACTGTAACATTCAACAATGACGGAACCAAAACAAAGGTAACAACAGATGCAACAAAGGGATACAAAGTAACCTTACCAAAACCACCAAGTAAAGAAGGCTATAGATTCTTGGGCTGGTTTAATGGAACAGAACAATTCACGGCAGAAACGGTTGTGAAAGAAAATGTCGAAGTAACGGCGAAATATGAAATAATAACGTATACCGTGACATTCAACAATG
>CANPFR010000016.1 GCA_947573445.1 uncultured Clostridia bacterium | reverse complement strand
AAATAAAACCTTGCCAAGGTTTAGTTACGAGTTCGATTCTCGTTACCTGCTCCATTTAATAAGTCATTGTATTAGAAAAAGGTCTAGTATGATGGCTTTTTAAGTTGTGTTTTTTGTAAAAAATTGACAATTTTATGCAAATGTGGTATAATAAATATAGTTATAATATTAGATATGTTCTTGATTCCACAGGAGGACATCAAGCAAAAAAATAATAATTTAGGAGGACAATAAAATGACGCTTTTACGGAGAACGGCACAGTTTGTGCAAGATTTGCGTATCATTGGTGCAATTAAGGAAAATGACAAAGTTTTTTCCAGCCCTTTCGGTTGCAAGTATGGTGATAAAAACTGTATCAATCTTATCATTCAGTATGAAAGAGGTGATGAACAAGCAAACAGAAGAGCGAAGAGGCTAATTGGAGAGTGTTTTTTTGAAGAATTCTCAAAAGATGAATGCAGAATTGAAGAATACTCTGAAAAACTTGCAAATGAATTTTCAGTTACTATCTTTAGAAAAATTTAATGATGTAACGAAGGACGAGAAAAGTTTAGCACACGCAAAGCTTTTCTTGTTCTTTTTATATTTGAGAGTATACTTTTTATAAAAATATGTCAAAAAATATATAACAGTTGATGAAACAGTTTGTTTTTTAGTAATTGTGGAAGAAAATGAGTTATTATCACTCAAAATGGTGCAATGCATTAGTGATGCATAAAAAATGCATATGGCTTAAATTCCGTATGATACGAGAAATAATTAGGGTTTTAAGTCAAAATTGCATAAAAATTTGGAAAAGATGCATGAAAAATGCGTTGTAGTTCTAGTAGTATAGAATTTTTTAAAGCAGAAATAGAGAACTTGTAATGACCTACAACCGAATTACCTGCTCCAATGATGTTTCTGTTCGAACTATATAGAACAGATAGATATGAAAATCAATCAGTAAAAATGGAAATGGAACAAACTGAAAGAAACAAAATAGCATTGTATCTATTTAATAATATAGAATTGAAAGATGGTGTCCCAAAAAGGAACACCATCTTATTACAACTACTTGCTTTTTTAAAATTTAACTGCAGAACCAGTTAATGAGTTAAATGAAAATTTGTAAAGAGATGGTCCAGAACGTAATGTTATTTTATCATCGGAAATATCTTCTTGGTGCAGATAAATTGTATTAAGAAAATCTTTATCTTTGAAGAACGTTTTTCCAATATAAAAACCGTTATTAACATGAACAAAAAACTTTTCTTTTGATGAAACATCGAAGAAAGAAATTCTTCCAATATATTCGCCTTTAAAGTACAATGCATATATACCATGAAAATTATAGATAATATAGTTCTCATTGATAAAATACACATTGTCTTTAGCCAAAAAAGGAATTTCCGTTATAGTATAACTTTGTACATTCTTATTATCATCAAGATATATGATTCCAACTCTATCACTTGCATTGTACATCCAAATATCTGTTTTAAATTCTTGATAACTCGGACGAATACTTGAATAATCATCTGCATTTTTTATAAAACATAACTCAGGGAATTGTTTGTAATTTGCAGAGAAAATAACTTCATCTGATTCTGAAACTACAGATACTTTCCTTTCATCATAGATACCATGAACATCATGATAAGATATAATTTGCGGAATGAATGTTTTTTTACTTAATTGCATATTTACAAAAACATCGATACCACGTGCATTGGTGAGTCTTGCTCCATTTGCAAAAACATCACAATATAAGCAATGTTTATAAGCTATTGGAAAATGTACTCCAAATCGTTCAGACATGTGCTGAACAGATACGTCTTCATATTCTGTTGGAATAGTCAAAACATCTTCCATTTTCAAAATATGATCATCACAATGCTTTTTTCTTGTTATATCAGAATAGCGATATAAACTGCCATCACATATCAATTGAATTAACCCTACTCCTGTGCTGTTTTTTACTTTAAAATTGTAATATCCCGTATGCCGTTTTGTATGAATATAAGTTATTTCATTATCACCAATTGAAACAAGCCGTGGATGTTCTTTTGTCCAGTTGTTAATCAAAAAGCGTCCATCTGAACTTTCTTCAATTGCAAACTCTTTACATAGTTCAATAATGTTAGCCATTTTTGCCCTCCTTAAGTTATTCTTGAAAAAATAATTTCAAGTTACTTTACAATAGTTACTTCTTATAATAATATAAATATGTGGATATTATAGTACATTTGTAAGATTTTGTCAATTTAAAGTGAACGTATATTTGCCAAAACCTTACAAAATTCTACAAAAGTTTATTGCAATTTACCAAAGGTATGAGATACTTTAGTAAATTGATTGATAGTTGTATCAATTGTTAAGAGAAAAAAGTTGTAAATAACTACGACGTTCGCTCCATTAAAAAGTCATTGTATTAGAAAATACTCTAGTATGATGGTTATAATGTGTGTGGATGAGGTTTCAGGGTCTGGTCTTTGGCACTAGTAATTCTACTGCTCGAAAGCAGTAGAATGGATGTTACATAAAGAGGGGAGCCTAGAATAGGAAACCTAATGCAAAAATTCTTGCCTTAAAATTTTGGAAATTTCTAAATCCAAATACGATTCTTTCTACTTGTAATTTCCAGTATTTCCTCTAAATTCATCAGTACAGAGGAGTTTTGGTATATAGGATGTAGTTACTGAAAGAGGTGTCTTTATTGTAATACATAGGAATATCGTTAATAAGTTGAAAACAATAATCGTGAACCTTTGAAGGCTTAGAGTGACAACAGGGGTAAGAATGTTCTTTAATAGGTAATTCAATTAAAATTATAAAACCAATTTTAAAAAACTGAAATAATATCATTATTTACATAAAAATCAGAAATAGCTTGACGATATTAACATAATGTGTTATAATTCATATATAGTAACAATTGAAATCAGCAACAGCCAACTTTGGTTGGCTGAGAAAAAACAGGAGGAATTAGAATGAAAAAAGTATTTTCATGGGATTGCGAGACAAACGGATTGTGGGGAAAGGCATTTTCCATCGGAGCCATCCTCTATGAGGATGGGCGGGAAGTAAAAAAGTTTTATGCACGGTGCCCAATTAAAGGGCAGATTGATTCGTGGGTAAAAGACAATGTTCTGCCTCAAATGGCAGACATGCCAGAGACCCACTCCTCTTATGAGGAGATGCTCAAAGCGTTTTCTAACTTCTTCCTTGAGAACAAGGAAGATGCTGACGTGATTTTCCATATGGGCGTGCCAGTAGAGGCTCGTGTTATCATAGATATGTATGATAATGGCCTCATTGGCGAGTGGGACGGTGCATATCCGTGGCTGGATATCGCTGGGTGCTTAAAGCAGGCAGGATTCGACTGTACTTCGGTTGATGACTACAATGCAAAGCACGGCATCGAAGTTCCTCAGCCAGAAGCTGGAGGGAGCCATAACCCGCTGTATGACAGCAGAGCAACAGCTCTCTGTTATATGGATTTGCAGAAGTAATTGACTAACCCTGGAGGACGTAATGTTCTCCGGGGTTTTTCTTGAATTTTATAAAAAATTAAAATGTACATCTAAACATGTACTCCAATTAGAAATTATTATATAAAAATAATATTATTATGCAAATCGGTTCTTTACTCTAAAAGATGAGAGTCTCTCAAATATATTATCAAAAATTTTTTCGTGGAAATAATTTATTTTTATAAAATTTATCAGCCATATAAGGAGCCCCTAATTTGCCATAAATAACGAATTGACATTGATGGATTCAGAAAAAGAAAGGATTGATGTTATATATAAAAAGATAGAAACATATAGGACTTCTAATGTTTTTCTTGCTTGAAAGGATTTAACAAAAGTATTTTACAGGATAGGAAGAAAATCAATTTTTATTTTAAGCCATTTTTTTGAAAAACGAGACATAAATGACTAAAAATTCGTTTAACCCCAAAGCAAATGCTTTTACGTGCTTTTTAGAGGTATAAAAACATAAGGGATCAGAAAACTCCTATTAAAAAACAAAGTGCTAAAATGGCCAGGAAGAAGACTTTGTTTTGAAAGTATACATAAATCATTAAAAGACTGGTAAAGTGCCCTTAAAATTGATTTTAGAGCCTTTAAAAGGTCTGATTAAAGTGAAATATGAAAAAAACGATAAATTTCTTAAAAATATTGAAAAACAAAACTATTTGTGATAAAATATCTTGAAAACAAAAATAAAGGGGTAAAATAATGAATCCACTGATAAAAACCATGCCAAATGTAAAAAAGTTTAATGATTACATGTTTGATGTCAAAACCAACAAAACGCCAATGATGCTCTCAGGTTTGACAGACATTGGAAAAATCCACATGATGTATGCGACTCGATTTTATAGTGAAAAACCAATTTGTATTGTTACTTATAATGAACTCCAGGCTAAAAAATTCATTAAAGATTTGCGTTTTTTTGAAGAGAAAATCGAGTATTTTCCCAAAAGAGAAATCTTAACATTTGATTATATGGCAGAAAGCAAAGATGAGCTTTTTGAGCGAATTGCAGTTTTGAATCAGATCCAAAATAAGAAAGCCTCAATTGTTGTTACAACCATTGAAGCGGCAATGCAAAAAATGATTACCAAAGACCAATTATACCAATATGTTATGCAATTAAAAACAGGTGACACGATTAAACTAAGTGAATTAAAAGAACGTTTGGTTCGTTTGCGGTTATGAACGATATGATTTAATTGAAGGAAAAGGACAATTTAGCGTACGTGGTGGAATTGTTGATATTGCAACTTCAGGAGCCAGTGGGGTCAGAATCGAATTTTGGGGAGATGAAATTGATTCCATTCGAAAATTTAATATCCTAAGTCAACGAACGACAGAAATGTTGCAAACAGCAGAAATTTTTCCTGCTTACGAATTTTTACTAGAAAATGATTTAAATACAATTTGTGAAAAAATTGAAACAAAAGCTTATCAAACTTCGCAACAAGAAAAAGTGATGGAAGATATTGAACAAATTAAAAATGGTGATTATATCACCAAAATAGATCGCTATTTTGACTGTTTTTATGAACAAACTAACACTTTACTAAATTATTTAGCGGACGATTTTGTTATTTTTTTAGATGAAATTGAAAAAATCAAAAATCGAGCAGAAGCAATTGCCAAAGATAACCAAAATCTTATCCAAGATTTAATTGATAAAAACAAAATTGTACCTACCAGTTTAATGGAAAAGCAAGATTATCTTGATTTTTCAGAAAAAATAAAACATCGACAAACCATTTATCTTGAAAAACAAGATATTGGTTTTGTTGATAAACAAAGTATGCATGCCAAAAGAAACGGATATAGCTTTAGCTATAGGGAGGCCAACTTTTTTCGTAGTTCAATGGATTTACTGTTTCAGAAATTACAAAAAGCAATTAATTCCTCCAAGCAAACCGTAATCCTTCGGCGGAAACGCTGATGAATGTGAAAGATTAGCAAGTATATTATTGGAAAAAGAAATTCCCAATAACAAGATAGAAAAGAAAGGTGAAATCACTCTGGGTGTAGTCAATATTCTGCCTGGAGCTTTTTCTAGTGGGTTTGAATGTGATGATTTTGAGTTAGTTGTAATCACAACAGCTGAAGTTTTTGAAGTAAAGGCCAAGAGAAGAAAGGTTTCTACAGCCTTTAAAGAAGGGGAAAAAATTGTTTTTGCTGATTTAAAGGAAAATGACTTTGTTGTTCACAAAAGCCACGGAATTGGTCAATACATCGGTGTCAATACAATAACAGCAGATGGGGTAACCAAAGATTACATTAAACTCAAATACAAAGGGGACGACATTTTATATGTCCCAACCGATTCTCTTGATAATGTCAGAAAATACATTGGTCCAGAAATTACAAATTTAGCACTCAATAAATTGGGCTCAAATGATTGGAAAAAAGCAAAAGAGAGAGTCAAGAAAAATTTAAGAGAAGTGGCAGAAGAACTCATCAAATTATATGCCAAAAGGCAAAAAATGCAAGGTTTTGCTTTTGCCAAAGATACACCATGGCAAAAAGAATTTGAGGAAAGTTTTGAATACACAGAAACAGATGATCAATTACGCTGTATTGAAGAAATCAAAAAAGATATGGAAAGTCCGCGCCCAATGGATCGTTTGTTATGTGGTGACGTAGGTTATGGTAAGACAGAAGTGGCTATCAGAGCTGCTTTTAAGTCTTGTATGGATCAAAGGCAAGTGGCTTATTTAGTGCCAACAACAATTTTAGCAGAACAACAATATACAACATTTCGTGATAGATTAAAAGAATATCCTATCAAAGTTGCAGGTTTAAGTCGATTTCGAAGCCAAAAAGAACAAAAGGATATTTTGCAAAAGTTACAAACAGGTGAAATTGATGTTGTTGTTGGAACCCATCGACTTTTGAGCAAAGATGTAAAATTCAAAAATTTAGGGCTGCTGATTATTGATGAGGAACATCGATTTGGCGTAAAAGCCAAAGAAGCAATCAAACAAATGAAAGAAAGCATTGATGTTCTTACTATGACAGCAACACCAATTCCAAGAACGCTTCATATGTCTGTTGTTGGGATGCGAGATATGTCAGTAATTTATGAGCCACCCTATAATCGAAAACCAGTTCGAACGTATGTGTTAGAATATGACCATGAAGTCATTCGAGAAGCGATTTTAAAAGAATTGGAACGTGATGGGCAAGTTTTTTATTTGTATAATAATGTACAAAATATAGTGAAAAAGGCAAGTGATCTTGCCAATCTTGTCCCAGAAGCAAAAGTGGATTTGGCACATGGACAAATGAGTGGGACAGAGTTAGAAAATATCATGCAAGATTTTGTTGACAAAAAGACAAATGTTTTGGTGTGCACTACCATTTTAGAATCTGGAATTGATATCCCAAATGCCAATACCATTATTGTTGAAAATGCGGATCGATTGGGACTAGCACAATTATATCAAATTCGAGGGAGAGTGGGAAGAGCAGAAAACCAAGCATATGCGTATATTACGTATCGTAGAGACAAAATGCTTTCAGAAGAAGCAGATAAAAGGCTAAAAGCCATCAAAGAATTTACAGAATTTGGTTCTGGTTTTAAAATTGCAATGAGAGATTTGGAAATTCGTGGGGCAGGCAGTATCATGGGGGAAATTCAGCATGGACACATGGAACAGGTTGGATATGATATGTATTGTAAATTGTTGGATGAAGTTGTCAAGGAGATGCAAGGTGAGACAATGGAAGAAGAAATCGAAGTTCAAATTGATTTGAATGTTTCTAGTTACATTCCTGATGAATTTATCCCAAATGCAAGTCAAAAAATTGAAATTTACCAAAATATAGCAAGTTGTAAAAATGAAACTAATATTGAAAATGTGCTAGATGAAATCATGGATCGTTATGGTCCTATTCCAAAGGAAATTGAGAATTTATTGGAAATTGCGAGAATCAAAAATTTGGCACGTGAAAAATTTGTACTAAAAATCAATCAAAGAGGAAATAATATAATATATTATTTTGATGAAGATAAATTTAATGTGGCTGTGGTTGAGAAATTGATGCGTATTTATCGAGCAAAAATCAAATTTTCACCATCCAAAGTCAGTCCATACATCACCATTCAAATTTCAAATGATTTTGAAATTTTAAAAGAGTGCAAAGAATTTTTAAATTATATTTAAATTAAAAACGACACAGTGCATCATACGATATAGAGACAAAACAGGATTTTTGTAAAAATTCCAAAGAAAGGGAGAAAAAATGGTAATTACAAGCAAAGACAATGATTTTATTAAACACATTCGAAAATTAAAAGAGAAAAAATATCGTGATGAATTTGGGGAATTCATCATAGAAGGTGCTAAAATGATTGAAGAAGCTATTCAGGAGAAGGCTAAAATCAAGCAAATTATTATATGTGATGATTGCAAAACAGAAAGTTCTTTCACCAAAGAGCAATTATATGATATTGCCAAATATGAATGTTTGTATGTGAGCGAGAAAATTTTTAGTTATATAACAGATGTGGTAGCACCACAAGGTATTATGGCGATTGTTGAAAAGCCGATGAAAAACGAGAATAAAATCGATTATAAAGCTGACCATTTTTTGATTTTGGATAACATCCAAGATCCAGGAAATATGGGAACAATTTTAAGAACCGTCGATAGTTTAAATAGGAAGCAAATTATTGTCTCAACAGGAAGTGCTGACTGTTATAATGCAAAAGTAGTACGTTCTACAATGGGAGCGATTTTTAGAGTAAATGTTATCGAACGTGATTTAGAAAAAGTCATAAAGGAAATGGGAAAACGTGATATAAAAGTATATGCTACTGATTTAAAAACAGACAAAACCATTTATGATGTAAATTATGCTAAATCAGCACTTATTATTGGAAATGAAGCCAATGGAGTTTCTAAGAATTTACTTGATTTAGCAGATGAAAAAATAAAAATTCCAATGCCAGGTAAAACAGAAAGTTTAAATGCAGCAGTGGCGACTGGGATTATTTTGTACGAAATCGAGCGAAAAAAATCAAACCATACTTGAAAATCAAACTCAAATATAGTAAAATAAGGAAAGAAGTAACATGATAATCGCATATCAAAAAAGAAAGGAGAATTCCTATGTTTTTTGTGGTGGTATTTTTGGTTTTGATGGCAATAGTTTGGTTCCTCATTCCATTACCAGTACGGCATTGTGTTCTAGTAGTGATAGGAGTTTTAATGGGGATAGTTCTTGTGTTAGGTTTACACAAGATGATAAAACATGGCTTTTTGAGAAGTATCCAAAAAATTGCAAAAGTAGTCCTGCTAGGAGTAATAATTGGATTTTGCCTTACGATTCCCATTTTTTTGGTAGAGACCATAATATGCCATTTATTTTGGTAAAACGAAAGTAGCAATCAGTAATTTGTGAAACTGATTGCTACTTTTAGGTAGCCAAAAGATTTAAAATTTGAGGATAAATTTCAGATGCTTTTTTATTCCAATTGTTAACAATTTGACTTGCTTGTTGTTTGGATCCAACATAGGTTTCTAATTTAAAAATATCGGTATGATTTTCAATAATTTTACAAGTGACAATATATTCTTTTTCTGATAATGGCGTATATTCTGCCGAAATAGAAAATTTGTCCTGAATGGAATCAAAACTTTCCTTGAATTGGCTATCAATTTTCAGTTTTGTGATACCAGGAATTAAATCTAAGGTAAGTTCTAAACTTTTAGAACCTTCGTCTGTCAATTCGTATAAATTGGGATTATTAGCACATTGGGCTATGTAATGATCTTCTAATAAATCACTTAAAAATTGCTGAAAGTAGAAATAATTAATATCAGCAACGGTTAAAATTAATTCCAAAAGTTCTTTATAAGATAAAGGATTTCCAACTTTTTTAAGGATATATAAAATTAATATTTTATCTTCAGCAAGCATAATTTCAGAATCAGAATCTTGTTTCAAATTTTACACCTCCTAATTAATTTTTTCTATTATATCATAAAAAAACAGAAATGTAAAATGAAATTTGACTTTTTTTTGAAAATATGATATCATAAAAATAAGTAAATTGAATAGTCGCTGATGAAAACCGAAAGGTTTCATGAGAGGAAAGTCCGGGCTCCATAAAAGAGCAATGATGCTTGATAACGTCAAGCGAGGGTGACCTTAGGGAAAGTGCAACAGAAAATAACAGCCGAGGTTTTTTAAAGTGAAAAAGAGAAATCATGGCAATTTTGAAAAAAGAATTGCATTCGTTTGGAAAATCAATATTTTGATAGAATTTTTTCAAAGATGACTTTGGTTTATTAAAAGCGGGAAAAATTTTTCATTTTAAGAAGCCTCGGTTAAGGTGAAAAGGCGAGGTAAGAGCTCACCGGTGCTATAGTGATATAGCACGTCAGTGTAAACCCCATCTGGAGCAACACCTTTTAGAAGGAAGATTTGGCTCTTTTTTTAAATCTTCCAACCAATTCTAATTTGAGTGGCTTGAGGTATACAGCAATGTATATCCTAGATAAATGACTATTCACGACAGAACCCGGCTTATAGATTTGCTTAAAACCAATAAAAAAGTAATAAAATTGTTGAAACTGTTAAACTTTTGGTGTTACAGGTTCAACAGTTTTATTTTTTAGAGTAAAATTCAAAAAATTTTTAAAACTTGCATATTGACAAATGTAGATTATTATGTTATAAATAATTTATCTTTAAAATATATTCTATATTTTATTAAAATTCAAGGCAATTCTGCCAAAGAAATCAAAATGAAAAACAAAAAGAGCAGGAAAGGAGTTGAGATTAAGCAAGAAAAATTTAGTTTAACATGAAAAGAGGAGGTAATATATGCCAATAATCAAAAAAATTTTGCAGTGTTTGATGCTGTTTGTGTTTTTCTTCTGTTTAATGTCAACCACCACATTTGCAGCATCAACAATGCAAGATGGATTGCAAGTTTCTTTCATAACGGATAAAGAAACCTATGATTCAAATGAATCAATTGTTGCAATTTTAAGTGTAACAAATACAAATGATTTTGCTGTTACAGATTTATTTTTAGAAAATAGAGTTCCAGTAGGATATAAAATCGCTAGTGAATCAGAAACAACATTGGCTACAGCCAATATTGCTTCAGGCGAAACTTTAACATTAACAGTCACTTATGTAGCAGATAGCACGACAATAGAGAATGAAACAAAAGACAACAATAATTCGAATTCAGAGACAAAAACAGAAGATAATTTAGAAAATAATAATAATTTGAACACAAAAACAGAAAATAATTCAGAAAATAACAATAATTTGAACACAAAAACAGGAGATAATTTGGATAATACCAACAAGTTAGAGGCAAAAAGAGAGGAAGGTGATTTAGACACAGTTAATGGAATTTTACCATATGCTGGAGATAATGTTAATTATGGCTTAGGGGTAGTACTAATAAGTGGAATTTTAGGGGTAAACATTATCTTGAATGTTAATAGAAAGAAAAATGCTAAAAAAATTCTTTCCTTGTTTCTAATTGTTAGTCTTGTATTTCCAATTGGAATGAAAACTTTTGCTACCATGGATACGATTAATGGAACCACTAGCTCAAAAATCATAGTTGTCCATGATATTATGATTGAAAGCCAGAAAAGGACATTAGAGGGAGTAGTGACTTATCATATCATGAACGAGGCAGAAGAGACAGAAAGAGTCGACACCGATAATGATGGTGTCCCAGATTACTTGGAAAAATATTTTGGAACATCTTCATTTTCGAATGATACCGATGGAGATGGACTATCTGATTATACAGAAATCTATTTGACGAATACAGATCCTACCTTGATTGATTCAGACGAAGATGGTGTAAAAGATGCAGATGAAGACTTAGACGAAGATGGTTTATCAAATAGAGAGGAAATAAAAAGAGGAACTAATCCAGCCAAAAAAGACAGTGATAGTGATGGTTTAACAGATGGCCAAGAAGTAGAGTTATACCTTACAGATCCTACGAAATATGATACCGATGAGGATGGTTTGTCAGATGGTGAAGAAATGGCATTAGGCCTAGATCCTTTAAATCCTATTTCAGATGGTTTAACGCCAGATAAAGAAAGGTTATTAGAACAGACACTAAACAGCGAAAATATCGAAACATCATTATTGGAAGACAATGTCGTTATTCCGTCTATCAGTGGTAAGGTTTCAGGCAATATCAATCATCATATTAAAATAACAGAAGCAGATATTTATGCATTGGAAGATAATAGAGCCATTGTTGGCAAACAAGTACACATTCAATCCGATTATGAAAATAAATCGGAATTAATACTTAAATTTACAGGTTTAGAAGAAGAACGTTTTGCGTATTATATGATATGCCAATATAGAGAAGGAGAAATCGTACCTTGTGAAACTGTTTTGCAAGGCAATACAATTTCAGCCTCTGTGAGGAGTGGTTATTATTTTGTGATAGATGCAGAAAAGTTATTAATTGACTTGAATGTTCCAATTGAAAAATATAAAACAGTTAATTATGGGATGAAAAAAGTATCATCAGAAGCATCTGGTCAAGCTGATATTGTTTTTGTGATAGATACTACGAAATCTATGTATGGAGCTATTCGTAATGTAGTTGCCAATATTGATAAATTTGTTGATACGTTGCAATCTGAATATTCAGTCAAGGCTAATTTTGCCTTAATTGACTACAAAGACATTACCTATGGGGAAACTACGACGCTTGTAAAAAATGGTACTTCAAATTGGTTTTCAGATGTAGACTCTTTTAAACAACAAATCGATCAGATTTCTGTAGAGGGAGGAGGCGATTTACCAGAAGCAGCAGTAGATGGATTGGCACTCGCAAGTGAATTGGATTTTCGTCAAAATGCGAATAAATTTGTTATTATTTTGACAGATGCTGCCTACAAAGTAAACAATGACTATGGAATAGAATCCATGGAACAGATGATACAAATCCTTGCAGATAAGGATATTGTTACATCGGTTATTTCCAGACCATTTTATGAACCAACATATCATGATTTATACACACAAACAAATGGTATTTTTGCTAATATTTATGATGATTTTTGTCCTGTTTTATTACAAATGGCAGACAAAATAGGAGAAGTTGTCAATGATGGTTCGTGGGTGCTTTTAAGTGATTACCAGCATATTAAGTTAGATCAACCACTAGGTGATGATGGCTATAGTTCAGATGATGATATTTTATCGGATCAAGAAGAATTAGGCGAACCAATAGAGAAAGACATTAGACCTTATATTAATTGGGTCTTAAAGAAATATAATATTCCAGAAGGTATGTATGATGATATTGAAAGCGTAAAAGTATATCAATATAAATCCAATCCACTTCTTTCAGACACTGATTTTGATGGCAGAAGAGATGATGAAGATACGCAACCACGTAACAATGACTTTCACGGTGAACTACAAACAGATTATGCCAAAAGTAGGGTATCTTTTGATATGGATTATCGATGGTTTTTTCAAGATAACATGATTTACAATAATCATTTAAGTGTTGTTTCACTTCTATTTTCTTCAGCTGTTTATGGTAATTCATTGAAAGTGAGAGACTGCTTAAACAAAGATGTGAGTGGATCAGATTTAGAAGAAGTAATGAAATACTTTGGTTTCAAGAATCCGAAAAAGATTTCAGTTACTGCAGAGGATCATCATTTATCTGAAGTGGGACTTGGGTATCGTACCGTAGAATATAAGGGAGAGACACAAACAATATTAGTAGCGGTAATCCGCGGAACAAATGGTAGCATAGAGGAATGGACAAGCAATTTCGAACTTGGTGATTTAACTTCTTATACAGGAGAAGACGATTGGAAAAATTCTGAAAATCATAAAGGATTTGATATAACGGCTAATCGAATTATGGTACTTATTAATCAATACATAACTGAAAATGCATTAGAGGAAACTAATTTGGCATATTGGATAACAGGACATTCTCGTGGTGCAGCAATTGCTAATATTGTAGGAGCTAATTTAGAAGAGGCAGGAAAAAGAAGTTACACCTATACGTTTGCAACGCCTAATACTACTTTATCGAAAAAAGCGAACGATTATAAGACAATTTTTAATGTTGTTAATTCCGATGATTTTGTACCATGTCTTCCAATGAACGGTTGGGGCTATACACGATATGGAAAAACAACTTCAGCAAGCATTGCTTCCAATTATGAGCATGCTTGGGAAGAATTAACCAATATTGGAGATTACAATCCAGATACTTTTGGAATGCAGACTACAGTATCAAAAGTAACAGAAATTCTTTCTCTTAATTCAGAACCAAGAACGGAATGTTATAAATACACATGCAACGATCATGGCGATGCTTCTGATAACTCTATTCTCGTAGAATATAGTGGAAGTTCTAAATATTTACGTGATAAATCAATGGAAAAAATTCCCAATAATGCACGACCTTACTGTAAAATCGAACCTTATGATAGATTGTTATTACTTACATGGGGGTATACAAACTGTCAAACACCAGCCTATTTTTTACAGATTTTAGCTGCTAAAATGGCTGGAAATATTAGCAATTATCAATTTGTTGTAGGACTTGATATGGCCTCACGATATAGTTCTGCTAAAACAGCCATTATAAGATCAGCAATAGGAGGTTTGGAGCATCCACATTATACAGAATCATACTATATTCTTGCTAAAAATATGAAAGGAAATCAATTTAAATGAAAAAGAAAGTGTTAAAAATATTGTGTTTGATAGATGCTATTATTTGTATGCTATTTTTACTACTTGCAATTTATGAAAATGGTATTGCTAAAACAGGCTTAGGAGCACTAGAAAGTGTTGGGAAATGGTGTTTATATGTTGGAATTGTTATCATTTCGTCAATTATTTTATTAATACTTGTTTATCTGCTAATACAAGAGGAAAAGAAGAAGGAAAAATTTTTGCCAAAATAATATTGACATAGAAGTATCAAATTCATATAATTAAATTACGAAGATAGAATGGTTATTAAAAAGGAGAGAGAAAACATGGAGTGTATTTTTTGTAAAATTATCAATGGAGAAATTCCAAGTTATACCATATATGAAAATGATATGGTTAAAGCATTTTTAGACATCAGCCCAGTTAGTAATGGACATACTCTAATCATTCCCAAAAAACATTTTGAAAATTTATATGATATGGATGAGGAGACGTTAAAACAAATTGAAACAGCAAGCCAGTAGGAACATTATTAAAAGAAAAATTAAATTGTCAAGGAATTACCAGGTTACAAAACAACGAATATGGGCAAGACGTGAAACATTATCACATGCATTTAATCCCACGTTATCAAAACGATAATTTTCACCTAAAAATAAACCAAAGCGACAAGCTAGAAGTACCAATGATATTCGAAAAAATAACAAAATAGAAAAATTCCTTAAGGAAATTTGTATTTTTATCTTGCTTTTTGTTTTATTTATGATAAAATAATCGAAAGAAGAAAACAAACAAAGGAGGATAGAAAAAATGGTAGAAGCTAAAAAATGTATACGTTGTGGTTGTATGTATATTGCAGAAACACAAGTATGTGACAAATGTCAAGCAAAAGATGGAGCAGATTTGTATCGTTTAAAAGGAATTGTTGAAAATCAAGATTATGAGGGAATGACACAAGGAGAATTATCCATAGCAACTGGAATTACGAACAAAAATTTAACAAGATTTTTAGGATATGATGAATTTAAGGGTGTTTGTCTAAATGAACAAGCAATTGCAGCATCTGGCAAAGCACAAGAAGGGATAACAGAATTAGTCTAATAAAAAAGGTGGATATTTAAAATCCACCTTTTAAAGCACGATCAATTTTTCGTTCCGCTTCTTTTTTTGCCATATCTTGACGTTTATCATACAATTTTTTGCCCTTACCAATTCCAATTTCCAATTTCACTTTATTGCCATGAAAATACAAACAAATGGGTACTAATGAAATACTTTTTTCTTTTATCATCCCATATAATTTAAAAATTTCCCTTTTGTGGAGCAACAATTTTCGATTTCTCAAAGGGTCTGGATTAAAGATATTTCCAAATTCATAAGGAGAAATATGCATACCATAAATAAAAGCCTCTCCATTTTTAATATTCACATACGTATCTTTGAGATTCACTTTACCATTTCGAATCGATTTTATTTCAGTTCCTGTTAGAACAATACCAGCTTCTAGTGTGCTATTAATCGTATAATGATGTCTAGCAGTAGGGTTTTTTGCAATGATTTTTTCCATCCTTCTAAGCCCTTTCTTTCATATTACTATTATCTTATCACAAATTGCTTTATGAATCAAGTGTTTTTGTTCACATAATTTCCAGTTTTTCCATAAAATATACTAAGGAGGAAGAGATATGTTTTTTAAAAAGTGTAAGAAAATAATAGCAGGTTGTATTTTAGGGGCTGGAATCGGAATGTTACTCATACTCATTTTACCTCCTACAGCATGGTTATGCATTATTTCCATAGGATTAATCATAACAGGAATCAAAAAAATATTAGAAAGATAGGGGGAAACTAGCATGACAATTGTAGTAAAAAAGGTACCAAAACCTTTGAGGGGAATTGTGAAATTTATTTTTGGTATCAAAAATACATAAGGTAAAAAACGTAATTTGAACCTAATAATATTTTGCAATATCAACTTCTCCGTAATTCGAAGGTGTTTTTTTGAACACTTAATAAATTTACGGAGATGATTTTCTTTTTTAGTCAATTATTTCTAAATTATAAAAAAGGGCTGTAAAAAACTCTATATTTAAGTTTTTTACAGCCTCTTTTTTCTATATTAAATGTGTTTTTATTAATTAGTTTGCTCTTTTAATTCTTCCAGCACGTAAACACTTTGCACAAACTGTCACCCTTTTTGGTGTTCCATCGATGATTGCCTTGATTGTTCTTAAATTAGGTTTTACAGTTTTGCTTGTTCTTTTACTAATATGTGAACGTGTAATACTAAGTTGATTTCCCCAAGTTGTTTTTTTATCACAACAAATACATTTTGCCATTTTTCTAGCACCTCCATTACTTTTTTTACACTGACTAAATAATAGTCTAACACAATTTTTTTTAAAATACAATACCTAAATCAAAAAAAATCCAAAAAAACCCAAAAATATTTTCCTAAAACCCTAATAATTTACATAAAACAATTGACAAGATTGTCAAAATTTAGTATAATTATTATAAGAACCACCATTAGGTGGTGTAACTTATAATTCTTCATAGTTAAAAAATTTTAATAAGAAGGAGGAAGTTTATATGAAGAAAAAAATGAGCATCCGGAGAATCGTAGCAGTGTTGTTGGCAGTAGTGTGTATGCTTGGAAACGTTAACATGACGGGATTAACAACAGAAGCAGCAACAGCAGAAAACAAAGTGACTCGGCTTGTGATTGCTGACTACAACAGCCAGGCAGCTAAGTCTTGGGGCGAAGGGATGAAATTAACCGACGCTCGGATTAAGCAGCTAGGAATTGTAGTTCAAGGCCAAACCAAGAAGGGACTGGTTAATTTACCTGTGAAGGTAAAGGAAAAGAACCAGTATCTGCATGCTGATAAGAGTGGAAAGGTTAAAGTTACCGTTTATTACGGAAAACTGAAAAAAACCTTAAAATTCAAATTAGGTGTGCAACCTAAGAGCCTGAAGGTCAAGGTGAAGGGCGTTCTGTATGAAGGACAGGAAGTTACCCAGAAAACAGTTGCCCAAGCAGTTGAGTCTATCTTAAAGTATAATAATGGGAAAACCGTTAGAAACTTTAAGGGATACAACTGCAAGCAACTTGGTAAGTTTGTGACTGCCAAGAATGGTAAGTACAAGCTCACTATAACTATTGGGAAGCTCAAGAAAACAGTGAGTGTCCCTGTTCAGCCAATAAAGCGTTTTTATGTTTCTAACACCAAAGTCATGGAATGGGCTGATGGTGCGAAGTTTGATTCTAAGGCTGTAAAGTCTTTCCAAAAAGATACAACTGTAAAGGCTGTGTACAAAAATGGGAAGACAAAAACCTTAAAGAATTACAAGGTTACTTCTTCCATCCGAGATGGAGAAATGACCATCAAAGTTGTTGTTGGCAAGAAGTCAGATAGGATCGTTATACCAGTAATTTATAAGGTTAACGTATCTCAAACTGAAGGTGGAACAGCTACTCTGAGCAGCAAGACCGCTCAGTACAAGGAACCAGTAACTCTGACGGCAAAAACTCTGGAAGGCTATGCGTTTACTGGTTGGTACCTCAACGGCAAAAAAGTTGCAACTTCTGCAACTTACAAACCAGAGATTACCAAAAGCCAGACTTTCGTGCCAAGATTCGAAAGAATCAGTTGCGAAGTAAGTTTGACACAAACTGGTGAAGGCAAAGTTTCTGTTACTCCAGAAGGAAACATTCTTTATGGAGAAGAGGCAGTTTTTTCAGCTGAACCAGCGGAAGGCTATGACTTTACGGGATGGTTTGTCAATGGCAAACTGGAAAGTAAGGATTTAACCTTCAAGAAGGTTGTAAAAGGCAAACTTAACGTTGAAGCCCAGTTCGTAAAACGGAAAGTGTATCATACACTAGATGTTCAAACAGAGGGCGAAGGCGAAGTTGTTTTCCTTCAGGGTTCTGCAGATGCAGAAGAAAACTCTGAAGTTATCCTTAAGGCAAATCCAAAACAACACAACTATTTGAAAGAATGGTTGGTTGATGGAGAACCAGTAGGAAATGCTGAAGAATTGACTTACTTGGTAACAAAAGCAGTTAATATTACTGCTAAGTTTGTGCCAATCGAATACGAACTTACCATTCAGAGCAATGGCGAATTGCTTGTAAATGGTAAGAAAGTAAGTCTTGACGCGACTGGTGTTGCTAAAATCAAAATCCCTTATGGGGAAAATGTGAAAGTAACACCAATTAGCACGGAAAGAATTCGTCATGCTACATGGACGAAGGACGGCCTCACTGTTTCGTCAGACGAAAACGGCGAGTTAAAG
The DNA here is from genome assembly GCA_947573445.1 of uncultured Clostridia bacterium. GTDB lineage: Bacteria > Bacillota > Clostridia > TANB77 > CAG-508 > Scatovivens. The sequence continues at coordinate 17,411 of CANPFR010000016.1, read as the reverse complement.
TTCAAGATGGAAGGCCCGAGTACGATAGATGCGTTCTTCAGCACCTGGTGGAAAGCAGAAGTAGATGCAACCCAGTTTGCCAATGGTCAGATTGAAGTTGTATCACCAAAGAAGGAAGCCAGCCAATGGGTATACAAAGGCATGAACTTTGTAGTTCGCCCGAATCCGCCGAAAGGTTACCACTTCACGGAGTGGGTTGACAAGAACGGAAAAACTTACCAGGAAGAAGTCCTTTCCATAAAGATGGAAGGGAATGACGTTTTCTTGAAAGCGAACTTTGAGAAGAATACTTGCATTGTGAATGTAAATTCCAATGGAACGATTCTTTTCGAAGGAAAGGAATTGAACTTTGATACCAATGGGAATGCCCAAATTGAGGTTCAATATGGGGCTGAAATTGAATTAGTTCCCGTTAATAGCCTTAATAAGCTGTTTGCTAATTGGCAGATGGATGGGAAACCTGTTGAATCCACTGACAAGGAAAAGAGTTCCTTGAAGTTCAAAGTGGAAGGTGATGTAACCGTTCAGGGATACTTTGGTACCTGGTACCAAGTAGAAGTTGATGAGCAGCAGTTAGCAGAAGGGCTTGTAAAGATTTCAAAATCTTTCTTGAACCAAGCCAGCCAAATGGTGTGGAAGGATGCAAAATTCGCAGTTACTGCCAATACACCAAAAGGCTACCGTTTTGTTAACTGGGTTGATGAACTCACTGGAAAGATCCTTGGAAACGAGGAAGAAGTGAGTGTTCCAGTTGTTAGTAACTTGAAAATCAGGGCTAACTTTGAACAGTTAACGCATGAAGTGACTGTTTCAAAGCAGGGTCAAGGTGAAGTTTGGTTCTCTGTTGAAGATTCAGCAGAGACAACAGCCATAACAAATGGAACTGTCTGGAAACTTCCAGTGAAAGCTGGAAAGGTTGTGGTTTTGAGGCAGAAAGCAGCCAAAAACTGGCAGTTTGCTGGTTGGAGGCTGAAGAATGAATCTGTTGACGGAGAAACTTTCCAGAGACAGGTTTGGGAAAGCTTTGCAGTTGAAGCTATCTTCGAGCCGATTATGTGCGATGTGAAAGTTGTGCAAAAAGGCGGAGAAGGTGAGGCTTCTATCCAAGGTCAAACGACGAATGAGTTACAAGTTCCTGCTGGAACTTGGGTGAACTTCGACGTGGCTCCAGCAGAGCATTATGAGCTGGAAAACTGGAAACTGGGGAACGAGACTATTGTTTCTACCATGTTCAGCAAAGTTGTTGAGCAGGATATGGTTGTCGAACTTAATCTGAAGAAGAAGACGTATCATCTGACACTTCAGTCCAATCATCAAGTTTTGATGAATGGGAAAGATGTTGAGTTTGGCAAGAATGGTAAGGTAGAGATGCCTGTTGTCTACGGCGAAACAGTTGTTTTGAAGCCAGTGGATAATGAGGAAATGAGGATCTTCCAGATATGGAAAGATGGAAAGTTAGTTGAGTTTACCGATCCACTTATGAATGCTTATGTATTCATAATGGATGGGGATACAGAAATTAGCTTTTTATTCCAGAAGTGGCATAAAGTCACACTGGAAGGTATTGGAACTGAAACTCTTAACGGTGAAAACGTAACTAATAAAGATGTTGTTTCTGAGTCAGTTATCACCTTGAGAGCTCCAGAAGACACCAAGTATCGGAAGTTTAGATGCTGGGAGTTGAATGGAAAAGAAGTTTCAACGAAGGCAGAAGATTCCTTCGAAGTAACTGAAAACAGCCACTTTGTTGCCAAGTATGATGAGTATTGTGATCTTTCTGTAGAGGGAGAACATGTGAGTATCATGTTAGGCGATGAGGACGTAACCAATCAAACTGTTACCAAACTCAAAAACGGCAACTACAAGTTGGTGGCTACACCAGCTGAAGGCTACCAGAACGTTAAGTGGACAGATGGCAAAGGGAATGAGCTTGGCTCAGGAACAGAGTTTGAAGTTGAACTTAGTGAAAATAAGGTAGTGGTTGCTACAGCCACTAGGATAACATATCCTGTGACGATCAAAGAAGGTTTGGGAACCGAGCTCCTCGATGGTGAAGTAATCACTAGGAAGGAAGTTCCTTCTGGAGAAGATATCACTGTTGAGGCAGTGGATTCGGAACATTTCAAATTTGTGAGATGGGAAGATGAAACTGGTAAGGAACTGTCAACCGATGCCAAAGCAACCTTTAAGGTAACAGAGGCACTCAACCTTGTTCCAAAGTATAACGAAGTATATGATTTGTCTGTAAAGGCAGAGAATTGCAGAATTATGCTGGGCGATGAGGACGTAACCAATCAAACAATGACCAAACTGAAAGGCAACTACAAGTTGGTGGCTACACCAGCTGAAGGCTACTATATCGTTAAGTGGACAGACGGTAAAGGGAATGAGCTTGGCTCAGGAGCAGAGCTGGAAGTTGAACTGAACGAGAATAAGCAGGTGGTTGTAGAAGTTGCAAGGATAACATATCCTGTGACGATCAAAGAAGGTTTGGGAACCGAGCTCCTCGATGGTGAAGTAATCACTAGGAAGGAAGTTCCTTCTGGAGAAGATATCACTGTTGAGGCAGTGGATTCGGAACATTTCAAATTTGTGAGATGGGAAGATGAAACTGGTAAGGAACTGTCAACCGATGCCAAAGCAACCTTTAAGGTAACAGAGGCACTCAACCTTGTTCCAAAGTATAACGAAGTATATGATTTGTCTGTGAAGGCAAAGAATGGAAAAGTTATGCTAAATGGTGAGGACGTAACTAATGTAACGAAGGAAGACCTTTTGAAGGGGCAGTATCCCTTGACAACTGAGCCAAATGAAGGATATGAACTGGATGGTTACTTTGATAGTGAAGGAAATCGTCTTGGTTCAGAAACTGAGTTGGTAGTGGAGCTTGATCGGAATAGGACAGTAGAAGCAAGATTTAAGCGGATTATCTGTTCTGTGCAGGTTAAGTTAAGTGCCAATGCTATTGGCAGTGAGGCAATTGTCTTCGTTAATGAAACACCAGTAGAGTTTGTCGATGGTGTGACAGAGATGAGGCTGGCATATGGAACTAAGGTAAGTCTGAGAGCAACTGGAGTTGATAGACTTCGGTGGAGATGCTTTACAGATGAAAAGACCAGTCAGGTATTGACTGACAGGTCATTCACGGTCACAGAAGACACGAGCATTGTTGCAGTGTTTGATAGCTTGTATAAGCTGACTGTGAAACGCCAAGGAGGTAAGGGAAAAGTCACACTGGATGGCAAAGAGCTTATCTTTGACGAAGGTGTAGCTGAAACTTATTTGGTTCCAGGAAGCCATGAGTTAAATGCACCTTCCAATGACGACTATGAGTTCGTTAGTTGGATGGGAACCAACTCATCAAACACACCAGAGACAACGGAAAACTTAAAACTTCCTATGCCTGCAAGGGATATGGAAATAACGGTGAACTTCCGTGAAGCTGCCAAAACAACTGAGGTAATTTTTGTTACTCAGTATGGGGAAGAAATTCTTCGTGAGGCAGTGGAGTTTGGAAAATCTGTAAAAGAGATTCCAAGCTATCCGAAATTTGGTACAACCTTTGTTGGTTGGATGCTGAAAGACGGTGAGCAGGAAGTGCTCTATACCAAGCAGGAAGGTTCTGATGATTTTTATGCAGAGCCCAAGGAAGAAGGAGCACAGCCAGAAAGTTTGACAGAAGCAATTTGCAAACGGACGGCTGAAAAAAAGGAAGTGACTGTTACTGGTATTTACCAGGAAGATCCGGTGGAATACTATGAGTTGAACGTCGTAGGTGGTACAATTGTCTCTTATAAAGGAGACAAAAACGAAGAAGGAAAGTATGCATCTGGGACTCACATTTATGTGCAGGCAGACCCAGAAGAACCCGAAAATGAAAAATATTTCAATGGATGGTTCGATGAAAATAATCAGAAACTTTGCGATTATGAAATGTATGATTTCACGATTGCAAAGGATACCACGGTGGAGGCTATCTATTCAGGAGAGCCAGGAGAAGAGCCACAGCCAAGGCTGTTGTGGCCTGGCAACGGGTATGAAGTAGATGCTGCTAACAGTATTATCTTTTTCACACCCAAAATTGATATCCCTTCCAATTACGATGTAATTGAATGGGGTGTGCTTTTTAGCACAAAGACTCCAGAAGTCTTGCCAGACGATCAGATCGTGTTAGAGACTTCGACACGTTTTGAGGCAACAAAGGTAGATGGGTACTATCCAAACAATATGCTTTGGAATTGGACCTATCAAAACGCAAATTTGTTTGCTGCAAAGCGAACGTTGCGTGTTAGAATTTTCTGTACCATCACAAGTGATACAGGTACTGAAACTGTGTACAGTGATGTGATACAGACAATTGATTTGAGCCAGTACTAAAAATAGGCTCCGTCAGGGACAGACGTAAAAATCTTTATCTTCATATAAATAGAAAGGGCGGTGGACTTCCACTGCTCTTTTCTTATGGGAAAAAATAAATTTGATAGGAATTTTTGGATTTTCTTGAAAAATGTGCAAAAAAATGATAAAATTTACATAAAATCATTGACAAAAGCTAAGATTTGTAGTATACTTATATTAAGATAATTTAATTTTATAGGGAGGTATATATATGGAACCAGATATGGAATATATTGGATTTACAGCAGATACATCAACTGTTGCAGAAAGAAATAGTCAAGTAACTGGAAACTCAAGTACAAATGATACTGGTACAGATTTTTAAAAAACAAATCGAGGCAGAAATGATCTTCCTCGATTTTTTGTAATGAAAAAATTCAAAAGAGGTAAAAAATAGATGAAATATAAGATAGCGGATTTAGTGATAGAGTTTGATGCAAAATTTGATATGTTAAAGTCTAGATCAGATAAATATAAAATAATACAAGAGGTTAGGAGAAATTCTAGAATTATAGTAGAAGAGGAAGATATGAGAAGAGAATTAGAAGAGAACTCAAGTGTTACACCAGAATTAGCAGAGTATATGCTGGTTGGAAATACTTTTTATAGAGCACTTCTAGCACATAAGGGCTGTCTTTTACATGCTTCTGCAGTTGTTGTGGAGGATGAGGCGTATCTTTTTTCGGCACATTCTGGAACAGGAAAATCTACCCATACTTCGCTTTGGCTGGAATATTTGGCAGATAAAAAACCGTATATTTTGAATGATGACAAACCAGCGATTCGTATTATGGAAGACCGGAATTTATGCTTATGGAACACCGTTTTCGGGAAAACATGATATCAGTGAAAATCGAAAGGTTAAATTGAAATCGATTTGTTTTATGGAACAATCGAAAATTAATTTTATTCAAAAATTGGAGCCGAAGGAAGTGATTCCATTGTTTTTGGAACAAACTTTTCGTAATATAACAGAAGAAGAAATGGTGAAGTTTTTGGATATTTTAGAGGTTATTTTGGGGGAAATTCCAATTTATAAATTGTATTGTGATATGAGTGAAGAGGCTGTGCACTTATCTTATCAGACGATGAAAGGAGAAAATACAGATGAAAATTAAAAAAGGATTTGTTTTAAGAGAAATTGCAGATACGATTGTTGTGGTTCCGACTGGTGTTTTGCTAAATGAGTTTAAAGGTGTTATGAATTTGAATGAGACAGGGAAATTTATTTGGGAACTGCTACAGGAAAATGATATGACAGTAGAGGAAATTGCCAATAAATTGGTGGAAGTTTATGGACTTGAAAAAGATAAAGCACTTGAAAGCACAGTAAAATTTATAGAGAAATTAAAGAATGTAAATGTATTTGAAGATTAAGGAGTAACGAGAAAAAACGCAAAGAACCTTTTGAAGGTTCTTTTTTGATGGATGAGTCTTCTTAAAAAATGGAAATTCCAACTTGAATTTTAGAAATGGATATGATATAAATAATCTAATGAATTTAGAAACAAATGCAAGAAAGGAACAGAAGAAAAATTGAAAGATAGAAAAACCATAAAGTGGATTTTTAAGAGGACAAAATCGCAGACGCTTCATTTTGTGATGCTGAATGTGATTAATATTATATATTCTGTGTTGAGTGTATATTTAATCTTGATATCCAAATATTTGATAGATGCGGCAACATCAAAATCACTTGAGGAGTTGAAAAAATATATTGTACAGCTGATTGTTGTATCTTTAACAGAAATTGCTTTAAAAGCAATTTTGGGCTCGATTGATGCGGTGACACGTGCGAAGTTGGAGATTCATTTTAAGCAAAATGTTTTAGATGTGATTTTGAAGAAGAATTATGAGAAAATAGCGAAGTTTCATAGTGGTGAATTGATGACAAGGATTGTTTCTGATGTTAATGTTATTATTGATACATTGGTGTCATTGATTCCTGATATTTTGTCGATGTTGGTAAGGCTTGTTTGTGCGATTTGGTTGTTGTTTCAGATTAGCCGAGAATTTGTTGCGGTTTTGCTGGTTGGTGGGGCAATTTTGTTTGTGGTTGTGAATTTGTTTAAACCATATATGAAGAGGATTCATCAGAAGATGCAAGAGGCAGGGGCTAATGTGCGTTTGTTTTTTCAGGAAGTGTTCCAGAATTTGCTTGTGATAAAGATTTTTCAGGCAGAGCATGCGATTTCGGAAAAGTCTATGGAATTGCAACAGGTGAGATATGATATGCAAATGAAACGCAGAAGTTTGTCAATTGCTTCAGGAACAGGATTTAATATTATTTTTCAGGTGAGTTATTTGTATGCTTTGATCTGGAGTGCGTATCAGCTTTATAGGAAACAGATTACAGTGGGAGGATTGACATCGATTGTGCAGTTGATTACACAAATTCAGGTGCCAATTATTGGAATTTCTAAGTATTTTCAGAGTGTGTTTGCTATGTTGGGGTCAGCAGAACGAATTATGGAACTGGAGAATTTGAAGGAAGATGATTGGAAATCAGATGTTGATAGTCATGCTTTGTATGAAAATTTGAAAGAGATTTGTTTAGAGAATGTAAGTTTTACGTATCAAAATAAAAAAATTTTTGAACAGGTGAATTTTTCGGTGAATAAAGGTGAGATTGTAGCTATTTATGGGGAATCGGGAATTGGAAAAAGTACGCTTTTGAAACTTGTTTTGGGTATTATTGAAAAGGATAAGGGAGCGATTTATTTTGCTTTGGAAAATGGAGAAAAACAGGAAATTGGAAGTAGTACCAGGAATATGTTTGCTTATGTGCCACAAGGAAAATTTATTTTGAGTGGGACGATTCGAGAGAATATTTGTTTTGTGAATCCAGGTATTTCAGAGTCTGATTTAGAAGAGGCTTTGCGTGTGAGTGATTGTCAGAAATTTTTGCGTGAATTGCCAGATGGTTTGGAGACAAAAATTGGAGAAAGAGGCAGTGGGTTGTCAGAAGGACAATTGCAACGAGTGGCTTTGGCAAGAGCAATTGTGAGCCAGGCACCGATTTTGATTTTGGATGAGATTACCTCCAGTTTGGATGGGAAAACAGAAGAGGAAGTTTTAAACCAGATTAAGAATTTGAAAAATCGCACCTGTTTGATTGTGACACATAGGACAAGTATTTCTAAGATTTGCGATAAAGAATTTGTGGTGGAAAATCAGAATATAAGAGAAAAGGTAAATGAGAATGAATGAGGAAAAAATACTATTAAAAATCATCAAAAATTTTATAGAAAAAAAAGAAGAGATGGTGTATGAGTTGGTGGATGAAGTGGCTTTATATAAATTGGCTGTGAAACACAAGGTAAGTAATTTTTTGGTGAATTGGGCTAAGCAATATTGTGTTTCTCCAGAAATTAGGGAAAAGGTTCTGGCGGATTATCATGGTCAGATTATTAAGGATACAAATGAAAATTTGGAATTGGAGCATATTTTAGATAGTTTTGAGGGAAATGCGATTGAGACGGTTGTTGTGAAGGGTGTGACGATGAAGGAGGTATATCCGCAAAATTATATGAGACAAATGTGTGATTTGGATCTGATGGTTCATGAGGCGGATTTTAAAAGGGTTTCTAAAATTATGAAAGAATTAGGTTTTGAGGAGTTTTATGACCATGAGAAACATTTGGTTTTTCGAAAGAAGCCATTTATTTTGGTTGAAATGCACCGAAAATTGATTCCTGGAGCTGATGTGTCGCATGAGTATTTTAATGCAATTTGGCCGTTGTGTGTGCCTTATAAAGGGTATGAGAATGTTTACCAAATGGCTTTGGAAGATCGTTATCTTTTTTGTATTGTTCATTTGATTCGTCATTTTAAATATGCAGGGATTGATATAAGGGATGTTTTGGATGTGTATTTATTTTATGAAAAATATAAGGATGTTTTTGATGTTGAAAGGTTGCATCAGAAGCTTATGGAATTTGGGGCGAAGGAGTTTGAGGAAAAAATTCGAAAGATTGCTTATAAATGGTTTGGAACGAATGAAATTAGTGATTTTGATGAGGTGGAACAATTTATATGCAAAGGGGAAAGTATAGAGAATCAAATTCATTATGCTGTTGGTGAAAAGCATGGAAAGGGGCATTATACAGCACGTTTGTTTTTTCCTGAAATGAAGGTGATGAGAGAAAAATATCCGATTTTGAAAAAGGCACCGTTTTTGTTGCCTTTTACATGGCTGGCAAGGATTTGGAAAGATGTTTTTTCAAAGGAAACAACGATAAAAGAGAGGCTACATACGATTCAATTGATTCAAGGTGCAAGCCAGGATGAGGTGGAGAGAATACAAAATATTTATGAAAAATTAGGAATTATTCGAAAGGAAGATTGAAATGTTTGTTGAACATGAAGTTTTTATTGGTTTAAGGGATGTTGCGGTGAATAATAAGGTGACGAATACGGCTTTGTTGTCTTATTTAGAGGATGCTGGTGGTGTTCATTCGAATTTGGTGGGATATGGTTTAAGAGAGATTCCAACAGTGAAAAGAAGCTGGATTCTTTTGGGCTGGAGAATTAAATTTTTAAAACGACCTGGATATGGGGAGAGAATAACGATTAAAACATGGTCAAGAGGAATTGATAAATTGTATGCATATCGTGATTTTGAGATTTTGGATGAAGGAAGAAATGTAATTGGGATGGCTACTTCGAAGTGGGTTTTGTTGGATATTGAGAAAATGAAAATCACTAGGATTACGCCAGAAGTGCAGGATGCTTATACAATAGAGAATAAGAAGGTGTTTGAGGAGCTGGATTTAGAAAAATTAAAAGAACCAGAGACTTTTCTAAATTCTACTATTTTTGTGGTTAATCGAAGTTTAATTGATGTAAATGACCATTTGCATAATATTTATTTTATGGATATTGCAAATGAGGTTTTACCAATGGAAGTTTACCGAAATGCTGAACTGAATGATATTAAGATGATGTATAAGAAAGAAATCAAACTGGGGGATGTTGTGAAGGCTTTTTATTTTGTGGAAAATGGGGAGCATGTTGTAACCATCAAAAGTGAGGATGAGAAAATATTGCATGCGGTCATTTGTTTGAGTTAGTTGATAAAAAACTTGAAAAGTAGCCTGATTTATGGTATAATATAGAAAATAGGGGAGAAAAGGAGAATTTATGAATTATTATACGAATCATGAGGCAAAAAAGTATAAGAATAGGGCAGAACGCAGAAAAAATGGAATCAAAACGGAAAAAATGCCAATTGGTAAGTATACAAAAGAGGAATTAAAAAATTTGTTGGAAAAGGAATTGAAACTTTTGAAAAATGAGTCTTATTCTGAAACGGTGAAAAGGCAACGATATGAAAGGTTACGAAAATTGGTGGCAGAATATGAGAAGCAAAATGGAAAGATTACTGCATCAAAGCAAAGTTCTTTAGAAAATAGCCAAGATGAAAGAGTGAAGGCATATGTTAGACAAAGAGAGGGGTTGGCGAGTAATAGAGTGTATCAAAATTTGAATCAGGCTAAAAGCTTGCATACTAAGGTGCCAAGTGAATCAAACAATAGAATGAAGGCTACAACACAAAAGGCAATTTCGGCTTATCAAACGCAGATGGCTTATTCAAGGGGAAATACAGTGCCAAAAGCAAGGACATTAGCAACTGTGAATGATTCAGCGAAAACAGAGAAAAAAGTGGCCAAAAAAGGACTTTTGAGAAGAATGTTTGAGAAGATTTTTGCTAAGAAACAGGTTATGCCAAAAGTGCCTGTAAAAACTACTTTATCTGGCGTTAAAATGGAACAGAAGGCAAAGAAATATCATCAGGTTAGTGCTACTACCTTAAGAAACTGCCAAAAGGAGGTATATAACGAATTTGAGAGAGCTCTTAGGGATATGCGTAATTATAGTAAGGAAAAGAATTATAGGGTTTATAAAAATGGGCATAAAGTTAATTTTGAACCACATTATTTGTTATAAAAAAGAGACTGTCAAAAAACTTAAATATTACGAGAGAAATTTGGGGCAACACCTTAAATTTCTCTCGTTCTTTTTTGAAAAGATAAAGTTTTTGCAGTCTCTTTTTTTACTTTTATGCAGTTTTAATTTCTAAGCGTAGTTTGTCCGCAATCATGGCAATGAATTCACTGTTGGTAGGCTTTCCACGATTGGAATTGACAGTATAGCCAAAGATATTTTCCATGGATTCGATTTGACCTCGATTCCAGGCTACTTCGATGGCATGACGGATGGCACGTTCAACTCTAGATGGTGTGGTTTTGTATTTTTTGGCTAAATCTGGATAAAGTTGCTTGGTGATTTGGTTAATGATATCAGCATCTTTTACTGCCATGATAATCCCATCACGTAAGTATTGATATCCTTTGATATGAGCAGGAACTCCAACGTCATGAATAATATTAGTTACTTTTGCTTCTAAATTTAATTTGCTTTTGTCTACTTCAATATAAGTAGTTTTTACATCTTTTAATACAGGTGATAATGATTCCATTGGTTGACTTTTGACTAATTCTCTAATTCTTTTCACTAGTACTTCCATTTCGAAGGGTTTTACTACATAATATTGAGCACCTAAACTCATTGCTCTTGCTGTTACTTTGTCTTGTCCAACAGCAGATAGCATAATGCAAATTGGTATGGCATCTAGTTTTTGATTGATTGTTTCTAACACTCCTAAACCATCTAATTGTGGCATAATAACGTCTAAAATTGCAATATCGATATCAATATTGGTTAATTTGTCAACTGCTTCTAAGCCATCTCTGGCTGTGGCAATTACCTCCATATCGTCTTGAGAATCTAAGTATGTAACTAGTGTTGAAACAAATTCTGCGTTATCATCTGCTATAAAAATTTTGACTTTTTCGCTCAAAATAATCCCTCCTTATTTTTTGTTTTGTAATATTGTAATAAATTACACACGTAAGTATATAATTTTTTTACAAAATTTGCAAGCTATTTTTGAAAGAAAATGAAAAATCGTAAGCAATTTTACGACAAAATTCGACAAAACGAAAAAATTATCAGTCGCTAAATGAAGACTGTGGCCGTTTTTTACTTTTGTAAGTGATTGTAGTTTTAGAATCTGCTTGAAAAAAGTTTTGGATGTGATATAATAAAAAACGAGTTTAAGGAAATGTAATTGATGTTTTAGAATGTTTCCTAAAAATTTCCATGATTATCTTCTAGGGACGTTATCTTCCTTATGATGGATGATTCCTGGAAGGTAAAAAAATAAAAAGGAGGAATGAAAATGGCAATTCATAATGAAGCCAAAAAGGGAGAAATTGCAAAAGTGGTCTTGATGCCAGGGGATCCTTTGCGAGCAAAATATATTGCAGAACATTTTTTGGAGGATTATCGTTTGGTGAATCAAGTGAGAAATATGTTTGCTTTTACAGGATTTTATAAGGGAAAAGAAATAACGGTTATGGCATCTGGTATGGGGATGCCAAGTATGGGAATTTATGCCTATGAGTTGTATCAGTTTTATGATGTGGAATGTATTATTCGCATTGGTTCTTGTGGCTCAAATGTGGAGGAATTGGATTTATTGGATACGGTTTTGGTTGAGAAAAGTTATACAACAGGTAATTTTGCGGAAAGTATGAGTGGCGAAAAATGTGATACGGTGGAAGCATCTCTAGAAATTAATGAGAAAATTGAACAAACGGCTCGAGAGCAAAATATTTGTTATAGGAAAACCAATGTTGCTTGTACAGAATGTTTTGATGCCTATATGATTCATCCAGAAGAATATGTGAAACGTTTGCCACAAGATAAACAGATTACTTGTGTGGAAATGGAGGCTTTTGCTTTGTTTTATACGGCTCAGAAATTAGGAAAAAGGGCGGCGTGTTTGTTAACGGTAGTGGATTCGAATTGTAAGAAAACAGTTTTAACATCAGAGCAAAGAGAAAAGTCTTTACAGGATATGATTCAGTTAGCTTTGGAGACAACACTTAAACTTTAAGGTGGTTTGCTAAGAAAATGGAAAAACGACTTGATTTTAGAAACAGAAATGGATATAATGAAAAAACAAAATCAGAAGAAGAGGAAAAATAAATGTATTTAAAAAACTTAGAAATGTACGGATTTAAGTCATTTGCTGATAAAACAGTACTTGATTTTAAAGATGGTATTACCACAGTAATTGGACCAAATGGTTCGGGGAAAAGTAATATTTCAGATTGTATTCGCTGGATTTTGGGGGAGCAAAGTATGAAATCTTTGCGAGGCTCGAAATCAGAGGATATTATTTTTGCGGGAACGCAAAATCGAAAGTCGCTTCGGGTATGCAGAAGCTTCGCTTGTTTTTGATAATGAAGATGGGAAATTGCCAATTGAATATAATGAAGTTACGGTTACGAGGAGGATTTATCGAAGTGGTGAATCTGGCTATTTCATTAATAAAACAGCGTGTCGCTTAAAAGATGTGCAAGAATTATTCATGGATACAGGTATTGGAAAAGATGGTTATTCGATTATTGGACAAGGAAAAATTGATGAGATTTTGAGTAACAAATCGGAAGATAGAAGACACATTTTTGAGGAGGCAGCGGGAATTGTCAAATATAGAACGAGAAAGGTAGAGTCGGAGAAAAAGCTGGAAAATACGAAATTAAATTTGCTTCGTGTTAATGATATTATTACAGAGCTAGAAAGTAATATGAATCCACTGAAGACACAATCGGAGAAGGCAAGGAAGTTTTTGAATTTGAGGGAAGAATTGAAGACGATTGAAATTGGTTTGTTTGTTCATAAGATAGAGGAATTTAAGGTGAAAATCAGAGAGATTGATGAAAATCGAGCTATTTTTGAGGCACAAAAAGGGACAGAAGAAGAAAAGTCACTTCAGTTTCAAACGGAGAAAGAACGTGTTAAAAAGGCGATTGATGCTTTGATTGAGGAAATTGAAAAGGTACAAAATACAGGATTTGAGGTGGCACAGAAAAAGGAGCAAATCAATAGTGAAATTGGGATTGGTAAGGAAAGAATTTCGAATAATTTGAGTAATCACGAAACATATCAGGCTGATATTCAAGAATTGGAAAAAAGAAATGTTGAATTAGAAGAAGAAAAGGTGCAAAAATTAGAACGTAGGAAGGATATGTTGAACAACAAAGAGACCTATGAAAAGGAACTAAAGGAAAAAGAAGAAGAGTTAGCAAAGTATAGCCAAACTCTTTCTGAAAAGGCACTTGAGATGGAAGAAAAAAAGAAGAAAGTGGAAACTAATACGGATCAAAAATATGAAATATTAAATGAACAAAGTACCCAAAAGGCGAATTTTGAAAATTTGTTGAAAACGGAGAATAGCTTAAAAAATCAAATGCAAGACACAATTTCTGATTTAGATGCTACACGTTCTATGAAGGAAGATTTGGCTAAAACATTTTATGAGATTGAAAAAAAGAAAAATGATTTGACAAAAGCGTTAGAAGAAATGAAGGTGAAAAAACAGGAAAGTTCGGAGAAATTGAAAGATTTTGAGGAAAAAATGAATCAGTGTCAATCAGAATATCGAATGAAGGATTCAAGATATCAATTTTTGGTTGAAACAGAGAAGGAGAAAGAGGGGTATTACAAGAGTGTTAAAAATTTGATGCAGGCAATGGAGCAAAATGAAACGCTTGGTCAAGGGGTTCATGGAGTGGTTGCTAATTTGATTACTGTGGAGGAGAAATATCAAACAGCAATTGAAATGACGTTAGGAGGAAGTCTCCAAAATATTGTGACAGATACCGAAGAGGAAGCTAAAAAGTTAGTAAATTATTTGAAGGAACATAAAATGGGAAGGGCCTCTTTTTTACCGATGAGTTCTGTGAAGGGTCAAAAAATTGGAACCATTCTTGCAACTGGTATAAAAGGATACATAGGGATTGCTTCTGATTTGGTAAGCTGTGATAAGCAGTATGATGAGATTTTACTGAATTTGCTGGGAAAAACAGCGGTGGTAGAAGATATGGATGCAGCGATTGCACTTGCGAAAAAGAATAAATATAGTTTTAAAATTGTGACGATTGGTGGGGATGTGATTAATCCACATGGTATGATTTCTGGCGGGTCGGTAACACAGAAAACAGTTAGTATTTTGGGAAGAGAAAATGAAATCAAGCGTCTGGAAGAGGAGCTTAAGCAATTAAGGGAACAAATGAAGGGGTTAGAGCAGGAAAAAGAAAGTTATGAAAAGGGAATTCAAGATATTTTGAGTTCATTTGATGAAACACAAAAGGCGTTGCAAGAGAGTGAAATTTTATATGCAACAGAAAAACAGAAAAGGGATACTGCTGAACAGGAAATTCTAAAATTTGATGCTAAGCTTGCACAATTAAGAGAAGAGGCTGAAAAATTAGAACATGAGAAACAAGAAAATATAACCAAACAGGAACAGTTTTCAGAGCAAGTGAATAAAATAGAACAGGAAAATGAAGCATTGAATGAGAAAATTAATGAATTTGCAAATGACCATCAAGAGAACCAAAAATATATAGATGATTTGAATTTTAATATTACGAATTTGAAAATTTCGATGTCGTCTTTTGAGGAGGGCGAAGCGTCGATGAATGAGATTATGGAAAGAATTGAACAAGAAATGACGAATAATACACAAGCGATAACAACGAAAAAAGAATGGATGCAGAAAGTAATTGTGGAAAATGAAGAATTAGAAACTAAAATCAAGGCATTTTATGAACAAATCAATGAGCTGGATGAAGAAGTGACAGAATCTACTGGAAAAGTGGAAGATTTGAAAAAGGAAAGAACTGAAAAAAATGATAGATTAACAAAGTTGGAAGAAGAAATAGAAAAGCAAAATGCTATTGTAGAAGAGGTTAAAAATCAGATTGCTAAGTTGGAAATTAAGAAATCCAAAATTGATTTGGAGCAAAATCAAATCATTACGAAAATGTGGGAAGAGTATGAATTAACGCCAAATCATGTGGGTGATGTCCCTAAAATTGAAAATCCATTAGAGGTGCAAAAACAAGTTAATGGTTTAAGAAGTGAAATTCGTGATTTGGGTAGTGTAGATGTTGATTCGATTAAACGTTACCAGGAAGTGAGAGAGCGTTATGATTTTTTAAGTGAGCAAAGGTTGGATTTGGAAGATGCGATGGCAAAGCTTAGAAAAGTGATTGAAGAAATGACAGAAACTATGAAAAAGCAATTTACAGAGCAGTTTAAGATTATTAATCGAAATTTTGGTGAAGTATTCCAAGAATTGTTTGGTGGAGGAAAGGCAGAGTTGATTTTGTCGGATGAGCAAAATGTTTTGGAGTCTGGCATTGAAATTGAGGTGCAACCACCAGGCAAGAAGTTGCAAAATATGACTTTATTATCTGGTGGTGAAAGGGCTTTTACGGCGATTGCTTTGTTGTTTGCGATTTTGAAGATTAATCCAGCACCATTTTGCGTGTTGGACGAAATCGAGGCAGCGTTAGATGATGTAAATGTGTATCGTTTTGCAGAGTATTTGAAAAAATTCTGTGCAGATACGCAATTTTTAGTAATCACACACAGAAAAGGTACCATGGAAGCAGCGAATACAGTATATGGAATTACAATGGAGGAAAAGGGAATCAGTAAATTATTATCTATGAAATTAAATTAATTGTAGGGACAGGGTTTGAACCCTGTCCTCTAAAAATCAACATATGTCAAAAATAAAGAAAAATGAAGAAAAAAAGAGATTCAAGAAGAAATGGTAAAAAAATCCATTGCCAATAATGTATAATTTTGCAAAAAAATTCAAAAAATAGTTTTATACCAAAAATAGCAGATTGCAAAATTTGTCAAAAAATGGTATAATCATATTTGTGTTATAAAAATCATAAGAATGAATGAAAGATTTATTTTTATGAGATCAACAAGATAGAAAAGGAAGTGAAGTTTTATTTTATTAAAATGGGTGAAATATTACACAAAAGAAGTTACAAAAGCCCTTAAAACAGTAAGTGTTGGTGCTATGATAATCGTAGCTGTTGTTTTGGTCAAATATAAACCAGCGTATGCTGTGACATTGGCTGATGAAGAGCTAGGTTATATTGAGGATAAAGATAAATTAGAGTTGAAAGTTAAAAATTATAGGGAAGATACTTCTGGAAATGTTGCTTTTAAAGAACAAATGCTTGTTCCAGAATATTCTTTAAAATTGATTAATAGAAACAAAAAAATGCAAGATAAAGAAGTGCAGTTAGCTATTGAAGATTCGATGATAACAACGTATCGAATTTATGCTGTGACAGTGGATGGAAATGTCCAAACAACGGTATCAACAGAGGAACAAGCGAAAAGTATAGTGGATAGTATGAAATCAGGCTTAGATGAGAACATACCATTGAATGTGGGAATTGTAGAACAATATACGAAGGAATTTTCGACTCAGTCTGAAGAAGAGGCATTTCAGATTTTAGATACGATTAAGGTTGCAAAAGTAGAAGAATATAAGGAAGCTGAGCGTGTTCGTCAAGAAGAAGAACGCAAACGTCAAGAGGAAGAAGCAAGAAAGAAGATTATTTCCAATAAAACAGTGACAAGTGTTGGAACGATTGCTGGTATTGGTTTGGTAAGGCCGATTAATGGTAAGATTACTTCAAGATTTGGAAGTAGAAGTTCGATTCGTTCAAGTAGTCATACAGGTTTGGATATTGCGACATCTTTGGGGACACCAATTACGCCAATTGCAACAGGAACTGTAAAATTTGCAGGCTGGAAAGGATCGTATGGTAATTTGGTCATTATTAATCATGGAAATGGGATTGAATCGTATTATGCCCATTGTAATGAAATTTATGTAGCAGTTGGGCAGGCGGTAGATGTTAGAACAGCGATTTCAACGGTTGGATCTACAGGAAATTCAACAGGACCACATTTGCATCTAGAAATTAGGCAAAATGGTACGATTTTGAATCCAGAGAATTATTTATATTAGAATGAAAAAACGAATTGCTTTTGTGAAGTGCACCCCAAAAGTTAGTTATTTTTTATTAAATTTTGGGTGGACATCATGGTGTTTTAAT
>CANPFR010000015.1 GCA_947573445.1 uncultured Clostridia bacterium | reverse complement strand
CCTTGTATTTTTTCAGTGGAATGAGGACTTTTCGTATCTGGTACTTCTTCCTCTTCTTCTAATAATTCAAAAACTCTCTCACAAGCAGCTATCATTGATTGTAGCATATTACTTACATTCGCAAGTTGAATAATTGGTTGGGTAAATCTTCGCATATATTGGATAAAACTTTGGATATTTCCTACTGTTATCATCCCACGGCTAGCATAAACACCACCCATAATACAAACTGCCACATATCCAACATTTCCTACAAATTCCATAATCGGCTGCATTAAACCAGATAAAAATTGTGATTTCCAAGTTGATGCATATAAGGTATTGTTATATTTAGTAAATTGCTGAATTGACTTTTCCTCTCCATTAAACACTTTTACTAATTCATGATTGGAGTACATTTCTTCAATATGTCCGATTTACATGACCTAAATATTCTTGTTGTGCTTTAAAATATTTTTGTGATTTACTAATTACCGTTGCTACCAGTACTAACGAAACTGGTAAAACCAGAACAGCTACCAAAGCCATTTGCCATGAAATAGAAATCATCATGATTAAAATTCCTATAACCGTTGTAATTGAAGTAATCAGTTGGGTAATGCTTTGGTTTAGATTTTGAGCAATGGTATCTATGTCATTTGTAATATAAGACAAGACTTCTCCATGTGTCTTTTTGTCAAAATATCGAATTGGAAGTCTGTTAATTTTTTCACTAATTCCTTTTCGCAGACTATAAGTAAATTTTTGCCCCACACCAACCATGACAAAAGATTGAATGTAGGAAAACAATGCACTTATGATATAAATTCCTAATAAAATGCAAACAATTCTTCTGATTTCATCAAAGTTAATACCACCTGTTCCAGCAATCATTTGCATCACACCAGCATAAATCTCAGTTGTAATATTTCCCAATATTTTGGGTCCTACAATATTAAAAATCGTTGAAATAATAGCACAAATGATTACAATTCCAATCATCATTTTAAATTTTCCCAAGTATTGTAGCAATTTTTTTAAGGTTCCTTTAAAATTTTTCGCCTTCTCAACTGGTCTTATGCCTGGCCCACCTCCCATGGGCCCACGTCTTGGTTGATTATTCTTTTCTGCCATTTTCCAATTCCTCCTTACTTAACTGTGATGATGCAATTTCATAATAAGTCGGACAATTTTTTAAAAGTTCTTCATGTGTTCCAATCCCCTCTATTTTTCCTTCGTTCAGCACAATAATTTGTTCTGCATTCATAATCGTACTAACCCTTTGTGCAACGATAATCAGTGTACTATCCTTACTATACGTTTTTAAAGCACCTCTCAATTTACTATCTGTTTTAAAATCAAGAGCTGAAAAGCTATCATCAAAAACATAAATTGGACTGTTCTTAACCAAAGCTCGTGCAATCGATAGTCGTTGCTTTTGGCCACCAGAGACATTTTTAGCCCCCTGTGAAATAGGTGCTTGATACATCTCATCTTTACTTTCAATAAATTCTGTGGCTTGGGCAATACTTGCACATTTTTCTATCAATTCTTGTTTTGCCTCTTCATTTCCATATTTTAAATTAGACTCAATCGTGCCTGATAATAAATTGCCTTTCTGTGGAATATAACCAATTTGATTATGCAATTCAAATTGTGCCATATTCTTAACATTTACACCATTTACCAAAACCTCCCCACTACTCACATCAAACAATCTTGGAATTAGATTCACAAGAGTTGATTTTCCGCTTCCTGTTGCCCCTATGATAGCTGTTGTTTGACCTGGCTTAGCTGTAAAAGTAATATTTTCTAGTACTTTTTCATCAGCCCCTGGATATTGGAAGGTTACATTCTTAAATTCTACGTATCCTTTTTTATCACTGTCTGATTTTTCAATGTTTTCAGGATCATGAATTGTATTTTCTGTTTCTAAAACCTCTGCAATACGGTTAGCTGAGACACTTGCTCGTGGGAACATAATGAAGATCATCGAAACAAATAAGAAACTCATAACCACTTCAATTCCATATTGCATAACTGCCATTAAATCACCCACTTGAAGTTGTGAATTAGCAATCGCATCGGCTCCCGTCCATAGAATTAGAAGATTTAGACCATTCATAATAAACATCATACTTGGCATCATCATTCCCATAGAGCGATTGATAAATTTATTTGTTTTCATAACCTGACTATTGATTTTATCAAATCTACTTTCTTCATATTTTTGTGTTCCAAAGGCTCTTACCACCATCAAGCCAGATAAACTTTCCTTGGCGACTAAATTGATTTTATCTGTCAATTTTTGAACCATTTTTATTTTCGGAAAAACCACTTTGAATAAAAATACAATTAAAACAATGATTAAACCACAAGCTAAGGCTATTGTCCAAACAAGTTCTGTTGTTTTTTGTGACATCATAATTAATGAACCAATTCCCATGATTGGTGCATAAGCTAACATTCTTACCATCATAACAACAAAATTTTGGATTTGCGTAATGTCATTTGTCGTTCTGGTGATAAGTGATGCTGCTGAAAAGTTGTTAAATTCTGCAGAAGAAAAACTTTGTACTTTTTGAAATACATCATTTCTCAACGTTCTTCCAATTCCAGCTCCAATCTTGGAACCTGAAAATCCAACCAATATAGCAGCTACAATTCCAATCACACAAATACCTAACATTTTTAGACCTGTTTTTACAATATAGGTATTTTGCATTTTGGAACTGTCTATTCCCAATTCGTGATAAAAGCTTTGTGTAAACACCAAACCAACTGATTTTAGCATACTTTCTGGTGTTGTTTCTGCTTCTTTTCTGGCTTGTTCGATTGTCTCGGTTGGAATCCTTTCCAGCATTGGCATAATTTCATAGATTTTGTTAACTTCTATGTCCTCTGTTTCCTCTGTCGGAATTGTTATATTTTCTGTTTGGGCTGATAAAAGTGTCATTGTGTTTATCATAGTTTTGCTAGCTAAGGCAAAGCTATTGCTGATGTTTTCTATGTCTGATGTTTCTAAAGTTTTGTCTAATACATAAATATTAGTATTTTCAACACCTGGGTATAACTCGGCATATTGAGTGTCTTCTTGGTCTACTTTTATGTAATAGCCTTCTAGACTTTCCTTTTGTTCCTCTGACATAAACCTTTTCATGAGTTCAAATCCATTTTCTGAAATAGCTTCTGGAGCTACTTGTTCTATTCCATTGGATTGAATACCAATGTTGACAATATCAGACATATAATCTGGTAATTTTAAATCACACATAGCCTGTATAAATAGCAATAAAATGGCAATTAAAATAGAGCGTATAAATGGTTTGTAATATTTACTTAATCTTAGCATTTTGTTTTACCTCCTTCCTTTTCTTTCGAAATTCCTTTTTTTAAAATTTCCAACTCACGTACAAATCTTGCTCGTGCACGTTCTAACGTTACTTTTTTGGTGATTGTATCCAATAAATTGACACGCATAACATAATTTAGTATTTTCATGAAATTAATCAAATCATCATCATCCATAATATCTAAATTGCTGATATTAACTATATTTTTAGTTTCTTGTATCAAATGATCACCTGGCTCTTTGGGCAAACTTTTTTCTTCATTGGCAATTAAATTTTTAAATACGTTTGCCATCAAGTCTTTTTCTGTTTTGTTGATTTTGCATTTGGCTAGATAATCAAACAATTCAAGATAACTTTGAAATAAATCTCCATTATTTTTGAGAAAAATTTTTTTTGATTTTTTTCTCTCTTTCTCCAAATGTGATTCAACTAAATACTCAATCGCCTCTTCTTTGCTTTTAAAATAAACCCAAAAACTTCCTTTTGAAATTCCTGCATTTTCAACAATTCTATTCACAGAAGCTTCATGAAATGGAACACGACTAAATTCCTTTTTCATCGCATCTAAAATTTTTTGACGTTTACTCGAATCAAGCTTGTAGAAACTTTCTGTTGGCATATTCTCCCCCCTAAAATATAGGATATATTTTACTATTATAATTGACCAGTGGTCATTTGTCAAGTGTTTTTTTGATGTAAAAATAAAAAACGCAATTTACTAAATAAATTACGTTTTTCCTTTTATTTTACCAGTTGTTCCCCACCATATTCATTTAAATCATACTGCCTATAGTAGGTTTTCCCGTCCAATTTTAAACCTTTTTTAGTAATAACATTTCTGGTTTTAAAATTGATAATTACTGTCATATCTTGATCTTTTAAATGAAGTTGTTCTTCCAAGTCTTTGGGCGTAAAATAGTAATAATTTTCAATGACTGCATCTTCATCACTCCAAGAAAAAGTATCATCATTGGATAAATTTTGAATAATCTCCTCAAAATTTTGCTTTTCTTCTTCTGTAATTTGTGCTAATTTTCTAAACCTATCATCTGTTATTTCCTCTTTTTCCTCTGCTATATTGTCCACTTTTGTTTGGATTACTTTTAGCTTGCTAATAAAATTTTGGATTTTTACTTCATTATAAGATTGCACGCCAACTTGAATGGTTACAGAAGAAAGAATAATCAGCATTATCACTGTTAAAACTAGAGATATCATCGTAATTCCCTTATTTTTTTTCATTGGAATCATGCTCCTTCCGTTTTTTCATTTTAAGAAACATTAATAAGACAAATATTGACTATACAACTCATTCATATACGCTTGTATGTCAAATGCTTTGTGAACCTCTGGTTTAGCATACTCTATCCCATGTGTATCAATGGTGGCATTACTTATAACTGGCATGGTTTCAAATGATTGAATGGAAGAAGTATCTTCTTGTGAATCTTCTTCATTAACAGCAATTGGAGCATTTTGGTAAATGTTCTCCAACACATCTAATCCTTCTGTTACTTTACCAAAAGCACAGTAGACACCATTTAAATTGGCATCTTCTTTCATCATAACAGAAAATCGGTAACTTCCTGAATTATAACTTTCTTCTGTTAAGCCATAAGAAGAATAGTCAGAGCGATTCAAAGATAACACTCCTTTTTCATGTCTTAATGTATTTTGTTCAAATTGATTAGCAACAAATTCCCCTTTAATTTCATATGCATAATCATTATCTGAATCTGCTTCTACCGAACTATCAATTAGGCTAACTTTTGGACCTTCGGCATTTTCATCAGTATCTCTTGCCATGTATAGACAAATGTCATCTTTTCCGTAAATTACTTTGTTGTTATAAAATCCACTCTCGATTAAAGCAATAAAATTAGCAACTGTGTTAGGTGCATACTTAGGGTATAATTCTAATTTCACTGTTCCATAATCCTGTATCTCAAACGTAGCTACTGGATTAATCACTTCCTCTGTATTGGCTTTCACTGCATTCGTAATTAGCATTCCAATCATCCCTAGTAAAATAATGATAATTACAATTCCTATCCCATTTTTCAATTTTTCTTTCATTTTTTTATCTCCTTGTCTATTTTAAATTTAAATAATGCAAAGCATCAACCACATTCTTGACACTTATTATATCCAATTGATAATTTTCTTTCAAGAGTCTTTTATTACTTTCTGGAATTAAGATTTTTTGATACCCTAATTTTTCAACTTCTTTGACTCTTTTTTCAATCATATTAACACTTCTAATTTCACCTGTCAAGCCAACTTCACCAATTACTGCAATATTTTCTGGTATTTCGATATTTTTATAACTGGATGCAACTGCCACAATAACCCCTAAATCCAAGGCTGGCTCATTTACCTTCATGCCACCAACAATATTTAAATACACATCTTGTGAGCCAAAATTCATACCTGCCTTTTTTTCTAACACAGCAATCAACAAAACCAATCGATTATAATCGATTCCATTAGCAGTTCTTCGTGGCATTCCAAAAACAGTTGGTGTAGATAACGATTGCAGTTCTAGCAAAATAGGACGTGTGCCTTCTACACTTGCAACGATGACAGAACCTGTCGTGCCTGCTTCTCTTTCAGAAATTAGAACAGATGATGGATCTGTAATTTCTACTAACCCCTCATTTTGCATCTCAAACATTCCAATTTCATTCGTCGAACCAAATCTATTTTTTACACCTCGCAAAATTCTATACGCAAAATACCTCTCTCCTTCTAAGTATAAAACCGTATCTACCATATGCTCTAACACACGAGGCCCCGCAATATTTCCATCTTTTGTAACATGACCAATAATAATTGTTGTAATTTGCTTTTGTTTGCACATTTTCATAATTCTAGCCGTGATTTCACGCACTTGGCTAACACTTCCAGGAGCTGAGGTGATTTCTTCAGAATACATCGTTTGTACAGAATCAATGATAACAAAGTCAGGATTTTGCTTTTCTAATGCATTTTCGACATTGTCAATATCGGTTTCAGACAAAAATAGCAAATTTTCATTATTGATTTTTAACCTGTCAGCACGTAGTTTGATTTGCTCTGCTGATTCTTCACCTGATACATAAAGAATTTTTCCTTCCACTTTAACACTATCACAAATTTGCAAAATTAAAGTTGATTTTCCAATGCCTGGTTCACCTCCGTAGTAGTGTTAATGAGCCTTTGACAAACCCACCACCTAACACTCTGTCTAATTCTTTGACACCAGTTTGAATACGAATTGTTGTTTTTTTTTCAACTTCATTTAGCTTAATCACTTCACTTTTCAGTTTGTTTTTATCTTTTGATGAATTATTTCCTACTACTTTTTCTTCTACAAATGTATTCCATTGGTTACAAGCTGGACATTTTCCCAACCATTTTGACGACTCGTAGCCACATTCGTTGCAAAAAAATATGGTGGTTTGTTTTTTAGCCATTGTCCCTTCCTTTCTTTCTCATTTAAGTAATTCATAGACAAGATTTGTCCATCTTTTTTTCTATATCAATCCCTTTTTCTTAAGCTTTTCCAATACAATAATATACATTGCATGACTCCAAGTAAGGCCAATTACCCATGCTGGTTTCATAGATTCGTTGCTGACTTGTTCCCCTAAAAATCCATAATCTGAGGATGAATTAGTTACAAATTCAAAGTTCTCTAAGGCTTTTTTATTTTCTCCCATTTCTAAATTGTAACATGCCATCCATAAATTAGCAATTGGCCAAGGATTATAGCCCCCCATATAGCGGTCTTCTTCGTAGCGTACATAGCCACCAGTGTAAGTACGTAATGTCATATTAATCCTTTCAATTGTATTTTGAATATTTTTTTCTTTTGGCAAAAACATTTCAAAAGGCGTAATTGCCCCTAAAATACTAATATCTAACTTTTTATCCTTCACATTTCGAACATACGATTTTTTGGTATCATCAAAAAAAGTATTTAAACAATATTCTTTTATATCAATCATTCCCTGTTCCAGACTTTGTGTTTTTTTATTGATCGCTTCTACTTTTAATCGATTGTTTTCCAAAATGGTTTTGACATTTTTATAAATTTTGAGCATAGCATGATAACTGGCAAATATACTTGCCATCGAGTATAAAGTAACTCCTTCGAATTCTTCCCATAAATCATAACTTGGTAGCAATTGATTTTTCTCCAAAAGGACATCATCTACATATTTTTGCAAATAACTAATTGCATTTTCACACATTTTTAAATTGTTCTTCAAAAATGTTTTATCTTTGTATTTTTTGAAATGATCATATATCCCAATAATTACACTTGCTGTTTCATCAATTTGATACCCCCAACAAGGTGCTAACCTTCCATCTGTGTAAAAACGCTGTTGCCATCTTCCTGTTTTACTTTGTGTTTTTTTACAAAATATATTGTAAAACTTTTCAACTTCTGTTTTCATCCCTAAAATATCCATTGCACGTGTTACAAAAACAGCATCTCTTGTCCAACAATAAGAATATCTTCCACATTTCGTTTTATCTTCATCTACTTCCATTCCTGCTGAAATACCACCAGTTTCTTTATTCGTAAGAAGGGAAAATAATAGAATACTTCTTTTATAAATTTTCTTTATTTTTTCATTGATGTCACTTTTTTCAATGTTTAATTTATCATAATCCTTAACATATTTTTTCCAGTACTTATCAGTTTCATCAAACTCTGTTTTGATATCAATTTTGCGAATGCGGTTAATTTCATTATCCAAATCATTTAGTAAACATTTTTCTTTGTTATCATTTACATAAACATAGACATTTAGATTGACCTCTTCCCCTGGCTCAATGGTCTGCAAATCATAGCTAATACCTGAGTCAGGCGACATTCCAATATAATCTTTGCCTCCAATAACACCTTCCATAATATTGGCTTGTACATTATTAATCTGATAAGATAATGGCTTTTCCTTAGAGAATATACATAATGAATAATCATGATTGTACTGAATCAAACAATCATCTTTGAAAAATCCACATGTATCATTATTGATATTGGTTAGCACTTTAGAATAAATTAACAAATTAATGGCTAAATTGCGATTGCTTTGATTAATCAAACGATAATTTTTAACTAATATATTTTCCTTAATTGGTACAAAATCTGTTTGAATAATTTGAAGATTAAAATAGGTGTTTAATATTTCCGTTTGTAAAATATTGGTATCTTTAATGTATTTTTGATTGTATAAATTATTGATATCATTATGTAAATATATCATGGCCGAATCATTGATTTTGACCCCGACTTCAAATTGTTCTATAAACTGTTTATAATCACTCGAACCGTAAAATAATCTTAATAGTTCTCCTGTTTTACTAAAAGTAGCTGTTACTTTTCCATTTCCGAATGATTCCATCATTAAAATATTTTTGTTTCATTTGTATTTCTCCTTTTATTTAGCCATGTAGGTAGGCAGGGTGGAACCCTGCCACTACACAGATTTTTATTTATTTTTTTTATCTTTTAGTACTTGACGTTCTCTGGCAATGGCCATTTTACCTTCCGGAACATCTTCTGTAATGGTTGAACCGGCTGCAATTAAGCTATTATCTTCTATTTTTACAGGTGCCACAAAATTGACATTTGAACCAACAAAACAGTTATTGCCAATTTTAGTTTTGTGTTTGTTTTGACCATCATAATTGCAAGTTATTGTTCCACAACCGATATTGCAATCTGTTCCTACTTCGCAGTCCCCTAAATAAGTCAAATGTGGTACTTTTGAACCATCTGCAATCTTGACTTTTTTGAGTTCCACACAATTTCCAACTTTGACTTGGTTGCCAATTTTACAACCTTCTCGAATATAAGCATTTGGTCCAATTTCGCAATTTTCCCCAATACTAACTCCACTTTTTATGATTGTATTTGGATGAATTACAGTATCTTTCCCAATTTTTACATCATCATAAATATAGGTAGTTTGGGCGTCTTCAATGGTAACGCCTTTTTTCATATGATAAGAATTCATACGCATACGTAAAACACGTGTCAACAATTCTAATTGAGCACGGTCATTGACCCCTAAAATCTCTGTATTGTCTTCTACAATTACAGCACCTGTTTTTAATCCCTCTTCATTCATGATGCGAATAACATCTGTTAAATAATATTCACCTTGAGCATTATCTGGTTTAATTTTGTCAATTGCCCTTAATAATTCCTCAATGTCAAAACAGTAAATACCAGAATTGATTTCTTTAATATGTTCCTTTTGTAATGGATCAGCATCTTTTTCCTCAACGATTCCCTTGATATTTCCACCTTCGTCACGAATAATTCGTCCATACCCCGTTGGATTCTCATACATTGCAGTCAATAAGGTTGCATATTCCTTATTTTTGATGCTTTTGGAAATTAGATTTTTAAGTGTTTCTGGACGAATAATCGGTACATCACCATACAAAATCACAACTTTTCCTTTTTTTCCTTCTAAATATGGTTTTGCTTGCATAACAGCATGACCTGTACCTAATAATTCTTCCTGAATAGCATATTTTACCTCATCTCCAAGAACTTCTTGCACTTGTTCTCTTAAATGCCCTACAACTGCTACAATTTCATCTGAACCAATTTTTTTAGCTAAATCTACGACCCTTCTGACTAATTCTTTATCATAAATTTTATGTACCAGTTTCGACTTATTACTATTCATTCTTGTGCCTTTTCCAGCAGCCATAATAAGTATCATAACATATTCATTATTATCGTCTACTTTCATACTCTTCCATTCCTTTTCTTTTTATTATATTATATTTTGCATTTTCCATCTTGTGATGACATTTTATTACAAATTTTCATTTTCGTCAACCTTTTTTACACGACTAATCGCTAAACCATCCCCTACTTCTAAAATTTCCGTTTCTAACTTCTCATTTTCTGTTGCCATTTGGATATATTCTCGTAAATGTTTAACCGCTGTTCTTTGTTTATGTTTATTATAATCGCTCATTACATAGCCTTTGTATAAAATATTATCTGCGATGATTAATCCATTATCCTTCACCAAACGGATAGCTTCTTGCAAAAAAATAGGATATTTTCCTTTATTGGCATCAATAAATATGATATCATATTTTCCTTCCAATGTTGGCAAAATCTCAACTGCATTTCCAACTAAAATACAAACATGCTCCGCAATCCCAATTTTTTGCACATTTTCTTGTGCCTCTTTGGCTCTTGTTTCATCCAATTCAATTGTATCTACAATAGCATTTGGTACAAAACGTACAAATTGACTTGCCGAATAACCTACTGCTGTACCAATTTCTAGAATTTTCTTCGGATTTTCTTCAATTAAAATTTCTTTTATTTTTTCTAATGTATCATCCATGATAATGGGAATATGTGCTTCAAGAGCTTTTATTTTTACTTTTTCTAATTTTTCTAAATCAAACATTGTTTTTTTCTTCCTATTCCAATTTCGTATAAGTATATCACATTAAACACAAAAATTCAACTACTCATGAACCATTTATAAAAAATCTATTATTGACAAAAATTAGTATTTGTAATATAATATAAGAACCATATAGCAATAAGCTGAAAGGAGAATATAATATGGCAACGAATTCATTAATTAATGAAAAACGGTACTATTTAACAGGTGACATGAGTCAGCTGGCCGTTAGGCGAAATGCAAAGTTACTAGGAGTTATACTCTATAATGGCAAATATATGCGTTATAACGAAATTATTGCCATGATTGCTAACAATTTTGCCATCTATATTGGCAAAACTGAAGACTCTACTCTTTATACCACTTCTCAAGAAGACTATGATATTATTCTTCGAGAGCTAAACAATCTTTTAAAATAGTTCTGTCTTCAAAACAACAAAAGCACAAAGTTTCTAAAACTCTGTGCTTTTGTTGTTTTTTCCCATTTATATCCTACTTAAAAACTAAGAAATTTCACCTCTTAGCATACTTCTATACTATTGTGGATATACGCTAACTAATTTTTTATTTGCTTTTTTCTCAAACTTAACATTTCCATCAACTAAAGCAAATAAAGTATCATCACTACCTTTTCCAACATTGGTTCCTGGATGTACATTCGTTCCTCTTTGTCTTATTAATATATTACCAGCTAGAACAAATTGTCCATCAGCTCTTTTGACACCAAGTCGTTTAGACTCACTATCTCTTCCATTTTTTACACTACCTTGCCCTTTTTTATGTGCCATTTTAAATTCACTCCCTTCGTTTCCTAAATTTCTCTATTTCTTTTATTTAATCACTATTTTGTTTTGATTGAAGTAATTTCTACTTTGGTATAGTCTTGTCTGTGTCCTCTTGTTTTTCTTTCATTCTTTTTAGGCTTGTATTTAAATACAACAATTTTTTTGCCTCTTCCATTTGACACAACTTTTCCTTCTACCTTTGCACCTGCAACATAAGGAGCCCCAACTTCTACTTTTCCCTCATTAGAAACAAGAATAACTTTATCAAAAGAAACTTTTTTTCCTTCTTCTTCTCCTAATTTTTCAAAAAATACTGTGGTTCCTTCTTCTACCTTATATTGTCTACCACATGCTTCAATGATTGCATACATTAAAATGCACCTCCCTTTCGTAATACTCGCTAACTTCCAACTTGGTAGCTTTTCAGCATTTAAAAACCATAGTTAAGCAGTTTACAGATATTTATTTTAACATAATCATTAGGATTTGTCAAGAGTTGGAAATGAATTTTTAATACAGTAATCTGCCATAATTATAATTTATCGTAGCATTCTGCAAATAATTATTCCCTGAGCCTATCGATATATTTCTCCAGTCTTCTTCTGTTCCAGCATAATTAATTGTTTTTAGCTCTTTACATTCTGAAAATGCATTATCACCAATGTTTGTCACCTTTTTTCCTATTGTCACTGTTTCCAAATGCCAGCAATAAAAAAATGCATTCACTCCAATACTTACTATATTTTCTCCTATAACTACTGTTTTCAAGTCAAAACACCCGCATAAACGCTTCATCTTTTATATCTGTAACACTTTTGGGAATTCTCACACTTTCTAGATTTACTATCATAGATATCGCATTTTCTCCTATTCCAACAATTTTTATACCCTCTATTTCATTAGGTATATTTAATGTTCCTCCTAATTCAGATGCTAATACATTGCAAGATGTTCCATCACCTCCTGGAAGATTTTCCCATCTTGTATCTTCTATATACTCTGCTTTAATCCCTGTTATATATCCTTCTGGCGTATACTCAAAAACATTTCCTGGTGTATATTCTACTTTTGCCTCTAATCCATAATAAATCACTTTTGTTCCAATTGTTATCATCTTTTCCTCTTCATCTAATTCTTCTTCATATATTAACTTTCTTCCCTTCAAATCAGCAATTAACTCCGTCTCAGTCATCACATTATCTTCTACATACTGATTCATTTTATTCTCCACTTTCCACATTTCTACAATTTCTTCTACTTCCCCCGCTCTGTTAGCAATGGTAGCTTTCGTGGCTTTTCCTAAAATTCCTTCGGTTCCAGCAATTAGACTTAAAGAAACTCCTGCTAAAATTAACAACACAATAATTGTGATAACAAGGGCAATCAGCGTAATTCCTTTGTTTTTTCTCATTTTTTCCTTCCTCCTTTGTTTTTCCTTATTCCATTATATCTTTTGGCTTCTGATTGCACAAGAAAAGGAAGAATTTTTGGTATATAATTATTTACATAATTTGATTAGTTGGATGTATTGGTTCTTTTTAGATGAGAATTAGCGTTATGTGCCATTTTGGCTTAATTATAGGCCTCTACGTTGATTTTTTTGAAATTTAAATTGTTTTTTGTGTTTTCTTGATACCTTGTATTTTTATGGCCTTTAGACACGCTCTGGGGGCATTTTACGGTATGGTTGTTGAAAAATGAATGATTTTTGATTCAAAAATGCAAAAAACCTATTTTTATCCTACTTAATCTCTACCTCTTTATAATAATGCTTAATTATTTCCTCATACGTCTTTCCTTGTTTTGCTAAAGCATCACTACCTGTTTGACTTAAGCCAACACCATGCCCATATCCTACAACTTTGAATTTTATCTTATCCCCTTCCAAGAAAACTTCGAATTTGGTAGATTTCAAACCAAATACTTGTCTTGCTTCTACTCCAGACAAATGAATATTTCCAAACTTAACCGATTTTACACGCCCACTTTCTGTTAGTTCTAGAATTTTGATACATTCTGTTTCTTCAAAATTAATTTGAAAATCAGATTTTTTCTCTAACATTTTCTGAATCAATTCATCTTTTGAAATCTCAATTTCTGAGCTAAATCCATTATAAGCCTCTTCCCCTGCCGTTTCTACGACTTGTAAATACGGATAGCTACCTCCCCAAACATTGATTGGAAGCTCTGTCTTACCACCACTATTGCTATGAAAAAAGCTATTAATTGGCTCACCTTCATAAGTAATATATCTTCCACTTGTCGAATCAACACTCTTTACAATTTTGCTCCAATATTCCTCTCTTTTTTCCTCTTCCCATCTGGCCAGACGATTTTCTTTAGAAATCCAAGCTTGGCAACAAAGTGAACTATCACAAATATCTGCATTTTCATGTTTGCTTCCATGAGCAATTTTATAGATAGTATACGTTCTTGCCACTACAGCTTGGGCACGTAGTGCCTCAAATTCATAACTTGCTGGCATTTCACCTGATACTACACCATATAAATACGTATCAAATTCTAATTCTTCTACTTCACCAGTTTCATTGTGCAACAATCTAATGATACTCAAATCTCCATAATTGGCTTTTTCATACTCTGGTTGCTCTTCTGCCACAGTTTGTTCTGTTTGTTCAAACTGATTCGTAAAAACAATTGGCATTGTGAACATCAACAGAATAATAAATAAAATATACAATACTATCTTCTTCAAACAATCGCCTCTCCTCGAATTAATTCCTCTTTCAATCGACTTAACACTCTTCTTTCAATTCTGGAAACTTGTACTTGAGAAATCCCCATAATGTCCGCAACCTGTGTTTGCGTCTTTTCCTTAAAATAACGCAATTCAATAATCTCTTTTTCTCTTACCTTTAAATGTTCCATCAACTCAGCAATTAAAATTTTGTCAATCACTTGTTCTTCCTCATTATCTGCCACAATTTTCTCTTGTATTTGGCAGTTTCCATCTTCATATATGTACTGATTAATGGATTCTACCTTTCGCCCTGCATCAATTGCCATACATACTTCCTCTTCTGTAACTCTTAACATTTGTGCAATTTGACTTAATTTCAAGTGTTCTCCATGCATTTTTTTCAAATTTTTAATTTTGCTCCCTAATTCTTTTATATTCCTGCTAATTTTAATTATGCCATCATCTCTCAAAAATTTTTTAATTTCCCCAAAAATATATTGCACAGCATAAGTTGATAATTCCACATCAAATGTAAAATCAAATCGTCTTACTGCTTTGATAAATCCAATACATGCAATTTGATATAAATCTTCTGGCTCCATTTCTCGATACCAAAATCTTCGTACAATACTCCAAATCAGTCCGTGATTTTCCTGGATTAATCTTTCCAAAGCTTTCTCATCACCTGCCTGCGACTTTTGAATCAGAATTTTATTTTGCTCATACATTCATTCCTCCTTAAAACTAATATGTAGTCGTTTCTTTTTTAATTTTCTTGGTCATAACAATTTTAGTTCCTAAACCTACAATGGATTCTACTGATAATTCATCCATAAAATTTTCCATAATGGTAAATCCCATTCCTGAACGTTCCAAATTTCCTTTTGTGGTATACAATGGTTCACGTGCTTCCTTAATATTTTCAATACCACTACCAGTATCTGACACTTCAATTTCAATTTCATTTTCATAAAGTCTTGCTTTTACTTTAACAATCCCCTCACTATTTGAATAACCATGTATAATGGAATTGGTAACTGCCTCTGAAACTGATGTTTTGATATCTGCAATCTCCTCAATCGTTGGGTCTAGTTGTGATGCAAAACTTGCCACACTAATACGTGCAAACGCCTCATTGGCTGATTTGCTTAAAAATTCTATTTTCATTTCATTTTTTACTTGCTTTTCCATACATCCTCCTAACTAATTTTTTCTTTTTCATAAGAATCGATAATTGAAACAATCTTCAAAATTCCTGACATTTCAAAAACTCTTTTCAGGTTGTCTCTTACATTCATCATTTCTAGTTTTCCGCCAAAACTGCTCACTGTTTTGTATCTACCAATAACTAATCCGATTCCGGCACTATCCATAAATACAACGCGATTAAAATCAAATACAACTCTCTTAGGCATGAATCTCTGAATTTCATAATCGGCCCTCCTTCTAATTATTTCACACATGTGATGATCCAGTTCTTCTGTTATTTCAAAAACTAATCGTCTGTCCTCCATAAAATGTTTTACATTCAAATTTATCCCTCCTTTATCTTTTGTTAGTTTAATATTCGCTGCTTGTCCCTATTTTTCCTGCGAAGAATTTTGGGAGGTTTTAGCGAAATGGGAGAAATGTTCGACAAAAAATGGAAAGACTTATAAAAGCCTTTCCATTTTCTCTATTATACTTTCTTTTTCAACTTATTCCTATCCAAAACATTGGTCAATTCTTCGTTTTACGCCCCACCTGAAAAGTGATTTACTTTTTTCGTGGTTCCATCTAATAACTTCAATGTAAAAGTTTGTCCATCAAAATCAAGAATATCATCTACTTTATCGCCTGCTAATTCTTCATAATTTTCTAAAGAAACTTTATTATTTTCAATTACAATCATTTGAACTGTTCCGTCCTCTTTAATGACTAAATAGCCAATTCCTGTATCAGACCATAAGGTTAGCGATTTTACCCTTTTGACATGATCCGCTATTTTCACATAAGCATCTTTACAAGGCGAAATGAAATCTATTTTATTTATTTTGGTTTTGTCTAAATAGTAAAGATTTCCTTCGGAAATTTTTATAAAGTTAATGTTATTACCTCGTTGAATCTCATTATAATCAATCGCAAATAAATCTTCCATCGGAATATTGGTATTTGACATTACGCTTGTATTTTCAGTTGTAAGCTGATTGTTATTATCCTTTTGATCAGTTGGATTCGTGTTATTAGCAGTTCTTTCCTTTGTTTCCATATCTACTATTTTGGTTTGCAAATCATTAACCTTTGCATTTAAATTTTGGGTTTCATGTTCCGCTATCTTCTTTTCATCTCTCATATTATAAATATAATATGCCATCATTGCTATTATAAATAAAGCAATAACCAGTAATAAACAAGTTACACTTACTTGCATTTTATTTTCTTTCTTCATTTTTTCCCTCCTTATCTTTTTAACATGTTAAGTTTATCATATTTGATATTTTTCGACAAGCGTATTTTTATTAATTTTGTTACAAAATTTCTCTAGCTACGATTCCCAATAGACAAAAAAATAGCAATCACCCTAAAGCATCGCTATTTTTTAACCTATGCAAAAAAATAATGAATCTATTTTTATTCTTTAATTTCATCTTTACTCCATCTCGTTATCTTCTATTATCTTTCAACATATCTCATTTTTTACTTTTCTTTGGCAATTTCCTTCTTGTTATTTTTCTTTTTCACTAACCTTCTTTTTTGGGTAATACAATTGAATTTTGTAACGCCTTTTAAGACTACTTTTAAAGAAAACACTTTTTTCATAATTTTCATTTTATTGACCAAATTTATGTCTTTTCACTTTTGTTTCTAATATTATTTTCAATAATTCTTTTGTCACAACTCTCTTAAAAATTAATTTTAGCTTTTGATTTTGTGGCAGAAACGCCTTGAAATTTGCCTTAGATACAGAACATACCTAAGAGATAGTTAATATATAACACATATATTTACATTTGTCAATAGATTTAAATAAAAAAACGGAAATAATTAAAAATTATTTCCGTAAATAACCCTATCTTTTATTATAACATATTTTTTGAATTTTGTCAAGTTGACAAAATAGAAGAAATATGCTCTCACCTGATTTTACTGGTTTTTCTAAACCAATTTCAAAATAGCCATTTTGCTATTATCACCTTTTCTAGGTTCCATTTTTAAAATAGTTGTATAGCCACCATTTCTATCTTTGTATTTTGGAGCAATTTCGTTAAACAATTTATCTATTAAATCAACTCCTTCAACTTTGTTGACTTTTGTCATAATTTTTCTTCTAGCACTTAATCTTGATGGCATATCTTTTTGCCTTTTTTCCATTTTCTCTTCTTTTACAACTTTTAGATATTCTTTTCCATTTTTGCTTGTTACCTTTTCAGTTACTTTTCTGCCATTGCTATCTAATTTTGCTTTTACAACTTTTTGTTCTACCTCTTCAAAGTTTTTATGCTCTTTGATTGCTAAGCTAATGATACTATCTACGATAGATTTTAATTCTTTTGCTCTGCTCTCTGTTGTAATAATTTTCTCATTTTTGATAAAATCTGTTGTTTGCGTTTTCAACATTGCTAATCTTTGATCTGTTGG
The DNA here is from genome assembly GCA_947573445.1 of uncultured Clostridia bacterium. GTDB lineage: Bacteria > Bacillota > Clostridia > TANB77 > CAG-508 > Scatovivens. Next base: position 19,139 of record CANPFR010000015.1, on the reverse strand, counting down.
TTTTCCAAGTTTTCTTGTACCTGCCACTTTTATTCACCTTCCTCTATTTTTAATCTTCTTCAGATGAAAATTGCAAACCTAAAGCATATAATTTATTTGTTACTTCATCTAGTGATTTTTTCCCTAGGTTTCTCACTTTCATCATATCAGCTTGTGTCTTTTTCGCTAAATCCTCTACTGTCATAATTCCTGCTCTTTTTAAGCAGTTATAAGATCTGACAGAAAGCTCTAGTTCCTCAATCGGCATTTCTAGTACTTTCTCTTTGGTAGATTCCTCTTTTTCTACCATAACTTGTGTATTTTTAGCTGTTTCTGACAAATCAATAAACAATTCCAAATGACCTGTCATTACTTTAGCAGCTAAACTCAATGCTTCAAAAGGTTTTAAACTACCATCTGTCCAAACTTCAATGGTTAATTTGTCAAAATCAACCATTTGTCCAACTCTTGTATTTTCTACAGAATAATTTACTTTTTTAACTGGCGTAAATATAGAATCAATTGGTAATACATCAATTGAACCATTATCTTTTTTATTTTTGTCCGCTACATTATATCCACGTCCCCTATTAACTGTCATCTCCATATGAACATCAGCACTTTCAGAAGTAGTTGCAATATGTAACTCTGGATTTAATATTTCTACAGTTCCATCTGTTACAATATCAGCAGCTTTTATCTCTCCTGCACCTTTGTAGTCAATTCTGATTACTTTTTCATCATTATCAAATACTTTAAGTCTAACATTTTTTAAATTCACAATGATTTCAGGAACATCTTCTACAACGCCTTGAACGGTAGAAAATTCATGTACTACACCGTTAATTTTTACACTTGTTATCGCAGCTCCTGGTAATGAAGATAGTAAAATTCTTCTTAATGAGTTTCCTATTGTCATTCCATAACCACGCTCTAATGGTTCACATATGAATTTTGCATAATTCCTCTTATCGTCTGCTTCAACACATTCGATTTTTGGCTTTTCAAATTCAATCATTTTTACCTCCCATTTTTTTAGAAGTTAGAGGTTAGAGGTCAGAAGTTAGAATTGTATTTCTAAGCTTTTCCCTTTTCTATACTCTACTTCACCTTATATTTTACTTAATTTAAGTTTTATCTTCAGGTTTAATTTCTAATTATCTAACTTCTACTTAGAGTATAACTCAACTATTAAGTGATCTTCAACATTCAAATCAATTTCATCTCTATTTACATTTCTAATGACTTTTCCACTTAATTTTTCACTGTTTAATTCTAACCATTCTGGAATTGGTCTTGTAGCACCTTTTTCAACATTCCCTTTTACAATTGGATTATCTTTTCTAGTTTCTCTAATTGAGACTTCATCACCAGGTTTCACTAAATAAGAAGCAATATTAACCTTTCTTCCATTTACTTGAATATTTCCATGTGTTACTAATTGTCTAGCTTGTGCTCTAGAAATACCAAATCCTAATCTGTAAACAACATTGTCTAATCTGCTTTCTAATATTTGTAAAAGATTTGTACCTGTAATTCCTTTTTTATTTTCAGCCATTTCAAAATATTTTCTAAATTGTTTTTCTCCAACACCATAAAAATATCTTGTTTTTTGTTTTTCTCTTAATTGAGTACCATATTCAGAAAGTTTTGATCTCTTTTGACCATGATCCCCTGGTCCATAGTTTCTTCTCGTTACACTACACTTATCTGAATAACATCTATCGCCTTTTAAGAATAATTTACATCCCTCTCTACGGCATATACGACATTGCTCATCTTTATATCTTGCCATTGATATTTTACACCTCTTTCTTATTTATATGAATATTCATATTTTGTTTTATTTTCTCCTGTTTGCCATTTCCTTTTTATCACAGTGATTATACTCTTCTTCTTTTTGGTGGTCTACAACCATTATGTGGAATTGGCGTAACATCTTTTATCATTGTTATTTCTAGTCCAGCTGTCTGTAAAGCTCTGATTGCAGCTTCACGACCAGCTCCTGGTCCTTTTACATAAACATCAACTGTTTTCATTCCATGTTCCATTGCTGTTTTGGTAGCTACTTCGGCAGCTTGTGTTGCAGCATATGGTGTACTTTTTCTTGAACCTTTGAAACCTAATCCTCCTGCACTTGCCCAAGATATTACATTTCCTTGCGTATCTGAAATTGAAACAATTGTATTATTAAAGCTAGAATGAATATGTGCTTGACCTTTATCGATATTTTTTCTTTCTCTTCTTCTAACTCCTGTTTTCTTTACGCTACTTGCTTTTGCCATTTAAGTTTTACCTCCCTCAAATTTTTAGCTAACAATTTTCATGATAGTAATGAATTGCTATTTTGCAACTATTTCAGTTACTATTATTTTTTGCTCTTACTAACTAATTTTTTTGGTCCTTTTCTAGTACGAGCATTCGTTTTTGTTTTTTGGCCTCTTACTGGTAAGCCTCTTCTATGTCTAATCCCTCTGTAGCAGCCAATTTCCATAAGTCGTTTAATATTTAATGCCACTTCTCTTCTTAAATCGCCTTCTACTTTGTAATTTTCCATAGCTTTTCTTATTTTTGCTTCTTCTTCATCAGTTAAATCTTTTACTCTGGTATCTGGATTGATTCCAGCTTCTTTTAGAATTTTTTGTGAACTTGATAAACCTATACCATAAATATAAGTTAATCCAATTTCTACTCTTTTTTCTCTTGGTAAATCAACTCCTGCTATACGAGCCATAAATTTTTACACCTCCATATTTATTTGATTGGTTGAAATTCTTAAGATAGCATGTACCTTAAATTTCATAAAATATATATAAACACAAATATGAAATTAGATTTTTCAACATTTATCAAAATCTAACAGCCGCTCCACATCTGTGTTAATATCTAGTTTTATCCTTGTCTTTGTTTATGTTTAGGATTTTCGCAAATTACTCTTATTTTACCTTTTCTTTTGATTACTTTGCATTTTTCGCATATTGGTTTTACTGATGGTCTTACTTTCATTTTTCATTCCTTCCCTTCTTAGTATTTTATATGAATCGCAACTTGGTTGCTAATATTTCTTATTTTTAAAAATTACTTTTCATAGGAGTAGTTTTTCTAGTGAAGTTACTCCGTTTCACTACGTTAACAAAGTAATTCGTAATGCTCATTCCTCGCAAACAGCTTACTTTATTTGGCTCTCCAAGTAATTCTACCTTTACTTAAGTCATAGGGTGATAATTCTAATTTCACTTTATCTCCTGGAAGAATTTTGATGTAATTCATTCTCAATTTTCCAGAAATATGTGCTAATACTTGGTGACCATTTTCTAATTCTACTTTAAAATTTGTATTGGGAAGTGTCTCTACAACAATTCCTTCTACTTCGATAACATCCTCTTTAGACAAGCTTTTTTCCTCCTAATCTCAATGTTTTATTAGATTATAATCTAATAAAGCTTTTATAGTATATAACATTTCTAAATAATTGTCAATACTTTTGCCTCTTTTTCTGTAATTAAAATTGTATTTTCGTAATGTGCTGCCAAACTTTGATCCTCTGTTACAATAGTCCAACCATCTTGTAATTCTAATATATCTGGCTTTTTTTGGATAACCATTGGCTCTACTGCAATTGTCATGCCTTTTTGAAGTCTCAGTCCTTTCCCTTTTTTTCCATAATTAGGAATACCAGGATCTTCATGCATTTCCCTTCCAATTCCATGCCCTTGGAATTCTCTTACAACAGAAAAACCAAATTTTTCCACATACGATTGAATCGCAAAAGAAATATCACCAACTCGATTTCCTTCTGTTGCCAATTTGATTCCCTCAAAAAATGCTTGTTTTGTAACTTCCACTAATTTTTTAGCTTCCTCTGAAACATTTCCAACTAAATGCGTTCTAGCAGCATCTCCATGAAATCCATTTTTTTGGACAACCAAATCAATACTCACAATATCTCCCTCTTGAATCATTCTTTTCTTGCTTGGAATTCCATGAATAACTTCATCATTAATTGAAATACATAACGTTGCTGGAAAGTCAGAAACACCTCTTACGCCACTTGGATAGCCTTTTTGCGCAGGAATTCCACCTTTTGATCGAATAAATTCTTCTGCCATTTTATCTAAATCATCTGTAGAAATGCCTGGTCTTATGTTCTGCTCTAGCATCTGATGAGTTTCAGCTGTAATTTTACAAGCCTCCATCATTCGCTCAATTTCTCTATCTGACTTTATACTAACCACTTTTCTCTTCCTTACCTCTCCTCTCTTCCTGCTTGTTTCGTATCATTATCAACTCTGGTTTGTGGATTATTGATACGTAAAACTTCGTCAAGTCTTCTTTGTTCTTCAATTACATCAGAAATACTCTCCTGGATTGATTTCATTTCCTTTAATACTTCTTTTATCTTTGTTTCAGTAGCAGATATAGCCGCCTTGATTTCCTCTTCTGATTCATAAACATATGCTCCTCTTTTGATAACATTACCTGCATATGGTCTTTGTTTGTATTTATCAATCTCTTCTCTATCTGTACGATTTTTCATGTCTCTTCTTTCTTTTTCTTTTGGATCTGGTCTCTTATCAGAATAATTTCTCCCTGTATAATTATTTTCCATAATTCTTCTCCTTTCCAAAAATCGCTTCAATCATTAATGCCTATTGGATTTGTTTTAAAATATCCTCTGCTACATCTTTACCTAATCTTCCTGTTTTTTCACTGATTTCGTATGTTTCTAAAACACCTTTTTGCGTATAAAAATCAACAAGTGGCAAAGTCTTCTCCTCATAAATATCCAATCTATTTTGGATAGCTTGCTTGTCAGAATCATCCCCTCTTTGAACTAATTGTGCTCCACATTTATCACAAATACCTTCCTTTACTGGTGGATGCATTGTTAAATTATAGGTTGTTTTACAAGCTTGGTTAGAACATACTCTTCGATTTAAAATTCTAGTGATAATTTCTTCCTTTGGACTTGTAAGATTGATAACTAAATCTACCTTTTTACCTTTTTCTGCCAAAATTTTATCTAATTTTTCAGCTTGAGCTAAATTACGTGGAAATCCATCCAATATAGCTCCTTTCTCAGCGTCAGATTCATTCAAACGTGCTACTACCATTGGAACTGTAATTTCATCTGGAACCAATTCTCCCTTTGAAATATACTTCTGAGCCTCTACTCCTAACGGAGTTTCTTCTTTCATATTTTTTCTGAAAATATCTCCTGTTGAAATTTGTGGCCAGTTAAGCGTTTCACTTAACAAACCTGCAACCGTCCCTTTTCCTGTCCCTTGGGCTCCTAACATTAAAATAACCATACTTTTTTTACCTCCTTTTAAATTTATAAATAAACGATATTGTTCTAAATATCTCTTATTTATAAATTTAAACTGCTTTGGGCGAACTTATCTTAAGTCCACCCTTACAATTATTTTTTATTTCTCCAAAAATCCCTTGTAATGTCTCATTACTAAAAGTGATTCCAATTGTTGGATCGTTTCTAAAGCAACTCCAACAACAATCAATACCGCTGTTCCTCCAAATGATAAATTCAAACTTGAAAAACGAAGTAACATTGGCAAAATCGCTATAAAACTTAAAAATATACTACCAACACAAGTTAATTTATTAAGTGTCCCTTTTAAATAATCTGCTGTTGGTTTACCAGCCCTAATACCTGGTATAAATCCTCCATTTTGCTTGATATTGGTTGCCACTTCATCTGGATTAAATGTAGCATACGTATAGAAAAATGTAAATCCTACAATCAACAAGAAATAGACAATTGCATTTGCAAGTGAATACCCCCATCCAACACTGGATGAAGATGTTGCAATTGAAAATTTGTATAATCCTGCTACAAATCCTGTTCCACCAATTTTATCAGATGCGAAAATTTGGATAATCATAGCTGGAAATGTCATAAAACTGCTTGCAAAAATAATTGGCATAACACCAGCCATAGCAAGTTTCAGTGGAATATGCGTATTTTGACCACCATACATTTTTCTACCAACTACTTTTTTAGCATATTGCACTGGAACACGTCTTTCTGCTTGCTGAACAAAGACAACACCTGCAATTAAAAGAATCGCTCCAATGATAATAATCAAGGCAGTTACAATCCCTACTGTGCTAACAACACCTTCTACTACAATCAAATTCCATAATTTTACTACAGCAGATGGTAATCCTGAAATAATACCAATAAAGATAATCATTGAAATCCCATTTCCAACTCCTTTATTGGTAATTTGTTCTCCAAGCCACATCAAAATGGACGTACCTGTGATTAATGATACCACAATCACCGCTCCTGTTAAAAATCCTGGATTTTTAAATATATTGGAAGATTGATAAGAAATATAAATTCCCAAAGCTTCTACCAAAGCCAAAATAATCGCTAACATTTTGGTATATCGATTTACTTTGGCTCTTGAAGTTTCTCCCCCTTCCTTCATTAACTTTTCTAAGGAAGGGATAATCATTCCCAATAACTGAATCACTATTGACGCTGTAATATATGGTGTAATTGACATAGCAAAAATTGATAAATTAGAAAAAGCCCCTCCTGATATAGTATCTATCAAACTAGCAATGGACATTGTTGAAGAATTCATCGTTTCTGCTAAGGCAAATGTATCCACCCCTGGAACTGTAATATAACAGCCAAGTCGAAATAATACAATAAGTAACAATGTATAAAATAATCTTTTGCGTACATCTGGAGTTTTAAAAGCATTTTTTATTGTTTTAAACACCTTAAATCACCTCGCACTTTCCGACCTGCTGCTTCTATTTTTTCTTGTGCAGCTTTTGTAAATCTTGTTGCTTTTACTGTTAATTTTTTGTCAATTTTTCCTGTTGCTAAAACAACAATTCCATCGTTTATTTTTCCAATAATTTTATCTTTTAATAATGTTTCCGCCGTTACGTCTGTAACAGTTGATTTGTTTAACATTGTTAAAGTAACTTCTGTGTAAGTTTTACTATTAAAATTATTGAATCCTCTTTTTGGTAATCTTCTATATAATGGTGTTTGACCACCTTCAAAACCTCTTCTAACGCCACCACCAGATCTTGCTTTTTGACCTTTTTGACCTCTACCAGAAGTTTTCCCTAAACCTGAACTAATACCACGTCCAACTCTTTTTTTCGTTTTTGTTTTAACATTTGGATGTAAATTTCCTAATTCCATGTTTTGCACCTCCTTAAAATAAATTTGTTTTATAAAATTTGTTTTATAATTTTGCTGTATGTTCAATTTTGTAAAACTTATTTTATAACTCTGTTACACTATTCGATTTTATAAAATACATTTTACAAAATCGTTATGTCAAATCATTTTGTAAAAACACTCAATAAAACAATTTCAAGTTATTATACAATTTCAGAAACTTTCTTTCCTCTTTTTTTAGCAACTTCTTCAACTGTTTGCATGTTCTTTAATGCTTCAATTGTGGCATAAACAACATTTCTAGGATTTGTGGTTCCTAAAACTTTTGAATTAATATCTTTATAACCTGCCAATTCTAATACTGGTCTTACACTACCACCAGCAATGATTCCAGAACCTTCTGTTCCTGGTTTTAACATAACTCTAGCACTACCAAATTTTCCAATAAATTCATGTGGAATCGTTGTTCCAACAATTGGCACTGTAATTAAATTCTTTTTCGCCTCTTCGATTGCTTTTTTAATTGCATCTGGAACTTCAGCCGCTTTTCCGTTTCCAACACCAATGTGTCCAGCCTCGTCTCCAACTACAACAACTGCACTAAAACGAAATGTTCTACCACCTTTAACAACTTTAGCCACTCTATTAATTGCAACAACTTTCTCTTTTAATTCAACTGACTTTTCTTCTTCCATGTTTATTTTTTCTCCTTTCTCTAAAATTTCAAACCTGCTTCACGTGCTGCTTCCGCTAATTCTTTTACAACACCATGATAAATGAACCCACCTCGATCAAAAACCACGTTCTCAATTTTTTTGCTTGCAGCTTTTTTAGCAATAGCTGCTCCAACTTCTTTTGCAGCTTCTTTATTGGCTTTTTTTGTTTTTATATCTGTATCCATTGTTGATACATAAACAAGTGTCTCGCCTTTTGTATCATCAATGATTTGTGCAATTATGTTCTTGTTCGTTCTACAAACAGCTAATCTTGGAATTTCTGTTGTTCCGCTGATTTTTGTACGAACTCTTTTATGTCTTCTTTGACGTTCTGCTTTTCTGTTGATTTTTGTAATCATTTTTGTTCTCCTTTCTTTTTTTGGCATAGAAGTTTTTCTAAGTGAAACTAACTCCATAAATTTTATACCATTTGGCATAGTAATTTTTCTAAGGAAGTTAACTCCGCTACACTACGTTAACGACGTAATCTCCATAACGCTCATTCTTCGCGAACGGCTTACTTCTTACCTGCTTTACCTTCTTTACGTCTAATAACTTCATAACTATATTTAATACCCTTGCCACGATATACTTCTGGTGGTCTCTTTGTTCTGATAACAGCTGCTGTTTGACCAACTAATTCTTTATCAATTCCTTTTACAATAATTTCATTTTGATTTGGGACATCAAAAGTAATTCCTTCTGGTGCCTCCATTTCCACTGGATGTGAATATCCTAAGTTCATCAATAAATTATTTCCCTTTTTCTGAGCTCTATATCCAACACCATTAATTTCTAATTTTTTCTCAAAACCGTTTAAAGTTCCTTCAATCATGTTATTGATTAAAGTTCTTGTTAAACCATGTAAACTTCTGTTTTTTGGTTGATCATCTGGTCTTACAACTGTTAAAATTTTGTCTTGAAAATTGACTTTCATGTTTTCATGAATTTCTCTTTCCAATGTTCCTTTTGGCCCTTTTACTGTAATATGTTGTCCGTCAATCTTAATTTCAACATTATCTGGTACAGTAATTGGTTTGTTTCCTATTCTTGACATTTTATTTCTCCTTTCTTAGATTAATACACTATTTTTATAGGTATTTTTTCAGAATTTCATTGTATTACATAATATTTATACTTGCGTCGAATAAATTTTTGCTTTACAAAAATTTCCACACTCTGTTCTAATTTTCGCCTGCTTTCTAAGCAAACTACGCTTTAATTCCTCATTATTACCAAATATAAGCTAAAACCTCGCCGCCGATTCCTAATTCACGGGCTTTTTTGTCTGTCATAATTCCTTTAGATGTTGAAATCAAGGCAATTCCTAAACCGTTTAATACTTTAGGTAGTTCATCTTTGTTTGCATAAATTCTAAGTCCTGGTTTACTAATTCTTCTTAATCCATCGATTACTCGATTTCCTTTTTCATCATATTTTAAGGTGATTCTTAAAACACCTTGAATTCCATCTTCAATCTCTTCAAAAGATTTGATATATCCTTCTTCCAATAAATTTTCTGCAATCGCTTTTTTCATTTTGGATGCAGGAACATCTACGGTTTTAAATTTATTGGTATTGGCATTTCTGATTCTTGTTAACATATCTGCAATTGGATCTGTTATATTCACTGATTTTCCCTCCTTTTCTAATTTTTATAGGAAACAATACTTCTGTATTGCTTCTGACACTGTAACTCGCTCATGCTCGAACAGTCTCAAAACCTACCAACTTGCTTTTTTTACTCCAGGAATCTCACCTTTGTGAGCTAATTCTCTAAAACAAATACGGCAAATTCCGAATTTTCTAATATAAGCATGTGGTCTTCCACAAATTTTACATCTGTTATATTCTCTTGTTTTATATTTTTGCTCTCTGGCACATTTCACTTTTAATGATTTTTTAGCCATCGGTTTCTCCTTTCTTTTTAGTTTCTGAATGGCATTCCCAATAAAGACAACAACTCTTTTGCTTCTTCATCTGTTTTAGCAGTTGTTACAAATATAATATCCATACCTCTTATTTTGTCAATTTTGTCATATTCAATCTCTGGGAAAATTAATTGCTCTTTGATTCCCATTGAATAGTTTCCTCTACCATCAAATGAATGAGATGATACTCCTCTAAAATCTCTTACTCTTGGCAAGGCAACATGAAATAATTTTTGTGCAAAATCATACATTTTTCCAGCTCTTAATGTTACTTTACATCCTATTTTTGCTCCTTCTCTTAATTTGAAAGCAGCAATTGATTTTTTAGCTTTTGTGATAATTGGTTTTTGACCTGTTATAATAGTCAAATCATTCATTGCATTATCTAAAGCTTTTGGATTATCTTTGGTCTCACCTAATCCAATGTTTATTACTATTTTTTCTAACTTTGGAACTTCCATTTTAGAAGTATAATTGAATTTTTTCATCAATAGTGGTATTACTTCATTTTTATATTGTTCTTTAAGTACTTCCATCTTACTTAAAATTCCTCCTTTCTATTTACTTTTTAAGTTTCTCACCACATTTTTTACAAATGCGTACTTTTTTGCCTTTTTCTTCTTGATATCCAATTCTGGTTGCTTTTCCACATTTACTACACACAATATTGGCTTTACTGCTATCAATTGGACATTCTACTGAAATAATTCCACCTTCATCACCTTGTTTTCTAGGTTTTACATGTTTTTTTCGAACATTAACACCTTTTACAACAATTTTATTCTTTTTAGGAATTACTTCTAAAACTTCACCCGTTTTGTCTTTATCATTTCCTGATAAAATTTTGACATTATCACCTTTTTTGATTTTCAATTTATTCACCTCTAATTCTTTTTTAGATTTTTATAATGAATGTAAAAATTTTTTCAAAATTTTTGCATCTTTAATCTCTAACCTTTTATGAGTTTCAAAAACTCATAAAAACCAAGAGCTTAAAGAACCTCTGGAGCTAAAGATAATATTTTCAAATAATTCTTATCTCTTAACTCTCTTGCTACTGGTCCAAAAATACGTGTTCCTTTTGGAGTCCCATCTTCACGAATAATAACAGCAGCATTTTCATCAAATCTTACGTAAGAACCATCTGGACGCCTAATCCTTTTCTTTGTTCTAACAATGACAGCTTTTACCACTTCTCCTTTTTTTACAACGCCACCTGGTGTAGCAGATTTAACAGACGCAACAATAACATCTCCTATTTCTGCATATCTTCTATAGGATCCGCCTAAACATCTGATACACATAAGTTCTCTTGCACCAGTATTATCAGCTACTTTTAATCTAGTTTGTTGTTGTACCATTTAAGGTTCCTCCTTCTTTCTTAAAACTTTCTATTACAGCTTATTTTATGATCGCTTTTTCGACTACTTTTATTAGTCTCCATCTTTTATCCTTAGATAGAGGTCTTGTTTCCATAACTTCTACCTTGTCTCCCACTTTGCATTCATTTTCTTCATCGTGAGCTTTTAATTTATAAGTTCTTTTGACAGTTTTCTTATAAATCGGATGTGTTACATTGTCTTCTACAGCAACTACAATCGTTTTATCCATTTTATCAGAAACTACTGTACCAATCATTGTTTTACGAAGATTTCTTTCTTCCATATTAAGACTATCTCCTTTCCTAATTTTCTAAAGTCTGCAATTTTTATTGCATAAGTGATTTTTGTATAGCTCATACTTCGCCTACGATCCACTTAACTCTCTTTTTCTAAGTATTGTCTTTACTCTGGCAATTTCGCGCCTAACTTCACGAATTCTCATTGGATTATCCAATCCGTTTGTTGCCAAACTAAAACGTAATTTGAATAATTCCGATTTCAATTCTGTTAGTTCTTTTTCTAGCTCAGGTGAAGACATTTCATTTAATTTCTTATTCTTCATCTAAATCACCGCCTACTTCTCTTTTTACAAATTTTGTTTTCACAGGTAATTTATGTCCTGCTAAACGCAATGCTTCTCTTGCAATATCTTCTGAAACACCAGCAAGTTCAAACATAACTCTCCCTGGTTTTACAACTGCTACCCAATATTCTGGAGCACCTTTACCTTTACCCATACGTGTTCCGATTGGTTTACTAGTAATTGGTTTGTCTGGAAATATCTTGATCCAAACTTTTCCACCCCTTTTGATATAACGTGTCATCGCAATTCTGGCAGCTTCAATTTGGTTAGAAGTAATCCATCCAGCTGATGTTGCTTGAATTCCAAATTCTCCTTCATTTACAACATTTCCACGCGTTGCTTTCCCTCTATTTCTACCTTTTTGCATTTTTCTAAATTTCGTTTTTTTAGGCATTAATGGCATTAGTCTCTACCTCCTTCTTGTGCATCTTTTTTGGTTGGCAGAATTTCACCTTTATAAATCCAAACTTTAACACCGATTTTTCCATAAGTAGTATCTGCTTCTGCAAATCCATAATCAATATCCGCTCTTAACGTTTGTAATGGAATCGTCCCATCTTTATAAAATTCAGTTCTTGCCATATCAGCTCCACCTAATCTTCCTGATACTGAAGTTTTAATTCCTAAAGCCCCTGCTTTCATAGATTTTTGCATACATTGTTTCATAGCTCTTCTGAATGAAATTCTTCTTTCTAATTGTCCTGCTATATTTTCTGCAACTAATTGTGCATCTGTATCAATATTTTTTACTTCAACAATGTTTAAACTAACTTGTTTATTAATCATTTTTTCTAATTCATTTTTTAGAGCTTCTGAAAGATTTCCACCTTTTCCAATTACCAAACCTGGCTTTGCTGTGTAAACATTAACTTTTACACACTTTGCAGTTCTTTCAATCTCTATTTTTGAAATTCCGCTAATATATAATTTTTTCTTTACATATTGACGGATTTTATAATCTTCCACTAAGTAGTCACTATAATTCTTAGAATCTGCATACCATTTTGAGTTCCAGTCTCTAATGATACCAACTCTTATCCCATTTGGATGAACTTTTTGTCCCATGTCTTGTAATCTCCTTTCTTTATTTCGCCATTTCTCTTAACACAATTGTTATATGACTTGTTCTTTTTCTAATTCTTACCGCAGAACCTTTTGCTGCTGGTCTAATTCTTTTCAATGTAGGACCTTGATTAGCAAAAATCTCTGCAACATATAAATTACTTCTATTCATAAAATGATTATTTTCAGCATTTGCAATTGCTGATTTCAAAAGTTTTTCCAATATTTCACTGGATGCTTTTGGAGCAAATTTTAAAATGCTCAAAGCTTCTTCTACCTTTTTGTTTCTGATTAAATCAGCCACAATTTTAACTTTTCTGCTCGATATTCTAGCATATTTTAAAGTTGCTTTTGCTTCTATTACATCTGTCTCTATTGCTTTTTCTTCCACAGTTTATACCTCCTCTTCGATTTTTTAGAATATAATTCTATTTCGTTTTCTTATCTCCGCTATGCCCTTTAAAAGTTCTGGTTGGTACAAATTCTCCTAATTTATGACCAATCATTTCTTCAGAAATATAAATAGGCACATGTTTTCTACCATCATGAACAGCAATTGTATGTCCAATCATTTGTGGATATATGGTAGAAGCTCTCGACCACGTTTTCAACACTTCTTTTTTACCAGACTCATTCATAGCTTCTATTCTCTTTAATAATTTAGGTTCTATAAATGGTGGTTTTTGTATTCTCTCTTCCTTTTCCTTTTTCACTGTTGACATTACTTTTTCCTCCTTTCAACCTATTTTCTTCTCTTAACAATAAATTTATTGGACTGTTTTTTCTTATTTCGCGTCTTGTAACCTAATGCTGGTTTGCCCCAAGGTGTTAATGGTCCTGGTCTACCAACTGGTGCTCTACCTTCACCACCACCATGAGGGTGATCACATGGGTTCATAACAGAACCTCTCACAGTTGGGCGAATTCCCATATGTCTTTTTCTACCAGCTTTTCCCAATTTAATGTTTTCATGATCACTATTTCCAATTGTTCCAATTGTAGCTCTACATTTTACACTGATTAGTCTCATTTCTCCTGATGGAAGTCTTACGTGTGCATAAGCCCCTTCTTTCGCCATCAATTGAGCATCTTGCCCAGCAGAACGAACTAATTTTCCACCCTGCCCTGGATTTAATTCAATATTGTGAATCATTGTACCAACTGGAATGCTTGCTATTGGCATAGCATTTCCTGGTTTAATATCTACATTTGTTCCTGATATTACTTTGTCACCATCCGTTATTTTTTCTGGTGCTAAGATGTAACTTTTAGTTCCATCTTCATATTGAATTAAGGCGATATTTGCACTTCTGTTTGGATCATATTCAATTCCAATAACAGTTGCAAACATGTCGTCTTTCTTTCTTTTAAAATCAATTATTCTGTATTTTTGTCTATTTCCACCACCTTGATGTCTTACAGTAATCCTACCATATGAATTTCTACCAGCATTTTTCTTCTTTTTTGCTAACAAAGATTTCTCAGGTGTTTTTTTTGTGATTTCTTCAAATGTTGAAGTTGTCATATTTCTTCTTGATGGTGTATATGGTCTATAATGTTTAATTCCCATTTCTTTTTTCTCTCCTTTATTTATTTTCCTGGTTATTTCCAGATAATTTTTTATAATGCTAATTTACTTTAGCAAAATTTATGCATTAAAAGCATCGATTGAGTCATTATATTTTTTAGAAATTTTCACTTCTTTTCCGCCTTTTGCAAGATATTTAATATCTCCAGCATTGGTATCAATCGTAACAATTGCCTTTTTCCAATCTGATGTCATTCCTCTGTGAACACCAACTCTTTTGGCTTTTCCTTTAACCATGATTGTATTTACTTTTAAAACTTTGACATCAAATAATTTTTCAACTGCTTTTCTGATTTCAACTTTTGTTGCTTTTTTTGCAACTTTGAAAGTGTATTTTCCATCTTGCATATCCATATTACTTTTTTCTGTAATAATTGGTTTTATAATAATATCTTCTGCTACCATTTTAAGCATACACCTCCTCTAATTTCTTAACAGAATCAACTGTTAAAACTAATTTTTTGTACTTAAGCAAGTCAAATACATTAATGGTTGCAACTGAAGTCGTTCTAACTCCTTCTAAATTTCTCGCTGATTTTTGAACTTTTTCATCTCCTGTTGCAAGCATAATTAAAGTCTTATCTTCAATTTTTAAGTTTCTCATTGCATTTGCCATTTGCTTTGTTTTGATTTCTTTGAAATCAAATTTATCTACAACAACTAAATTGCTTTCTAAAACTTTTGAACTTAAAATTGATTTGATTGCTAATCTCTTTTCTTTTTTATTTACTCTATACTTATAAGAACGTGGTTTTGGTCCTAATGCAATACCACCTTTAATCCATTGTGGGCTACGTATCGAACCTTGTCTTGCACGACCAGTACCTTTTTGTCTCCATGGTTTCCTTCCACCGCCTCTAACTTCACTTCTTGTTTTGGTACTTTGTGTTCCTTGTCTTTGATTAGCTAAATAATTGACTAACACACTGTGTACTAAACCTTCATTTGGTTCAATTCCAAATATTTCTTCTTTTAAATCAATATCGCTAACTTTTTTACCTTCTATGTTATATACTTCTACTTTAGGCATTTAACTTTCCTCCTTCCTTTCTATTTACTTTTCTTTACACTATCATTTATTTTTAATATGCTACCTTTGTTTCCAGGTACACTTCCTTTTACCAAAATAGCATTTTTATCAGAATCTACACGAATAATTATAAGATTTTGAATGGTAACTGTATCAACTCCCATATGTCCTGGTAATTTTTTGCCTTTGAATACCCTACCTGGGGTTGAACATGGCCCCATTGAACCTGGTCTTCTATGATACATAGAACCATGTCCCATTGGTCCTCTTGATTGTCCATGACGTTTAATAACACCTTGGAAACCTTTTCCTTTTGTGATACCTTGAATATCAACTGCTTCTCCCGCCTCAAATGTATCTACTTTTATTTCATCTCCTACTTTTACTGTAGTTATATCTTCTAATCTAAATTCTCTTAAGTGTTTTGTTGGTTTTACACTTGCTTTTGAGAAATGACCTTTTTTAGGCTTATTCACCTTTATTTCTTTCACTTCTCCAAATCCTAACTGAACAGCATTATACCCATCTGTTTCAACCGTTTTCACTTGAACAACTGGACATGGTCCACATTCAATAACAGTGACTGGAATAACAGCACCTGTTTCGTCAAAAATTTGAGTCATCCCAACTTTTCTTCCTATAATTGCTTTTTTCATTTCTATTCCTCCTAAATTTTACTATTGGCTGAACTTTTTGTCAGCATGGTCTTTTTTAGGGTTTTCACTCTAAATTAACCTTTCTTTTAAGGTGTTGCAACTCTTTTTCGTGGTTGCATAAGTTCTAATTTAACCTTAATAAACTTCACTTTCATTTGTTTATAAGCTAATTTATAACTTAATTTCAATATCAACACCAGCTGGTAATTCAAGTTTCATTAAATTATCAACTGTTTTTTGCGTTGGATAAAGAATGTCAATTACTCTTTTATGTGTTCTCATTTCAAATTGTTCTCTTGAATCTTTGTGTTTATGTGGAGAACGTAAAATTGTTATGACTTCTTTCTCTGTTGGAAGTGGAATTGGTCCGAGACACTTTTGCTCCTGTTCTCTTAGCAGTTTCTACTATTTTTTCAGCAGACTGATCTAAAACAACATAATCATAAGCTTTTAATCTAATTCTAATTTTGTCACTTCCTATTTTGTTTGATGTTGCCATTTTTTTCCCTCCTTTTTTATTATTACGATTAACGGCAAGTTATTAACGCATCCGAGTGTTTCGTTTTTCACCTTTTTTTATCCAAGTATTTTCATCTGTTTTATAAAAATTACCTGGATAAGTTTTTATCAAATACGTTTATCAAACTTATCGCCTGGTCTAAGCCACGACATACTCTGCAGGAGTTCCCTCCGTAAGAAAACTTACGTAGCCACATCCTGCTTCATCGCAAATCTACACGCAATTGATATTATACTACGGATTGGTAGGATTTGTCAACAGTTTTTCCAAAAATTTCTTTATTTTTAACATAAAAAAATCAGCTGTAAAACTGATTTTCAATTTACCTTCTCTTTTAATAATTGTAAACCTTGTTTCAACAATTCTTTACTGTTGTTTTTTATGCCACATACTAATGTTTCAATGGGATAATACTCTTCTTTTAAATCTGCATATTCAATCACTGTTTCTATCTCTTTTAAGCCATAATCTTTCAAAACTTTGCGTCCAAATTCTCTTTCTATTTCTTCTTCGCTTTTTTCTAACAAATATAAAAAATCGCAATAAATATCTGTTACACAGGCATCTCCAAAATCAATAACACCTGCTAATTCATAGTTTTCATTTAAAAGAATATGATTCCCACTCAGGTCATTATGACATAAAGCCTTTTTGCCATTAAAAATTTTATCATTACTTAATATTTTTTGAAATATATTCTCTATAAAATTCTTTTGTTTTTTATTTAAAATATTATATATTTCCGCTTTTAAAATTTTAGAATCTTCCAAACAGGATTTTCGATTATCCGTTGTAAATTCTAACAGTGGTGCTATGTTCAAGCAATGTAATTGTTTCAAAAAATGAGCAATGTCTTGTACTAATTTTTCTTTTTGTATTTCATTCATTTTTTGATAAACCTTTAAAGACAAAGCTGTTCCCTGAATTGCCTTATATCCCATCACAGCACTTTTCTCTGTTTGACTAAAATATTCTATTTCTGGAATTTTAATATCTGTCTCTAAATTATTTCTCAAAAAGTCTAGTATTTTTTTCTCTTTTAAATAATCTTTACAAGCCAATTTATGCTTAGCAAACTTAAAAATAAAATCTTCATTTATCAAGTAGGCTTCGCTATCGTAACCATTTCCAACAAATTTGATACTTCTGACTTCGATATCAAATTTAGATTCTAGCCATTCTCTTATTTGATTTTCGTTATATTTCCTCATAACATTCTCCCATTTATTTTAAATAAAAATAATGATTATTTTCCAGATATCTAGTATTTTTTTTAATCCAAGGACAACCAAATACAAATCGGTTCAGTTGAAACTGATAAGTAGCATCCTTTGTTTTAATTTTCATTTTTCCAAGTATCCAAATATGACTTATTTTTAATTCAATTACATCCCTCCATTGAATCGTAGCACAATTTTCACCATCTGTAGAATATAAGGTAATTCCTGTCTCATTAAATAAAAAGAAATAGTATTCTATTTGATCAAATTTTATATACGTTTTCCATGGCGTTGGAATTACCTTATTGGGCATTGGAATATTGGTTCCATAGATGATGTTGTCAGTTTCTGTTATGTTGTATTTTTGAATTACATTTTCTAATTGATTAGTGATCATTTTATTTTTTCCTTCATTTCCACAGTTTCCCAAGGATATGTAAAAAGTTTCTCTCGTGGTAAGTCAAAACCATAAAAACCTTTTTCTATGCCTTTGGGCATATTTTCTCTTCCTCTTATACAAACTGTAGAAAATAATATCTTTGCTCTTGGCAAAGTTTTTCTTATTTCTTCTAGTGCAGTATTAACAGTATCTCCTGAGCTATAAGTACCTTCTACAATTAATAAAATCAATTCTTTATCTTTGTCTAACTCTTTTAATGAATTTAATAATATTATATGGTCATATATTCCATCTTGTTTTATCTTTTTTACTTGAATTGGTGCAAATTTTACTAAATTTAATTCATTTGCAATATAAACAGCAGGAACTGCACCACTTCTTAAAATTGGAACTACATAATCAATCCTTAAATTATTAGTATTACAATATTCTTGTATATCTTTTGATAATTTTAAACAATAACCTTTAAATTCCTCATGTGACATACTTTTTATCTTATCTTCATACTTTATCTTTTCATTACTTCTTCCACTCATTATAGTCCTCCATTTATCAAATTCTAATTTCTATAATTTATTAATGTTATATTAATTTCAAATGATGTTCTTTAACTTCTATTTTTCTATCAACTAAGTCAACTTCAAAATATACTCCATATTAGTGTTAGACTTATTAAGCGTATTCAAATTTTAAAGATTTTTCAGTCAAATGATAAAAAGCAAGGAAACTTTAGGAACAAGTTGCTTTCAAAATGCTCCACCCCAATTATTGACATTGAGACATAATTTACAAAAAAGACTTGAACAGAAAATTCTGCAAGTCTTGATATTTCTTGGTGGCTTCAACTGGAATCGAACCAGTGACACGAGGATTTTCAGTCCTCTGCTCTACCAACTGAGCT
>CANPFR010000014.1 GCA_947573445.1 uncultured Clostridia bacterium | reverse complement strand
CATATATAAATGAAATTTGTGATATTCCGAACTAATACTCGCAGACCCTCTAGCCTCCCTCACATTATGATTAAAAAAAGTCGTAACACTTCCAATAATCGCAATAATAATCACAAATGACGCTATATAAATCACAAGACTCACCATCGTAACTCCGCTTCTGATTTCTCATTTTCTAACACCTCACAAGTAGTATATCTTAAAATAAAAATAATAGCAATACTATTTAACATTATTTTTATTGACATTGTTTTCTTTTATCTATATAATCTTTATAGGAGGAAAATACAAATGAATGAGAAAAAAACAATTACCATTAGTGTTACTAGCTTATTTCTAGTAATTGCTATTATCATTATCCTGGGAATGGGATATTTTATGTATGGCTTTTTCCAAGAAAAGCAAACTGCTCTTGAGCAAACAAACCAATTAAATAGCCAAATTGACACCCTTAAAAACACCGTTGCTTCCTTGCAAAATACGATGGATTCCACTGAAAATGTGGCTCCTAACACATCACTTTCAACTAATGAAACCATTACAGAAAATACTTCTGCTAATACTTCCACAAATCAAAACAATGCTGCAACTAATATGAAATCCATTGAAAGAGAATGTAAGGCAGTATTAGAAGAATATTTAAATCTTTCAAGCACTTCCTTTTCTTCACCACCTTATTTATTAGTTGAATTAAATTTAATATCTAAAGAAGAATCTTTACATCCTTTAAGCAAAACAGATGACAATTATATTAAAACATCTGCAAAATATTCGGATTTTAAAAATGCTTTATTAGAATACATCACAGAAGACTATTTTGAAGAAAATTATGGTGATGGTACTTTAAAAAATGGTTTTTCAACCTACCTTAATACAGATGGTTATGTATCAGTATTTGATGGCGGAGCCTCTGGTTTTACAGATCACATTCAAAATATGAAACTACTTTCTAACAACAACAATTCACTTGAATATGAAGTAAATTATCTATATTGGGAAGGCACAAGTGAAGGTGCCCCTAAACAATTAAAAGCAACTTTTGAAAAATCAAATACTGGCTATTATGTCGTTTCTAATATCGAATACTAATTCACTTAAAAAAGCGGGTTTCCCGCTTTTTTTGAGCAAAAAAATTCCCCACGTCTAAGCCGTAAGGTGTGAATTTTTATGGACCTGTACTCACACAGGTGGGTGTTTTCCTAGATACTCCTGGGTTTCTTGGGAGGACGAAACGTCGTCCCTAAGCATACACGCCATATCTAGAGCCAAACTCCCTTATCCAAAACTTGTAGGTTCTAAAAATTCAGTCTACACGTACTTCGCAGGGATTATGATATACTTTGTAATTTTATTATAACACATATTTTGCATTTTAGCAATTGAATTTTTTTCAATTAGAAATCACCAAATGTATTTAAACTCATTCTAAGACGTTTTTTTAAGGTTTTTCTTACTTTTTCATCTATTTTTATATTAGCCAATTCGGCACATATTGTTGTTCATTTTCCTCTTGTTCTTGCATATAGCCATTTTGTATCCCCAACTTCTCCACATAATCTCGAATCTCTTGGTATTCTTCTTCTGTCAACTTGCGATTCACATCCTCCCTTTCCTTTGCTTTATAAGTTGGAAAATACTGTGCCATAATGCTAACATATACATTGGCATTTATATTTTTCTGAATCCATTTCAAAACCTGTTTTGTATTTTGCAAATGATTGGGTAAAACTAAATGACGAATCATTAATCCTCTCTGAAACATTCCATTTTCATCAAACTGTGGATTTCCAACTTGTTGATACATTTCTTGAATCGCCCCTGTTGCCACTTGAAAATAATTCTGAATCCCAGACAAACTCTTCGCCAAATCATCATAATAATACTTTAAATCTGGCAAATAAATATCCATATAACCATTTAACATTTCTATGGTCTCTTTTTTCTCATAACCACTCGAATTATAGACAATTGGAATCGTTAAACCATCCATTTTCGCTAATTTTAAGGATTCTATGATAAGTGGAACATAAATACAACCTGTCACTAAATTGATGTTATGTGCTCCTTTTTCTTGTAATTCAAGAAATTTGTTAGCCAGTTCTCGTTTTGTTAGAATTTTTCCGTACCAAAACTTGACTAATTTCATAATTCTGACAAAATTGACAATTCATATTACAACCCGAAAAAAAGACAGCTCCAGAACCATTTTTACCACTGATACACGGTTCTTCAAAAAAATGCAAATCTGCTTGGGCAATTCTTAACTGGTTATCTGCTTTGCATCTTCCGTATTTCCCCTTTATTTCTATTTACTTGACATTCATGCGGACAGAGTATACATTTTTCCAAAGCATTCATTTTTTTCTCCTTTTTGTCTAAATTGAACCAATATTCACATTTATTTTAAAATTACATTTTACCTCATTCTACACCATCCATACAATTTTCCCATAAAAATTTTTTCATTTCTGCTGAATTGCCTGTCTCATAATATTCTACTAACTTTTGTTTGTAAGTACCTGTCAATTCCACTGGAATCGTTATAATCCCCAAACCATTTTGAATCAATTCATGATTAGCAACAAGATTAGCTGTTCTTTTATTTCCATCGATAAACATCTGTGATTTTTGAAGCCATAAAAATAATTCTAACGTATATTCTAAAGGATTTTCTAATCTTTTTATTTGCCTCAACTCCTCTTCATAATCCACTTCACTTGGTAGTACATTATTAAAAATATCTTCTGTTTGAGCAAAAGTTACTGCAATTCCTTCTAACTTCGCACTTCTGTACACATTATCTACTAATTTTCTTTTGGCAAAAAAATATTATCCTCTAATGTCATGTGATACTTTGCATTCATTGATTTCCTCCTTTTGTTGTAATTTGCTATCTTTTAAATTACTTATGTAATTATTCATTTCTTTTTATGCCTAATTTAGCACATCCTTAATTGCCTCCCCAATGATTTTATTGACATCCGCAATCATCACATTAAAACGCACTTCTTTATCAAAATAATCTTTGACTTTTGGATTTTGAACTAAAATTTGATACAACTCTTGTAATTTTGCCATTTTTTCTTCACTTTGTTTTTCTCCTTGCATGGCTAACAATTGTTCTTCATAGCGAATTTTTTCAAATTCTTCTACTTGTTGTTTTAGCGTTAGATTCGTAAATAATTCCTCTTTAATTTGTTTGTATTCTTGATATTCTTTTGAATTTTTGATGGCTTTGGCTAGATTGTTAGCGTTGTCGTATACCTCCATTTTAGGCTCCTTTCTTGTTTTAATCGGCAAAGAGATAAAAACTCTGCCCTTACATTTATTGAATTTATTCAATAAATTAATGGTATATCATGTAATCGATTTCTGGGAAAATGTCATCTTTGTTAAATACATCCAATAAATATGCTGGATCAATTTTATCTTTTTTAATTTGATAATATAATTTCGTAAATCGTCCAATGTGTTCTTTGATTGCTTTGTGGGCATATTCTACCATCGTTCCATTGGTAATGATAAATAACCAATCACTGCTTTGAGCCAAAAGCAATTCTCTAGCACATTGATTTAAAGCTTGTCTACGTAAAGTATCTCCTTCATTTGGGTATAAATACGCAAGTTCACACATACGATCTCCTGCTTTATGCAAATGACGATGGGCATAATCATTGGTTGGATTAAGCCATACCTCACTATATCCGATTTGCACCCCAACTGGAACGACATGGCGTTGACACTTGAATATTAGGATGTCTATCTATATAATCACTTGGTGTAATCAGTTCAAAATTGCAATCATCATAATAAATTTTTTTAAATAAAATATACAACCAATATGGACCTTCATACCACCAATGTCCATATAATTCTGCATCATATGGACAGGTAATCATAGGAGGAACTTTCATATTTTGAGATAAATTCTCAATCTGCTCTGTTCGGCAATCCATAAAATGACCTGCTTGCTTTTCCGCAGAATCTTTAGCCCATTGAACATCATAATAATCCTTTTGGTCTGTTTTTCCTGTAATTCTATGATATTTAATTCCTGTGTTAACACGTACTCCATTGCTTGCAATATAGGGTTTGATATAATCATAATCTGCTTCATAACCAATATCTCGATAAAATTCTCGGTAATTAAAATCACCTGGATACCCAGAAATTGAACTCCACACTTGTCTAGATGATTCCAAATCACGGGCAAAAGCCACAATATTATCTGGTGAAACAATTGGTGCATAAGTACCATAAATTGGCGTTGGATTAGCATATAACACACCATGCGTTTCAGTTATTATAAATTCAATGCCAAATTCTCTCAAATATTTATCTGCTTCTGGCACATAACCACATTCTGGAAGCCAAATTCCCCTTGGAGGTCTACCAAAAAACTTCTCATATGTCTGAACACCCACTGCAATTTGAGCTCGAACTGTTTTTTCGTTCACATACAAAATTGGAAAATAGCCATGTGTCGCCCCACATGTAATAATTTCTAAAAAACCTGCATCTTGCAAATGTTTGAACCCTTGAATAATATTGCATTGATAAACATCACGAAACACTTGTAAATCATTTGTATAACGTTCCAAATAATAATGAGACAATCGATTTAAACGTGCATCCTCTTTTGTTCGAATGACTTCCTTTTTACATAATTCAATATGTTTTTCCAAATATTTGATATAGCGTTCTTGTAATAATTGATTATCTAACATGTTTAATAAAGGTGGGGTCATTGTCATTGTTAACCTAAATTTGACACCTTCTTCTTCTAATTTTTTAAAATTTAATAATAATGGTAAATACGTTTCTGAAATGGCTTCAAATAACCATTCTTCCTCTAAATAATTCTCATTTTCTGGATGATGAATATAAGGCAAATGGGCATGAAGCACAAAACTAACATAACCTTTTATATTTTTCATAAATTCTCCTTATTTCGCAATACTGCTACTAGTTCCCATGGAGGAAGGATTTAGCATATCAAATTCTCCCTTCTCATTCATGACCATTTGATCATTGTATAATTCTTGGTAAAATGTTTTTAAGTGATTTGGGTAAATGGAAGTTTCAATCTGTTTTACTTCTTCTTTATGGGTCTTCACATTTCGATACCTTACATAGGGCTTAAATTCCTCAAATAAAACATGATCATTTGGAACTTCTAACGGATTTGACATGGCAATTAATAAATAATCATTGCTTAAAGCAAGATTGGTTTCTTTCATTTCTGCATTTAATTGTGGTTTAATATGTGCTTTGAATTTTCTACCTAGTTGGATGGTATAGCGATCTCTTGCATCTTGAATATCTAAATACCAACTATTGGCAAAATCATTGATCGGTATTTCAGAGGTATAATTTTTATTTTCATTGTGTACTAACAAAACAGGATACGTATCATAAAAAAAGTTTTCTCCAAAAGCATTTAAATAAGTTTGTTTATCTTTATCAGCAACATCCCAATAAATAAATAATCTTTTGGGCGTTTGTGCCAAAATTTTAACAACCGTTTCATTGTATCGAAATGGTAAGTCATAATATTCTAATAAATATTGATGAGATTCTTTTGTTTCTTTTTTTTCGCTTTTTTCTGCTCTTTTGGAAGCTTTCTCAGCTTCTTCCTCACGTCTAACTTTCTCCTGCATTTCTATAATTTTAGAAATAAAATTTTTAATATTATCAATCACTTTATTTTGAATGCTTTTATTTTGAATTTTTTCAATTGGTGAACTTTCTTTTTCAGAGATTTTTTTCTTTGCTTTTACAACATTGTTTTTCTCTTTTGTATCCTTTTTTTCTTTTTCCTGTTTGTTCTTCTCCTCTGCCATCTCTTCCTCCTTTGTATCTCAATTTAACATATGATACATTGTATCGAAAAAAAAACAAAAAAGCAACCTTAATTTGGAATTTTTTCAAAAAAATAGAGAATCTATCACCAAAATTAATTTTTTGCAAAAAATTTGTACTTTTTTGCAAAAAAATGTTTACTTTTCTTCTGTTTTTTTGTACAATAAAAAGAGAAGTAAAAAACTTGACAAAACGACTTTTTTATTCTAAAAAATAAATCCAATAATTTACCAATGAAATTTTGAAAGGAGTACAAAAATATGAAAATTTTGATGCTATCATGGGAATACCCACCAAGAGTTGTAGGAGGGATTGCAAGAGTTGTGCATGATTTGTCGCATAGATTATATCAAGATGGTCATGATGTAACTGTTGTAACATATCGTGATGGCGACGTATCATATTTTGAAAAAGATAAAGGAGTCAATGTGCATCGTGTTGACAATTTTATGATTAGTTCTAATAATTTTATCGATTGGATTATGCAACTAAATTTTAACATGATTGCCAAAGTTGGCGAATTAATTGCACAAGGTGAAAAATTTGATGTTATTCATGCACATGATTGGTTAACTGCTTATGCTGGAAAAACACTAAAAACAGCTTACGGCATTCCTTTAATTTCCACCATCCATGCAACCGAAGCTGGTAGAAACAGTGGTATTCAGCGGAGAAACCCAAAAATACATCAATGATACTGAATGGATGCTTACTTATGAATCTTCTGAAGTAATTGTCAATAGTAATTATATGAAGAATGAATTGCAAAGACTTTTTGGTTTACCTTATGAAAAAATCAATGTTGTACCAAATGGAGTCAATATTAATTTATTTAATGAAGTAGAAAGAGATTATGATTTTAGAAGACATTATGCCATGGATAATGAAAAAATTATTTTATTTATGGGTCGTCTCGTTTATGAAAAAGGAATTCAAAATTTGATTGCTGCTATGCCAAAAATATTGGCCAATTATCATGATACCAAATTAATCATTTGTGGAAAAGGCGGTATGATAGATGAACTTCGTGCTCAAGCAAATGCTTTAGGCTTAGGCAATAAAGTCTATTTTGCAGGTTATATGAATGCTAAAAATGTACAAAAAATGTATAAATGTGCTGATGTCTCTGTTTTCCCAAGTACTTATGAACCATTTGGTATTGTTGCTTTAGAAGCTATGCTTTCAGGCACACCTGTTGTGGTTTCTGATATTGGTGGTTTAAATGAAATTGTTGACCATGGAATCAATGGTATGAAAAGTTATGCTGGTAATGCAAATTCTCTTGCTGATTCAATATTAACCCTCTTATTTGACCAAAAATTATGCGCTAATGTCATTAAAAATGCACAAGCCAAAGTAAAAAAAGATTATAACTGGCAAAAAATTGCCCAAGATACTCATTTTACTTACCAAAAAGCTATTTGTGAAACCATGGCTGAACGCCAAGCAAGGCAAATCGAACAAGAAAAAGCCCAGAAACGTATTAAAAAAGCAAATGAAATTACAAATTTACTTTCTTTCAAAAAAGGACGTCAGGCTTTTGCTCAATAATATAAAATTTAATTAAAAGACAATAAAAAAACTCTATTTTACTCCTTCTTTTTTGAGAAAATAGAGTTTTTTATAACCCCTTTATTTTATAGCATATGAACAATTTTCATCTATATGCCCTACCTTTTATTATATCATAATTATGTAAATTTGTCAATTGACAAATTCTTCGCAATGTGCTCTCAGCTGATTCTACTGATTTTCAGGATTTTACAATATTTTTATCATCTCCCCCATATTTTTTCCTACTTTTTCTGGTACAGCCAAAATCTCAAACCTTGAAACTTTATCACCAAATTTAATTTCAACAATATCGCCTACTTTTACATCATAACTTGGTTTTACTACTTTTCCATTTACCGAAATCCTACCACTATCAGCAGCTTCATTAGCAACCGTCCTTCGTTTTATCACACGACTTACTTTTAAAAATTTATCTAATCTCATTTCTTTCTCCTTATTTCTTCCTGTACTATGAATTTATTATACCCCATTTTTTCAAAAAAGTAAAGCCATTCTTCTCTGTAAAATTTTCCCCTTCTTTTAAAGAACCTCATTTTTTTAACTCCCTAGCTTTTTCACAACAACCTATTGCAATTACGCAGTTTTTATTTTATAATAGATTTGTTATAATAATTAGAAATTTCCTTTTGTAACAACGTAGCCAAAAAACATTTAGAAAACTCTCTTAATTAGGGGGAAAGGAGAAATATGGATAAAATCGATGCTTATCGTGTCAAACAAATTCGTTCTGGTGGAGGATATCCTGGAAATATAAACGGCTAACGGAAATAATTCAAGTCTTTTGGCAAAATGGTTATTACAACTTTCGTCTTACTGGCGGTGAACCTACTACAGTTCCCTAAAAAATAATAAAAGGTCGCATTTTGCGGCCTTAAAATTATGTTAAATTTCAATTTGGGGTTGATATTTCTCAAGCCACCCATTGACCTGACAAAGATACGCCATAAGCTGAGGTCCAGTCATCAATTGACCAAACCATGGTCTTGAAAATGCCCTTCCTTCTGTTTCTATAATTTCCAAAATATACTCTCGATTTAATAATTGATTAATTGGTGCATTCTTATCTTCCATTATTTTGCTTAAAGCTTCTCTTACAATTCTCGTATAATTTGGATTGTGCGTTTTTGGGTATGGACTTTTCTTACGATTAATAATTTCCTCTGGCAAAACATTTTTCATTGCGTGTCTCAAAAGTCCCTTTTCTCTCCCCTTATATGCTTTCATTTCCCATGGAATATTCCATAAATATTCTACAATTCGAACATCACAAAACGGAACACGAACCTCAAATCCATTGTACATACTCATTCTATCCGTTCTATCTAGCAATGTTTGCATAAACCAATTGGATGTTAGGTAAATCAATTTTCTTTCCAATTTATTCATTTCACTATCGGTTGGTAAAAATTCAACTTTATTTAAAGATTCTTGATATCGACAATCAATATATTCCTTCAAGTTCACATTTTTAGCAATCTCTGGATTTAGCAATTTTTTCCTTTCTGAAATCGCAAGAGACCATGGAAATGTATTACTTTCCAAACTATCTTTTCTAAAATACCATGGATATCCACCAAAAATTTCATCTGAACATTCGCCAGAAAGTGTCACTTTAGCCTGTTTCTTGACTTCTCTGAAAAACAACAAATACGAAGAATCTACATCTGCCATACCTGGAAAATCTCGTGCAATCATAGCATCTTGTAACGTTTCAAATAGCTCTGGTGTATCTAAAACAATTTTATGATGCTCTGTACCAAATTCTTTTACCATTAAATCAATGTAATAATTATCAGTGTTTGGCTGGAAATCACTTTTGACAAAATTTTTGTCATTATCTACATAATCAACTGAAAATGTTGTTAACTTCTGGCCATATTTTTTTTGATAATATTGACTTGCATATGCAGTTATAATACTAGAATCTAAGCCACCAGATAACAAACAACATAAAGGAACATCTGAAATCAGTTGTCTTTCAATTGAATCTTGAATCAGAAATCTAATTTTTTCGGATGTTGTCTCTAAATCATCTGTATGTGGTTTTGTTTCTAATTTCCAATATTGATACTTTTGAAAACCATTTTTATGATAAATAATAAAATGTGCTGGCTCCAGTTCTTCAATTCCTTGAAACGGACTAATACCAGGACTATGGCTTGGTCCAATCCCAAATAGTTCAGCAATTCCCGTTTTATTCAGAATTGGTTTTGAGAGCGGATGTTCAAAAATTGCTTTTACTTCTGAGGCAAAGATAAAATTATCATTCATCCTTGCATAATACAATGGTTTGATTCCAAAATGATCTCTGGCCAGAAAAAGTTCTTCTGTTTTGTCATTCCAAATAGCAAAAGCAAAAATTCCATTAAGATGTTTGCAAATATCTTTTCCATAAAAAATGTAACTTTTTAGTAAAACTTCTGTATCTGAATGACCTTTGAATTCAAATCCATTACTAATTAATGTTTGTCTTAATTCTTCTGTATTATATAATTGACCATTGTACACAATTGTATACATAATATTATTTATTGTATACGTCATTGGTTGTTTTCCATTTTCTATGTCAATAATACTAAGCCTTCTATGACCGAGATTACAATGTTTTTTTACAAACAATCCTTCTTCATCTGGTCCTCTCCTTGTTAAAGCTTGGGTCATTTTTCCAATAATCGTATGCCCATTAGAAAGATCCTCTTTATAATTTACAATTCCTACAATTCCACACATAAAAAACTCCTTTATCTAAACTTTTATTCATATTTTATGCAAAGAACTTGGCAAATATGACATTTTAATTTTTTCATTTCTCATTTTCTAAGGTTTCGTACTTTTGCTTACTATAAACAAATTCTTTCACTACTACCATAATTTTTCTAAGCCTTCTCTCCTCCTTATTTTTTATTAAAAATTAAAAGAAACTTACCTAAGAATTTGATTCTTCGGTAAGTTCCCACTCTTACAAATTTTGCTTTTTAAGCACGTGGATGTGCTTTATTATAAATATCTTTTAAATTTTCATTTTTAAATTGCATATATACTTGTGTTGACGAAATATCTGAATGACCAAGCATTGTTTGGATGGATTTTAGATCAGCTCCATTTCTTAAAAGATGTGTTGCAAATGAATGTCTTAAAACATGTGGTGTGATATCTTTTTCAATATGTGCTTGTTCTTTATAAAATTTAACTATTTTCCAAAAACCTTGACGTGTCAATCTTTTTCCATTGATGTTTACAAAAAGTGCCTTGTCGTTCTCATCCTTAATTAAGACTGGCCTTGCCTTTTCTATATATTCAACCAATGCTTGTAAAGATAAATTTCCTAATGGAATGTTTCTTTTTTTCATTCCTGTATTACAAGTAACATAACTTTCTTCCACATTTACATCTGTGATATCTAATGAAATAATCTCTGTTACCCTCATTCCTGTTGCATAAGCAAATTCAAGCATTGCTTTATCACGAATTCCTTTTAAATCTACATTTTTAGGCTGTTCTAATAATAACTCAACTTCTTTAGCTGTTAATACACTTGGTATACTTTTCTCAATTTTGGGTGCATGAATACCGTCTGTTGGGTCTTTTTTCACTTTTTTTATGCGTACCAAATATTGATAAAAAGCTCTCATGGTTGCCAAATTTCGAGAAACAGTTGATGGCTTTTTATTGGCCTTTATCAAGCTTTTTAGATATTTATTAACTTGTTCTTCATCTACTTTTAAATAATTCAATTTATTCTTGTCTATGTAACTTTGATATTGTACAATATCTCTTTTGTATGATTGCAACGTATTGCTTGACAATTTCTTATCATTTTGTAAAAATTCTAAAAAAAGTTTTATTTGTTTATCCATTATTAATACCCCATTCCTTTATAATTTACATAAGACATTACTGTTATATCAGATTTTCTCAAAAAAGTAAAGACTTTTTATAAAAAATCTTTTAAAAAAAACAAAAAACTTGTAGAAAAGTATATCTCAACATAACTTGCAATCATCGCAATCACCATTGCAATTAAAGCAATTACCGTATACCTTATGATTTCAAATTTCATATTTGCAAATTGACCCTGCCTTAATGTTCGATACAATTTAATCCCACTATCTGACAAAATCAATAACATAGGAAGAAAAATCAAGTTTTGAAGTAACAGAGAAGACGTAACAAAAATCGTTCCGTGACTTTGTCCCCAATGTCGCAATAATCGCTGAAGCTGTATAACCAATGGAAAATCCCTTATACAGAACTGCACCATAAATCAAAAAACTTCCTAGTAAAGTACATCCTAAAAACCATATCATTAAAACAAACATTAAATTTTGCTTGATACTTTGTTTTAAAATAACTGTTTGATTGATTTCATCAGATAATTTGATATTTTCTTTTAATGAATTAATATAATTTTCAATTTCCTGTCTTCCAGTTTCTCCCACATGGTTAATAAATGCAATTCCTGCAACCATGCCGAATCAGAAATACTAGAATTAAAAAACACAAACTTTTTTTGTTATTTTGAACATAATAAAAAAATACATTTTTCCTTTTCATTGGCCTCTTCCTTTGAAATGTTGTTTTTAGATTATATTCAAGGTTTTGTATTTTATTCTATTTTTCCGTAAACTTTCGTTTTTTAAGTTCCGTTAACTTTTCCGGTAAACACCTCCGCCACCTTCTACAATATGCATTTTTCCCTCTCGTGCAAGAATAATATTTTGTGCCACTTTCTTTCCAACCACAGCCTCCAAATCATCTTCTGATACTTTATGTAAAATAGTCATTTCTGTCTCAAAATGATTTAATAATTTATCAATTGTTTTGTTCCCCAAACCTGGAATAAAGGTAAGTGGAATTTGATAAATATAATCTGGTCTAAACTCGGGACTTCTGGTCATTTTCTTATCTTTTATCATTTCAATTCGGTCAAATACCCCCATTGTAATATTTCTACTATCACAACTGTCGCATTTTGTAACTGGTACTGTTCCAGCAATCCTTTTGTCACAAATCTCACAATAAGTTCTGTGATATTTTCCCAATTTAGGATCCAAACCATAATTGGCCATGATTTTTCGACCATCTTCTCGCAGTAATGCTTTTTGAAATTCTTTAAAACTAATGGCTTCTAAGCTCATTTTATTATATTCTCTTGCAATTTTAGGTAATGAATGAGCATCTGAATTGGTCAAAAATGTCTTATTTTCCAATTCAGTTATTTGGTCAGCCAAAAAAGTATCTGAACTAAGGCCTAGTTCTATGGCTGGAATTTTATCATATTTCTCTTTGAAAATACGTTTCAAAGAAGATGTACAATTTCCATAAAAACTTTTATGTGGTGTAAAACAATGTGCTGGAACCAGAACTCCATTGTATTTTTCAACAATATCAATCAACTCATAAGCTGATATATTAGCTCTTTGTGAACTAAGTGTCATATTTTTTATGTGATGTGACATTTCACTGGAAAATGCTTTTATATCCTTTAGGGTTGGAAAATAACATAAATTATGTGCACTACCCGTTTTTCCTTCATCATTGATTTCTGATGTTTCAATTTCACTTCCCAAAATAATACAAACTTTATTTTGATAAACAATGCCTCCATCTGGAATCTCAAAAGCCTCTCCTTTTTGCAAAAATTCCTCAATATCTTCGATCACATAAGGTGAGGCACAATCGATAATTCCTACCAGCTGAATTCCTTTTTTCTGAGCACACTCTTTGGCAATATTGGCAAAATTCAAACTTCTTGCTGCTGTTATTTTAATTGGTTTTCCCTTCTCACTTCTTCCAATATGTACATGTAAATCAGCAAATATCTCGTACACTATTCTTCATCCTCCCCTAATTTATCAGCAACAACTTTGTGATCTCCATTATCACTTTCATCTTTGGTTAAAATAAATCCTGTCGAAATTGGCCTTGTTTTATGGGCTCCAGAACTGTCAATTGGATCATTTACAATTGTATTGTTAACCACCAATACACTTGATGTACCACCGTCTAAATTCGCAGCATTATACGCCCCATAATCTTGTAAAATTTCAATTAAATCATCCATATCAGCACCTGGTTTAGAAGCTGTTCTACCATCGATGATTAGGAATAATACAATTCCATCTTTTCTTTGTGCAATAGCCGTTCGAGGTGCTGTTCCCCAACCACCATTACCAACAACTGAAGAAGCCTTTCCATTCACAATCAAAAAGGGACCAAATGTAACAGCATCACGAATACCTTTATCTGTCATTTCTTTTTGGGTTACTTTAGAAGTTAAAATCAGTTTATGATCTTTGGTAAATCCAATCACGCCTCCTGCCCCTGAATATGGTGCTTGTGATTTATAATTTCCTTGGCAAAGTGTGATACCAAGTGGTGAACCTCCTGTGCTATTAAAATTAGGATCATTAAATCCACCACCATTAATGGCAATTAATGCATCATTGTCTTCTGCCATTGTTGTCAAATACTGACCAGATACCCCTAGATTTTTTGTACAAACTGCTTCAATTCTGGATGGATCATATACGGCCACTAAATAACCAGTAAATTTTTTATCATTAATCTCAATGATTTTATAATCATTGTTTTGCGGATCACGCTCTAAAATCTGTCTTTCATACTCATTTGCATAATGATTCGTTTTTTGATTCGCAAATTCAATTAAATTGGTATCTGTGTCTTCCTCAATTTCGACAACCTTGTTACGGTTTAAAGCATCTTGTATCACATCATCATCATAGAACCAAGTGGCAAAATATTGATGTGTCATAGTGGTCATTGCTGTTGTAATAAGCCAATCGCGAAATCCTCTCCATGGACCATATAATAAGGTTAAACCAGTTATAATTCCGATGCAACCTAATAAAAACATCACAGCAAAAAATCGTTTCACGCCAATGTAATTCGATTTTTGCTGCGTTTTCTTATTGTTTTTTCTCTCTTTTTGTG
This sequence comes from uncultured Clostridia bacterium, assembly GCA_947573445.1. GTDB lineage: Bacteria > Bacillota > Clostridia > TANB77 > CAG-508 > Scatovivens. Next base: position 22,907 of record CANPFR010000014.1, on the reverse strand, counting down.
CTCTTTTTAATTCTGCTCTTTCTTCCATGATTGCTTTATCTATTGTATTCATTCTCATTTTATTCATTTCTCCTATTCTAAAGTAAAATGTCAATATAAATATTTTACCTGAATTTTTCGATTTTGTCCATAGTTTTATCAAAAAATGTCACATTTTGTTTACTAATTTTCTCTAAAACATTGACTTTATCAAACTTTTCTAGTATAGTAAAGAAGATATCAAATTTAGGAGGAAAAATTATGAATGATTTAACATCTCTATTATTCAAAACAAATGCATTTCAAATATGCAAAGAAAATGAACCATTTTGGTTAACTTCAGGAACCATTAGTCCTTACTATAACAACACGCATTTTCTTTATGGAAGTCCAGAAGCTGCACAAGAATTACTTCATTTCATCGATATCCAATTAGAAACGACTTCTAAAGATTCGATTCCAGCCAATCTTTTTGAAAAAGTACTAGCACAATATCAAAATAACCAAATTTACAAAACGGTTATTGACCATTTAAAAACTTTTATCGAAACTACTGTCGACTTATCTTCTATTGATTACATCTCTGGTGGCGAAAGACGTGATTGGTTTTTCTCTATTTTAATGGCTTATTTTCTGAAAAAACCTCATATTACCATTTATAAAAATTTATCAACCGTTGTTAGTACTTATGATTTCAAAGAAACAACTTCTACTCCAAAATTAACCAACAAACGCATCTTACATATCACAGATTTAATCACCATTGCTTCAAGCTATCTTCGTGCATGGATTCCAGCAATTGAAACACTTGATGGCAAAATTGTGACTAGCATAGCTGTTGTAGATCGTATGCAAAATGGTTCTCAAATCTTAACCGAACACGGCATTTGTTCTCTTACTTTATTCCAAATTAATCAAACTTTGTTCGAAAAAGCCAAAGAACTAAATATTATCAACGAAAATCAATTTAACATGTTAAACAAATACACAGAAAATCCAGATAAATGTATGCGTGAATTTTTATTAGAACATCCTGAATTTTTGGAAAATGCCCTTCACTCCGATGATCCCAAAACCGTAAAAAGAGCCAAAACTTGCATTGAGCAAAATTTATATGATTTATAAAAACAAAAAAACAAGCAAGATTGCTTGTTTTTTTGTTTTATATCATTTGTTGAATCTGTAATTCTCCAACCTCTTGTTTTTCTCCTTTTTCATTATACCATATAACCATATATTTCTCCTGGATTTTCTCTAGTTGAAATTTCCCTATATAATGAACTTCCTTCTCTTCTTCCTTTAATTTTCCGACATTGATATCATACATACCTTCCTGAAAATTCCCTGTTTCATCATATATTTCTTCAATGATTAAATTTTGCTTCAAAAACTCAATCACAACCTCTGTATTATAAAGATCAGAAATATTTTGATTATTTTCTTTTGCTGTGTTATTTAATGCAATAAATTTCTGTGTCACTTTATGATTAATTTTTTCTAAAACATCTTCTTTACTATATTCTGTCTCCATTTCTGTCATACGATTAATGAATCCATCTTTGCCCACAACTTGATTAATCAAAACACCAGCAATTGCTATGATAATAATAATGATTAATAGCAAAACTTGATAGGCAAATCCCTTTTCCTCTTTCATTTCCTCTAATTCCTCCCCAAAATCTCTTTCGTATTTTACTATGTTTTCCTGAAAAAATCAAGTTCTATTTTAAAATAATATTTTCTTTGCCCACAATCTCTTCAAACGCCTCCAATATTTGATTGGTCATATAAATTCCACCACATGGCTTAATTTCATCCTCTTGCAAAATCTCTAATTTTACATTGGCTCTATCCCCAGAAAAAAACTTAATTGCCCCACGTAATCTTGTTTTGGTTTCTTCTGATAAATTCGTGATATTTAATGAAATTTGATTAATTTTACCATTTGTACCCTCTTGACACGCGCTACTACCGTTTAAATCTTTTATCGAACTTGCTACAATTTTGGCAGGCTCATCCTCACGAATGGAAAGTCTTCCTTCTACCAAAACAACATTTTCCTCAATCAAAGCATTCTGTGAACTGTGATACACACTATCAAATACAATCAATTCCACACTTCCATACAAATCCTCCATTGTCACAAATGCCATAATGGAATTATTTTTGGTAAACTTTTTCTTGATTTTCGTAATAATTCCTGCATATTTGACATTTTGATTATCTCTATATTCCAGTGTTTTGCCAAATTCTTCCATGTCTGCATTGATTTTTAGTAGGTTCAATGTATTGATATTCGTTGTTTTTTCTAGCAATTCTCTGTATTTTTCAAGTGGATGTCCAGAAATATATACACCAATCATTTCTTTTTCTAAACTCAGCAATTCTTTTTCTTCAAATTCCGGTTTTTCAACAAAAACGTACTTTTTTGTTTCCATTATCTCTTCCTCTTCTGCCATCAAATCAAACATAGAAACTTGGTTTTCCATCACCTTTTTACCACTATTGTTAATCAAATCAATGATGCCTTCAAAAGAAGCTAAAAGGGTTGCACGGTTTTTGCCAAAATCATCAAAAACACCAGCTTTTATCAAACTTTCTACACATTTTTTATTGATTCCTTTCTCTTTGATTCTTTCACAAAAAGAAGCGAAATTTTCATATTGGCCATTGGTCTCTCTTTCTTCTACAATACTATTAATGGCTGCAATTCCTACATTTTTTATCGTTCCGAAGCCCGAAACGAATTTGGTTATCATCTACTGTAAAACGTGTATCACTTTTGTTAATATTCGGTGGTAAAATTTTAATTTTCATTTTTTTGCAATCATTTACGTAAACTGGGATTTTATCCAGATTTCCTAAGAAACTATTTAATGTTGCTGCCATCAATTCTTCTTTGTAATAAGCTTTCAAATAGGCTGTTCTGTAAGAAACAACCGCATAGGCTGCTGCATGAGATTTATTGAAAGCATATTTGGCAAATTCTACCATTTCATCAAATATTTTATTGGCAGATTCCGCATCAATTCCATTTCTTACACAACCTGGAACGACTATATTTCCATTTTCATCTACTTGACCATGAATGAAAATTTCACGTTCTTTTGCCATTACATCTAATTTTTTCTTTCCCATAGCACGACGTACTAAATCGGCCCTTCCGAAGGGAGTAGCCAGCCAAATCACGTACAATTTGCATTACTTGTTCTTGGTATACCATACATCCATATGTGACATTCAAAATTGGCTCCAATGCTGGATGTGTATATTCGTTATGCCCTGGATTTAGCTTGCCCTTCACATAACGCGGAATTTGATCCATCGGACCTGGTCGGTAAAGCGAAACACCTGCAATAATATCCTCCAAACAATCTGGTTTTAATTCCTTCATAAAAGAAGTCATTCCACTACTTTCAAATTGGAAAATCCCAAATGTGTTACCTTCTTGCCATAATTTATAAACATTTGGATCACTCATTGACTCATCAAAAACAACGTCAATGCCACGATTTTTCTGAATCAATTGTTTGCAATCTTCAATCACGGTTAAGGTTCTTAAACCTAAAAAATCCATTTTTAGTAAGCCAAGCTCTTCTAGTAACGTCATCGTATATTGTGCCACTGGCGTTCCATCATTGACGTACAATGGCACATAAGTGTCGACTGGATTTTTGGTAATAACCACTCCACATGCATGGGTTGAAGCATTTCTTGGCATACCTTCTAAACCTTGTGCTATATCAATGATTTTTTTTACCATTTCATCACTTTCATAGAATGCCTTTAGCTCTCGATTTTCTTCTAAGGCTTTCGCAATTGTAATATGTAATTCAAATGGAATCATTTTAGCTAATTTGTCTACTTCATTGTAAGGTACATCTAACACCCTTCCTACATCACGTATCACACTTCTAGCAGACATCGTACCAAAAGTTATAATTTGGGAAACATGGTCTTGGCCATATTTTCTGGCAACATAATCAATGACTTCTCCGACGTCTTTCGTAGCAGAAATCTACGTCAAAATCAGGCATACTAATACGGTCTGGATTCAAAAATCGCTCAAATAGCAAATTATATTTGATGGGGTCAATATCTGTAATTCCTACTGCATAAGCAACAATCGAGCCTGCTCCTGAACCACGTCCAGGACCTACTGCAATTTGGACACTTTTGGCATAATGAATGAAATCCCATACAATTAAATAATAATCTACATAACCCATTTTGGAAATAATATCCATTTCATATTCTGCTCGTTCTAGAATTTCTTGGGATGGATTTTCACCATAACGTTCTTTGATTCCATCATGACATAGCTTTCTAAAATACGCCTCATGTGTTTCAAATTCTTCTGGCACATCATAATTAGGAAGTTTGGTAACACCAAACTCAAAATCAAACTGACACTTCTCCGCAATTTTCACTGTATTTTCAATGGCTTCTGGTACATTGGAAAAATACTCGATCATTTCTTCGGGAGATTTGATATAAAATTCATCTACTTCAAAACGCATTCTGTCTTCATCTGTCATTTTTTTACCTGTTTGAATGCATAATAAAATCTCGTGATTATAACTATCTTCTTTTTTCAAATAATGGGCATCATTTGTCGCAACCAATGGAATCTCTAACTCATGTGATAATTCAATCAATTTTTGGTTTACCAAAACTTGTTTTGCCAAGCCATTGTTCTGAATCTCTAAATAATAGTCCTCCCCAAAAACACGTTTATGCCATAACGCAATTTCTTTGGCTTTTTCCATATCGTCTTGCAAAATTGCCTGATTGATACTGCCTGCCAAACACGCACTTAAACAAATCAGTCCTTCACTGTATTGTTCTAATATTTCAGTATCAATGCGAGGTTTGTAATAATAACCTTCTGTAAATGAAATAGAAACTAATTTGATTAAATTTTCATAGCCTTTCTGATTTTTAGCAAGCAGAATCAAATGTGCATATCGATCATCGATTCCTGATTGCTTATCTGTTCTGCTTCGTGGTGCTACGTATACTTCACATCCAATGATTGGCTTAATTCCTTGGACTTTGCATTCTTTATAAAAATTAACAGCTCCAAACATAACACCATGGTCTGTAATCGCAATGGACTCCATTCCCAATTCCTTGGCTCGTTTTGGTAAATCTTTGATTCGGCACATTCCATCTAGCAAACTATATTCGCTATGAACGTGCAAATGTACAAATTTTTGCATACCCTTCCCCTTATCCTTTTTCTTAAAAGATATTATAACACTAAAAAACATTCTTGTCTATTTTTACCGCTTAAAATTCAAAATTTGCCTCTAACATGCCCTAGAGTGCTCTTTACTACCATTTTTTAGTTTTATGTCTACTTTAAAATTAAAAAGCCCTTCTTGACAATTCTAGGGCTTCGTTTTAAAATGCTGTTTTTCTCACACCATGTCTTTTTATACCTCTAAAACTTATCAGAAGGTACTTTAAATCAATTTTACGTTATTTTTAGTCATTTTTCTTAAATTTTCAAAAAAAATGGCTTAAAATCGCAATTTTAGAATTTCAACTACCATTAACCTTTGTTTCATGAACGATTCAATTTGGCAGTAAAAATCGTTCCTTTTGGTTCATTGTGAGCAACTTTAATTGTTCCATTGTGAGCTTTTACAATCATCATAGCAATTGAAAGACCTAATCCACTGCCTCCTGTCTCACGATTCCTGGCTCTATCTTCTCGATAAAATCGCTCAAATATATGTTTTATCCCTCCATCACTGATTCCAATTCCTGTATCAGCCACTTCGATAACACATTTATTATCCTTGGAATAAGTATTGACATAAATTTTATCTCCGACTTTCTGTATATTTTATAGCATTATCTAATAAAATTACTAATAATTGATGAATTTTATTGACATCTAAACTGATTTCTTTTCCAAATTTCAAATGCAACAATATCTGTTTTTTCTGTGTTTCAGCCATATCTTGATAAGGCAAAACAATCGTTTTTATCAGTTCATCAATATTGACCTCTTCTTTTTGCAATTTTAAATTAGCTCCTTTGACAAGTATCATCAAATCTTTTGTCAGTTTTGACAATCGTTTTGTTTCACTTAATGTTAAACTAATTTCTTCTGATTTATCAATAATTTTTGCATTTGGCTCTTGTAGCATCAATTCTTGTTTGGCCTGGATGATAGTAAGTGGTGTTCTTAATTCATGAGAAGCATTTTGAACAAATTCCGTTTGATTACGCAAAGTTTCTTGAATTGGTTGCAATGTCTGTTTGGATAAAACCAAACTTGCAATTCCAGAAAGAGCAATTCCTAAAGCCACTGCATAAGTAATAATTTCCATGTATTTACTGATTAAAACAATTTCGCTATCAATGTTAATCAATAATTGTACATATGTATTATTTTCACTATTATTCCCCATGATTTTAAAATTGAGGCATCGGTAATGATATTCATTTTCTAATTCTAAATTATAAATACAATCTAAATTAGTACTGTCAAATTCTATTTCTTTTGCATAGTTTTCTAATTTTCCTAAATCATTTTCATTTAAGATTTGGCCATTTTTTTCTCTTAAAATTAAATTGATTTGTGGATTATTAATTCTTTTAGCAATGTTATATTCTAGAAAATTCAAGTTTTTGTTTTTAAAATATTGCAAATCCCCTAAATCAAAAATTTGGTATAAATTTTCTAGGGTAACCGTTACATCTGCAAAATCGTTCTTGGCTTCTTTGAGCTGGGCATCTACTGCAGAAAATGTAATATTTCGCACCATATAAAACATAAAAATTCCAAATGCAATAAAAATCAGTGCAAAAGCAATCATATTATAAACAATATGAACAAAAAATTGTCTTCTTAATTTTTGTTGCTCCTCCACTTTTTTCCTCCTTTTATTTTGACCAGATGTAACCCACTCCTCGAATGGTTTTCAAATATTGGTCATATCCTACTTTTTTTAGTTCTTTTCGAAGTCCACTTGCATATACTTCTATAACATTTGTACTTGTTTCTGAATTAAAACCCCAAATTTTATCGAAAATTTGCTCTTTTGTGATAATCGTATTTTGCGTATTTAATAAATATTCTAACAAATCAAATTGTTTGCCTTGCAAGACCAATTCTTGCTCGTTACACAATACTTTTCGGCTGTTTAAATCCAATACCAAATCGTTAAATCGTATGGCATTTTCATTGGTATAATTTCCATTGGTTCTTCGGATAATAGCATCTAGTCTAGCCAATAATTCTTGACGATTAAATGGCTTTACCAAATAGTCATCTGCACCAACTCGAAATCCTCTTAGTTTATCTTCTAAAGCATCTTTGGCTGTTAATATTAAGACTGGGGTAAATATTTTTTCACTTCTCAAAGTACTTAATACTTCATAACCATCCATAACTGGCATCATCAAATCCAAAATAATTGCATCATAAATGCCTTGTTTGGCATATAAAATCCCTTCTTCTCCATCATAGGCACAATCTGTATCATAATTATTTTTGACACATTGCTCAATGGTTTTGGAAAGAATTTTATCATCTTCAATAATTAAAATTTTCATATCAACCACCTTATCTTGATTTTGAAATCATTATACCATCATTAACTTAAATTTATCTAAAAAATAATCGTTTTGTTTTAAATTTATACATTGATTTCAAGTCCCATGACCATGGTTGCTATTTTGAAGAAAATAAGCACAGAACACATATCTGAAACTGTTGTAATAACTGGCGTTGCCATCAATGCTGGATCGATTTTTATTTTTTTAGCAAGCATTGGTAATGAACAGCCTAAAAAGTTAGCCAATACTACGGTTCCCAACAACGATAAAGCTACTACTACTGCTAGTTTCATATCATCATATTGAACCAAAATACGAATTCCATTTGCAATACCAAGCATCAAAGCCACTGATATGGCAACTCTTAATTCCTTCCAAATGGCTTTTACATAATCTTTTAGTCTAACTTCGTCATTTGACATTCCACGGATGATCAATGTGGATGTTTGAGAACCACAATTTCCTGTTGTCCCCATTATCATTGGAATAAAGGCTACCAAAATTGGAACAGAAGCAAAAGCTGCTTCATATTTGGTAATAATAGCTCCTGTAACAATAGAAGACAACATCAAAATCAAGAGCCAAATAATTCTATTTTTAGCATGCTTTAAAACACTGGTTTTAAAATAAGTATCTTCATTTGGTGTAATAGCTGACATGATTTCGAAATCTTCTGCAACCTCATCTTGCAGAACATCCATGGCATCATCAATCGTAACAATTCCTACCAAGCGATTTTCTGTATCAACAACAGGAAGTGCTAAAAAATTATATTTGTCAAACATTTTGGCAACTTCTTCTTGATCCTCTAAGGTTGTAACTGTGATTACATTCGTTTCCATGATATCCTTGATAATTGTATCTTTTTCAGCAATCACCAATGATTTTAAATCAATAATCCCCTTCACTTTCCTAGAAATATTTAATACATAACAATTGTAGATTGTTTCTTTTTCCAGTCCTATTTTTTTGATTTTTTCTAGGGCTTCTTCCACTGTCATATTTTCTTTTAAATCAATAAACTCTGTAGTCATTATGCTTCCTGCACTATCTTCTGGATAATTTAAAAGTTCATTGATAATTTTACGATCCGATGGATGAATATTTTTCAAAATTCTTTTGACTACATTGGATGGCATTTCTTCAATTAAATCTACGGTATCATCCATAAATAATTCACTAATTACATTTTGAAGCTCCTTATCAGAAAAATCGTTGATTAATTTTTCTTGGACATCTGGATCCAATTCAGCAAAAACCTCAGCTGCTTTTTCCTTGGATAATAAACGATACGCTATTAATTTTTTTTCATCATCCAATTCATCAAACAGAGTCGGTAGATCGGCAGAATTCACACTTTGTAAATATTCCTTTAAATTGTTAAATTTTCTTGCATCGATTAATTCTGTTATTTTTTCTTTCATTTTTTATTCCACCTTTCTTTACTTGCACTTTTTTAATCACATAAAAAAGAACGAGAAATGGTTTCTCGTTCTTCCAGGATATCATTTACATTAATCTTCATCGGTAAAATTAAATTCATCTTTAAATTTCTCTTTGAAAATTTCAAAAACTGCATTTAATGTTTCTTCATCATCAACACTTACATATGATTCCTCTTCTTCATCACCAGAATCTTCTACTTTTAAAATGACAACTTCACCGTCATCTTCATCCATTTCCCCTTCAACTGGTAGTAAAACTACATATTCTTCAGAATCATATTCTATTAAATCTAGGAATTCGAATTGTACATCCTCACCATTTTCATCACTTAAAATTATTATATTACTTAGTTCTTCATCTTCTATGTTATTTATTGAATCTTCGTCCATAACTTTTCTCCTTTCTTTTGTTATGTGTCATAAAAACACATTTTTATTATCATACACCAGTTTTTTGTTTTTTGCAATAGTTTTTTTACTTTTTTCTTTCATTTTTTGTAATTTACCGTGTCTTTCATTTCATCATAACTTTAATTTTTCTTTTTATGAAGATACGTTTCTAAGATGTACACAGCTGCAATTGTATCTTCTACTTGCTTTTTTTTGCGTTTTTTGACATCTAAAAACTGCATTGTTTTATTGGCAGCTACGGTTGTTAATCTTTCATCTATGGTTTCTATTGTTATTTGATTGTATTTGCATTTCAATTTATGCAAAAACGCTTCTGTTGCTTCTACTCGCTGAGACTTGGAACCATCCATACGATAAGGCATTCCTATCACAATTGTAGAAATTTCATATTGTTCCATAAGTTCATCCATTTTTTTTAGTAATATTTTGTCATTCCCATGGTACATAACAGTTTCTAAGCCTTGTGCAGTAATACCAAGTAAATCTGTTATCGCTAGTCCAACTTTAGAAGCTCCATAATCGATTCCTAAAATTCTCATTATTCTTCCAATCCTATATAATATTTCACTAATTTTTCCAATAATTCATCTCGTTCAACTAATCGAATTAAATTTCTTGCATCATTATGGCTAGTAATATAAGTTGGATCACCTGATAAAATATAACCTACCATTTGATTAATTGGATTATATCCCTTCTCTACCAAAGCTTCATATACCTTTTTCAAAATTTCTCTCGTTCTTAAGCTTTTGTCTCTTTCAACATTAAAGCTCATTGTTTTGTCACTTGCCATTTTTTCTCCTCCTTCACTTACTTTATATGTAATTTATCTGACTTTCCTCCTTTGGAGCATGATCAATATATTCTTCTAATTTTTTGTTCAATTGTTCCAAACCAGTTCCTTTGTAGTAAGTCGACACAACAAAATTTAATTTCGGAGAAGCCACTTGCTTTTCTTTGAGTTCTCTTACTCTCACCTTTTTACCTTTGATAATCTTGATTTTTTGCACTTCCTCTTCTTCCTGAATCAATTCCAATTGTTCAATTTCCTTTTTCAAGGCAGTTAAAAACTCCTCAACGCTTCCTTCCTCAACCCCTGAAAAAACAATCATAAACTTTGGTCCCATATATCTCACAAATACATATTGGGCTGCCATCTTTGATTTGATGATATTACTTACCTCTGTAATCATGTCATTTCCCATCTCTCGGCTTACTTTTTGATTGATTTCTTCTATATTGGTAACACGAAACATACACACTGCTGAAGTTGGGTATTGTGAAAAAATCCTTTTAGCATTCCCATATAAATATTCAGCTGAATGAAGACCTGTAAATTGATCAATTCTATCAATGTTTTCAATGGTTTCCTGGTATGATGTTGTTTGTAAAACAGAAATAATATTATCCTTTACAACTTCAATAATCGTTGTATCAGTATGGTCAAATGCATGCATTTGACCACTTTCCATGATCCAATATCCAATATAAATATTATCAATATAAAGTGGAAAAAACATTGCAGATTTTGCTCTTCCCATCTCCACTTTTTGATAAGGCAACTTTTCATTTTCAGATTCAATGGTAACATATTTTGGTGTAGCAGTTGCAACACTATCTTGGAAAATCTCTTCTGTATGCAAATTAGTCAAAGCTTCATAATGCTTTTTATCCACGTTGGAAGCTTTGATTGTATATTCTGCACCATTGAATACAACAATGGTTGAGTACTTTATATCATACTTTTCAATGATGATTTCGTTTATCTTATTTAATTTTTTATCTACTGTTTCTTCCTGGCCCGCAATTGTCATAAAATCCTGTAAAACGCTTAAATTATTAATCTTTTGGTTGATGTTTTTAAAAGCTTCTAATTTTTTATAGACATGCACATTAAACACCACCAAAGCTAGTATCGCTAGTATCAAAGCCAATATCACTACTAATATCAAAATATTCACCTCTACATTTCGTTTTAGTAATTTTTCTTCATTTTCTTTAGTGTATCATTCATACTATTGGAAAAATTATTTTGTTTATAATTTTGTTTGCTATTTGAAGAATAAGTCTGTCTGCTTGTTAAAGGATATACCATATCTCCTAAAACTCTCAATCGATTCATAAAATTCTTAGAATATCCACTAATTGAAACTTTACAATTTAACATTCCCTCTAAATATTTCGAATAAGCCATTTCCTCAAATGGAATGCTACAATACTTCACTTCTTTATCAAATAACTCTGTCATAAACGACATGGCTGGATCATTATAAGAAGACATTCCTCCAATGATTAATTTATTGTTAAGCCCTCTTACTTTTAGTTCCTTATTAATAACTACTCTTACTTTTTCTGGTTCAAAAACACCTTGTATTTTCAAATCTTTTAAGAAAGCTGTCAATGGCTGGATGGTCAATATATCCATAGATTGTACTAAATAAATTTCCTGGCAACTTGCAAAATAAGCAGGATTTGTCTCAAAATCACAATCAATTAACACAAGTGAATGGTTTTGTACTAATGTTGATAAAATTGCTTCTACATTAGAATAGTCTTTTCCATCATTTGGAAGCGCGGTATAAACTGTTAAATTCTGTTTTACCCTAATTCCACTAGCCACACCATTTTGCAATTTTTCAATAGAAGTATATGCAATTTGTCTTAAAGATTCCTCATTTTGTGTATAAATATAGTAAGAATTTCGATTTTTAGTCATATCTAAAATGGCTGTATTAATTCCAACTGACGCAAATATTTCAGCCAAATTATTAACCAAGAATGATACACCATTTTTGGGACTTCCCAAAAATGTAACTATTTTTTTATCTTTTGCCATTAAACTATTCAAATTTGACATCGAATAATCGATTGGGGATTGTATACTTTCTAAAGCTCCTGTTTCCATCGTTGAATCTGGTTGTGTGTATGATTCCACATCATGATCATTTTCTTCAAAAGCTGGCATATCCATAAAGTTTTCTGAACCTACTAAATTGTCTTCTTCTAAATCTAATCCTTCTTCTTCATAATCAACTGCTGATAAAATATCTTCCTCATCTTCCAATTCAGATAATAATGTATTTCCTTCTTCTTGGTCAAAATTTGTTTCAAAATTATCGTTTCCGATTTCATCAAAATCATTACTCTCTAGGGTTGATATCTCTTCTAAACCAGGCAAGTCATCATTTTCTTCTGCTAAAATATCTTCCTGATATAATTTATCAATATCTTCTTCTGGCTTTATTTTAGCAGATGCTTCGTATTGACCATATTCGTCATAATCATTAAATTCATCAAACGATTCCTCAAGCACTTCAGAAAATTCATCATCCTCATCCAATTGATTAATATCATCTAATTCATCCAATTCTGGTAATTGAATTTCTTCTAATTCTTCTACTCCATTCTCTTGTTCCAAAATTGGCTCATCTTCTACTAAAAAGTCTTCAAATCCACCATCTATCTTATTATCATTTGTATCTGAAAGGAAATCTTCATTTTCAAAAGAAGTAAAATCAAATGATTTGTCTGTTATTGTTTCTAAATCTGGTAACTCCTCTTCCAAATCAAGTACTTGTTTTTCTTCTACAATTGGCTTAACTTCTTTTACCTCAACTGGATTTTTACGAGGTCTTCCTCTTTTTCCCTTTGGTTTAGGTTCTTCAATTGGTTTAGTACGAGGTCTTCCTCTTCTTTTCTTAGGTGGTTCCATGTTTTTACTTTCTTCATTTACTCCTTCATTTATTTCTGTTTCTGTTGAAAAATCTTCTAATTCACTCATTTTTTCAGAAAACATATCATGTTTCATAGTATTATTTTCTGTAGTCTCAGCGACCTTACGCATTGGTTTTACAACTTTTGGTTGAACATTCATATTGTTTGATTGTGCCATTGATTCTGGCATAATCTTCTTTTTTACAACTTTTCCATTCGGCAAACGAATTAATTTTTCATCTTTACCAACAGCTTGCACTTTTGGTTGATTTTGACTTTCTTCTCCATTCATTTTTACCGTTTTATCCAATTGTGCTATCTGTCTTTCATGTAATGTTGAAGATGTGGCACGTTCTCCCAATTGTGCCTTTTGTGGTACTGCAACTACTTTTTTTGCATCACCTGAACCTTTAGCTTTTATCGCATTTGGAATTACAATTGGTCCATTCATTTTGGTTTGGCTTAATTTATTTTCAATAATATCAATCTTCAAACCAGTTCTTTTTTGATCTTCTTTGTCAGAAATTGTACTACTTTTTATCCCTTGTACCATCATACCATTTGCCGTCATAATTTGTTGATACTTAGCAGACGTTTGTTCTAATACTCTTTTTACATTGGCTGGTAAACAATTAATAATAATTTTCAATTGTTCATCTGTATATTGCGTTGCTATATTCTCAAAACTCCCTGCATATTTATCTGTATTCTTTCCTAATTTTCGAAAATGATATAAAATATTTTGAATTTGCAACTCATCCACTTCATCTTCACTTTCTGCTCGATAATTTACATCATCAGTATCTATTTTATAATAAATTTTCGCTTCCTTTTTGGTACGTGGTTTATTAATTAGCCTGCACACTTCCTCCATGCTTCTATCATTTCCAAGAAGTGCATTATAAATTCCTAAGCCAAATAATTTTACCAAAAAAGAACTTCCCTTTGTATGTCGATCAGAACAAATAAAGATAATCGAAATCTCATTTCCTCTTGTATCATGTGCCTCATCGCTAACACCATCCAATTTTTCAAATATAAACTTATCAATGGATTCATAATTATTATTTGAAAATGGCTCTAAATCAGCACTGATAACAATTCTGTCATACGACTTATCTTTTTGAATTTCTTTTTGAATGGCATTAAAATAATACACATTTTTATAAGACAAAATTTCTCGATAATCTTTTTGATATTTCTTAATAATCGCATCTGAAATGCTTTCACTATTGACTGCAAATAAAACTTTCATTTGTATTACCCCCTCCAGCCGTTAACAACTACGGCAAAAATTAGTGGTAGAACTTGACATATTAGCAAAATTGTAACAAACGTTAAAATCAATGCAAATCCCTTATCCCTAACATCTAATTTTCGAATTCCTATCACATACTGAAAAATCGATCCAATTGCAATTCCAATAAAGCAAAATGGTATACTATAAATTCTCACACCATTTAAAATATAGGCCGTTACACCATATGGCATAGAACCATATTTTTCTATGTATTCTTGCATTTTATCCTTAGTTGATTCCTTCATTTCTAATAATTCAGTAGCTTGTTCTGATTCTAAAACTTGTTCTCCTGTGATGGCAAACACTGACACTGAACCATATATCACAAATATTGCCACAATCATAACTATTATCTTTTTCAACATATCTATTTTTAAAAACCTCCTTGCTATTTGGTGTCAATGGCATACTTTTCCAATATAACTATCATACAATATCTTGCCAAAAATAGCAACCTTTTCTTAAAATTTTTTCAGGATTTTTTTATCTCATATTTTGCCATACAAATACTGCATCCATTTATAAACCCCGATTGGCCCAATTTTTATCACTGGCATATCTTGCATTAACAGCTGTTACATGAGAACCATGATAAAATTTTCCATTTGTGATACTTCCATCATAAACCGCAGTTCCTGGTGGATTCAAATAATATTTCACCAATACACGTGCTACCAAATCAATTCCTTCTGCATAAGAAGCAAATGCATATGCCCCACCATATGGATTACTATCAACTGCACCATAACCAAATAAATTCTTCTTATTTTTGGCAATTGCTGACGTTCCCCAGCCACTTTCATGAATTGCAACACTGGCAACAAATATTCCATTAATTTGATATTGCTGTTCTATGTAATAAAAGTATTCTGCATTTTCTGTAAAAATTCTATTTTTATCATTTCCGTCATCCGACAAAACTTGTTTAAACTGCTCTAAGCTCAAACCACTTGGTTTTCTTAAATCCATATCAAAACTTAACTGAGCAAGTAATTGCTGTTTCGTATTTTTTGTATTGTTTGGTGTTTCCTCTTTTTTTTGTTGTTTGGTTGTCACACAATCTTTTGGTACATATCCTTTTATTTCCACTGTAGAAATAAAGTACCAATCCCCTTCTATTTTTAAAACTTGAGCCTTATCTTGTTTATTTAAGGTACAAATTTTCTCTGCACTTTCACTTGGTGAAAGCCTTACAGCAACAGAAGTTGCAACAATATAAACAGAGTCACCTTCCTTGATTTCATCACAATAAAATTGACTGCCGGTCCCAATTTCAACGATTCTTTCCACTGGTGCTTTTATCACATTTTCAGCCACCTGCTCTTCTGCCACTAGCACATCATCCTGATACTTTTTAATCACTATTGCATTCTTTTTTCCCACACGCCCTTCTTGCAAAATTTGTACCACACCATCTGCTAATTCTGGATTATTTCGATAATGTGTTGTGTATTCCATATCGATTTCTTCTTGTTTCATTTCTTCTTTTCGGTTTTCCTTGGTGTTTTTCCCGATAATCTCCTCTAATTGGATCGGATTCTGATTTTGATAAAAAACCATTTCTTGCCTTTGAGGAAGATTTTCTTCATCCATCGCGAAAATATTTCCTGTAAAAGCAAATGTAATCAACATAAAAAATAAGCATAACGAAAACGTCACACCAACATACCATCTTTTATGCTCATAACTTAACATTTCATCCCACTTTTTCATTCGTAATCCTCCCGCAATACCTTTCCTTTCTATTTTAATATATGTGAACTATTTTTGTCAATAACAAAGATTGGTAGATTGGAAATGTAATGAAATTGTAATATTATTTTAAAAAAACATCCCACAAAAAACAAAGCGAGGAGTCCACCTCCCCACTCTGCTCTCCATAAGCAAAACCTACTTTGGTTTAATCGCAGAGAATCTTTTCTCCGCATAAATAAGCTCCTCTCCGTGTTAACCCCTCATCGGTTTCATAATAGTAGGATAAACTATACCACGACCCAGATATAGAGAAAGAATACACGTACTCCCACCATCCTCCTGGGTTGTTCTGCATGTACCAAGGGTCATTCAAATCTTGATTATATTCAGAAAAGATCCAACTTTTGAAATCCATTTCCTCTGGAGCGAACAACGTTAAGGTTCTTTCAAATTCTTGTCCTTCGTAAAGGTCTATATAGAACTTTATCCTTGTGTCTGCCTCTTTATAATACATATAATAAGTATTTTCCATTGTTATCTTACAGGCACTTCCATTCTCACGTCCAGAATCTATCAAAGTTCCTCCTTCTGGAACTTCTTCTATTTCTTCAACAGTAGCTGATTTTGACTGGTTTAGTTTTTCCTGTAAAGCTTCTAGTGTTATTTCTGTTCCATCGATTCTATGCTCTGTCAAAACTTCCATATAAGCCAACTCAATTAACTCTGTTTCTTGGGCTTTCACTGTTTTTTCTCTAGCTGATTTGGCTTTTCCCAAAATGCCATCACTTCCTGTCATTAAATTCAGGCTCACACCTGCCAAGATTAATAATACAATAATCGTTATCACCAAGGCAATCAATGTAATTGCATGACTTTTTCTTAAATTTTTCATGGAACCTCCTTTTCATTTGTTGAAAATTTTACCTATTTTCAACAATCTCTTTTGTATCACGTGCAATCATCAATTCTTCATCGGTTGGAATGACATATACTTTTATTTTGGAATTTGAAGTCGAAATTTCCACTTCTTCTCCTCTACAATTATTGATATTTTCATCAATTTCTACTCCCATAAATTGCAACTTCTCACAAATTCCTTTTCGAATGTTGATTTGGTTTTCCCCAATTCCAGCAGTAAACACAATTACATCAATTCCTTGCATTGACACGGCATAACGTGCAATGTATTCTGCTACTGTATGATTGTAGAAATCAATGGCTAATGCTGCCCTTTCATTTCCCTCCGCTTTCGCAGCTTCTACGTCTCTAAAATCAGGACTAATGCCAGAAATTCCAAGCACTCCAGATTCTTTATTTAAAATACTATTCACTTCCTCTTTAGTTTTTCCTAATGTATCCATCAAATAACCCACAATTGAAGGATCCATATCACCACATCTAGCACACATGGCAATTCCACCAAGTGGCGTAAGTCCCATACTTGTATTCACTGATTTTCCACCATCCACAGCACAAAGTGACGCTCCTTGCCCCAAATGGCATGTTACTATCTTCAAATCTTCTATCTTTTGATTCATCACTTCTGCTACTCTCTTGGATACAAATTTATGGCTTGTTCCATGGAATCCATACTTACGAATTTTGTATTTTTCATAATATTCATAAGGAAGTGGATAAATATAGTTTTCCTTTGGCATTGTTTGATGAAAAGCAGTATCAAAAACCGCAACCATTGGCATATCTTTCATTTGCTTTTTACAAGCCTCAATGCCTAACAAACAGGCTGGATTATGAAGTGGTGCAAGTGGAATGCATTCCTTAATTTGCTCAATGACCTCATCTGTAATTAAAACCGAACTACTGAACTTTTCGCCACCATGCACCAAACGATGTCCTACTGCATCTATTTCATTTAAATCTTGGATAACACCATATTTTTCACCTGTCAGCAACTCTTCCATCACAAACTTCAACGCCAAATCATGATTTGCCACAGGATGCTCTAATCTCGTCTTTTCTCCATTTTGCTTAATGGTCACAAACGAATTATCCTGTCCAATTCTCTCATATGTTCCCTTTGTAACCACATCCTCCTTCTCCATATCAATCAATTGGTATTTTAAAGAACTACTTCCACAATTTAAAACTAAAATTTTCATTTTCTTTCCCTCCTAAAATTTATTATTCCATTTGTTTCGCATAATGATGTATTTGGGGTCATCAAGCCCCTCCATTTTTATAACGAAATCATTGTCCCTTTAAGAATCCATCGCCTGTACTGCTGTTATCGCAATTACTCCTGCTACATCTTCTGCAGAGCAACCTCTCGACAAATCATTTACTGGTTTAGCAATTCCCTGACAAAGTGGTCCATAAGCTTCTGCATCAGCAAGCCTTTGCGTCAATTTATACCCAATATTCCCACTATTTAAATCTGGAAATATCAACGTATTACACTTCCCTGCAACCTCGCTATTGGGTGCTTTAGAAGCCGCTACTTTTGGTACAATCGCACTATCTAACTGCAATTCCCCATCTACTTTTATCTCTGGATATCTCTCTTTTATCAAATGGGTTGCATCAATTACCTTTTGTGTTAATTCTGAATTCGCACTTCCGTAGGTTGAATAAGAAAGCATTCCAACTTTTGCTGGTTTGCCAACTAATTGCTCAAAACTTTCACTCGAAGATTTGGCAATTTCTGCCAATTGTTCACAATCTGGATTTTCATTTAATCCACAATCACCAAATACAAATACACCATTTTCTCCATATTCACAATCTGGTACAACCATCACAAAAAAAGCAGAAACAAGCTTGGTGCCAGGTGCTGTTTTCAAAATTTGTAGTGCTGGGCGTAAAGTATCTGAAGTAGAATGAATTGCTCCGTGATACTAAACCATCTGCTTCTTCTTTTTTTATCATCATCATACCAAAATACACTTCATCTAGGATTAATTCTTGGGCTTGTTCTAAAGTCATACCTTTGGCTTTTCTTAGTTCATATAAACTTTCAGCATATTCTTTTCGTTTTTCTGACAATTGGGGGTCAATTATTGTTGCTTTGGAAATATCAAAATCATTTTCTTGAGCCATTTGGCAAATGGTTGCTTGGTTACCTAATAAAATGATTTTAGCATATTCTTCTTTTAAGGCAATTGCAGCTGCCTCTATGATTCGTTTATCTTGAGCCTCTGGTAATACAATCGTTTTCATCGATTTTTTTGCTTTATTTTTAATTTCATCTATAAAACTCATCTTCTCCTCCTTTTTTATCCTTTGTTTGAATTATATAAGATGTTCGAAAGAAAGTCAAGATTTTCCTTTTTCCCCCTACAGAAAAATTGCACGAATTCATGTTAGTTACCATGAATTCGTGCAAAAAAATAATTATTAATATCTTTTAGCTGGAAATACAGCATCCTCCGGGTGAATACACCTTGGTGTATTATACTTGTCACAAATCTCTTTGCAACAAGGAAAAACTCCAAAACGTTTAGACCTACAGCTTTTTTCCTCCATCTCTCTCATATTCCGCCAAAATTTCTCATTTTCCTCTCGCCTTTTTTTGTCTTCCATCATTCAGTCTCCTTTTTTCTAAATTTTATAACAGTAATATTATACCACAAATTCACATAAATTTCAAGAGGCTACAGCCGTTTTTAGGGCATAAAAATTACACTGATTAACCGTAATTTCGGTTATAATCAGTGTAATTCAAAAAACTATACCAGCTAAGTTGTCTCTAACAAAACCATTGCTGGATGGTGTTCTGGCCTCTGGAAACAATTTGATGTTCCACGGAAAGGACAACTGGTACAACCTTGACCAGACAGCTTTTTAGACGTACAAGTCAACTCAATAAATTTTTGAGAAACTACTTTCTTTTCTGCCCTTTCTTGCTGATTTGTCATGCTCTTCCTCCTCTTGTCTTGTTTCTTTCTATATAAAATATGTTTTTTATTATACCATAAATTTACATAAATTTCAAGAGGCTACAACCATTATTTCTATCATTTTATTGATATTTTATAAACTCTTTGATTAAATTTACTGTATTCTCAATCCCAAGTTTGGAAGAATCAATCAATAAATCATAACTTTCTCTTCCGCCCCAAGTTTGGTTGGTATAATAGTTGTAGTATATTGCTCTTTCTTTGTCTTTTTTGTGCATCATTTTTAGAGCCTTTTTCTCATCCATGCCAGCGAATTCCACTTTTCTGGCAATTTTGAATTTCTCATCAGAACTATATATGAAAATGTTCAGTACATTTTTCCTATTTTTTAAAATGACATTCGAACATCTCCCAATAATAATCGCATTTCCTTCATCAGCAATTTCTTCTATGATTTTGGCTTGTTCAATAAAATATTTGTCATCTAATGGCAATTCTGTTAAAGAATTAACACTATCTGACATAGACATCGAGGCCATTGCCAATGTATACCAAAAACTTTTTTTGTGTGTTTCATCATTTTCATTTAGTAAATTAATATCAATATTCCTCTCTTTAGAAACTCTTTCAATCAATTCTTTGTCATATAATTTCATATTTAATTCGTTGGCAAGCCTTTCTCCAATGTATTTTCCGCCACTTCCAAATTCTCTACCAATGGTTATTATCATTTTATTCTACCTCCATTTTCATTTTATTTAATTTTTTGATTTCAATCGTCACTAATACAACTGCTAAAATAAAAGCTAAGCAATCTGCTGTTGGTCCTGCATATAAAGCTCCTTCTACACCAAAAAAACGAGGTAATATAAGCAAAGCTGGAATCAAAAATCCAATTTGTCTCGATAATGATAAAATAGCCGCTTTTATTGGATTTCCAATAGCTTGGAAGAAAATTCCTGATGTAATTTGAAAAGAATTCAAAGTTACCAGTATCAAAAAGATACGGAAACATAATTTCGCAAATTCATTATATAACTCATTTTCTTGCCCAAATAAATTAATAATAATTTGTGGAAACAATTGAAAAATTAACGTTCCAATTGCTGTAATTCCTAAACCTACTTTAACTGCAAATCCATAGGTTTTCAAAACTCTATCATACTTTTTAGCACCAAAATTAAATCCTATAATTGGTTGGGCACCAGCAGCTAAACCAATCACAATGGCATTGATAATTTGATTTACTTTCATAACAATTCCTAAAGCAGTTAAAGGAATTTCACTTCCATATTTGGATTCTGCACCATATCTAGTTAAGGTTTGATTTAACACAATAATAACAATCGTAACCGCTACTTGAGTAATAAAACTTGAAATGCCTAAGCTACAAATCTTTTTTAACGTTTTTCCTTCAATTTTTAATGTCTCTTTTGTAATGGTTACCGATTTAAATTTTTTGATGTATAAAATCGATAAAATACCTGAAACAAGCTGGCCAATTATGGTTGCAATTGCTGCACCTCTTACCCCCATGTTAAATTGGAAAATAGCAATTGGATCGAGTATCATATTTAAAATTGCACCAACTAGCATGGTTCCCATCGCATATTGTGGTGAACCATCTGCTCTTATGATTGAATTTAATGTGTTGGTAATCGTAAAAAACGGCATACCTAAGACAATATAGGTCATATAAACTTTTGCATACTCATAAGAACCTTCTGTCACCCCAAATATGGTTAATAAGCCATCTCGAAATACCAATCCAATTATCAAGAAAATAACTCCTAATATAGCAGACATCACAATTCCATTAGCAACCCCTTTATTGGCACTTTCCTTATCATTTTTTCCTAAACTTAAACTTAAATAAGCGGAAGCACCATCTCCAATCATCAAGGCAAATGCCATTGTTACCACAATAAATGGAAATACAATATTGGTAGCTGCATTTCCTAAATAACCAACACCCTGCCCAATAAAAATTTGGTCAACAATGTTGTATAATGAACTCACCACTAAAGAAATAATACAAGGAACTGCAAATTGTTTAATCAATTTGCTAATTTTTTCAGTTCCTAGCGGGTTTTGTTCAGTTTCATTTTTCACTTCTTTTTCTAGATTTTCTGTTTGTACATCTGTTGTTTCGTTCATTTTTTCCTCCTTTAATTTTTACTATTTTGGTATTATTTTATCTAGCCACATTCTTCAAATTGGCTATTGTATAATTTCTCATAAAAACCACCTTTTTTAAGTAATTCTTCATGTGTTCCTTGTTCTACAATATCTCCCTCATTGATAACAAGGATTAAATCCGCATCTCTTACTGTTGATAGTCGATGGGCAATCACAAAACTAGTTCTGCCTTTCATGAGATTATCCATCGCTTTTTGAATTTGCATTTCAGTTCTAGTGTCAACAGAGGAAGTTGCTTCATCTAAAATTAATATCTTAGGATTTACAAGAAAAGCTCTTGCTATCGTAAGCAACTGTTTTTGCCCTTGTGAAATATTGGTTGAATCTTCATTCAAAACGGTTTCATAGCCTTCTGAAAAAGTTCTTACAAAATGGTCAACTTGAGCAGCTTTGGCAGCTTGGATAACTTCTTCATCTGTTGCTTCCAAATTTCCATAGCGGATATTTTCCATAACGGTTCCATTAAAAGCCCATGTATCTTGTAAAACCATAGCAAATAAACTTCGTAAATCATCTCGCTTGAAATCTTTAATATTGATACCATCAATTTTAATTTCACCAGAGTTGATATCATAATATCGCATTAACAATTTAACAAGTGTCGTTTTCCCAGCACCTGTTGGCCCTACAATTGCAATCTTTTTACCTGGTTCAACTTGAGCAGAAAAATCTTTGATGATCACTTTGTCCTCGTCATATCCAAATTTCACATGATGAAAAGCAACATTCCCT
>CANPFR010000013.1 GCA_947573445.1 uncultured Clostridia bacterium | reverse complement strand
ATGTGTTTAATCTTTTTCATAATCTGCAACTGTTATAATATGTGGCTCTATTCTATAATCTATTCCTTTTCTTAATATCATTAATTTTACTTCTTCATCAAATGTGTCTGTTTTTATATCATCTGTAATTACTGCTATATCAATATCGCTATCTTTATGTTCTGTTCCTTTTGCATAAGATCCAAATAATATTATTGCTACCACATCATAGTTTTCTTTTACAACGGCAATATATTTATCTACTATTTCTGCTATTTCTTTGTTTATTTCTACTTTAACATTATTTCTAACCATGCTTTTACCTCCTTAATTTTATTTATTTGTTCTTCTGTATATTCATCTGTGCATTTATTGTAAAATGCTCTTTTATAATCATCATATCTTGTACTTAAATTAAATGTCGTTATTTCATTTAAGGTTATTTCTTGTTCCTCTGTTAATTGTATATTCAACTTTTCTGCTAAATATAATAAATCATGAGTTTTTGGAGCATAAGAAGCTCCTTTATTATTTTTTGCATATAGTGCCTTTAATAATTTCTCTATAACCATTTGTCCAAAAAATAGACAATATGTATTTCTATTTTTCTCTTTTAAATCAAGCATTACATTATAATCTTCATCAGCACTTTCTATCCAATAATTCATTAAATCTATATTGTCCATAACCTTCCTCGCTTTCAATATATATTATAACACTAAAATTTGCTCTTTACTCTATATTATTAATGCATTTTTAAAAAATTGAACTCATTTTTGGAACTCAAATTAACGATTTTAATTAAAATTAATAATAAAAGTTATATAAAAAACTCCATAAAAACGTTGAAAATTCAGCATTTTCATGGAGTTCAATGGCTGGGCTGGTGGGATTCGAACACACGCATGCCAGAGTCAAAGTCTGGTGCCTTACCGCTTGGCTACAGCCCAATTTATTAAATTTTAATCTAGACTACTGCAAGTTGTAATATTCTATCAGTTTCTTTGTCACTAACTTCAAGTAAAAGCTCGTGTCTAGTATTTTATGGGGTGGAAGATGGGACTCGAACCCACGATCTCCAGTGCCACAAACTGGCGCGTTAACCAACTACGCCACATCCACCACTTATTATTCGCGTTTTTTCAAGCGCTATTCTATTTTAAAACATTATTTTCAATTTGTCAATACAATTTCATGATTTTTTTGACAAAAGCAGAAATAAATTCTTTCATTTCTGCTTTTATCACTAGCTTTTATTCTTCTTTTTGCTCTGTTACTTGAATTCTGAAATCATAAGCATTGGCAAAATCGACTGTAGCTGCTGCATTCAATTGAACGGTTTGTCCTGGTTCAGTCTCTCCAATAATGCCTCCGATTTTTACTATTTCATTTCCATCTTTATCCAATAAAATAATATCCACTAATACAATCCCTGCTTTTTCATTTCCAATATTTTTTACATCCGCTAAAATCAAAGATTGTCCATCTTGCTCTGTCAATTGAATATTAGATACTTCATAATTACTAAATGTTTTTGTTTCAGATAATTTATCACTTACATTTAACTTTGTTCCATCTTCTAATATTTGCACAAATTCTTCATTCGCACCATTATTTCCATCACCATTTCCACCTGGTTTGTTATCCTTATTTTTTACTTTTACCAAGACTGCTATAATAATAATAGCAATTACAATTAATATTAATACCAACCTTTTTTCATTCTTCTTCATTGGTTTTACCTCCTAATTTTATCGTTTTTACATTACTAAGTATATTTTAAAATAAGATGATTGTCAATACCTAAAAAAATTTTTTGTAACAATTTTTTCCATTTGGAATAGTATATAACATACAAATGATTTTTGAAAAACATCTTACATTTAAAGGGGGGAAATATCATGCCAGAAAACAGAGGATGCGGATGCGGATTCGGTTTTGACAGTGACTGTATTTGGATAATCGTTCTTATCTTAATATTATGTTGTTGTTGTGGTGGAAACAACAGAGGATGTTGCTAATTCCATACGATTAAAACCTTAAAAAAGGAAGTCTTGTAAAAGACTTCCTTTTTTCAAATCATTTTTTATTTTCAAATAAATTGAAAAAGACCACACTAAATAAAAGGTGGCCTTTCTTAATTTTATTATAGCATATTTTTATCCTTTTGTCAAATTTTTAGTACATTCCTCCCATATCTGGCATTGCTGGTGCACTTCCGCCTCCACAGTGACAATCCTTCTCTTTTTTCTCTGTCATAATACTTTCTGTTGTTAAAATCATAGAAGCAACACTTTCCGCATTTTGTAAAGCAGAACGAGTTACTTTGGTTGGATCAACAACACCTGCTTTTTTCATGTCAACATATTCTTCTTTCGCTGCATCAAATCCAATACCTGCTTCACTTGATTTTACTTTTTCTAAAATAACAGCACCTTCTAATCCACTATTAGCTGCAATTTGTCTTACTGGCTCTTCCAATGCTTTTAAAATGATTTTAACTCCAATTTTCTCACCATCTGATTTCACTTCATTTAGCAATTTCTCAACCTTAGGAATAACATTAACATAAGCAGTTCCTCCACCTGGTAAAATTCCTTCTTCTACTGCTGCTTTTGTAGCAGACAAAGCATCTTCAATTCTCAATTTCTTTTCCTTCATCTCAACTTCTGTTGCAGCTCCAACTTCGATAACAGCAACACCACCAGCGATTTTTGCCAAACGTTCTTGCAATTTTTCTTTTTCATATTCGCTTTTTTCTTCTTCTAATTGTGCTTTAATTAATCGAACTCTTTCAGAAATTTGAGATTTATCTCCCATTCCATCAACAATAATGGTATTCTCTTTGCCAATTTTAACTTGTTTTGCTTGCCCTAATTGTGCCAAAGTAGTATCTTTTAATTCCAAACCTAAATCAGATGTAATCACTTCTCCACCTGTTAAAATAGCTAAATCTTGTAACATATCTTTTCTCTTATCACCAAATCCAGGTGCTTTAACAGCTACAACATTTAATACCCCTCTTAATTTATTCAAAATCAAAGTAGACAATGCTTCTGATTCTACATCATCTGCAACAATAACAAGTTTTCCACCAGCCCCAGTTAACTCTTCTAATAATGGTAAAATTTCTTGAATATTTGAAATTTTCTTGTCTGTCAATAAAATATATGGATTATCCATCACTGCTTCCATTTTTTCTGTATCAGTCACCATGTATGGAGAAACATATCCTTTGTCAAATTGCATTCCTTCTACAACATTCACTTCTGTAGAAGAAGTTTTGGATTCCTCAATCGTAATAACACCATCTTTTGAAACTTTTTCCATTGCATCTGCAATTAAATTTCCAATTTCAGCATCGTTTGCAGAAATACTTGCAACTCTTGCAATATCTTCTTTTCCATTAATCGGAGAACTGATTTCTTGTAAGGATTTTACAGCCATATCTGTTGCTTTATCCATACCTCGTTTAATCGCCAAAACATCACCACCTGCTGCCACATTTTTCACACCCTCTTTTAGCATTACTTGAGCTAAAACCGTTGCTGTTGTTGTTCCATCACCTGCGATATCATTGGTTTTTGTTGAAACTTCTTTTACCAAAGAAGCTCCCATATTCTCAAAAGCATCTTCTAATTCAATTTCTTTGGCAATTGTTACACCATCATTCGTAATAAGTGGTGCTCCAAAACTTTTGTCTAATACTACATTTCTTCCTTTTGGACCTAATGTCACTTTAACGGTATCTGCCAATTTATTGACACCATCCAATAATTTTTTTCTGGCATCTTCGCCATAAATAATTTCTTTTGCCATTTTTTATACCTCCTAATTTTATTCTTTGATGAATTGCTCTAATTCCATCATTTTTCCAATTGTATGGGTCGGTCTTGACCGCCCTTTTTTATATTATACCATTATTATGATTCATAGGGAGGGTCAGTCAAGACCAACCCCTACATTTTATTCTACGATCGCTAGGATATCGGATTCTTTGACAATAATGTATTCTTCACCTTCATATTTTATTTCAGTTCCTGAATATTTGCTTGTGATTACTTTATCACCAACTTTAATACTCATCTCTATTTTTTTCCCATCTTCTGTTCTTCCTGGTCCGGCCGCTATTACTTCTGCAATTTGTGGTTTTTCTTGTGATCCTGAAGATAAAATTATACCACTTTTGGTAGTTTCTTCTGCATCTTTCATTTTTAATAAAACTCTGTCTTCTAATGGTTTTATCATATTTCATTCCTCCTTTATAAAATAAATTAGCAGTCATCATGCTCGACTGCTAATACTTTATACCCATTTTCAAAAAATGTCAATAGTTTTTTACAATTTTTTCTTAAATTGAATATTTCTCATATCAGAAGAAACAATTTTTATTCCATATTCTTTGAAAATATCCAGACTTGAACGAATCATTTCTTCTTTTATAAGATATTCATCCTTATGTTCTTTTATGAATAAAGTTACAATTTTCGAAATTCTTTCACGAATTTGCTCTAATAATTCTTCACGTGAATAATAACTCCTCACCTCAATCACTTTATTAAAGAACTTAAGCGGTTTTTCAATCTGAAAATCAAAACATCCTTCACCATAAAAATCACTATTATGTTTCTTTTTAAGATAAAATTTATTATTTGTAATAATGTTACCATTAAAAAATAAGATACATAAAGAATCACTGTTGTTCTTGATTTGATAATCACTAAATTCTTCTGGAAAAGAAGTGTTTGGCTCTGTTTTAATTGTATAAATTCCCTCTTCTTTTACCATATCAAGTACTTGACCTTTTTCAAAAAGAATCGCACATTGCTTGTTTTTGAGTTTTACAATATAATGCTGATTTTCATCTAATCTTTGTTTGAATAGCAAAATATTATTATCCAATTTAGTACACTCAATAATTTCATATTGTTCATCATCCTCGAAAATATTTGAAAAATGCATTTTACTTTACCTCTCCTATTTAAATTGACCAACCTTCTTTGGAGCTGCTTCAAAACTTTTTAAGTTTATTATCTCTGCTCTTGAAAGGCCTGTTTTTTGAGCAATATATGTAATATCTCTCACTCCTTGATCACAAATCATAACAATTGCCCTTTCTTTTTTCATTGCATGTTCAATATTGGCTCTCAATTGCCTCAATTTCTCTTTTTCTTTCTCTTTTACCTCTTCATTATGAATATTCTCTCCTAAAAATACATATGCTTTTTGGTATTCTTGAAAATTAACACATACTTTCAAGAAAAACTCAATATACTCCATTCCTGCTTGAGCAAATTCTATGCATCTCCCTAAAAAGTCTAATTCTTCTTTCTTCAATTTTCCCGTTTCAAAAAGTATTTTACAACTATCCAAATACTCTTTCATTTTAGAAACATTTTCTTCATTATAATCAAAATCTGCTAATACATTTCTGGCTATCTTTTTTAATTCTTTATGTCTTTGCACTTGTCGTAGTACGGCTTGTCTTTTCTGTTGTTTTGATAATCCTTCTTGTTCCTTTTCTCTTTTCTCTCCTTTTTTTTCCAACAATAATTTTTTAGCATTCAAAATCTGTTCTCGATTTTGTTCCAAAAAAGAAAGAGATACAAACATTTGGCTAGCAATTTCTTCATCGGATAAATCTTGTATCAAATATTCTTGTAACAACTTAATTTCTTGTTCAGAAAAACAAGCACTCCTTTTTTTTCTTTCTGGAAATGCTTTTACCTTGCTTCCTTTTGTCAATCTAAAAAAACTTGACCTTCCTATTTCCAAAACGCCTTTCGCAAACTCCGCTCGTGATAAAATGTGCTCGTCCTGTCTATACATCTCTTCAAAATCATTCAATGAAACTTCTTTTTCAACATAAAGAATATTTTCATTTATTATTTTTTTCTTTAATTTTTCTATCTCTTCTTGTTCCATTTGGGTTCGCAAAAGAATCTGTGTTTCTTCTTCATCTTCACTTTTTTCGTTATTTTTATCTTTCTTGGGACGAATTTTCTTCAAACCATTGATTCCAATGTCTAAAATTCTTTCTGCAAACATATCTTCTGGCAAAATTCCTCCATATTTTAAATAATATTCTCTAAACTTCTGATAATTAATCCAATCCTTTCTATGCAATCTATTTTCCCTTATCACTGTTTCTTTGACTTGTTTCAATTCTGCATCACTTGGCAATTTTTCTTCCAATAATATATGTGTACTTCCTCCTGCTTTCATTTTATCATAACAAGCATGCGATATATCAAAAACTTTTTCAGCAAATACATATTCCATAACATTTGGTGCATATTTTTTATGTAATTTTTGAAACACAAGATATCTCATTTTGTCTCCATAATGTAAAGCATTTTCTTGAATCACTCTTTTTCTTAATTCTTTAAAATCTGTCGTTTCTTGATTTCTTAAAATAGAAATTCTCTTATTTCCATTATCCATGGTATCTAATATCAATTCAACAAATTGTTTACGAGATAATACATATCCATATTGTTCATACAATGAGTCAATCTTATCACGTTCTTGCAGTTGTTTTTGCTCAAAATTATTTTCATCAATTATCTTCTGTCTTACCTCTTTTATATAATCTTCTGGTATTTCAATATTCGTTAATATTACTGAATTTGATCCTTTTTTCATATTCGTCACACCAACTGCTGTAACATCTAAAACTTCCTCTGCAAATAACTCTTCCGACAATACCCCTCCATACTTTTGATACAACCTCTCAAAATCTTCTTTAGAAATCGAATCACCTATATGCAACTTTTCTTCTAAAATTACTCTTTCCCTTAATGCAAGAATTTCTTCATAATCCAAAGCATATTGATTCAGTATTGTCACTTTTTTGACTTTTCCCTTCAAAAATCTAAAAATACGATCTTCATCTACTTGTAATATCCTAGTCGCAAATAATTTCTCTTCGATTCCCTCTCCAAATTTCTCATAAAGTTCTTTAAACTCTTCTAATGTTATGTGGTCTTTTATATGTTTTCCTGATTCTTTTGCCACTTTTTCTTGTATTTTTCTTAATTGATGTCTATTAAAATTTTCATCTTTTAAGACTCTCATTCTATAATCTTTTTTCTCTTCTTTGTTATAATACATTCTTGCTGTTTGGATACTCTTTTGGGTAACATTCAAAACCTCGTCTGCAAATCGATAAAGAGACAATTTATTTCCCCATTGTGTATATATTTCAATCAATTTTTCATATGACAACTCATCATTCTTCTTTAATCCATAATGCTCAATCACCTTGTTTTTTATCGCCAAGATTTCTTGCACTAAAACAAGCTCTCTTGTTAATATTCTCATTTGTTTCGTTTTTCCAGCTTGACAGTTATAATATTCTATATAATCCACATCAAAAAAATATCTAGCAAAATCCTTCTCATTCATTCCATCTGCATATCTTTGATATAATATTTTAAATTCTTCATATGAAATTCTATCACCAATATGTAATTTCTCTCTAAATATCATTTGCTCTCTTATACGATAAATGGTTCTAGCATTTACTTTTCTTTGTAACGATAACTTCATTTCTCACTTCCCCTCTTTTTCTCTACTTACTCACCTGCTAAAGCTCTTTTCTCCTTTGCCGCCTTAATTAGTGCTTTAAATAGTGGAGCTGGTCTATCTGGTCTTGACTTGAATTCTGGGTGAAACTGTCCTGCCACAAAAAATGGGTGATTACGATATTCCACAATTTCAACCAAATTGCCATCTGGCGATGTTCCCGAACAAATTAAACCAGCTTCTTCCAACTGTTCTTTATAGACATTATTAAACTCAAAACGATGTCTATGACGCTCACTAATATCTTCTTTCTCATAAATTTCGTATGCCAATGTATCTTTCTTTATTTTGCATGGATACGCTCCCAAACGCATCGTTCCACCTTTGCTTGTTACTCCTTTTTGGGTTTCCATAATATGAATCACTGGATTTTTAGTATGAATATTAAACTCCGCTGAATCTGCATCTTCGATTTGCAAAACATGTTTGCAAAATTCTACAACTGCCATTTGCATCCCCAAACAAATTCCCAAAAACGGAACCTGATTTTCTCTGGCATACTGAATCGCCGTAATTTTTCCTTGTACGCCTCGATTTCCAAACCCTCCTGGTACCAAAATAGCATCATATTTTCCTAAAATATCTTTTACATTTTCAGCTTGAATTCCTTCTGAATCAATAAATCCAACCTCCACATTCACATTATTGGCATAACCACCATGACGTAAACTTTCTGCAACAGATAAATACGAATCTTGTAATTGCATATATTTTCCAACCAAAGCCACCTTAACAGTGCCTTTTAATTGTTCAATATTCTCAATCATTTTCTCCCAGGCTTCATTTTTTGGCTCTAGCCTGTCCAAATTTAACTTCTTGCATACTGCTTTTGCTAACCCTTCTTTTTCAAGCAATAAAGGAACCTCATATAAATTACGAGCCGTTAAGTTAGGAATCACATTTTCTGGACGAACATTACAAAAAAGTGCCAATTTTTTGCGAATATCATCTGGAATCTCAATTTCACTTCTGCAAACTAAAATATCTGGCTTAATTCCAAAAGACTGCAAATCCTTAACTGAATGTTGCGTTGGCTTTGATTTCAACTCATTTGACCCCGAAATAAATGGCAATAATGTCACATGAATATAAGCAACATCCTCTGGTTCCACTTCTAAGCCAACTTGACGAATCGCTTCAATCAATGCCAACCCTTCAATATCACCAACTGTTCCCCCTAATTCTGTAATCACAACATCCACATCTTCGCCTTCAAAACTGTAAATATTTTCTTTAATTTCATTGGTAATATGTGGGATTACTTGTACCGTTTTTCCTAAATAATCACCTCTTCGCTCTTTATTTAACACATTTTGATAAATTTTCCCAGAAGTTATACTACAATTTTTTGTCAAATTTACATCTGTAAACCTTTCATAATGCCCCAAATCTAAATCTGTTTCTGCTCCATCATCTGTTACAAAAACTTCACCATGTTCATATGGACTCATCGTACCAGGATCCACATTTATATAGGGATCAAACTTCTGATTAATCACCTTATACCCTCTATTTTTAAGCAATCTTCCGAAGCGACGATGCCGTAATTCCTTTCCCTAAACCAGAAACAACTCCACCAGTAATAAATATGTACTTTGTTCCCATTCTTTTTCCCCCTTTTCTTTTTTATAACAACAAATTTTATAACTCTTCTAAAATTCCCAAATATAAATAAAAAACAGATTAAAATAAAGTTTTTTTTTAATCTGTTTTTGCTAGACTCTTGTTCTTCTTCTTTGGTGACCCCTACGGGAATCGAACCCATGATTCCACCTTGAGAGGGTGGCGTCTTAACCGCTTGACCAAGGGGCCATATTTCCTTTACCTTATAGTTATACCATAATTTTGCTAATTCGTCAAGAGTTAAATCCTCTAAATTTTCTAGAACCAAAAATTTTATCCATTCTTTTTCCTTCTTACAAAATCACGCCATTTTTTCATATGAAAGAAAAGTAAACTATACCATCGAAACATTCTTTTATTCCCATAAAACAGTTTCTGCTCTGCTTGAATTCTGATACTTTTTCCTTTTCTCATTATCTTTCGAATCATTTGTCCCAAAGCTTTTTGATATTTGGGATAATGCATTCGATAAACCATCCATTCCTTTGCTAAAATTTCATCTAATGTTTCATCTCTCCTATTTTCACCATAATAACTTCGGAAAATATTCACAACTGAATACAAATAATTCAACATCAAAATCTCTTCCAATTCCTCATATTTTTCCAAATACTCCTGTCTTTCATGAATTGCCTCTAACTCATCTTTTATCGCCATATGGCTATAAGTATGCATAATGCTATCCTTTCGCTGAACATAATTATACCCCACTGTTCTATCATCAACCACTTTACCTGCCTTATCAAACAATTTATAAGTTGTTGCACGGTCTTCCAATACTTTTCCTTTCGGATACTGCACCTCTTTAAATAACGAAGCACGATACAACTTATTCCACGCAAAAGATTGAATACTCGCATCTTCTATCAGCAAATATAAGGCTGTTTTCTGCTCCAAAACACGCAGTGGTTCCTTTTCACCTTTAAAATAACTTGGCAAATAGTTACCCTGCTCATCCACATATTGCACATTACAGATAGAAATATCGGCCTTATATTTCGTTAAATTTTGTTGCAACCTTTCATACATCTGTTTTTCAATATAATCATCCCCATCAACAAATCCAATTAAATTACCAGACGCCTCCTTAATTCCCACATTTCTTGCATCTGACAACCCCCCATTAGCTTTGTGGATTACTTTGACTCTTGTATCTTTCTCAGCCCAATTATCACATTTTTGCCCCGAATCATCTGTTGAACCATCATCTACTAAAATCACTTCCAAATTCTTGTATGTCTGATTCACAATCGATTCCACACATTTATCCAAATATTGTTCCACATTGTAAATTGGCACAATTACACTAATTAAATCTTTTTTCATTCTTCAGCTCCCCCATTTTTGCTTTTAAATTCCTCCAAATTTACCACATCATAAGCTTCACAATCCACTTTTCCCTGTAAAAAAATAGCTAATTGATCAGGATTTCGAATCAAGCTTTCTTTTTGACTTTTGGTCAAACTTTTTTTTATATGAAATTCTAATTTTGATGCCAAAACACGATTTTCTGATTTCCAAGCTATTTCTAATCTTTTTGCCTTATGACGCAAAGTATATTTAGCACATCTTTCACCTGCAGAAAAATGTTCTCCGCATACGACGTATCAAATCAGTCGTAAGCCCCGTATAAATCGAATCATCTTGACACCTTAACATATACGTATAATACATCAGCCATTCCCTCTTTTTTTCATTTTTCGCATAATTCTATCATAAACCTTCCAATTTGCAATAAATAAGCTAGAATTTTTAATTTCTAGCTTTAGCTAAGATATTTTTCAACTTTTCTCGATAAAAGCCAAATTCAGGCATTCTAGTGGCAAATAGAAGGTATAGAGCATTGGGGACGACCAAACATAACATTCCGTTTAAAATCAGTTGCAAATATACATTCTCTACTCGAATCCAACTCGAAATAAATCCGGTTACAAAACAAATAAGCGTCGTTATTATGCCATGTACAAAATGCAACTTAATATATTCTTGATACTTTCCCTCCAAAACAAATTTGTACACATACTTAGGATAACTATAAAAAAACAGAATCATTGTACTCGTTATCGTTCCTAAAAAAACACCTGCTAAGCCAAATATTCGTACAAAAATAAGAGAAGCTACCACATTAATACCAGACTCCAATAATGGCACAAAACGATCCTCATAAAAAACACCTGCCGCCTCTTTAAATGTATTTGTTGTACTTCGTATACCTTGTACATAAAGATTGACAAGCAAAGTAATTAACACAAACTTAGAAAGTAGATACTCGCCTCCTATCCAAATCTTAATAAATGGTTCTATCATACAATAAATTGATATTGCACAAAAGCAAAATAACCAGGAATTAAGTAATAACATTGATTTATAAATCGAACGTGCCTTGGATTTATCTTTTTCAATCAATAAATTTCCAACACTAGCGGTTAAAGAAGTAATTACATTTCCAAATAAACTTTTTACTTGGCCAATAATCATATTATAATTGGCATACATCCCAACTGCAACAACGCCTAGGCCTTTTGTCATGGAAATAATAATATTATCCGTTCCCATTACAACAAAACCGCCGATTTTATGAAATAAAAGACCTTTTACCTTGATCATAATATCTTTTTTTAACTCTTGTGACACTTTCACACTATCGCTTAAATCTTTAATATAGTCATATTTTTGATTAACAATAATATTAACCACAACATTTTCAAGAACAGCAAGCACAATTTGGCTAATTAAATAAATGATAAAATTCTTCGTCCACATAATAATAGCAATTTGTATAAGGCTTCTAATAATCACAAAAACACTATTTACTGTGTTCGTTATATAATTTTTCTGATCAGCATATAATACCGATCTTTTATACGTCAAAAGGTAAGAAAATACTGTACTTAATAAATATAAGAAAAATAGAAATACGACATTTTCTGGTATTGAGACCTCTCCTACAATACTCGGAATCATCGGCAATATTAACACACCAATCCCCAAAATAATACCAGCAATAATATGATATACTTTACGATAATATTTGACTAAAGTTCTAATTTCTTTCACATTTTTTTCTGCCATTGGTTTGTATAAATGAAACACAATAGCAGAACCAAAACCAAGTTCTGCGATACTTAACATGTTTAAAATATTGCTAAATAAACCTTTGATTCCGTTATATTCAGCACCTAGGGTGCGGATAAAAACAGCTTGGGAAATGAATCCCATAATAGTTGTTATGATATAGACTAATGTAGAAGTTATAGAATTTTTGATTGAATTTTTAGTTCGTGAATTTGACATCTCTTATCCTCTCTCTTTAATAATCTTTTTCATTGTTCTATACTTTATCTCTTTAATATTTTACGAGCATAGTATAAACTATTTTTATTTATCTTCAATAACAAATAATATATTTTTTGTTTAGCATTAAAACTATCTCTATATTTACCTAATTCACTGAATATTTCATCTTTACCATCAAAATTCTTACATTTTTGATAACTATGATAAACCAAATCAATGTACCTTGCATAATACTTCTTATCATATATACCATGCCTTTCCAATTCATTTATAGCTTTTTGGCTCGCCAAAACAAAATTACTATAATTTTTATTCATTTTTTCTAAACTCTTTTGATTGGTAATACTATCACTATTATTCCTATGTATATAAAGTGGAATATTTACATGAAAAATACTTCCTTTCATATCCAATAAATACTGAATAAGAAAAAGCAAATCTTCACCATAAAAAATGTGTTCATCAAATTTCATATTCTTTAATTTTTCTCTTTTAAATAATACATTCCATAACGAAGATTTAAATGGATAAATCAAATCTATCTTTTCTTCTTTTGTAAGCATTCCACTTACACCTTGTGAGACGATTTCTTCATCTCGAAACACATCACAATAACATAATTCAACTTCTTTATTCTGTTTAAAAACTTCTAACATTGTTTCATACATTTCCTGCTTACAATAATCATCACTATCTACAAAGCCTATATATTCTCCTTTTGCCTCTTTTAATCCTATATTTCTAGCTCTAGAAACCCCTCCATTTTCAGTATGAATTACTTTTATACGTTTATCTTTTTCTTTCCAATCATCACATTTCTTTCCAGAAAAGTCCTTCGAACCATCCTCTATTAAAATAATTTCCAAATTTTTATAAGATTGATTCACAATACTTTCCACACATTTATCTAAATACTTTTCTACATTATATACTGGTACAATTACACTAATTAAGTCTTCCATTTCGTTTCTCTCCTCATTTCAAATAAATTTGCTCTAATTTGTCTACTGTTATCGAAATTCCATATTTATCTTTTACCATTTTATGATATTTTTCATCCCTTATCTCATCTAGTTTACTCAATAACTCATTCTTCCATATCTCTATTGGCTGTTCTAAATCAATTCTTTTAACTAAATCTGTAATACATGTTTCATCTGGTATTCCAGTAGAAGTAATACAATTTAATCCATTGGCTTGTGCTTCTATGAATACGATTCCAAGACCTTCAAACTTCGAAGGAAGAAAAAAAACATCCATAACCTGATATAAATCACTCATATCTTTTCTCATTCCCAAAAAAACAACTGCTTCTTCTAAATTGTTTTGTCGAACATATTCTAACATTTCCCCTTTTAACTCACCATCTCCTACAATTAGAAAAATAACATCTTTTCTAATTGCATACAATGCTTTAAACACCTCTAATGCAAACATAGGATTTTTCTGTTCTTGTAATCTTCCAACAAATCCAATTACCTTTCTTCCATTTATTTGTAACTCCTCTTGTTTATTCTTTCTCCTATTTTCATCAAATTTAAATGAATTGGTATCAATTCCATTTTCAATCACTTCAAAATTATCATCAAACATGTATTTTCCTGCTTCATCAGAACATGCTAATAAATGAGTGGCTAGTTTTTTTATTTTCGACTTTGTATATTTACCAAGAAGTCTATAAAAAAAAGTATCTCCAAACATATTAGCAGAATTATGTGCATGAAATATTCTTGTTTTTATTCCAAATTTCTTTGCTATTTTCAAAGGTAATATATAATTAAAAAAACAACTATTCATATGAATTCCATCAATTTCAGGATGGTCTTTAAAAAACTGATATAAGGCCGTATAATGTTTTACTATATTTTCACTTTTTCTATAAGTAACCCTATATATCTTGCCACCTAAAGACTCTATTTCATCTTCATAAGCAATTTTCCCATTATGCGTAGTCAAAAAATCAAATTGAATCTTATTTCTATCAATATTCCTATATGTATTCATTACAAAATTCTCCATGCCACCACAATTCTGTGTACAACCAATTTGTAATATTCGAACCACTTTTTGCTCTGTAGCATTTTCCATCTATTTCACCCTTTTCCTCATCAATATTTAATCTATTTCCTCATAAATTTTACTCAAAATCTTTACCATTTCTACAATTTTAAATTTATCTGGCACTTTTTCAAATGCCCTTTCATCTCTTTCATGATTCGATTCAAATATTTTCTTAGCCCAATTTTCAGCACCTTCATCTAACTCCAAAAACTTCTCATTTCCAGTAACATTTGACTCTTCTGCCACATTGGTACTAGCATAACACTTTAATCCATTGATTTGTGCCTCCACAACAGCAAGCCCAAACCCTTCAAATATGGAAGGAAAAACAAAAATATCCATTGCAGAATAAATTTTTTCTATATCCTTTCGCATACCTAAAAATAAAACCTTATCTTGTATCTGCAATCTCTTCGCCTGTGACTCTAACTCACTTTTAAATTTCCCTTCACCTACCAACAACAATTTACTATCAGCATTCAATTTTTGATACTCATAAAAAACTTCTATTAGAAATTTATGATTTTTCTGTTCTACCAATCTACCTACGGTTCCCAAAACCTCTGTATTCTCATCAATTCCTAATTCACTTCTAATATTGACTCGATTCTCCTCATAAAACTTAAATTTTTCTATTTCTATTCCATTATCTAACACCATAAAAGATTTATCTCTAAAAAGCCACTCTCCAGCTTCTTTACTACAAGCAATTCTTTTACACTCACTATTTCTCATAGCAAATTTTCCTATCTTATCTATCATCTGAGCCTTTTTTCCAATTTTATTTCCAATATTATTGGAATGAGAATGAATAATCACTTTTGCTTTTGAATATCTCTTAGCCAAAATAATTCTTTCAAACAAACTAAAATTCATACAATTAAAATGAATGATATCAAAATCATTTTCACTGTATACTTTTTTTAAGTCTCTCAAATATTGAATATAATTTTCTTTTCTACTTGTAATCTCAAAAAATTTGATTCCCTTATTTTCCAACTCTTCTTGCAAATATACTTTCTGATTTTTAAAAGTCAAAAAACTAACTTCAAATTTTTCCTTATCAATGTATTTACAAATATTGAGCAAAAATCTCTCAATTCCTCCCATATTGGCAGAATAACCTGTATATAATACTTTCCTTTTACTCATTTTTTTCTCTCCTATAAAATCCCTAATAATACTTTTAATTTCACATTTACATACCACTTTTTACTGACAAACGCTTTCCCTGCTTCATCCTTCAGTAACTTCAATTTTGTTCTTAAATTTTTTCTATAATAAGCAACTTTTCTTAATTGTTCTAAATTTTCTGGACTTATTTGCTCTTCATAAATATGAATAATTTCTTCAATCATTTTAGAATATTTACATTTTTCCTCGGTAAACATCATCTTCATCAATTTTTTAAATCTTTTTCGAATCGCTACTTTCCCCATCGTGACATTATTTCTATGAACTCTATATTTCATATATCTCCCTTGATCCGCAATGATTACTCCATTCAACGCTAAACAAACCTCATGTATATATACATCATGCATTGTTAACACTTTTGGAAATTGTTTTCTCAAATTTTTCATCAACTCTTTATTAATAACCATTGTACACCCTTTTAACAACCCAAGCGTACTTAACGTTTCAGACAAACTTGAAGCACATTCCTCTGGAACAAACCAAGTATCTATATTTTTCAAATTATCATCCACTGTTTCAACTCCACAATAATACAAAATTGGTTTTTGAGAATCTTTCTTTTTTCCAATCTTTTCAATTGCTTGATATAACTTATCCTCATGCCACACATCGTCTTGATCACAAAAAGCATAATAATCATAATTCAATTCAGCTGTTTCAATTAAGTTTAAAAAGCTTCTCGCAGGTTTTAAATTAGGACCTTCATAAAACTTTATATTATCAAATTTTTCACAATATCTTTTTATAATACGAACCGTTTCATCCTTTGAACCATCATCTCTTATTAATAAATCTACCCTTACATTTTTTTGTGCCAATACACTATCAATCTGCTCATCAATATATTTTTCCCCATTATAGGTGGACATCATCACAAGTATTTTTTCATTCATTCTCACTTTTCACTCCCAACATAATATAAAGATTCACCAATTTCCACAAATGATAATCGCGTCTCTCAAATGCCTTCTCCAAATACTTATTTTCAAAATCAACTACCACTTTCATCTTATACTTTTCCATTATATCACATGCTAAAATAAAAACTTCTTTTTTCATTTTGGGTTCTAATTTTCTTGTTCTAAGCCATAACACTGGCCCCAATTCATATAATATAATCTTATATAATGTTTCTTTATCATTGCTTAAATTCAATTTCTCTGATAATTTTAATAACTCCTGTAACAAAAATAAATGATCTAACGTTTTAAGCTTTTTCTTATTATCTTTATCTCTAGAAATACTACTTTTATGAACTGTATAATAATACAATGGAATATCGATATATTCAAAAGAAGAACACATTCTTAACAAAATTATCCTAATCATACAATCTTCATACCAATACCCCTCTGGTTGTCTAATCTCTTTCCACAATTCCTTTTTAAATATTTTCATACAGTTATAGCCTTTTAATTTTAAAATTTCATCTCCTAACTTTCCTTTTATGCATATCCCTTTTCGTCTCTTCTCACATAAAACTTTTTCATTTTCAAAATCATATTCGTAATAAGAACACATCGCAATATCTAAATCATTTTTAAAAGCTCTTTCTAACATCGTTTCTATAAACAATTTATCTACAAAATCATCACTATCGATAAAAGAAATATACCTTCCTCTTGCATTATTTATCCCATTATTTCTAGCCTTTGCTGCTCCTCCATTTTCTTGGTCAATTACTTTTATAAAATCATATTTTTCTTCATAATCTTTCAAAATTTTGATTGATTGATCCGTTGAACCATCATTTACAGTAATCACTTCAAAACGATATTTCGTTTCTTGTTCCACAATCGAATCCAAACACTTCTTCAAAAACTTCTGCACATTATAAACTGGAATAATAATACTCAAATCAATCTTTTCATCTACCTCTAAATTTTGAATATCCATCTCATTGAATAACGCCTTTTTGTCATATATTTTAGAAATTTCTGTTTCAGCCTCTTGGCTCGTCATCTTTACTGACGGAAAATGAACAAATCCAATCATTAATTTTATGAAACCTCGAATCCATTTAAACACAACTTTTTTCATTCTACTCTCCTAAATAAAACTCTTCCAGTTCTTTCACCGTTTGCTCTA
Source organism: uncultured Clostridia bacterium (assembly GCA_947573445.1). Taxonomy (GTDB): domain Bacteria; phylum Bacillota; class Clostridia; order TANB77; family CAG-508; genus Scatovivens. Next base: position 20,750 of record CANPFR010000013.1, on the reverse strand, counting down.
TCAAATATTTTCTATCTTCCAATTCTCGCTTAATATCTTCTCTTTCAAAATCACTATTCAAAATCATATCAGCCCATTCTTTCGCTGTTTGTTTCAAAGAAATATACGTTAATAATTCTGATATTTTTGCTTCTTCTGGTACAACATCTTTTGACGTAAAACATTTCATTCCCGTTGTTTGTGCCTCAATCAAAACCAATCCTAATCCTTCAAATATAGAAGGAAAAACAAAACAATCCATTACCCACATATACTCATTAACATTATTATGAAACCCTAAAAACAACACATTTTCTTGTAGTCCAAGATTTTTCACTTTTTCTTTTATTTCTTCTTCCTTTTCTCCTATCCCTACCAATATTAAAACAGCATCATGATTTTGTTTATAAATTTCTTCAAAAATATCAATCAAAAACGCATGATTCTTCTGATTTGTAAATCGTCCAACATTTCCAATCACGAACTTATTTTCTATTCCAAGCTCTTTTCTCAGTTCATCACGTCTTTCTTGATTAAATTTAAATTTTTCATAATCTACTGCATTATGAATTACTTTGACCTCTTTATCCCCAAAAAGCCATTTTCCAGCCAATTTTGAACAGGCAAAAAAATCCGTAGCATATTTTTTTAATGGCTTTTTTAAAATATCTCCCACCATAATTTTTATTTTATTTTTGGATTGAAAACCTATATTATGCGAATGAGCAATTCTTATCTTTATCCCATATTTTTTAGCTTTTTTCAAAACCATAAAATTCTTACTTGAAGAATGCATATGTACTACTTTATAATCATGATGCTCCTTAAAAAAATGATCTAACGCTTTTGCTTGTTTCAAATAATCCCATGGTTTCCAAATCCAAGCATCTATTTTATACACCTTAATTCCTAAACGCCTCACAACTTCTTCTAATGGGTAAGTCTGTCCATCATCAAATATTAACAAATCAATTTGTACCTTTTCTTGATCCATCTTTTTTAAAATTTCAACAATCATTTGTTGAATGCCCCCATGTCTCAAACGGTCAACAAAATATAAAACTTTAATTCTTTCCATTCTCCAAAGCTCCTCTCAAAAACGCTTTCGAATCTTCTCTAAATTCCCCTAGTTTTTTTGATACCACTTCATAATCAATCTCTTTTTCAAGCAAATCCTTAACCTCTTCATCTCCATCTAGCATCCTATCACTCAAATTCACAATCTTCAAAAGAGAATCCAATCTCGAATTCGTAGAAACTTTTGATTTATTTTGATAACGTCTAAACACAAAAAACTTCTTCTGATTGATAAGTGAAAATACTGTTCCATGGAATGAATCTGTACACACAAATTCTGCATTTCGAATCAAATTCAAAAACTCACTTGGTCCAATATCAAATGGTGCTTCATCCGCAAATTTATCACTATATTTCACATACTCATCCAAATGATTTAGTGACACAATTTTATAACCCGTTTTCTCCTTAATTCTTTCTGCAAACTTTCTGTATTCTACTGTCTTTCCTAAAAAATAACAGAAAATATATTTTTCTTTTATCAGACGTTCTTCCTTCTGAATGCTCATCCACTCTTCCTTATCAAACAATAGTGTTGGATCACAAACCAATTTTGCCTCTCGCCCTGTTAAATCTTTTACTAACTTTACTCCAGCATCTTCTCGAACCGATAAATTCTCAATTCTCTTCAAAAACTTCTGATACTGATCTTTATATTTTTCTGGAATCTGAGATACCCCAAAACTCGTTGCAAATGATATCTTATTCACATGCTCTGGCACAAAATTAAGCGTATAATAATCAGCCACAATATTCACTGGAAGCCATAACTGATCACTTCCAACCAAAACATCAGTGTAATTTCCTTCTTCACAAATCTGTTTCATTGTATCATAACTTTTCGAAAGATGAAACATTTTTTCAAATTCTTCAAATTTTTTATCTCTCATTTTGATATTTCTTCCCAGTTCTCCATTCGCAAATTTACAATAAAGTTTCAACTTAACCATTCCAAGTTTCGCTTTAATGAAGGAAAAATTAAAAATTTGGCTTAAATAATATTTTCTTTTTCCCTTCGCAATTTCTTGTTCTAATTTCTCCAAATTAATCGTCTCATTCGGAATTCCCCAATCATCTAAAATCTTCTGTGTTGCAATCGCCTGCAACATACTTCCATAATTGTGTTTAAAATAACAAGATACAATTCCAACTTTTTTATCCATAATTTTCCTCCCTTTGTTCTTCTTTCTCTAATTTATGTTTCTCCAAATCCGTTCTCGCTTGTTTAAATCGATACATATCAGCCAATATAAACAAAATCGGAGCAATGGCTGCCTCATGACGCACCCAAGAACCAAAATCTGGTTCAAATGTTGCCGAACCACACAAAAATCCCAAATAAACATACAATGCAACATTTTTCGACTTATGATTTTTCTTAATATTCTTCAAAGCCATCACCACATAAAACGTAATCATCACCTGATATGCAACATATGGCCAATACTTCGGACCAAATGTTATCAATTCAATTGGTATCATCATACGAACAAGCATTATCAAATAATCTAAAGTAAACAATGGCAAATTAGAAGCATCTTTTGTGATCCAGTTAACAATACTTGTTCCAGCTCCTTCTTCACCTCTTGTTCTAACCCTAACTAACTCTGCATAATCTTCTGGCATGATAATTTTAGATACAGAAAGTAATAAGAAATACCCTACACCTAAAACAAACATTACAAGTATAATATCTTGAATTTTCAATCTATCTTTCATTAATATAAACGTTTTACAAATCCAAGATGCACCTAGCATAAATATTGCAATCAATATGTAATATTCCCTAAATGAAACAGACGCCCAATATAAGATTCCAAAACATAGACAATACTTAAAACTGTCTTTTAAGGATTTACTTGTAATCACCATATACATTAAAATAAAATATAACATCTGAATTGGTTCTTTTGCTAAATTAAAATCAAATATATTTAATACCAAAATGGAAAGCACCAAAAATATTGTTTGCAAAATGTTTAACTTATTTCTTAATGTAAACATAATGATTAATAACATAATATTCCAAACAATTGTAATATAAATTTCATATCCTTCATAAGTCGTTAAACCAAAAAAGTTAATATCCTTGAAAATTTTAATTGCTTTTTCTCCTGCTCCAATTTCTTCTTCTGTTTGCATTTCCATCTCAAGTTCATTTAAAATTCTTTCATTATTCAAAATTCCTATCATCCAATGTCCAGAACTTGTATCAACCAAAACTTCCTTCATAATCGTATATCTTACAACCTTCGCTCCTAATATCAAAAACACCATAGCAACTATAATGACCGTTGTTTTCACATAAAAATCCAGTTTTACTTTCATCTGTATATCCTTTCTTCACTTTTTTCTCTTATCTACTTACAATTATAGCGGACTTTTAAATGAATTGCAAGTCCGCTATATTTTTGTTTTATTTTACTTTTTTATTATAATATGTATTGTAATATTTCTTATTTGCATCTGGAATCTTATTAATGACTGTTCCAATTACTTCTCCACCAATTTGTTCAATATTATTTTTAATTTTATTTAACTCATTAATTTCTGTATTTCCATGTTTTAAAACAATCATATTCGTATCTACCATTCTTGACACAATAAATCCATCTGCCACAACAGAAACTGGTGGTGTATCAATAATAATCATATCAAATTCTTTTTTCAAATCTTCTATTGCATCCGCAAATTTTTCTGTTGATAATAATTCAGAAGATTCCAATCTCTCACTACCAGATGGTAATACATATAAATTGTCAATTCCTGTTTCATTCACACATTGAAATACCATTGGTTTTTCTTCTTTTTTAACAACTTCCTCTTTTTTCTCTATAACAGCTAATTCTTTTCCTTCTGACTTTTTCGTTGTTTTCTTGCTCGTTGCTTTTTTCGTTTTCTTTTCTTCTACAACAACTTCTTCTTTTTCAGCTTTTTTCTTTGTGGATTTTTTCGCTGTTTTCTTGGTTGTTTCTTCTGCTACTTCTTCTTTTTTGGCAGGTTTTCTACCTCTTTTTTTCTTTTCTGGTTCAACCACAATCTCTGCCTCTTCTACTTTTGTTTCTTTTTTCAAAGATTTCATTTTCACATTGCTTTCAGCATTTGCTGAAATATATTCTTCTTTATAAATAATCTTCGCAATAGCAGGAATTTTCTCGATTTTTACTACTTTATTAATCACACTCAAAAATTTCGCTACCAAACCTTTTCCTACTCTTCTACCTTTGATTGCAACTAATCCAGTATTTTCTCTTGCCGCCATCAAAAACTCTGATAAACCTGGCACTTTTCTTACTTTGAATAAACGATGTTGTCTACCTCTTCGCATATCAGCATCAATAATTAATGTCTTTTTACCACCATTGGCGAATGCTACTGCAAGATTTGCTGTCAACCAACTTTTTCCTTCTCCAGGTAAACTGCTAGTAATTCCTACTGTTTGTAAGGTTCCTTTTTCATACATATATTGTAGATTCGTTCTTAAAATCTTGATACTTTCTGCATATGGTGATTTTGAATCTTTTAATGTAATCAAATCCTCATTTCCACTATATTTTGGTATCGAAGCTAATGTTGTAAGTTTTGTATATCGTTTGATTTGGTCAGCATTGGTAACTGTATTATTAAAAATAAACATAATCATAACTGCTGCCGCTGCAACCACAAACCCAATTCCTGCAAATACTTTGATGCTTTTTCCCATATTCATATTCATAGCTCCTGTTGGTACTTGTGCCTCATCTACAATACGAATATTGTCAATTTCATAAATTTTCTTTACTTCTTCTGAAAATACCTTGATAAATTCATTGGCAATTTTTGCTGCCATTTCATTGTCTGTATTTCTTGCTGTTACTTGATAATACACTTTTGTTACTGGTGTTAATTCTACACTACTACTTAATTGTCCTGCACTCATATTTAAACCTAAATTTCCAATAACTTGATTTACAATTAAATCACTCTTAATTAAAGCTGCATATGTTTCTGCCAAACTAGATGGCATACTTAACTCTGATGTTGTAACTGTCGCCCCTTCACTAATTGATTCTTCTGTTCTAGCACAGATTAATTTACCAGTCGCTTCATACACTGGTGTGGTAAAATATTTTATTTTTGCTCCTCCCATAAATGCAAATACCACCATCACGAAAATGATAAACACTTTCTTATCCCAAAATAATTTTAAAAATTGTTTTAATTCTAACTCCTTAATAACAACCATCTCCTTTACTATATATTTTTAAATATTCTTCTGCTATCTTGTCCATATTGTGATTGGCCAAAATCTTTTCTCTCGCTCGATTTTGCATGATGAAATAATCGATTTTCCCATTTTTTATTGTTTCAATTATCTGACAATATTCTGTTTCTGTTTGACAGATAAACCCGTCTTCTCCTTGTTTTACTACATCTCGATTACCCATCACATCACTTACTAAGCAAATTTTTTTCAAATACATTGCCTCTAATAATGTAATTGGTAATCCTTCCCACAGAGAAGGTAAAATAAATACATCATTTTGATACAACTCTTGTATTGTTTTCTTTCGTTCCAACCACCCTGACACTTTTATATTGGGTGATTTTAACACTTCTCTTAATTCACCATCCCCAATCCAGGTAAATTGTATGGTAGGAAATCTTTCTGCAATTTGATTAAATAATGCTGGATTTTTCTGCGGTCCAATCCTGCCTACTGTACATATTTTTAAATTTTCTCTATCAAGTCTCTTTTCTCGCTCTCCAAAAATCGCTTGATTCATTTCATTTATATCAATGCCATTATTAATGTACATACAGTTCTTGGTAAGTTGTAAAGCTTCCTCATATTCCCCTTTGGAACAAGCAATTGTCATACATTTTCGCTTTCCTAATAGGCTTTCGACCATTTTGTAAAATTTGACTTTTAATTTTGACTCATCTTTTTTACAAAATGCGTAACTATGTGGTGTATAAAATAAGTTTGCTTGTTTTGGTGAAATCACCAATCTACCGATTGCTCCCGCTTTGGATGAATGCATATGTACAATATCTGGCTTTTCGTCTTTGATTAATTTCTTCACTTCCAAAATTGCTTTTATGTCTTTTATTGGATTAATACTTCTTGTAAAATTCTGGACTCTGATTAATTTAATGTCTTTATTAAAATATCTTTCAAAATCTTTTGGCGTTTGTTTTCTTATTGAGTACGCTATGATTACATCCATTTGCTTCGACACTCGGTTTGCCAGGTCAACTATATATGTAAACACTCCGCCACCGCATCGCCTCCACTAGATATAAAATTTTCTTCCTCCTCATTTAATCCTCCATGTATTTTCAATATTTTTTCTAACTGTACTTGATTCGTAAAAAAGGGTATAATTCACGAATTTATAATCACATGTTATATTCATTTTACCACTTTTTAGAAGAAAAATCAATACTTTTTCCAAAATTTATGTAAATTTTACATAAATTAGTTGCTTTTGTGTCTGTTATCCGTTGATAATTCTATGTTTGCTGGATTTTTAATTTAACATAAAAAAAGCAGAAAAATAGTTTTTTTCTGCTTTTTGGACTATATTTTTTCTCTCTTTTCGCTTTTTAAGATTCTTAATGTGTTTAAAATTGTCAGTAAAGTCACTCCCACATCCGCAAATATGGCTTGCCACATATTGGAAATACCAAATGTACTTAAAATCAAAACTAATATTTTGATTCCAATTGCAAAAATTAGATTTTGTTTGATGATGCGACTTGTTTTTTTCGATATTTGAATACCATCTATTATTCTATGAATGTTATCTGTCATGATAACTACATCTGACGCTTCTATTGCAGATTGAGAACCAACACCTCCCATGGAAATTCCGATATCACTAATGGCTAATACTGGTGCATCATTAATTCCATCTCCAACAAATGCAATTTTGCCAGAGTTTTTCCTATTTTTTAACAATTTTTCCATTTCCTGATATTTATCAGTAGGAAGCATTTCTGATTGGACTTCTGTTATTTCAAGTTCTTTCGCAATTTTTTCAGCCACTTGTTTGTTATCTCCTGTAAACATTCTGGTTTGGATTCCCTGTGCATGAATGACCTGAAATGCTTCTCTTGTTCCTTCTTTTATGGTGTCCTGCAAACAAATTACTCCTACAAGTTCTTTGTCTACTTTTATAAAAATAGCAGTTCCGTCAATTTTTTCATTCGTTTGTACAAAATCGGCATTTCCAACTAATATCGTCTGATTCTCCCATTTATATCGAACTCCTTTTCCTGCTATTTCTTCATAATCCTTAACTTTCGTAGAATCGACTTTCGTTTGATTAAATGTAAGAATGGATTTGGCAATTGGATGGTTAGAAAAACTTTCCCCTAACTGTGCCAATTCTAAAACTTGATCTTGGGTAAACTTTTCATCATATACTTTTATTTTAGTTACTTCAAATTTTCCTTTTGTTAGTGTTCCTGTTTTATCAAAAACAATTTCTTGGATGTCTTTTAGACTATCTAAATAATCACTTCCCTTAATTAAAATTCCTCTTTTAGAAGCCTTACCAATTCCTGAAAAATAACTTAGTGGAACCGAAATTGCAATCGCACATGGGCATGAAACTACTAAGAAAATTAAAGCACGATAAATACTTTCTGTATAACTGATACCTCCCAAAAATGGCAAACTAATCGCCACGAAAATAGCCACTAGAATAACAAGGGGAGTATATATTTTAGATGCTTTGTTAACAAATGTTTCTGTTTTAGCTTTTTTATCAGTAGCATTTTGGACTAATTCTAGAATTTTATTAACTGTACTGTCTTCGTATTTTTCAGTTACTCTAACTTCTAACATTCCTTGCACATTAATGCTACCTGATAAAACTTCTTCACCAATGGAAACTTTTGCCAAAGCACTTTCTCCTGTTAAAGAGGAAGTATCTAAATTTGCTTCTCCTTTCATAACCATACCATCTAAGGGGATTTTTTCACCTTGTTTCACAATAACAATATCACCTATTTTTACCGTTTCTGGAGCAACTTGTTGTGTGCCAGAATCTGTTTTTAGATTAGCGTATTCTGGTTTGATGTCCATTAAATCTGAAATCGACTTCCTAGTCTTGTTAACTGCCTTATCTTCTAAAATTTTTCCTATTTCATAAAGAATGATAACCATCAATCCTTCCATGTGCTCACCAATAAAATAAGCACCCAAACAAGATAGTGTAACAAGAAAGTTCTCATTGATACTTTTACTCGTTTTAAATAGTTTAACCGCATTTCCAATGGTTCTATAAAGTAAAATAAAATAAGAAACAAGTAGTAAACTATTGGCTAATTGAGTCTCTAATCCTGCTAAAAAACCAATTCCTGCCATTCCAATCCCTAGTACTAATCGAATGATTTGGAATGCTGTTTTGTTGTCTTGTTCCTGGTTTTTGGAACGGGTTTCCATTACTTCTACTTCTGGTTCTAGTGATTTTACAATTTGAACAATTTTGACTTTGTTTTCAGTTTCTGCCTCATAAGTTAATCTTAATGTGTTGAAATTAACCACAACATTTTGAAATTCCTGATTTTCAGCAATTTTATTTTGAATTTTATTAGCACAATTAGCACAATCTAAATTTTTTAAAATAAACTCATACTTCTTCAACATGCTCACGCCCTTTCTCATAAATCTGTCTTACATGCTCATCATCTAATGAATAATAAACAATTTTTCCTTCTTTTCTATATTTGACTAATTTAGCCTGTTTCAAAACACGCAATTGATGTGAAATTGCTGATGGCGTAGAATTGGTTAAAACGGCAATATCACCTACACATAATTCCTCTTCTAATAGGGCACTTATGATTTTCATTCTAGTGGAATCACCAAACACTTTAAATAATTCAGCCATTTCAAAAATTAACTCATCTTGCGGTAAAATTTTCTTGATTTTATTGATTTTCTCAAAATCAACAACATTTTGTTCTGCTATTTCAAAATCCATTATTTTCTCCTTTTCATATGAATATTTGTTCATATGTTTATATTATATGCTCCTTTTTGAAAAATGTCAATAGTAATTTTTAGATTTTTTTCATTTTTGTGTAAAATTTTGATTTAATTTGTTGAAACTACATAATGTTTTTACGATTTTATCCACAGAATTTGAATTTTATTAGGTGTGGATAATGTGGAAAACTTTGTGGATGGTTTTAAATTATACTTTATCAGCTTTGGTTTTTTAACAGTTATTTTATCTGTTACCCTATTATTTAGTTAACAAAATATTTTTTTCCTAAAAAAAACTCGCATTTTCGATTGAAAACACGAGTTTTTTATTTTATTTCTCTTTACTTGACGAAAAATAGCAAATTTTGTCATAATTAGTCGATACCTTTTTTTATATTCTATTGCTAATCTTCATCCAGCATTCTTATTACCTCTGGCAATTCCTTTACACCAGATTTTCTACCACAATGTCCAATTCCTTTGACAAATACTTTTTGTGCCTTTATTTTTTCCGCATATCTCTCCAATTCTTGTTGAGGATTGAGATGATCATTGTCACTATAAATCGCATATCGTCTTACAGCAAATTTCTCAAACGCTTGATATGCTGAGTCACTCGGCTTAAATCTGCTCACAACTTCTTGTAAATCTTGTCTTTGGGCTTGCATCTCTACAAAACCTGCTATGCTAATAAATGTTTGAATACCGAAGATTCCTCAAAAAAGCATATTTGACCCAAAACTGTGTTCCTAAACTATGTGCAATTACGATTGTTTGTTCATGAATTAAGCCTTTTTCCAAAAATTCATCCATTACTCTAACCCATTTTTCAAAAGTTGCCTCTTGTTTTACAGGAAAAATTGGTAAAAAACAGGTTATTTTTCGTGTTTCACACTCACTTTTCAGGTAAGGTCCAAATGTTTCACTTGTATCACCATTATATCCATGAATCACAAAAACATTTTTCATTTATTTACCTCCTATTTGACAACGATATTGTAAATCTTTCCACCAACATAAATCTCTTTTACAATGTTTTTACCTTCCAAATTCTTTTGAACAACAAGATTGGCATGTACGACTTGTTTAACCTCCTCTTCTTCCGCATCTTTGGAGACATGGACAACAACTTTCATTTTTCCATTGATTTGAACAGGAATTTCAATTACATCATCAATTGTTTTCGTTTCATCATAAGTTGGCCAAGGTGTTTGAGCTATGGTTTGACTTTCACCAACTTCTTCAAACAATTCCTCTGTTATATGTGGTGCAAATGGATTTAATAATTGCAAAAAGGTCTTGTATTCACCTTTTGACAATTTTTTGTCTTTATAAAATTCATTAACCATTGTCATAAACGTTGCAATAGCTGTGTTGAACTTCATTTCTTCGATATCAGAACTTACTTTTTTAATCGCTTTGTGCATCATCTTTTCATGTTCTGGTAAATAATTTTCTTCATCCACTAGCATCTCTTTTAAATTCCAAACACGATCCAAAAACTTGCCACAACCACGAATACTTTCCATTGACCATGCTGCCACTTGATCAAAAGGTCCCATAAACATTTCATAAACACGGAATGTATCAGCACCAAACTCCTCAATAATATCATCTGGATTGATGACATTTCCTTTGGATTTTGACATTTTTTCACCATTGGTTCCCAAAATCATACCATGTGAAGTACGTTTTTGATATGGTTCTTTGGTTGGCACAACATCAATATCATACAAAAATTTGTGCCAGAATCTTGAATAAAGCAAATGTAACGTCGTATGTTCCATTCCGCCATTGTACCAGTCAATTGGCGACCAATATTCTAAAGCTTCTTTTGAAGCTAATTCTTCATCATTATGTGGATCCATATATCTCAAAAAATACCATGAAGAACCAGCCCATTGTGGCATGGTATCTGTTTCGCGTTTGGCTGTTTTTCCACAGTGTGGACATGTTGTTTGAATCCAGTCTAATTGTTTGGCAAGTGGCGATTCTCCATTTTCACCTGGCTCATAATCTTCAATATCTGGTAATTTAAGTGGTAATTCTTCCTCTGGAATTGGCACCCAACCACAAGTTTCACAATACACCATTGGAATTGGTTCACCCCAATACCTTTGACGCGAAAATACCCAATCACGTAATTTGTAATTAACCTTTTTGGTTCCTATCTGGTTTGATTCTATATATTCAATCACTTTTTGAATGGCTTCTTTTACAGAAAGACCGTCAATCAATCCGAGAATTTATAGCAATTCCTTCTTCAACATCTGTAAATGCTCTATTTTGTAAATCAACTTCAACAGAATCGTCTTTTGGTTTGATTACTTGTTTGATTGGCAAACCAAATTTTTGGGCAAATTCAAAATCTCTGTCATCATGGGCTGGAACTGCCATAATAGCTCCTGTTCCATAAGTAATTAAAACATAATCGGAAACCCAAATTGGCATTTTTTCATGATTCAGTGGATTAATTGCTTGCAAACCTTTGATTTCTACACCTGTTTTTTCTTTATTTAATTCACTACGCTCAAAATCTGATTTTAACGCAGCTTTTTTTTGATAGGCTTTAATTTCATCTAAATTTTCAATTTTATCTGCATATTTTTCTATTAATTTATGTTCTGGTGCAACTACCATGTAGGTGCTACCGAAAATTGTATCTGGTCTGGTTGTGTAGATTACTAAATTTTCGTCTGTTCCATCAATTTTGAAATTGACTTCTGCACCTTCACTTCTGCCAATCCAGTTTTTTTGTTGGGCTTTGATTTTATCCAGAAAATTGACATCATCCAAGTCATCTATTAATCTTTGTGCATATTGTGTGATTTTTAGCATCCATTGAGATTTTTCCTTTTGCACAACGGTACTTCCACATCTTTCACAAACACCATTTACCACTTCTTCGTTCGCAAGCCCTACTTTACAACCTGTACAGAAATTGATTGGCATTGTTGTTTTATAAGCCAAGCCCTTTTTATATAACTGAATGAAAATCCATTGTGTCCATTTGTAATAATTCGGATCGGTTGTGTTAACTTCTCGTGACCAGTCAAATGAAAATCCTAACGCCTGTAATTGTTCACGAAAATGATTGATATTTTTTTCTGTTGTAATTTTAGGATGTATGTGATTTTTAATGGCATAATTTTCAGCAGGAAGCCCAAAAGCATCAAAACCAATTGGATATAAAACATTGTAGCCTTCCAGTCTCTTTTTTCTGGCTATAATATCTAATGCTGTATAACTTCTTGGATGCCCCACATGCAAACCTTGCCCAGAAGGATAGGGAAACTCAACTAATCCATACCACTTTTTTGGATTTTTAAAATCTTGTTTCGCATAAAATGTTCCTTCTTTATACCACTTATCTTGCCATTTTTTTTCTACTTTTTTAAAATTATATGACATAATCTTCCTCCATTTTTTATTTCAATTAATGTTTCTATTATATCTTATTTTGATAGAAAATACAAGACAAAACTACAAAAATAGAAAGAAAAGAGTATCCATAAAACAAAAACTTTATTTCTACTCTAACCCCTTTCTATCTTATCATTATTTGTCAATATTCCTTGTCTTTTTAAAATTCTAAAAAATCCCACCTAAATCAAATTTAGATGGGATTAAATTTATATTCTTGGTCTTGGATATAAATTGTCTTCTTGTAATTCTTCTTGGATTCTCAATTCTTCCCTCTGACGTTGCTTTTGGATTTCTCGATAGGCTTTTCTTTCCGCCTTTTCTTTTTCCACTTTTTCTCTCATTTCATTCTTCTCGTTTTCGCGTTTTATTTTTTCTTCAATTTTAGCTTCCATTTTGCGAATACGATTTTGCTCAAAATCATCCGCTTTTTTCTCTTCTCTCATGAATTGAAAGAAATTTTTTATTTTTTCTTTGCGTTCTTTATTTTTTACAATTCTCTCTTCTTTTTTCATGCGACGCATTCTTAACATTTCTTCCTCTTCTTCTTTTTCTGCTAAACGAACCATTTCGTCCATTTCAACTTGTCTACGAATCATTTCTTCTGTAATCTCTTCTTGTTTAGATAAGTCAATTTCTTCGTATTGATTTAAAATTTCTTGTTTTGTCTTCTTTTTTTCTTGTTTTTTTGCTTTTTTTAACTCAAACTCTTGCTTATTTTCCTCTATGCTCTTTTTTTCTTGAATGGCTTGTTCTTGCACTTTTTCCTGTTTCACTTCATGATTATTTACGATTGGCTGTATCTCCACTTTACACGTTTCTTCTTTTACCACTTTTGTTTCTTCTAAAGTAGGTTCTTTTACTGCATTTTCTTGTGTTTCTTTTTGTTGTTGCTCACGAATTAAATCAAACTTACTTTTTGGCTGATTTTTGGGTTTGGTCACAACAGGCCTCACTTTAGGCAATTCCTCTGTAGTTTTAATTTCTATATTGGCTCTAAGGGTATCTAATTTCTTTCTATATTCTACTTCATTGGAAGTTTCTAAATGTGCTATTTTTTCTTCAAAAACTTCTTTAATAATATTGTTTCCCTCTGGTTCCTCCCATTTTCCTGCATCAATTAATTTGATACTTTCCTTTTTCTTTTTACGTTTTTGTATATATTCCCTCATGCTTTCCGTTCTCTTTCTCATTCCTTTAAGTACTTTGTGAACCCCTGCCATAACTACTTTTTTCCCAACTACTAATCCTGCAAATAATTTCAAAAATGCACTTTTTAAAATATGTCCTAATGTTCCCATTTTTTGAAAAAGTTTTCCTATCTTCTTGGCTAATTTAAGCATTATTTTTGAAACTGTTTGAAATTGTTTTTTGAGTTTTGTCATTCTTTTTTTCGTCTGATTTTTGAATACAAGCATTTCTTTTCTAATTTTAGTATCTGGGATTTTGTTAAATCCCATACCAATACAATTTCTAGCATACTCACTTAAGGTTTGATAAGCTTTTCTTAGCTCTTCCTTTCTGGTATTTCCATAAGAAGATAAAATCAAACTCAAATCACATCTTTTGGCCAACTGTTTGGCTCCTGGAGCATCTAAGATAGAAACGGTATCAATTAAAACAACATCATAAAAGATTTTTAGGTCTTTTATCAATTCATCCACTTTTTTTGTTTCTAACAATTCTGTTGGATTTGGTGGCACATTTCCTGAAGTAATCACATTCAAGTTTTTGATTTCTGTATCATTAATAAAGCGATTGATTCTTTCATTAATATAATTGCCATTAGAATCTAAATTTGACAAATAATTCGAGAAACCTAAATCATTGGGTAAATTGAAGATTTTAGCAATTCTTCCACGTTTCATATCTCCATCTACCAAAATGACTTTTTTCCCAGCTTTTGCAAATTCAATTGCTAAATTTGTGGCCACATACGTTTTCCCTTCTGCTGATTTAGGACTTGTAAGCAAAATACTCTGACTTTGCAAATGATTGGTGTTCACAAATTGAATATTGGTCATCAATAACTTAAAAACTTCACTTTTATGAGCTCTGATATTTTTAATTGTCAATTTCTTTTTGACAATTAACTTGATATTTGGTATCGAAATTAATGATTTCAAACCTGTAATTTCCTCAATATCTTTGCAACTCTTGATTTTTGTATTGAATAACCAGCTAATTGCAAATAACAAACACGTCAAAATAAAGCCCACAATTCCTGAGCAAATTCCTACTATAATGACATTTCCTTTGGTGTAATAATCAGCCACTTCATCCACTGGATAAAGTTCAGCATCTTGATAAATTTCATCTACTTTTTTCAAAAATACTTTTGAAATTTCATTAGAAATATTTTGCACCATTTCTGCATTCTCACCAGTCACTTTGATTTCCAGCATATTCGTATTTTCCAAATGAGAAACTTTAATAAATTCAGATAACTCCTGCATATTCATATTCAAATTAAGGTTTCGATTAACTTCTTCTAACGCCATGGAACCTTTGATAATTTCCTGATAGGTATTGATTAAATGACTACTTTGGTCATCCACCAAAATTTTCTGACTTGCTCTATATTCCACATTTGTATAGGAATAACTCATTCCTGTTACCATAAAAATTATTGTAATTAATAAGATATAAACTTTCTTTTTGAAAATCAATTTCCCTAAATCCTTTATATTTCGATTCATTCTTACTCCCCCTGTGATTTATCAAGAAAAAGATGCAAATTGCTCTCGTCATTTGCATCTTTTGTATATTTTTCATTCAATTTTGTTTATTATATCATATTTTTCAGACAATTTCAATAGGTAACATAAACTTTTTACTATATTTTTACTTTTTTTGTTTTTGTTTTACAACTTCATAAATCACAATTCCAGCTGCTACAGAGGCATTTAGTGAAGTAATTTTGCCTTTCATTGGAATTTTGACCAACAAATCTGCATTTTCTTTTACTAATTTGCTCATTCCAAACCCTTCACTTCCAATAATTAAGCCTACTGAACCTGAAAAATCCTGGTCATAATACTCCGTTTTGGCATCGCCATCTGTCCCAATAAGCCATAGTCCATTATCTTTTAGCTTTCGCATTGCATCATTTAGATTATTGACTCTGGCAATTTTCATATAGGTCGTCGCCCCTGCTGACACTTTGCTAACAGTGCTATTCACAGAAGCACTTCGTCTTTTGGGAATAATAATACCATGAACTCCTGCTGTTTCTGCGGTTCGAATAATTGCTCCTAAATTATGGGGATCTTCAATTCCATCCAGCAAAATAACAAATGGATCTTCTTGCCTCTCTTTTGCTAAATCTAAAATATCTTCCAATTCACAATAATCAAATGGTGGCACAAGTGCAATCACACCTTGATGATTTTCATGTGTCATTCCATCTAACTTTGCTTTTTCAGCCTCCACAAGTACTACTTTTGCGTCCTTAGCTTTGGCTATAATTTCCTTAATCGAACCATGTTTCTGGCCTCGTTCTATAAAAATTTTATTAATATCTTTCCCTGATTTCAATAATTCTAATACTGAATTTCTACCATATATCATATCTTCATAGGTGTTAGTATTGTTGGTTTGTCTCATTTTTGCTCCTTTCTATTTTTCCCATCTACCAAAAATCCCACAAGGCAATACTAATGCTGAATTTTTCATGGGAAGCCCTACTTCACCTGAAGTAATTTTTCCTTTTGGGCCTGCTAATTTCAAACGTAATATATTTTCTAGCACTTTACTTGATATCCCTGTTGTGTATGAATTAATCAAGAAAAATAATGGATTCTTTGATAATACTTTTTCACACAATTCCACCAAATCAGCAATTTGACTTTCAAACTGCCATACCTCACCATTTTTCCCTCTTCCATAAGATGGTGGATCCATGATGATGGCATCATATTGATTGCCTCGTCTGATTTCTCTTTGTACAAATTTCACAACATCGTCAATCAAAAAACGAACTGGTTTATCAGCTAATCCTGATGATTTTACATTTTCTTTTGCCCAATCTGTCATACCTTTGGAGCTATCTACATGACAAACAGAGGCACCCGCTGATAAACATGCAACTGTTGCGCCTCCTGTATAGGCAAATAAATTCAATACTTTGATGGGGCGGTTTTCCTGCCTTATTTTCTGCATCATCCAATCCCAATTAACCGCTTGTTCTGGAAATAAGCCAGTGTGCTTAAAGCCCATTGGCTTAATGTTAAAGACTAGATTTTTGTAATGTATTTGCCAATTCTGTGGTATTTTTTTTATGACTTTCCAGCCACCACCACCCGAATTGCTTCTCCTATAACGTGCATCTGCTGTATTCCACAAGTCTGGTTGTGATTTTTCCTTCCAAATAATTTGTGGATCTGGACGAATTAAAGTAACATTTTTCCAAACTTCTAATTTTTCACCATCTGCCATATCTAATATTTCATATTCTTTCCAATTTCTTGCAATTTCCACGTTTGCTTAAAATTCCTTTCCTCTTTCAATTCTTTTTTCTTATATCACATTTTTTATGGAATTTCAAGCATCTTTCTTCATAAACTTGTTTATATCACTCCTCCCATGAATATTCTCCACCATAAACACCTAAATTCGCCTGTGTACCATCTGGATTTGTTCCCGTTCCAACATTTTTCCAAACATTTTCGTCTTCTGTAATTTCATAAGTTATTGTATTTACTTGTGGTGAGGAGGTTATATAGTTGGTTTGATAATCCCAATCTGCATTAATACCATATCTTGAAGTGGATACTGGGCCTCCATAACAGTTAATAAAATGTATATAACCTTGTCCAAGTGCTCGAATAAGAGGATTTCCGCGGAATCCCTCGATATAACGTACAATTTCTAAATTCATAACAATTACTTGTTAAAAAAGTACTTGGTGACGCATAACCAGGCTCAGAGCAAAACCAAGCTACATTTATCATTGAAAATTTTGTATTTAAAAAATAACTATTTCCCCCTCCATTGGTTGCTTCAAATCTCAAACGATATAAAGCAACCTCATATTCTGTACTACCTCCTCCTGAATTTGGATAAAAGCCATGACATGTTAAATTAGTTTTTTGCTTATTCCCCAATATATTAATACATTCATCACAACTCAATTCAAATATCTTCTCTGTTAACTCATATTCCCCATTCATCAGTACAACTGCATAACTATAACCCTTTTCAATGATATCTTTCTCGGCTATTTTATCCAATGTGGCATATGGTTTATCCTGTGTTCCATTTCCTTCTATATCATTTCCATAATTTGAACTAATATATATCTTTTTGTCTACTTGCATATGTTTATTAATATATCCTTCATAATCTACATATCCTTCTTTTGTTATTTGTTTTATTTCTGCAGACGACTTACTATTTCCAGCTCTATCATATACTTTCACAACAATTGAATATTCCGTGCTTTCCTGCAATGTATCAATCGTATAACTCCCTTTGGTCGATTCATATTTTTCTTCACCAATATAATATTCATACTTTCCAATGCCACTTTCATTATCTACTGCGTTTGCTTCAATTGTAAAACCCTTTTCTGTTATATTCGTAATTGTTGGTTCAAAATCTGGTGGTAGTATTCTGTCTATTTTATGTATACTTATCATTTTGGTTCGACTTGCTCCACTACTGTCTGTTATTGTGAATTCGTATTCTCCATTTTCTGTTACCACATAAGTTCCGTCCTCATTTTGGGGCAGTGGACTTTGTATACTCGAAATACTTCCATTTATTGAGTTTGCCTTAATCGTTAGCATAATATTTCCATTTGTATCATTACTTGGATTTAAATGATATCGCACACTAATTCCATTTATTTTTTCTTCCCATTCAATGGTTCCATTTTCCTGCAACATTCCTAATAAAAGTAAATCTCCTGTACCTTCATTTCCTTCATATACATTCAAAAATCCATCTTGCATCTCATCATCTAACTGCACATAATAGTCTCCTGTACTGACACCACCTCTTAACTTTTCTAAAATAAACTCCTGACTTGTGCCACCATAACTTCCATTTATATATTTCTTCTCATAAAATTCCGCTTGATAATCTGTTATTAACAATTCTACCAGTTCTTTTGCCGTTTCTTCCTTATTTTTATTAACTGCACTTGTTGCTTTTCTTAAAATCCCATCATTTCCTGCAATTAAGTTCAAGCTAACACCAGCCAATATTAACAAAACAATAATGGTGATGACTAAGGCGATTAGCGTTATACCTTTGTTTTTTTTCATTTTTTACTTCCTCCTTTGTTTTCCTTACCCTGATTATATCTTTTCTTTTTTGATTACACAATAAAAGGAAGTATTTTTGATATTTAATTATTTACATAATTCCATCACCTAACTATGCACATCCGTTTTTTCTTTCATAGATTCCTGATTTTAGGCACACAAACAGACAAATTCTACTAAGTTCTGCTACTTATTCGTAAAACAAATCGAATCAATACCATTAGCTTTATATCGCCATTGGGCCAAACGAATGGACTCTCTACATTAATTTTCTCAGAATTCGTTTCATTTTTCTCCTTTTCTTGATACCTTATGTTTTTATGGCCTTTTAACGCATTAGTTGGCGTTTTAAGGCGTATTTATGTGAAAATGAATCATTTTTCATTCTGAAATATAAAAAACAGCTTTTTCCTCCAGATATCTTTCTAAAAAATTAAAATCTATTTATCTCTAATCTTCTTTTGTTTCATTGTAAATTATTTCGTAAGTATTCATTCCAATCGTGTTTAGCATATTACTTCCTTTCCCATCTCTATAATACTCCTTTGTAAAAAACCAGTAATTACCATATTTTCTAGATATTATTTTCTCTTGCCATACTTCTCCTGTTTCTACCGATCCACCAGTCCCCCAATTAACTAATACCCCCGTATTATTCCCTACATCTAAGCCTATTTTATGAATAAAAGCATCTTCTGCAATATAAAATTTTGTTTTACCACTAGATACTTCTGCATACGTATTCAAGTCTCCATCATAAGCTGCTATATCTAAAGCATCTGACGCTGTTGGCAAACTATTGGGATCGTAGAAATATTCTCTGTCTGGCACTACACTTACTGCTATCTCTGATTCTAGTCCACTATTATTCACACTCTTGGCCATTAAATTGCCTGTCCCTGGATATTGGATATCTTTTGGTGTTTCATATTTTATCCATGTATTTCCTTTATCTGTACTGTAATAATTTGTTAAATTAGTTTCTGTATTTGTTATTTTTAATACTATTGGATCGCCTTCTTTGATTGAAACATAACATGTTATCATTCCTTTTTGGGACAGCACTGGATATTCTAATGCCGTTTTTTCACTTTTCGATTCGATTTGTATCTCTGGTGTTCCAGGCCTTTTTGCAGTTTTGGTAGTTTCTACATTGCTTTCTTTTTTATTCTCATTAATATAGGCTGCCACTTTTATATTGTTATAGTTCGTATCTTCAGTTAAATCTGTCACAACATAACTCGTATTTGTGGTTCCTTCATTTTTAACTACATTTTCTACATAATATTTATATTCAGTTATAACACCTTGTGGATAATTATTTTCTACTTGAATTTTAAAACTATTTCCTGTTATTTCTTGAATTCCAATTTGCGGTGTTTCCAATATTTTATCTACTTTGGCTACTGTTTTGGCTTTCCTTCCATTATCTGCTACAATTTCAAATACATAACTTCCACTTTTGGTTACTTCATATATTTTTTCTGTTTCACTCACACTTGTTTTTAAACTAGCTCCCTCTGGTGCAACAATTTCCTGAATTTTTCCTTCTGTGATACTGGCTGTCACTTTTATTTCTACGGTTCCTTCAAATCGATATTCTGTTGTTAAAATTTCCACATTTCCTTTTGGTTTTACACCAAATATTTTTTCTCCTATCTCTACTTTAAAATTCTCATCTATTGTGTAGTCATACCCTTTATATTCACCTACTATTTCACCATTTTCTAACTCTGCATTAATTTCTTCTTTTTCGTTTAATTTATCTTTCAATACTTCAATTGTCAAACTCTTTCCTTCTTCCTTTTGATCCATCTGTAGCTCCACAATTATCATTTCTAGTTCTTCTTTTCGTTTTGCTTTTTCTGTTTTATCTACTGCACTTGACGCTTTATTTAGAATGCCTTCATTACTCATGAGTAAATTTAAAGTAACTCCTGCTAGAATGAGTAATACAATAATTGTTACTACTAACGCAATTAAAGTTATACCTTTTTCTTGTCTATTTCTATTCATTTTTT
>CANPFR010000012.1 GCA_947573445.1 uncultured Clostridia bacterium | reverse complement strand
AGGTCTAGAAAACTATGCCCGAGGCGGCTGGGATAGTGATTTAAGTGGATTTTGGATGGCTAAATACGAAATGAGCCAACAAAATAGTAAGCCAGTAAGTAAACCAAATGTTTCAAGTTGGAGAGGTATCAACATTGGAGATATGTATACAAATTCGTTTGATTATGATAGAGATAAAGAAAGTCATTTAATGAAAAACAGCGAATGGGGTGCGATAGCCTATTTGACACATAGTCAATTTGGAAGAAATGGATATGAAATTGATATTAATAATAGTAGTAATTTTATGATAGGAAATGGAGGAGGAAGTATTGGTGCTACAAGTGTTTCGGGAATTGTAAATGCATATAATACCACAACAGGGGCAAAGGCAAGTACAACAGGAAATGTGTATGGAATTTATGATATGTCTGGTGGAGCATGGGAATATACTGCAGTATTTGACGAAAAAGGCAAGGAAACCTATATAGCAAATTCAAGTTATGGATTAAATATGACAAAAGAAGCAAAAGATGAAGAAGGAAACTATATTAGTACAAAATATATTACAAAGTATACAAATGGAATGAATGCAAATGATTTTACAAATAAAATATTTCAAATATCGAAAATAGGAGATGGAATAAAGGAAATGAGAGTAGATTCAAGGAGTTGGTTTGGTGATTACTCTTTTGAATTTTCTACAGTACTAATATTTTCAATGTATGGTGGTTGTTGTATTAATGATAGCGGTGCAGGTATATTTTGTGTAGCTGGCCATGATGGTGGAGCTAGCACAGGTTACGAATATTATGGCTTTCGTACAGTACTAGGTTATTCTGTTTAAATAAATGTATCTGGAGGGATAAATTTATACGAAAAAAGCAATGGAATGGCTAATTTAGCCATTTCATTGCTTTTTTGTCATTTTTTTCAAAAAATAACTTGACATTTCTAATGCATAGATATACAATGTAAAATATATCGAATACCGATGTATCAAAAAGGAGGGAAAAATGAAAATTAACAAAGAATTATTAAAAGGAAGTACGACGATGCTGATTTTGGAGCTGTTGAGTGAAGAAAATATGTATGGTTATCAAATGATTAAGCGTTTACATGAAAAATCGGAGGATGTTTTTGAGCTCAAAGAGGGAACTTTGTATCCAATTTTGCATTCATTGGAAGAGAAAAGTTTGATTTCTTCATATTGGGATGAATCTACCGCCAAAAAGAGAAAGTATTACACAATTACAGAAAAAGGAAAATCTCATTTGAGAAGTCAAAAAGAAGAGTGGAATCTATTTAAAAGTGGAATGGATAAAGTATTAGGAGGTGTTTTGTTTGCGAATGAAAGAATTTTTGAATTGTATGCTTGAGCAAATTAAGTATAAACCAATTTGTGAAGAAATTGCAAAAGAAATGGAAAGTCATTTGCTTGAGGCAAAGGAGAATTATAAAGAAAAAGGTATGTCAGATGAACAAGCCGAAGAGAATGCCATCAAGCAAATGGGAAAGGCTGAAGAAATTGGAAAAAAGTTAAATCAAATTCACCGTCCAAAACTGGATTGGAAATTGCTAATAAATGCTATTTTTCTGATGTGTTTTGGGGTTTTAGTATTATGGATCAAAGGGAATACAATGAATAGAGTCGATGGTATCTTTTTAAAATATGGCTATACCTTAATTTTTGGAATGATAGGGAGTAGTTTGATTTATTTTTGGGATTATCGAAAAATTCTAAAAAATGCAATGTATTTATATTTATTAGCCACGGGTTTGATGCTTATTACACTGAAATTTGGCATAAGTGTAAATGGGGTAAATAGTTGGCTTTCTATAGCAGGATTTTCCATACCAATCTCCATATTAGTTGTTCCACTGTATGTATTAGCTATGATAGGATTTTTGCAGAACATAAAAAAGGAATCATATTTCACATTCATATTTTCGGAAAAGAAAGAAGTTAAAATCAATAAAGATGTTTTTAAAATCATTTTACTTTGTGGGCTTTCATTAACATTACTTCTATTCATGCCAGCCATGACATCAATGATTGTTTTAGGAATTACGTATTTGGTGATGGGTACTGTAAAATTATTAGCAGATAGAAGAAACAAAATAAAACCACTTATGGTTTTATGGGGAATTCCATTATTAATGGGAATTTTGTTTGGTATTATTTTTATGGATAGGATGCCAATTCAAAGAATAATTACTTCCTTTCATCCAGAACGAGATCCTGCAGGTGGGGGATGGATTGGGATGAATCAGAAGATAGTTCTTGAGTCTGCTAATCCATTTGGGAAAGCAGACGATATGAGCGATGCTTTACCAATGTTTGATGAAGGAACGAATTTTGCGTTTTTAACCATTTTAGCACATTATGGGTGGATACCAGCTTTGGCAATGGTTGCAATGATTGTGACTTTTAGTATCAAACTAATGTTAAATGCTATCCAAATAAAGGACATGACTGGAAAATTAATCATTGTTGGAATTTCGAGTTTATTTATTTTACAAAGTATTTTCAATTTATTGATGAATTTCAATTTAGGAATGAAATCTGATTTTAACATTCCATTTATCTCTTATGGGAATGGGAATTTGCTAGTAAATATGTTTAGTTTAGCATTGGTTTTATCGGTGTATCGTAAAAAGGATTTACTCATTTATATGAAAAAAACAATGGAGGAAAATTAAGAAATTTTTTAAAAGTAAGTAGTTGAAAACTACTTGCTTTTTTGATAGAATAAAATTATTAAATCATAAAGGAAAAAGAAAAATGAAATTATGGAAAAAAGTTTTAATAATTGTTATCTGTCTAATCATCTTATATTCAGGTCTTTTATTTTGGGGAGTTGGTCCCAAAAGGACAGATGTTTTTTTGAGTGATTATGAAGTGTTGCAGGAGGGAAAACGTCTTAAATTAAAGATTGCTGTTTCAAGTAGCATGGGATATGTTAAAGATTGTCATGTCAAACAAGAGGGGCAACATCAATATGTTACGTTTTATGAGACTTTTGGATTAAATAATGCAATTCATAGTAAAAATGAATTTGAATTGGAAGTAGAGCCAGATTGTCAAGAAATTTATTTTTATAAAGGGGATGATAGATATGATTTGGTTTTGCAAAAAAATGCACAAAATCAATGGGAGAAACCAACGAAACAGGAAGAACGTATATAACATCTATTATGCCCATTTTAGAGGAAATGGAGCTTATTGAAGTAAAATAAAAAGAAGGGAGAGAAGAAAAATGGAATGGAAATGTATGAAATGTGAAAATACAGAATTTCAAAAAGATCAAATACAGACGACAGGAGGTAATTTTTCAAAAATATTTGATGTACAAAATAAAAAATTTATCACAATCACGTGTACCAAATGTGGATACACAGAATTATACAAATCAGAAACATCAGTAGGAATGAATATTTTGGATTTTTTAATGGATTAAATTACAAATATGCATAAATTTTAAAAATGGTAAAATAATAAGGAAGACAAGGAGAATTTTTAAATGGAAAAAAGAGATTTTGAAATAAAACAGGGAATAAAAGCCCATTTTATCAAAACAGATTTGTTTAAAACCAATATGATATCCTGTATCATCACAGTTCCATTGACGAGAGAGAATGTTACGAAAAATGCACTCATTGTGAGTATGTTAAGACGTGGCACAGCTAACTTTAAGACTCAACTTGATTTAAGCAAAGAACTAGAAAATTTATATGGTGCAGCATTTGAATGTGGAATTGATAAATATGGAGATAACCAAATCTTGCGATTTTACATGGATTCCATTCATGATAAATTTGCGTTAAACAACGAAGAAATTCTAAAAAGTACAATGAATATTTTACTAGACATCGTTTGTAATCCATTACTTGAGAATGGAACATTTAAGGAAGAATATCTAAAATTAGAAAAAGAAAATCTAGCCAAAATCATCAAAAGTAAAATTGATGATAAGGATTTGTATGCCTACGAAACTTGTATTTCCAAAATGTATGGAGACACCGGATTTGGGTTATATAAATATGGCTATTTGGAAGATTTAGACAATATAACAGTGGCTAATTTAACAGAATATTACAACAATTTAATCCAAAATTCAAAAATTGATTTATTTATTTCAGGCGATTTTGAGGAAGAGAATCTAAAAAATAGTATCTTAAACAATGAAAATATTCAAAAGTTACGTCCAAGAATCGAAAATTATATTTTAAATAATGAATTCACAGAATCAAAAGACATACCAGAAAACCAAAATGAAGTGATAGAACAAATGGATGTTACACAAGGAAAGCTAGTAATTGGAATGGATGTCGGAGCCAAGTGTGATAAATTGCAATTCAAAACTTTGCTTTATAACATTATTTTGGGGAGTGGGGCTAATTCGCTATTATTCCAAAATGTGAGAGAAAAAGAAAGTTTAGCTTATTCGATTAAGAGTGTGTATGTCAAACAAAAAGGCAATATTTTTATTCGAGCTGGAATTGAAATTCCCAATTTTGAAAAAGCGGTAGAACTTATCAAAGCTCAACTAGAAATTATGAAAAAAGGCGAATTTTCAGATGAAGATTTTGCAGCAGCGAAAGAATATGTCAAATCGGGGATTGTAGCCATTGAAACAGAACAAGATACGGGAATTGTTTATTATATTGGTCAAGAAATTTCCAAGACCAACACAAGCATTGAAGAATATCTTACCAATATTGAAGAAATTACCCGTGAAGATATCATAGAAATTGCGAACAGTGTTAAAATTAACACCATTTATTTCCTAAAAAATTAAGGAGGAAAAATCATGCAAACAATTGAAAACAGTCAAATTCAAGAGAAAATATATACGCAAAAATTATCCAATGGAATCAAGCTTATCATAATTCCTAAAAAAACACAGAAAAAGTATATTATTTGGGGGATAAAATATGGTTCGATTGATCATCGATTTAAGGTAAATGAGAAGGAAATTCAAGTACCAGATGGTATTGCTCATTATATGGAACATAAACTTTTTGAACAAGAAAATGGAACCAATAGCTTAGATGTGTTATCGAGCTTAGGCGTTAATGCTAATGCTTATACAACCAACAATCATACAGCTTATCTTTTTGAAGATAACAACAACAAATTTTTTGAGGCTTTGGATGAATTTATGAATTATGTTCAAAATCCTTATTTTACAGTTGAAAATGTAGAAAAAGAACGTGGTATTATTGAACAGGAAATCATGATGTATGATGATTATCCAGATTGGAAAGTTTATATGAATGCGATTAAGGCTATGTATCACAACAACCCAATCAACATTGATGTAGCAGGAACCAAAGAGACCATAGCAGAAATTACAAAAGATAAATTATATGAAACGTATCATGCGTTTTATACGCCAGATAATATGGCCATTGTAGTCTGTGGGGATTTTGAGCCAGAGCAAGTCATACAGGAAATTGAAAAAAGGATGACCTTAAAAAATACTAACCAAACAGTCAAAAGGCTTTATGAAGAGGAACCTGAGCAAATTGTCAAAAAAAGAGAAGAAGCCAAAATGAACATCAGTATGCCACTATTTATGATAGGATACAAAGATGAAATTACTTGTGAAAACCAAATAAAAAAAGATTTAGCGTTAGATATTTTGTTTAACATTCTGATAGGAGATAGCTCAGAACTGTATCAATCCTTGTATGAGGAAGGATTGTTGCAAAGTGAGCCAACTTTTATTTATGAAAATAGCAAAACCTATTCTCATATTTTGATACAAGGTCAAAGCGAAAAATATGACCAAGTGATTCAAAAAATCGAAACAGGAATTGAAACACTTAAGAAAAACGGTATCCAAGACGATGTTTTTGACAGAATTAAGAAAAAACTATATGGAGAATATGTGAAAAGTTACAATGATGTGGGAGCTGTTGCAACAAGTTTTATCCAGAATTATTTTCGAGAAATCAATCCATTGGATTACTTTGAAGAATTTAAAAATTTGGACAAATCTTATACCATGCAAATTTTAAATGATGTTTTTAAACCTGAAAAGCAAGTTGTTTCTATTGTAAAATCAAAATAAATAGCTTGTATGAAGGAAAGCGATTTTTTTAAAAGCTTAAAAAAGTATGGTCAAAAAAGGAGAAGATATGGTTAGGTTTCCAGGATTCGGATTATCTTTTTCGATCCATCCAATTGCATTTCGATTATTTGGTGTTAATGTGTATTTTTATGCCATTTGTATTGTAACAGGGATTGTCGTGGCACTCCTACTTAGTTATCGATCCAAAGAAAAATTTGGGATTCCATTTGATTTTTTATTTGAAAGTCTGATACCATCCATTTCTATAGGTCTAATTGGCGCCAGAATCTATTATATAGCATTTAATTGGAAAAATAGTCATTTATCATTAACTGAAGTATTTGACCTAAGAAATGGCGGTTTGGCGATTTACGGAGGATTGATTGCGGGAATGTTGGTCGTTTTGAAAAAATGTAAAAAGGCCAAAATCAATCCATTTGATTTTTTGGATTATGTAGTACCATTTATAGCAATAGCCCAATCAATTGGACGTTGGGGAAATTTTTTCAACCAAGAAGCTTATGGTACAGAAACGACCCATTTATTTCGAATGGGAATCTCAACACCAGAAGGCTATCAAGAAGTACATCCTACGTTTTTGTATGAATCAATTTCGACATTGCTGATTTTTATCTTATTAAGAATTTTACAAAAAAATAGAAAATTTAAAGGTCAAATTTTCTATTTTTACTTATTTTTATATGCTGGAATTCGAATGGTAATAGAAGGGATCCGAGTCGATAGTTTGATGTTTCAAAATTTCAGAGTTTCACAAATTTTATCAGGTGCGATTTTTGTATTTTCTAGTATAATGTTGTTGAAAAATAGACAAAAAAGCAGGGATAATAGACAAGATTGCGTAAAAATGATGAAAAAAGTCTACAAAAAACTTCTTTAAATGTTGTTTTTTTATTGACATTGACGAATAAATGTGGTATTTTTTAAATATAGAAAAGAAACGAACTTTAACATTGTAACTTCACAATAAGAAAGGAGCGATGTATGATGATAAATGATGATATTTGCGAATTAAGAAACAAATTGAATAAGAGCATAGAAAATGGAGACGATTATAATGTAATTTATGATTTAAGTGTACAATTGGACGAGCTTATTGCGGAATTTTATAGAGGGCAAATGAAAAAATAACAAGGTTAGCCTTGTTATTTTTTTATTTCATATTTTAAATAAAACTGCATATCTTGTAACAAAAGGAGGCGAAAAATGAAAGATCGAGTGATAAGATACAGTTTTATTTGTTTGATATTAGTGGTTAGTATTGTACAATTTTCTTTAGCATCACAAGCCAATCAAGAGTTAAGCAATGAAATTTTAGCTTGGGGATTTCGAAGAGGAGAAAATCATGCACAACCTGCGTTAGAGAATGAAAGTCTAAAAGTAATAGAGAAATTTAATGGAATGGCTATTGGAAACCCTGAAAAAAAATACATTTACCTTACATTTGATGCTGGTTTTGAGGCAGGATATACAGAGGAACTTTTAAAAGTTTTAAAAGAAAATGATGTAACAGCTACTTTTTTTATTACAGCTCACTATGTAAATACAGCAACTGATTTAGTGAAACAAATGATCCAAAATGGCAACATTGTAGGAAATCATACAGTAAACCACGCATCTTTACCAGGACTTTCAGATGATGAGATTAAGGAAGAAATCATGAAATTACACAACAGTGTATATGAAGTAACTGGTTATGAAATGACATATTTTAGACCACCAAGGGGAGAATTTAGTGAAAGAACAGCTAGTATTGTAGAATCACTTGGCTACACAAGTGTTTTATGGTCGAATGCTTATGATGATTGGGATCAAAATAAACAGGGCAGAAGTGATTATGGCAAAAAGAAAATCCTAGATAATCTTCATAATGGTGCAATTATTTTGCTACACAGTACTTCCCAAGATAATCTAACCATGATGGATAGCATGATAAAAGAAGCAAAAGAAATGGGCTATGAATTTAAGTCATTGGATGAATTTGAAAAATAAATTGACATAAGTTAGAAAAAGTTGTATAATAAATCTATCAAAAAAATAGGAGGCAATATTATGAAAAAACGGACAATAATAAGAGTTTTTGTATTTTTGGTAGTGGTATTAATTTCACCAATCATAGGAACAGCTATGCATGAAATAGGGCATGTTGCAATTGCCATGCTATACCAATTGCCAGTAGGTGAGGTGCGGGTTGGTGCTGTGAGTTATGCCCAAATCTATATTGCATCTGCGACTCATTTTCAATTGGCCATGATTTCAATAGGGGGTTTTATCATACCAGAAGTATTTTTTTGATTTTGTTGCTATTTAAAAACCGATATATCACAGTTTTTAGAGTAATTACAAGTGGTTGCTTATATGGGAATATCGTAGAAAGCATGTTGGTATTGATGTTCAAAAACATAGGAGATGAAACTTTTGATATCATCCAATTTCAAAAGTATTCAAATCAAAAAACGACTGTAATTGTGTCAGTTTTAGTAATTTTGCTAATCACCAATGTTATTTTGGAGATTCTTAACGGAGGAATAAAAAAAGCAATCAGTTCTATTTTAGACGGAAATTAGATTTTTTTTTAAGTAAGTGTGAAAAACGCTATCTTCTTTAGAAGATAGCGTTTTTTTAGGCTTTTTTAGATTGGTTTTCGCTCACCAGAAACAATCATTTCCTGAATCAATTGGGCAATGATTTTACGTTCATCATAAGGATATTTTATACCGTTTTTTTCCAAATATAAATCATGGCCAAGCCCTGGAATAACAATCATATCGCCAGGTTTTGCGATAGAGATAGCATAACGAATGCCTTCTGTTCGGTCGACTACAATCTTATAAGGTTTACCAGTTGGAATGATGCCGAACTTCAATTTCCTTTAAGATTTTTAAGGGGTCTTCTGTACGAACTTGGTCAGACATCAAAACTGTGAAATCAGCCAAACGACCAGAAATTTCCCCCATAATAGGACGTTTCGTACTATCACGGTCTCCACCAACTCCCCAGGCACAAATAACGCGACCTTTGGCATAACTTTTTACAGCAGTCAAAATACTTTCTAAGCTAGAAGGGGTATGGGCATAGTCAATCATAATTGTAATTCCCAATGGATTTGGTACAAGTTCGCTTCTGCCAAGTACTTTCAAATCTTTTAAAGCTTTTCGAATGTTGTTTGCAGAAACATCAAAATAAGAAGCTGCACTAATGGCACCTAATGCATTATAAACACTAAATTTCCCAGGAATAGCAGCTTCGATTCTTTCTTTTTGGTTTTGATAATCAATGGTAAAATCAATGTAAGAATCAGTGATAATAACATCATCGGAATCTGCTTGAATATCAGATGAATTTTCAATTCCAAAAGTTTTAATGGTTTTGTTAGGGAGTAAATCTGGAATGGTTTTTACCATTTCATCATCGTTATTGATAACACAACATTTTGCCATTTTTAAAAGTTCTAATTTGCAATTAAAATAATCTTCCATATCAGGATGTTCTTTTGGACTGATGTGATCTTCACTTAGATTTGTAAAAACACCCACATCAAAATCACAGCCAAAGACACGTTCCAGTTTTGTAGCTTGAGAAGAAACTTCAAGAATAGCAACTTCTGTTTTTTCTTTTACCATTTGGTTCAAATATTTTTGAATTTCAATACTTTCAGGAGTGGTTCGATCCGTATCTTCTATTTTTTTTCCATTCATATAAACCGCAATGCTTCCAATTAATCCGAACTTTGAATCCATGTTCTTCTAGAATTGCTTTTATCATAAAAGTAGTAGTAGTTTTGCCTTTTGTACCAGTAACACCAATTAATTTTAGTTTTTGGGAAGGATTATCATAGAATTCACAAGCAACTTGAGCAAGTGCTTTTCGTGTATTTTGCACAGAAATTACTGGAATTTCTTGAGAAATATGCAAATCAGGAATCATAACATCTGGTTCAACAATAATGGCTTTAGCACCGTTTTCAATAGCAGTAGGAATGAATTCGATGCCATTTTTAGAAAAACCATGAATGGCAACAAAAAGGCCACCTTCCTTGATTTTTCTAGAGTCTGAATGAATATTAGTGATCTCCAAATCCAAATCACCAACTATATTTTTTACATCAACTTTTGCAATCAATTGATTTAATTTCATAGGAATATTGTCCTTTCATTTTTAAATTTTCTTTATTATACACTAAAGAAGGTCAAATTGTAAAGTAGATTTAAAAACAAATTAAAGATCGAAAGAGGAAGAAGACAAACAAAAACTATAAAAATAGTCTATCAATAAAAACAAATAACTATTGAAAATAAAAGAAAAAATTAACAAATATAAACACTACAAAGGTAAAAATAAACTCGATATAAGCAAAATCCTTTTTAGGATTACTTAAAATATGACAATTATATAAAAATGCTTTAAAATCAAAACAATGTAAAAAATTCGCATAGAAAATATGTAAATTAGAAAAAATCTTCAAAAAATATTGATTATTATCTAAAAATATGGTATATTTAAAATACAGAAAGCAATAAATTTATATAATTTGCATATAATATTATTGCTAGAAATAGCAAAAAAAGTTGGTGAATCCAGCCATAAAGTTGGAACTAAAAAAAGCGGTGAATCCAGCCATAAATTGGAATTTGAAAAAGCGGTGTTTCCAGCCATTAAATTGGAACTTAAAAAAGGGGGATTAGAGGTAAAACTCTAATCCTTTTACGTTATTGTATTTTTATAAAATTTAATATATAATTGAAATGCTAAGGAGGTAATTTGTGATGATTATAAATTTAAAAATTGTTAGAGTTAATTCAGATTATTGTGATTATTTAAGAAAATTTGATAATAAGGTATCTTATAATAAGTTTGAAAAAGAATTAAGACCTTTTATAGGAATATTGTTTCAAATAGATACTTGTGAGTATTTTGCACCATTATCAAGTCCAAAGCCTAAACACAGAAATATGAAAAATACTTTAGACTTTTTCAAAATTAAAGATGGCGAATTAGGAGCTGTTAATTTTAATAATATGATACCAGTAAATGAAAATAATTACTCTTTAGTAGACTTAAACAAAGAAACTCTAACTATTGCAGAATTAAAATATCAGAAATTATTAAGAGAACAATTAGATTGGTTAAATGCAAACTATAAACAAGTAAAAAATAAATCTTTTAAACTATATCAATTATATAGTAATGGAAAATTACCAGAAAATATAAGAGCAAGATGCTGTAATTTTAAGTTATTAGAAGAAAAATGTGTTGAATACAACAAGTAAAAGCTAAGTGACAACTTATAATTTATTGTTTGCATTATAATATCTTTCTTACTTTTAGTTTCAGGAGTAAAATGGTTCTGGAAGATGATAAAAATTTGGTTTCTCATAGAGAAATGCAAAGAAGAATATTGGAGATTTTGGGGAAATGAGAGGAGTTTTATAAAAATTACTCTATCTGGAGCAATGATTTTTAAGTGTGAAAGGGGCGACAATTAGTTGGCTCTTTCTAACATTTTATTTTATAAAATCCTTGAAAAAAGAATAGCAAAATGATACAATCATTCTAAATAAAAAAATAATAATTTATTTTTATCCAAAATAGAATAATCATATAGAAAGAAGGTAAGATATGATTAAAATTAACGAGAATTTTTTAGAATTACAAGATAGCTATTTATTTTCAACAATAGCCAAGAAAGTGGCGGATTTTCAAAAGAAAAATCCAGACAAAAAAGTCATTAAGTTAGGGATTGGAGATGTTACAAGACCAGTGGTACCAGCTGTAATAGCAGCGATGCAAAAAGCAGTGGAAGAACAAGGTAAGCAGGAAACTTTTCGTGGTTATGGTCCAGAGCAAGGTTATGAATTTTTAAGAGAAAAAATTGTAACATTTGATTACTACAAACGTGGTGTGAAGTTGGATGTAGACGAAATTTTTATTTCCGATGGTGCTAAATGCGATTGTGGCAATATGGGAGATATTTTTGGAATGGATAACATAGTTGCTATTACAGATCCAGTTTATCCTGTTTATTTAGATACCAATGTAATGGCTGGAAGAGCAGGAAAATACGATTTAGAAAAAGGGGCTTATGAAAATATTATATATATGCCAGCAACAGCAGAAAATGAATTTATTCCACAATTTCCACACAAGATCCCAGACATGATTTATTTATGTTTGCCCAATAATCCAACAGGAACTACTTTAACCAAAACAGAATTAAAAAAATGGGTAGATTATGCCAAAAAAAATCAAGCAATTATCTTATTTGATGCAGCTTATGAGGCATTTATTACAGAAGAGGATGTTCCTCACACGATTTATGAGATAGAAGGAGCCAAGGAAGTTGCCATCGAATTTCGCAGTTTTTCCAAAACCGCAGGATTTACAGGAATTCGTTGTGCTTATACAGTCGTTCCAAAAGAATTGAAAGGATATACAAAAACAGGAAAAGAAATTTCGATTCATCAATTGTGGAATCGACGTCATGGTACCAAATTTAATGGTGTTTCTTATCCTGTGCAACGTGCGGCAGAAGCGGTTTATACAGAAGAAGGTCAAAAACAAATTCGAGAAAATATTCAATATTATATGGAAAATGCAAAAATCATCAAGGAAGGGCTAAAAGAAGCAGGTTACACTGTTTTTGGGGGAGTCAATGCACCCTATATTTGGTTAAAAGTGCCAGAAGGACTTACATCATGGGAGTTTTTTGATCGATTGCTAACCAAAGCAAATGTAGTTGGAACTCCAGGAGTAGGCTTTGGGCCAAGTGGGGAAGGGTATTTCCGTCTAACGGCATTTGGCACAAGGGAAAACACGATAGAGGCAATGCAGAGGGTAAAAAAGGTTAAAATTTGACATTTGACATAAAATGTGGTATAATGTAATTATCAAACAATAAGTTTTTTAGAAAAAAGGAGGAAAAATATGAAGCGGAGAACTAAGAATTTTATAAAAGCAATTATTTTTGTTGTTATAGGTGTCGTACTTGTAATTATAGGAACAAAGCTCTCCATGGACAGCTGGTATATGAGGATAACACCAGGTATAGATGGTGACTTGATACCTACATTTTTTGGAGTTATCCTAAAAGAATGGGTGATTCCAGGAATACTAATTACTTTAGGAATCAGGCTTGGACTTCGTGGGCTAGATTACTTGTATACCCGTTGGGAAAAGAGAATGGGAAGGTGTAATTAAGCCTTCCTTTTTTAGTATATGAAATATCAATTCTTAAAAGATTATGTAAATTAAAGTTGACAAATTTATGTAAATATGATATATTGCTTAATACATAAGACCTGACTTTCAAGCAGGCTACCAATAAGGTATTTTATAAGGAGGAATGGATATGGTACAAATTAAGCGGAGTGCTTGTAGTGTAATTGTCTATGATGAGGAACAGGGAAAAGGGATTGCTTTTCCAGCCAATCCAGCAGTTGAGATTGAGCAATTTGTAAAGGAATTACAGCAAATTACTTGTTCAAACGAAATAATTAAACCTGGTGTGGTGATCACTCCAATGGTTTTTGATCCTCAATTTGAGTCTAATTATCGGCCGATGAGTGAATTTTTAGAGGATAAAGTAGGCACTCAGATTTTGGATGATGACCAGCAGGCGGAAGAACTGTATCGATTTTATTATACTCACGCGATGCTAGTACTTAGCCCAGGAGGTGTTAGTTTTATGTATATGGGCAAGGCATATTTTGGAATGGATGTCACAATAGGTTTAGAGTAAAAAGAGTTTATTTGTGAAAGAGGTAGAGGAGTAATGAGCTTCGCTACCTTTTTCAAGAGCAGAAATGGCAATTTTTGGCAAATAAAAAGAAGATATTAACTAAAGTTTTTGCCTGTTATTGTTTCAAAAATATCATGTATAAAATCCCCTGATTTTGGAAATAATGAAGATAGTTCTTAAAATTCGGTAGAATTTTTTAGAGATAGCTTGGAAATTAAAAATTAGTTTAATTTCTGCTTATTTTCAAAAGGGGGTTTTCATTTTGATTAACAAAGTTGAAATCAGTAATGTAAACACCTCCAAATTAAAGGTATTAACAAATGCAGAAAACAAAGAATTATTCAAACAAATGAACGAAGGAGACGAAAGCGCAAGAGAAAAAATCATTTCACGGAAATCTAAGATTAGTATTAAGTGTCATTCAAAGATTTGGGGGACGTCGGAGAAAATTCCGATGATTTATTTCAAGTAGGATGTGTTGGCTTAATAAAAGCCATTGATAATTTTGATATCACATTAGATATTCAATTAAGCACATACGCAGTACCAATGATAATTGGTGAAATTCGCAGATATTTGCGAGATAACAACATGGTTAGAGTCAGTCGTTCCATTCGCGATTTGGCTTATAAGGTTTTGCAAGCCAAAGAGAAAATCATCAAAGAAACAGGGAAAGAACCCAATATTGATGAAATTGCGAAGGAATTGCAAGTGGAAAGAGAAGATATTGTGATGAGCCTAGATGCCATTCAAGATCCAGTTTCTTTACAAGAGCCAGTTTACAATGATGGAAGTGACAGTATTTATATCATGGATCAAGTCAAAGACAAGAAGAATACAGATGAAATGTGGGCAGAAAATATCACGATTGTAGAAGCCATGAAGAAATTAAATGAGAAAGAGCAAATGATTATTAATAAACGATTTTTTGCAGGAAGAACTCAAATGGAAGTGGCCGAGGAAATTGGAATTTCTCAGGCACAAGTTTCTCGTTTAGAGAAAACTGCAATAGACCACATGCGTCGTTTATATAAATAATTAAAAATCAACTAAAATAATGTCGTCACCAATACAAGTGATATTTTCCCAAGGAATCACGATATTATTTCCTGCATCAAAAAATTTAAAAAATTTTGTATTTCCAGGCACGATAATGGATGTAATCGTGCCTGTTTTTAAGTCAGCTGTAACATCTTGCACAAGTCCAAGACGTTTCGCATTTTTAATATTAATGACTTCTTTGTGCTTAAAGTCAAGACCTTTTTCGTAATCCATAAAAACCTCCGTTTAGAATAGTATATGAATAGAAAAAAGATTTATGAAGATAAAATAGAAATATGGACTACAAATATAGATAATAAAAAATATATGATAACATAGTGTGATTTTTTTTCAAAGGAAATCTTTGGGGAAAGACATACCTGTAAATTGAGGGTAGCTAAGTTAAGCTACTCTTTTTTATATCAAAAATCGATATGAAACTATTATATTGGTTATTCCATATCTATTGATAAACACAATATGTATGATTGATGTACGATAGAATCGAGAGAGTCAGGAGATTTTTGTATAAATTTCTAAAATTTGGAAAAAACTAAGGAAAATTTTAAGTAATTTGGGGGAGGAATTATGCAGTTAAGTAAGATGAAAAATATTATTGTGTTAAGGGGAATGTCTTCTAATGTTGTGGATGAGGCAATTGTGGTTTTGAAACCAAATGTTAAATTGAAACAAAGTGAATATAATAGGAAAAGGAAAGCTTCATTTCAAGAAAAGAATAAGAAAATGATTGTTAGCAAAGAAGCAGAAAATACGATTAATGATTATGTCAAAAGATTGCAAAAGGAAAGTAAAATAAAAGAAAATGATAGGTTAAAAAAGAAATATAAATTTTTGCAAATTTGTAATACGATTTTAATTTTTTCAATTATAATTGCTGTTTTTGTGCTTGGTTAATAAAAAAAGGACATAAAAAATTTTTTCCAGAATATATTTAACTATACTGAAGAAAGAGGTGAGTATTTTGGAAAGAACTTTAAGAGATGATGAAAAAATAAGAAGAGCAGAGGAAATTTATTACCGAAGAAATCATAGAAATGCTGTATTGTCTCATGGACGAGAAACGAAAAGACAGAAGACATATTTAGGAAGTAAAATTATATTGGAAATGCTTATTTTGGTATTATTGGCACTTGCTGTTTTTGCGGTAAAAAATAAAGATTATATATTCACCAAAGATTTCCTAAATAATTGTGCCCAATATAACATTAATTTAAGTGAAAAATTCGATTTCATTTTAGCTTATTTTAGAGAAAAAGAAGAAAATGAACAGGGGAACAATGACATTTTTATTAATCATGAAACCACCAATCCACCAGCAGATAATCCATCAGAAGCTGTGCCAGAAAATACACAAGTAGTAGAAGTGCCAGGAGAAGAAGTACAATCATCTTCGCCACAAAGTGTCATAACAGATGCCAATTCTTTAAAAAATGCAATTTCTTTTGTTAAACCAATTGAAGGAATTGTTACTTCAGGGTTTGGGGCAAGAGAATCCGTGTATCAAAATGTGACAGGAGAACATACTGGAATTGATTTAGCAGCAGAAAAAGGAAGAAAAATCGTAGCATCCATGACAGGAACAGTAACTCAAGTTTCAACAGAAGGTGATTATGGAAATCATATTAGAATTACAAAGGAAAATATCACAACTTTGTATGCTCATTGCCAAGACATGTATGTTACAGAAGGTCAGGAAATTACGGAAGGACAAGAAATCGCTAGTGTTGGTAGCACAGGAAATAGCACAGGTCCACATTTGCATTTTGAAATTAGGATTGATAATCATCCCATTAATCCAGCTGAAATAATAGCATTTTAGGAGGCTTTATGAAAGTAGAAATCAATTTAAAAATTATTTTTTTTGGCATTTTGTTCTTCCTTTTAAAACAGTTAGATATTTATCTGATATTTATTGTTTTTATCATCATTCACGAAATGGCTCATTTGTGTATGGGAAAGATTTTGGGATTGCGTCCCAAAGTATTAAAAATTAACCCATTGGGGGTTTCGGTGGAGTTTTATTTATATCAGGATCGAAAAAGTAGTAAGAAAGTAGCCATTTATTTAGCAGGTCCTGTAATGAATTTTATGTTAGGAATTTTATGTCTAGTTTTACCATTGGTTGAAGAATTGAAAATAAAAATGGTGTATACAAATTTTATTTTAGCTATATTTAATTTAATTCCCATTTTACCACTAGATGGAGGAAAGATTTTAAAAGAAATATTAGTGAAAATGGTGGGGAATAAAAATGCCACTATTTTTATGAATCAGTTAACACAAGTTATTTTAGTACTATTTACTTTATTTTATAGCATCGGAATCTTACAAATCAGAAATTTGGCTATCTTTTTATTAATTTTGTATTTGTGGTACCTAAAATATTTAGAGGACAGAAAAGTAAAAACAATGATAAGAGCTTATGAGGTGATTGAAAAAAGCTAAAAAAGATTACAATATTACAATTTTATTACATTTCTAAAATTCCTTGCAAAAATCAAAAGTATCACTTATAATTAAAATAGCTGTTTGAAGCTTGCTAATGACAGATATCTTAGTTAATATATAAAAAAATAGTAACTACTTAAGAAGGCTACTATGAAAGATGTAAAACCAAGTATGTGCTGTACACCGATTTTTTAAAATAAGAGGAGAAAACCAAAGATGAAAATATTAAACAATAAAATAAATTTTATACAAAACCGTAAAAGCCTTGGTACTGTACACACACACACACACATGTAATTTTACAAGACATAATGTAGGGGGCGACTTCCAAGTCGACCCAATCTTCAACGCAATTGCTCCATCAAAAATTATCAAAAACATCCATGCAATTTTTATACACAAAAACAACCACTGTAGAGGTCGGACCTCGGCCCACTTGTTCTACACGGGTTGTTTTTTGTGTTTTTGAATGAAAAATCATTCATTTTGACACAAACACGCCAAAAAACGCCACAGAATGCGTCAGAAGGGCATAAAAATACATAGTATGAAGAAAATAGAGAAAAAGGAGAGAATTATGAAAAAATCAAAGGAAAGGCCTCTAATAAGGACAAATCGAGGTATAACGCTCATTGCACTTGTTATCACCATTATTGTGCTATTAATCCTAGCAGGAGTTAGCTTAAACCTAATCGCAGGAAGTGATGGGATACTAGGTAAAGCCACAAAAGCCACCTTAGAAACAAGAGGAGCACAAGTCGAAGAAATCGTGGAAATGTGGAAAGTTGAAAGTAAAATGAATCCGTATGCTGAAGGGGATATTATGACAGAAGAGGAACTGATTGCAGATTTGAAGCGAAGAAAGCTTGTGTATGAGGAGGAACTAGATGAGGATGAAAAAACGATAGTGATTGGAAGTAGAGAGATTTATTATGGGTTAGAAGGAAAGATAGAGAAAACGCCAGGAAGTGTGTTTGAGTATACACCAGAGGGGATTATAACTGGGATAAAGGAGGAGTATATTGAAGGAACAGGTAGTAGATGGGTTATTGACGATCATACGTATTATGATACTAAAATAATGTCTTCTGGGTTAAATGGAGTATTAAATATTCCAGATGAAATAGATGGAATACAAATTGTAGGAATTTCAAATGGTGCTTTTGATTCAGTAGAGAATGTAAATAGAATTATACTTCCAAATACAATAACAAGTATAGGTAATAATGCGTTTTTTTGGTGTAGTTTAGAAAGTATCTCGATTCCGAATAGTGTGACTACGATTGGAGACAAAGCATTTTACGAGTGTGACTATTTAAGTAGTGTCAAACTTCCAAGTGGTTTAATTACTATACCAGATGATATGTTTTATAACTGTAGAGAACTAAAAGATGTGACAATTCCCAAAAGTGTAACAAGCATTGGAGACAATGCATTTAATAGCTGTGTTAATTTAGAAAATATAACGATTCCAGATGGGGTGACAAGTATAGGTCATAGAGCATTTTTCTATTGCAAAAAAATTACAGATATAGTGATACCAGATAGTGTGAGAACTTTGAGAAGTAGTGTGTTTGGTAAGTGTGAAAATTTAAGCAATATAGTAATAGGAAAAGGAATAACAAGTATAGAAGATTATGTGTTTTGGAATACAGCTATAAGTGATATAGTAATACCAGAAGGAGTAACGAGTATAGGAGATTATGCATTTGATGAGTGTAAAAATTTAACGAGTATAAGAATACCAGATAGTGTGCAGAGTGTTGGGAGTAGTGCCTTTTCTTATTGTTCGTCGTTAAATGATGTTCTAATTGGGAATAGTGTGGAGATAATAGGGAAAGACGCGTTTCGTAGATGTGAAAGTTTGAGTAGTGTATTGATTCCTGTTAGTGTAAAAGAAATTGGTAATTGTGCTTTTTATTATTGCCCTAATTTGAAAACGATTAATTATACTGGAACAGAAGAACAGTGGAAAAGTATTATTAAATATAGTGAAAGTGGAGGCTATAATGATGCTTTATATAACAGTACTATTAATTATAACTGTAGTCAATAAAATAATAGATATACGACTTATGTAGTCTAAGAAACAGAGAAATGTTGTATAATAATAACAACTTATTTTCACCAAGATGCGTCTTAAAATATCCAAATATGAGTATAATAAAGAAAAAATACAATTCCAATCAAATTATGTAAATAATTATATACCAAAAACCCTTTCTTTTCTTGTGCAGTTAGAGTGGAAAAGATATAATAAAACCAGAAAAACAAAGGAGGAAGATAAAAAATGAGAAAAAACAAAGGAATTACGCTCATTGCACTTGTTATCACCATTATTGTGCTATTAATCCTAGCAGGAGTGAGTTTAAGCCTAATTGCAGGAAGTGATGGAATGCTAGGTAAAGCCACAAAAGCTACGCTAGAAACAAGAGGAGCACAAGTAGAGGAAATCGTGGAAATGTGGAAAGTTGAAAGTAAAATGAATCAGTATGCTGAAGGGGATATTATGACTGAAGAGGAACTGATTGCAGATTTGAAGGGAAGAAAGCTTGTGTATGAGGAGGAACTAGATGAGGATGAAAAAACGATAGTGATTGGAAGTAGAGAGATTTATTATGGATTAGGGGAAAGAATTCAGTATACGCCAGGGAACGTTTTTGAGTATACGCCAGAAGGGTATATAACAGGAATAAACGAAGATTATATCGAAGGAACAGAAACCAGAGATGTTGGTGGACGGTGAAAAAGCAGAATTTAATATATTATCATCTGAATTAAATGGAGTGTTAAATATTCCAAATGAAATAGATGGTGTGAGAATAATTGGAATAAAAAGAGGAGCTTTTGGATTGTTATTGAACTTTGAAACCATAATAATGCCAAATAGTATGACGACTATAGAAGATGGGGCATGTGATACTTGTTTTGATTTAAAAGTAGCAGTAATAGGTAAAAATGTAACGAGTATAGGTGAGGCTGCATTTCAGTGGTGTAGAAGTTTAAATAATGTAACAATAGGTGAAAATGTAACCAGTATAGGAGGGGGTGCATTTTATTATTGTGAAAATTTAGAGAATATAGTAATTCCAGAAAAAGTAAGGACTATAGGAGATGTTGCATTTAGTTTGTGTGATAAATTGGAAGTGATAAATTATACAGGAACAGAGGAACAGTGGAATGCGATAGAGGGAATAAATCAGATAGGAATAAAGGATAGTACTAGAATAAACTATAATTATGGTAAGTAAAATAGCTAATAGACACTCAAAAGAGAAACAAAAAAGGAGGAGATTGTATTTTAAATAGTGCAGTACAAACAATAGCAGAAAGGGAGAAATCAATGAACAAGCAGAAATTATAAACAGTAAAATGATGGATAATCAAAAAGTGCAGAATAATAAAAATACTCAAACATTAGAATTTGACTGAAAAAAGAAAAAACTACACACATAGTCTGAAACTTGACAAATTGGCAAAAATATGGTATAATTAAAGTTAAGGAATTATTAATAAAAAAATGCAAAATCACTTGCATTTTTTTTTATTTGTGATAAAATAACCGAAAAGATGTTTGAATAATTTGTGTGGAGGGATGAAATGTTTGCATATGTAAGAGGTAGTTTAGAGGAAAAAATGAGTAATTTTGTTGTGGTAGAGGCAATGGGAATTGGCTATAAAATTTTTATGTCCAAAACCGCGATTGGAAGAGTTGGAGAAATTGGACAAACCGTAAAAATTTATACCCATTATCATGTCAGAGAAGATGATATTAGTTTGTATGGTTTTTTAAGCCATGAAGAACTAAATATGTTTGAACTTCTAATATCGGTTAGTGGAGTTGGGGCTAAATCAGCAATTGCAATGCTTTCTAATATTAGTCCATCCGATTTTGCAGTTAGTATTATTAGTAATGATATCACGAAACTTACGAAAGTGCCTGGAATTGGTAAAAAAACGGCTCAACGTATTGTGTTGGAATTAAAAGATAAATTGAAAGCAGAACAGGAAATTGCTAAATCAGAAGAAAATGAAACTAGACTTGAAATAGATGAGTCTATAGAAGAGGCAATTTCTGCTTTGCAAATTTTGGGGTATAACCGAAAAGAAATTGAAAAATCATTTGAGAAGTTTGCGTATCAGTCCATGACAATTGAGGATATGATTCGAAATGCCCTAAAATATTTGGCAAAATAAGGAAGGAAAGGAAAAAAATGAATTTAGATAAACCATTAGCTTACCGAATGCGTCCTAAGAATTTGGACGAATTTGTGGGACAAGAGCATATTGTAGGAAAAGATAAATTGTTATATCGAACGATTCAGGCAGATCGATTATCCAGTATTATTTTATGGGGGCCACCAGGTTGTGGGAAAACGTCACTTGCAAAAGTAATTAGTGAAACAACGAAATATCAATTTACGAAGATAAATGCGGTTACATCAGGGGTTTCAGATATAAAAAAAGCGGTGGAAGAAGCAGGAAATCCATTATTAAATCCAACTGGAAAATGCATTTTATTTATTGATGAGATTCATCGTTTTAATAAATTGCAACAAGATGCGTTATTGCCATATGTTGAAGATGGAACTGTGATTTTGATTGGAGCAACAACAGAGAATCCATATTTTGAAGTAAACAAGGCTTTGATTTCTAGGTCAATGGTGATTAAATTAGAGCCTTTGAAAAAAGAGGATATTATACAAGTTTTAAAAAACGCAATTGTGAGCAAAGAGGGGTTAGGAAATTATCAAATTAAAATCTCAGAAAATACGATTGAATGTATTGCAGAAATTTCAAATGGGGATGTTAGAACTGCGTTAAATGGTTTAGAAATTGCTGTATTAACGACAAAAATGAATGAAAATGGCGTGATTGAAATTACAGATGAAATTGCTAGTCAAAGTATGAATACCAAAAAAGCGATGTTTGATAAAACAGGCGATAGTCATTATGATAACATTAGTGCTATGATAAAATCCATGCGTGGCAGTGATCCAGATGCAGCAATTTTCTATTTAGCAAGAGCTTTGAATGCAGGAGAAGATCCCGTTTTTTTAGCAAGAAGAATTGCGATTTGTAGTGCAGAAGATGTTGGAATGGCTAATCCCAATGCATTGGTGGTAGCGACTTCGGCCATGGAGGCTGTGAGAATGATTGGTATGCCAGAGGCTAAAATTATTTTGTCAGAAGCAGCTACTTATGTTGCCATTTCAAAAAAGTCAAATGCTACCTATTTAGGAATTAATCGTGCATTAGATGATGTCAAAAATAAAAATACGGGAATGATTCCAATGCATATTCGAAATGCACCAGCTGAGCGGAATGCAACAGTTTGGTTATGGAGAAGGATACAAGTATCCTCATGATTTTCCAGGCCATTGGTGTGAGCAACAATATTTGCCAGATGAAATGTTGGGAACAAAGTATTATGTGAAGGATGAGAATTGTGTAGAGGAATAGAAAACTTTACATAATTATGAAAATGTGGTATAATAAATATAAGGAACTTAATTGGTGGCTTGGTATAAGACAAGCTTGTTTTCGGAGTGTCAAAAGGACGAATGGACGAAAATGATGAAATTGAAATATAAGGTGGTAATGAAGGTAGGCATAGAAAGTTGTATATATGAAGTTGAAGGACGATTTGAAGAATTGGTAAATGAATCAATAAAAGAAGGATGAAAACCTACTGAAGGAGTGAGTATAGCAAGTGGAATTGATGTAGAGTATGAAAATTATG
This sequence comes from uncultured Clostridia bacterium, assembly GCA_947573445.1. GTDB lineage: Bacteria > Bacillota > Clostridia > TANB77 > CAG-508 > Scatovivens. Next base: position 23,639 of record CANPFR010000012.1, on the reverse strand, counting down.
GAGCTAAAAAGACAGTTGCTTTTACGCAAGCGATGGTAAAAAGATTTTAAGTCTGTTAGAGCTTATGTTGCTTACACAACATAAGCTTTTGTGTGTTTATTTTGAGAAAATGTCACGTCCAATTTGAAATTTACATAATATAAAGCAGGAGGGATGAATATGATGCAAAATTATCAAGGAAATTTTCCGAAAAATGCAATGTTTGGTCATGCTTATGTAATGGACCAAGTTTTGAATAAAACATTTTCTCCAGAAGAGGCTTTGAAAAGAGGAACCGTTTTTCCAGAATTGGCTACCTCGTATTCACCTGGAGATTCTATGAGAGAAATCGAGTTTTTGAAAAACTATGGAAAAGGAGGGCATAAATAAGAATGGAAGTGAGCAATCAAGAAAACAGAGAGAAGTTAATGAGAAAAATCATGGAATATAAATTCTATGTAAATGATTTAACTTTGTATTTAGATACCCATCCAAATGACAGAAAGGCACTTGCTTTGCACAATGAATATGTTGTGAAATTGAATGAGGTTGTAAAAGAATTTGAGAAAATGTATGGGCCACTTACGATAGAAACAGTTATGGAGAGCTGGGAATGGGCACAAGATTTATGGCCATGGCAAAGGGGGTTTAATAGATAATGTGGAATTACAGTAGAAATTTACAATATCCGATTAATATCAAAAATAGGAATATTGAAATGGCTAAAGTAATTGTTAGCCAATATGGAGGACCAGATGGAGAATTGGGAGCTTCTTTAAGATATTTATCACAAAGATTTGGCATGCCAGATAAAAATGCAAAAGCGATTTTGAATGATATTGGTACCGAAGAATTAGCACCTGGATGATGTCAATAGCTAAAGACAGAAATTACAATCTTAGCTATTGACTGTAAAATATTAAGTTAGACTGGATGAAGTTGACATTTTATGTAAAATATGTTATACTATAAATAGATGTAAGTTATATAAACAACGTTTTCATTGTAATGAAAGGAGAAGACATATGACAACTTATCAGGAACTGCAAAAGGAAAAGGACAACACACTCTCATATCTTAGGTACGACCCTACACCCTATAAAGGTACTGAACTGGAGAAAATCTATGATAGAGCATATTACGATGGTCTTGATGTGAAACCCGGCAGAAGCTTTCCGCTGGAAGAACTGGCAGGGGACAAAAGAAAGGCCTATCTCCATGGATATTTCACAGGAGATTATGAGAGCCTGTATGCTGATGACTAAGTTTGGAGTAAATCACTGGTGGACATTTCACTAGTGATTTTTCCTTTCAATAAAGCATTGTAATATATTATTTTACATATATCTTAGGATAAATATGTAATTCAAAATTAGTTGGGTAAGAACATTTTTTTATGGATTTTTCTGTCTTTAAATATGTAACTTTTGCAATAATGCTTTTCAGTAAAATGTTTTTATCCTCAGCAGTTTCTAGTTTATCATATAAGTCAATTACATTTTCTAATTTTGGTATCATCATTTCTTTTTCATTTTGCATTTCAATATTTTTTTGTAATAGAGAGTTATATTCTTCTAATTTGTTTTCTAAATTTTGAATATTGTATTTTATAGATTTCGAACGATTAATAAATTCATCTTTATTGTAAATACCATTTTCTAAAAAGTCATATATTTTATCAAGTTTAGCATTTTCCTTTTCTAATTCCTTTTTGGCAGAAACAATAGACTTTTCAATTAGTTTGTTATTGTCAGCATTTGTATTATCTTTAACTTCATAATCTACTTTATAATTTTCTAACCAAATTTTTAATGCTTCAATGATTTTATTTTCTACAATATAAAGTTTAGAACTTATATTATTACATTTAGAATTAGAACACATAAGAGTAGCAGGTTTATCTGCTTTTGTATAAGGTCTCCTTTGCATTGGCTTACCACATTTTTCACAAAATACTAAACCAACTAATGGATTTTGAATTGTATTACTGTGTTTTACTTTTGGAGTGTTTTGTTTTCTCTTTTCTCTTACTAATTCCCAAGTTTTGTTATCAATAATTGGCTCATGCAATCCATCATAAATTAAATAATTTTGATTACGAGGTCTTGAAATGATAATATGTCCATTTTTCGTTTTCTTTTTCTGTTTCCTTCTATTCCACACAATTTTACCAATATAGGTAGGATTAGAAAGAATATCTTTTACAGAAGAAATTGTCCATTCATTAGAAATTCTAGGTTTTAAATTCATAGCATTTAACTGTTTTACAATTGAATTTATAGTGTTATTTTCAAATGTATATAATCTAAAAATTTCTTTAACAATAGGGGCTTCATCTTGATTAATTGATAAAGTATAACCTTTTGCATCTTTTAGTTTTATTCTATCATAACCAAAAGGAGAAATGTTTCCTACAAACTTACCTTCAGAAACAGAAATTTCACGACCTCTTTGCAGACGTCTGTTGATTGTCTTATATTCTCTCCTAGACATAAATAAGCCAAATTCAAAATATTCTTCATCAAATTCATTATCTGGGTCATAAATTTTAACAGGTGTAATAATTTTGGTATGAGAATACTTAAAAGCTTTTGAAACTCGACCTTGGTCAGCAGTATCACCACGAGCAAGTCTTTCTACTTCAACTACCAAAACGCCAGCCCATTTTTCGTTTTCGACATCTTTCAAAAGTTGTTGCATTTCTTTTCTTTCACTAATCGTTTCTCCACTTACAACTTCACGATAAATTTTGCCAATAGTTAAGTTTCGGCTTGAAGCTAAAGTAGTCAAAATTTTTTCATGTCTTGCTAAAGTTTCGCCTTCGCCATATTTTTCAGATTCTATATCTTCTCTTGATTTTCTTAAATATATTGCATATGTGCCATTTTGCACAATTCCTCCTTTCCTTGTAATTTGTCTTTAACTTGTAGTTAATTATATCTGTAATTACAACAAAGAAGTATTTATTTTTCTTATTAAATTAACAATAACATTGTCTATGTATTCTTTTTGATTAGTAATATTTTCTACAATGCAATTATCATAAAATTTTACTTTAGTATTTTCAATACTGTATTCTTCTATTAACATATAAATCGCCTCTTTAAAATTTATGAGAAAAGCATAAAAAAATACCCAAGACAGGTTTGTCTTGAGCAAATTTTATTTTTTCTATGGTAATATTATATGATGGACAATTTATAAAATGAAATCCCTTTTATTAGCCTTTTTTCTAAAATTCGGGCTATACAAATTGAATTATTTATGATATAAAATTGCTTGTATTATAGTATTAAAATGGAGAAGATAAATGAAACAGGAAACAATAAAAAGAAATATTATATTTATATTATTAATTGGTATTGAAGGTTTAGCTTTTGGTTTACTAGATTGGGATAGTGTAGTTTCAGATTTGGTTTATTTACAACATAATAATAAACTATTAATATCACTGATTACAGCTAATATTGGAATAGCAAAACTTGTTGCAACTTTAATTTGTATATATATAAATGATTCTAAAAAACCAAATAAAATTTTCATAATATGTATAAGTTTATGTATAATATTATCATTGTTAATTGGATTATTTTATCATATGAGTTGGTTAATATTATTTGCGATAATATATCTATTATGGTCATTAGTATTAGAAATATATTCTGGTTATCATTATGCTTATGTATATAATTCTTTGCCTGATGCTATGGCAACAGAAGTACATTCAAAGAGAATATCAATTTTTAAAGTAACTTTTATGATGGGAATTGGAATTGCTAGTTTTTTTACTACTAAATTTATGAATAATACAATGAATATAATAACAGTGCTTAGTGCAATAATTTTCTTATTATTGATTATACCCATTTTTAAAGTTAAGAATCTTCCTAAGAACAAAGAAGAAAAAGTTGTACCACTAAAGCAAAAATTAAATTTGAAAAACTATACGAAGTATTATAAAAGTTGGATTATAACAAGATTCTTAGGTAAATTTGCACTAACTTCGCTAATAGTATTAATATCAATGTTAGCAATTGATATTGATTTAGATTTAGCAACGCTAAAAACTTTTAAAACTGGTGCATGGCTTTTAAGTAGTATTGGTTTTTGGCTATCAGCTTATCTAATAAAGAATAAAATAATTGTTAAAGGTGACATATTGTGTAAGTCAATAATAGCAATTTTAATTGTTATTTCATTCTTCTGTCCATATGCTATCTATATAATTTTATTATTAAATGGACTATTAAATCCATTTAACACTATGTCCAATTTTACTATGATACAAATGGATAAAGACAATATAAGTGTTGCTCAAAAAGAATTACTAATTAACTTATTTGGATACTTTTCAGGAATGCTTTCTTCATATATATTATTGAATATTAATGTTTATCTTGCATTAATATTGATAGTAATTACATTAAGTCTTAGTGTTATAAATGAAATAAGATTATATAAGATGAAACAGTCTTAATTTAATCCTATACACAAATTCTAATGTGCTTTATAAAATGAAGTCAAGGTTAGAATTCATGTGCTATTGCACAACCTTGACTTAATTTTAAAAGCACATTATTTTTCAACTAAGAGGATTTAAGGATAAGTATATTTAATTAAGTAGACATAAGCACTATTAAAACAGAAAATACCTCATTAAAAATGAGGGCAGGAAAGCGATATTAATATATATCCTAAACACATTGAAGGACAAGTCTTCAAGAGTTAATAAAAGAACAAAAATTTTAAGCAAATATGATGTAAAGATTCACCGAGTGAACTAGCTCAAGCCAGCTATTCTCCGTTAAAATTAAAAATAGTGAACTAAAAAAGTAAAAAAGTTCACCAAGTGTACTAAATTTTTAGAAAAATACACCAAATGAACTAGAAAATCTAATATTAGTTCACTTGGTGTATTAAAATTTTATGGATTATTTGAAATTGTGTACTATTTCTTTTTATAAAATTATCATAATGCAATTGACAAAAGAACGAATGTTTGATAATATGTAGCAAATAAGAAATGAGGTCGATATTAGATGAATAATAAATTAATCGGAAATGAAAATAATGTTGTATTTTATACTGATGATGAAGATAATATTAAAGTTGAAGTCATGTTACAAGATGAAAATGTTTGGCTCGATATAGAATCTTTAGCAAAATTATTTAAAATAGACAGAACTGGAATTACAAGACATATAAATAATATTTATAAAGATGAAGAATTAGAAGAAAATAGCACATGTGCAAAAATTGCACATATGGGTAACAATGGGAAACAACAGTATTTTACAAGTTATTATAATTTAGATATGATAATTTCCATTGGATTTAGAGTAAATTCAAAACCTGCTATAAAATTTAGAACATGGGCAAATAAATTAATCAAAGAATATATGATAAAAGGATTTACATTAGATGATGATAGATTTTTAAAAGGTGGCAAAGTAAATGCACAATATTTTGATGAGTTATTAGAAAGAATTAAGACAATTCGTACAAGTGAAAGAATGGCTTATCAAAAAATAACAGATTTATTTATAGCAACAGCTGTTGACTATAATCCAAAGTCAGAAGAAGCATATACATTTTTCAAAATTGTTCAGAATAAGTTACATTATGCTATTTCTGGACATACTGCTGCAGAACTTATTTATAATAGAGTAGATTCAAATAAAGAACACATGGGACTTACGAATTGGAAAAATAGTCCAGATGGCTTAATATATAAATATGATGTAACAATAGCTAAAAATTATTTAAATGAAGAAGAATTGAAAAAATTAAATGATTTAACTAATTTCTTTATAGTATTCGCTGAAGATGAAGCAAAAGAAAGACATATCATGACAATGCAAAATTGGATTGATGCAACAGATGATTTATTAAAATTTAGAAGAAAGAATATACTAGATAATGCGGGTTCAATATCACATAAAGAAGCAATAGAAAAAGCTGAAAATGAATACGAAAAATTTAAAGTAAAACAAGACATGCAGTATATTTCTAGTATGGATGAAATGTATCAAAGATATCTAACTGAAAGTAATAATAAATAAAATTAGCAAGTTCACCAAGTGAACGGATTTGAATTTTTACAGCCAACAGCCTTAAATTTTTTTAATTGACATCATCAAGGAACCAAAGAACTTGCTCATCTCGAAATGGTTGGAACATTAGTTCATCAACTAACAGATGGAGCATCGATTGAAGAAATTGAAAAAGGTGGATTATCAGCTTATTATACAGACCATGGATTAGGTGTTTATCCACAAGCTGCCGCAGGATTTCCTTTTAATGCAGCAGTGCTTGCAGTTAAAGGGGATCCAGTTGCTGATTTAACAGAAGATTTGGCAGCAGAGCAAAAAGCTCGTGCCACTTATGAGAAATTAATTGATTTATGCAGAGATGATCCAGATGTTGTCAATGTGTTGAGGTATTTACGTGAAAGAGAAGTAGTTCATTTTCAAAGATTTGGAGAAGCTTTAAATGGTGTACAAGAAAAATTGGCACAAAAACGTTTTTATATGAAAGATATGGATAAAGTAATTGATCAAAGAAATGATTTTATTATTCAAAATAATAGAAATCGAAATAATTTTGGAATGAATTGGGAAAATAGTTGTAAAGATTAATAAAGGAAGCTCCTTGTGGTCACAGGGAGTTTTTTTGGTAAAATTTTTCAATTAAAATAACATACGTATAAAATTCAAAAGATTGCCATATAATAAAGCTAAAAAGAAATCTAATTTTGAAAAGAAATAGTTAGAAATGATAAGTTAGTAAGTTTTAGAAAGTGAGGTAACAAAGTGAATTTTATCGATCAAAAACATAAGGAATTTTATGAAAATCTTTTGAAACAAATTGAGGAATTTAGGAAAACAGATGCGTATTATCGTTCTTTTATTTATACATTGGGAATTAGTCAGGTGACAAGAGAGCATTTTAGCGAAATTTTTGATATTTCTAAAAAAGAAATTAATATTGATTCATTAAGTGAAAATTGGCAAACAGCAACATCCAAAAAGGTGACAGAGCTTGCTTTTAATCTTTGGAATGATTTTAAATATGAAAGTTCTGAGGATATTGAGAAAAATAGAATTTCAAGTGATTATCATGTAAGCAATATTTTCTGTTGCTCGTATGCACCTTATTTCTATGAGGCAGTAAAATTACGTTTTCCAGAGTATACAAAAGTCGAAAATGGACTAGAAGATAAAAATGAAGAAGATATGTAGGGCATGGGAAACCGTGCTCTTTTGCTAAAAAGGTTAGTGGTGTCAATTTAAGTTTATGAAGAATCACCAACAGGTTAGGCTAAATATCACCATATCAAGTGAGAGCACAATTTTAAGATGTTGTCAATTGACAAAATGGCAAAAATATGGTATAATAAAAGGTAGGGCATCTATTTTGAAATTTGGATGATAAATAATAAAAAAATAGCATATTTTGTGGAAATAATATTCATTATTTCCTTTTTTTTACTGAAAAATCCCCAAAAAACATTTGACTTTTTTTCCAAATTATAGTATAATACAAACAATAGTGATCAATTTTATTGATACAAGAATGAGATTTTTAAAAAAATATATTGAAGTGTTCGGATTAAAAAAGAAAAATACCAATAGGATTGGGTTCTTAGTTTATGTTTTAAGAATCATAAATTAAGTTTTTTAAGTTACGGAATAAAATTTAATATTTGTAAAGTATAGAGAGTTTGAGAATCTATATATTTTTAAGTTTGTATTTTTAAAATTGATACGTAAGAAAAGGAGAGAATCATGGAGAGAAAAAAAGAAGAATTTACAAAAAGTAACGAGAATAAAACACGTTCTCGTACACCAATTAAAAAAAATGTAAAAAAAGACTTTAAAAAAGAAGGACAACCTGTTTCAACGCGTGCACCACGAAAACCAAGAGAATCCAATACTAGAAAAGGAAGTACTGCGAAAAAAGAAGAGGTTGGATTCAAAAAATCAAAATTAAAAATTATTCCATTGGGAGGACTTCAAGAAGTTGGAAAAAATATCACAGTTTTTGAGTATGAAAATGATATTTTATTAGTCGATTGTGGAGTTTCCTTTCCAGAAGATGATATGCTTGGAATTGATTTGGTTATTCCAGATTTTACGTATTTGGTAAAAAATAAAGATAAAATCAGAGGATTGGTTATCACGCATGGGCATGAAGACCATATTGGATCGATTCCTTATTTATTAAAAGAAATTAATGTGCCAATTTATGCAACGAAACTTGCAGTTGGCTTGATTAACAATAAGCTAGAAGAGCATAAATTAGCAAAGAAAACCAAAATGCACATGGTCAAACAAGGTGATAAAATCACACTTGGTAAATTCAAAGTGGAATTTATCAAAAGTTGTCACAGTATTCCAGATGCGGTAGCTCTAGCAATTCATACACCAGTAGGTGTGATTGTTCATACAGGTGATTTCAAGATTGATTATACACCAATTAATGATGATACCATGGATTTTGGCCGTTTGGCAGAATTGGGCAATGAAGGTGTTTTGGCACTTATGTCAGATAGTACGAATGCAGAAAGAAAAGGGTATACGATGTCAGAACGTACGGTTGGTGAAGTGTTTGATAAATTATTTATCAATTGCACCAAAAGAATTGTAGTAGCGACATTTGCTTCCAATGTTTATCGAATTCAGCAAATTGTGAATGCAGCAGTTGCCAATAATCGAAAAATTGCTGTTTCTGGTAGAAGTATGGTAAATATGATAGAAACTGCAATGGAATTAGGCTACATTGATGTTCCGAAAAACGTATTTATTGATATTGATATGATTAATAATTATACAGATGACAAGCTTGTTATTATTACAACAGGAAGTCAAGGAGAGCCAATGTCAGCTCTAACCAGAATGGCAACTGGTGAGCACCGAAAAGTTCATATTACGTCTAATGATTTGGTGATTATTTCAGCAACACCAATTCCAGGAAATGAAAAGTTTGTTGCAAAGGTAATTGATGATTTGATGAAAATTGGTGCAGAAGTTGTGTATAGTTCTTTGGCTGATATTCATGTATCACGGACATGCTTGCCAAGAGGAACAAAAGTTGATGCTTGCTTTAGTAAGGCCTAAATATTTTATTCCTGTTCATGGTGAATATAGGCACTTAAGGGCTCACAGTGAGACTGCTAAACTGATGGGAGTCAATCCCAAAAATATCTTTTTGATGACCAATGGTCGTGTTATGGAAATGGACGAAAAGCATGCAAGATTAGCAGGAACAGTTCCATTTGGCCGTGTTATGGTTGATGGCTTGGGTGTTGGTGATGTTGGAAATATTGTACTAAGAGATAGGCAACATTTGTCACAGGATGGTTTGATTATTGTAGTGCTTACCATGGATTCGTCAACAGGAGAAGTAATTGCAGGACCAGACCTTATTTCAAGGGGCTTTGTTTATGTTCGTGAATCAGAGAATTTGATGGAAGATGTCAAACTTGTGATTCGCAAAGAAATTAATAAATGTGTAAACAATAATATTACTGATTGGAGCACCATAAAAAGCTCAATTAGAGATACTTTGCGAGAATATGTTTATAAAACAACGAAGAGAAATCCAATGATTTTGCCGATTATTATGGAAGTGTAGGGAGAATGTTGTAGAGATGACAAAAATAGTTATTTTTTCGGATTTGCATTATGCACCGGAAAAGCCTATAAATAATGGTTCAATAATTGAAAGAAAGCTAATAGAATACGCAGAGCCATTACTTGAAGAATTGACAAAACAAATAAATACTGAAATAAAACCAGATGTAACCCTTTGTTTAGGTGATTTAGTTGAAGATTTTAATGACCATGATAAAGATATCATTAATTTAAATTATGTTTGGAATAAATTTAAGAATATAAAAAGTCCTTTTTATTCTTGTATAGGAAATCATGATTTACGTTCTATGTCTTCAAGAAAAGAAGTAGAAGAAATAATGGGCTATCATCATTCAACGTTTTCATTTGATATAAATGGAATTCATATTGTATTATTGGGAACAGATGTGAATAATGAAATAGAAACAGCGTGTGGAGGAATTTTAAAAGCAAAATTTATATCTCACGAAGATATGATTTGGTTAGAAAAAGATTTAAATCAAAATAAACGACCAACTATTTTATGTCTTCATTTTGGAGTTGCAGAAGATAACATGAGAGGTAACTGGTGGTTTGAGTCAAATCCAGAACATGCATTACTAGGAAACAGGAAAGAATTAAAAGAAATTCTGAAGAACAATAAAAATATTTTAGCAGTGTTTTCAGGTCATCAACATTGGACTAAAACTATTGTTGAAGATAGTATACCTTATTATGTGCTTGGTTCATTAACAGAGAATATAAAGGAAGATGGCATTCCAGATGGTGTGTATTTTATAGTTGAAGTTGATGGCAAAAAAATAAATATCACAGAAAAGCATATAAAAGTATAGGTTAGAAAACTAAAAATAAAAAACTCGAAAATTCAATTTTCGAGTTTTATGTATTTTTAAATAAAGAAACCAGCAACGCCTAATAAAATCAAAATAATTCCGCAGATTCTAACACCCATTTCAGATTTGATTTTAGAAGCTTCACGTTCTGTTATTTTTTTAGGATTGATAAGCATAGGAAGTCCCATTATAATGACAAGAACTGAAAATGCTATATTAAACATGTTTGTTTCCTCCTTTATATTTTATTTTCCTTATTATATCACAAAATCCGAAAAAATCAAGAGTTTTTGAGATTTTTTAAAAAGAAGAAATCGAAAATTAGAGCCGTTTTTAGAAAATGAGACATAAATGATTAAAAATCTGAAAAAATTGAAATTTGATATGTTTTTAGATGCTACAGAGGTATAAAAAGTGGAGGTATGAGAAAAGAGGATTTTTGGAATGGGGTCATAGAATGGCCATAAAGGCCATTATTTTTTTGGAGTAGACATAAAACATTAAAATATAGCAAAATGCTTAAAAATGGATTTTAGGAGGCTTTAAACGGTATAGTGAGAAAAGAGCTGTTATTAGAAGGAGAAAAAACGAAATATTTCGTCCAGAAATATTTACAAATTCAGGAAAAGATGGTAAACTATAAAAAATGAAAAAAGATAAGGAGAGAATTATGGAAACAAGAGAATTAGCGAATTTAATTTTTCCAGAAGTGAAGGATATTTCATATTATGAAGAAAAATATAAAATGAGAGATTTGCCAGAAGGAGCTGTTGTGACTCGCTTTGCACCAAGTCCAACAGGATTTGTTCATATTGGTGGCTTGTATCAATCTTTGGTGGCCAAAAAACAAGCCAGTCAAACAGGTGGTGTATTTTTCTTGAGAGTGGAAGATACGGATCAAAAAAGAGAAGTTGAAAATGGTGTGGTAGGTATTATTAACGCTTTGAAGGATTATGGAATCGAACCAGATGAAGGAATGATTGATGAAGAAAATTTTGTTGGAGAATACGGACCTTATAAGCAATCCATGCGAAAAGAGATTTATCAAGCGTATGCCAAAAGTTTACTGGAGAAAGGTTTGGCCTATCCATGTTTTTGCACAAGCGAAGAATTGGATCAAATTCGTTCTAATCAAGAGAAGGCAAAGGAAAGAACAGGCTATTATGGAAAATGGACAAAGTGTCGCAATATGCCTATTGATATGATGGCTGAGAAAATTCAAAATGGCGAACGTTATATTATTCGTTTAAAATCGCCAGGAAATCCAGAAAAGAAAATCAAGCATAAAGATGTCATAAAGGGTGGTGTGGATATGCCAGAAAATGACCAAGATATTGTGATTATCAAGTCAGATGGACTTCCTACCTATCATTTTGCACATAGTGTAGATGATCATTTAATGGGGACAAATTTAGTCATTCGTGGAGATGAATGGCTTCCATCTGTACCATTACACTTGCAGTTATTTTACATGTTAGGTTTTAAGGCACCCAAATATGCTCATATTGCACCTTTGATGAAAACAGAAGCAGAAGGGAAAAGGAAGTTAAGCAAACGTAAGGATCCAGAAGCAGCAGTTAGTTATTATAAAGAAGAAGGAATTCCAAAACAATCAGTGAAAGAATATTTGATGAATATTGCCAATTCTAATTTTGAAATGTGGAGAAAGCAAAATCCAGACAAAGCATTAGAGGAATTTGCCTTTGATTTAAAGAAAATGGGGGTAAGTGGTGCTCTTTTTGATATGACAAAAATGCTGGATGTTTCAAAAAATGTGATTTCAAAATACACAGCAGCAGAAATTTATGAGGAGGCCTATGCCTGGGCAGAAGAATATGATGCAGAACTTTGTGAATTATTAAAAAATAAAGAATATTCAATGAAAGTATTGGGAATTGAGCGTGGAAATAGCAAACCAAGAAAAGATATTGCCAAATGGTCAGATTTGAAAGAGACGATTAGATATATGTATCAACTGGACAAGGAAAATACAAATTTTGAATATCAAAAAATAACGGATCAAGAGGAAATTCAGAAAATTGTAACCTTATATTTTGAAAAATATTATGATGAAAATGATGACAAACAAACATGGTTTGACAAAATGAAAGATTTAGCACAAGCATTAGGTTATGCAAGAGAAGTGAAGGAATATAAAGCAAATCCAGAAAATTATAAAGGTCATGTGGGAGATATTAGCACAGTCATTCGTGTTACTTTGACAGGAAGATGTCAGACACCAGATTTATATGAGATTATGCAGGTTATTCGGAAAAGAAGAAATTTTGAAAAGAATATAGAGGAATCAAATGGAATATAAAGTGGGAGATAAAGTAGAAATGAAAAAGCAACATCCTTGTGGTAGTAAAACTTGGGAAATCACAAGGGTAGGAGTGGATTTTAAATTGAGATGTTTGGGGTGTCAGCATGTTATTGTGGTGCAAAGAGAAAAGGCATTGAAGATGATTAAAAAGAAATGGGAGGAGTCGTAGGGCTCCTTTATTTTTTGAAATTTTCTGTAGGAAATCCCATAAAAACTTGCTATTTATTTCTAGAAATGATATAATATTTTAAATTAGATTTTGAATAGAGAGGAGTCAAAAAATGGGGGCAATCACCAAATTAATAAGTCATTTAAATGGGAAAAGTAGAGTCGTATTTTTTGTAATTGTTGCCTTAATTTGTATAGTCGCTTTAGGGTTAGGGATTTATATACAATTTTTCTATCAATATTCTGATACCGATCCGTTTATGATAGGAATTCACATAGGGGCTAAAAAGACGGCAGAAGAATATACTTTACTAAAGAACAATTTTAATGAAATATTTATGAATGATTTAAAAGTAAATAGTGAAGAAATTGATGTTAACAAACTGGAAGAAGAGAAGGAACTTACTTATACAGCCTATCATTTGGTAAATGAAGATGAGACTTATTATAGTGTAGATGCTCAAATTCCTATCATTAATATTGACTCAGAAGAAATCCAAAAAGTAAATGCTGAAATTAAAAATGAATATTATAACAAGGCTAATTCAGTGATGAGGCAAAGTGAAGGAAATATTATTTATAAGGTTTCTTATGCTTCTTATGTGAATGCCGACTATTTATCTGTTGTCATAAAAGCCATTTTAAAAGAAGAAGGAAAATCAGAGAAAGTTTCCATTAAAACTTATACTTATAGCATGACGAAACAAAAATTGGTTTCATTACAAGATCTAATAGAATTAAAACAATCTACATCAGAAGAGGTTCAAAAAAATATTAATACAGAAATCAAAAAAGCCTATGAAAATGCTCAAATTATTGCAAGTGAATATGGAACACTTTATGAACGAGATTTAAATAGTGATATGTATAAAATAGAAAATTCAAAAGTGTATTTCTTAACAGATGAGGGATATGTTTATATCATATATCCTTATGGAAATGATGCTTATACAAATGAAATGGATATTGTTATTTTTTAAGGAGGAAGAAAAGTGAAGAAGATTGCAATCTATTTGATGACAGCTCTACTAATGATAAATTTAGCAGTAAATAATAAAACTTATGCAACTACTGAACCCCCACCACCAGAGACAGAATCAGCCCAACCAGAAACCCCACCAGTTGCAACAGAAGCAGAGTCGCCTCAACCAGAAACTCCACCTGAACCAGAAGCAAAGGAGTTGGAAAATGAGCAGGCAAAATCAGCACTTCAAGCAACAGCAGTGGTTATTGAAGTGGGAGAAATACATGATTTTCATACAGATTATGCAGTAGGTAAAGTGCAAGAGGTAAAAGTAGAAATTTTGGATGGAGAGTTGGAGACAAAAGAGTTTTCGATAGATTACATGTTTTCTTATGGAATGGATGAAAAAAATACTGGTTGTGAATTGGAAGTAGGGGACAAAGTTAGTGTTCAAATTAGCAAAGATGAGAATGGAAGTGATGTGGCGACCATTCAGGATGTTATTAGAAATCATTATATTTTAGTGATATTTGCTATATTTCTAGCTTTGGTTTTATTGATTATGGGAAAACAAGGAATCAAGGCAGTTTTAGGCTTATTAGGAACACTTATTATGGTGTATTTTCTATTAATTAAAAGCATATTTTTAGGTTACAACGCAATTTTTATGACATTTTTATGTACAATTTTTATTTTATTATTTCACTCCATTTTAAGTATGGGATTTCGCAAAAAAGCACTTGTAGTTGTTTTGGGGACACTGATTAGTTGTCTGTTAAGTGGTATGATAGCGATGCTTTTTGCCCATTTGGCTAAGCTTTCTGGAACACATCAAGATACCATTATGCTTAGTATGAATATGACGAATGTTGAGTTTTATTGGAAGGATTTAATTTTTGCAGGAATGATGATGGTTTCTTTGGGAGTGTGTATGAATTTTGTAATGCTTATGGTTAATAAAATAGATGAAATTAAGAGTAAAACAGAAGATATGTCACGCAAGGAATTATTGAAAAAAGGTATGAAGATAGGAAGAGAATTGGTTGGAGATAGAATCAATACGTTGATTTTGATATACATAGGAAGTAGTTTCATTATTTTATTTATATTTTTAGGATGTAATCTTAGTTTAAGAGATGTATTCAATAAGGAGACGATTGCTGAGAATGCTCTGTCTGCTATAGCTGGTAGTATAGGACTTGTTCTTACAGTACCAATAACTTCAGTTGTTTATGCGACATTCAATCATCGAAAAACAATTTATAAGATGACTTCTGAAAATAAATTAGATGGAAACCGAAGTTTAAAACTGTAAAAAATATTGAAAGGAAAATTTTGTAAAATATTTGCAATTTAAACTACAATATGATATAATAGAAGAATATTATGTAACATAGTGTTAAAATAGTGAAAAGGAGGCTAAGTAGCGTCTATGAAAACAAGGGAAATGTATGAAAAACGGGCAGAAGTAATTAAGAGATTGGAAAAAGGGAAGGAGCAGATTGATTGTGAACAATATGCTTGGAATAAAATCAAAGAAGTAATGATTGATTATCCCGAGACAATTGGAATTCCGTTATTGGAAATGGCAAAACGGGAAAAAATTAAAGTGAATATTGAAAAAAGCTTTGGTAGTTTAAAACCAAGGTTAAAAGTAAAGAGTAACAATAATCATGTAACGATTGTAATTAATGACTAGAGGCCTTTTTCAATAAAAAGGGAGGACTTGCGATTGCAAGTCCCTTTTATATTTCCAAAATTTTTTTAGCTTTCTTAATTTCTTCAGCTGTAGGTGGAATAACATTTTCTAATTCATATTTTTCGTTTAATTCTTTCCATTTGAATTTTCCCAAATCATGATAGGGCAAAATCTCAACTTTTTCTACTGTTTTCAAATGAGAAATAAATTCCTGTAATGTTTTTAAATCATTTTCATCATCTGTAAAACCTGGAATGAGAACTTGTCTAATCCACATTGGAATATTGTGTTCGCTTAAATAATTAGCAAAATGCAAGGTATTATGATTTGGTGCACCAGTTAACTCAATGCATTTTTGATTATCAATGTGTTTGATATCGAGTAGAACCAAGTCGGTATACTCTAGTAGTGTTTGGGTTTTTTCATGAATTGGCAAAGTGCCTGATGTATCGAGTGCTGTATGAATATTAGCTTCTTTTAATTTTTGAAAAAGTTTTGTTACAAAATCGATTTGTAATAAAGGCTCACCACCAGAAACGGTGACACCTCCACCAGATGTTTTCATATAGGGTTTTAAACGAAGCAATTTTTTCATGACATCTTCTATGGAATATTCAGTTCCACCAGAGGCATTCCAAGTATCGCGATTATGACAATATTTACATTTTAACGGACATCCTTGCATAAAAATCACGAAACGGATGCCAGGACCATCCACCGTTCCAAAGGATTCAAAAGAATGAATTTTTCCAATTGAATTTTCCATTTTTCAAATAATTCCTTTCTTGTTATTTTAAGTAAGGAGTGTAAAAACACCATTTTTTGAAAATGAGTGAACTTTTGGACATTGTCCAAAAGTTCTCACATAATCGTTAAGTTTTTACAGCTCCTAATGAATTTAAATGGTTTCATGAATGGTTCGGTGAATGACATCCAACTGTTGTTCACGTGTTAATTTTGTAAAATTAACAGCATAGCCAGAAACACGAATGGTAAGTTGTGGATATTTTTCAGGGTGTTCCATAGCATCTTCTAATAAACTTCGATCAAAAACATTGATATTAATATGGTGACTGTGTTGTACAAAATAGCCATCTAGCAAAGAGACAAGGTTATTTATACGCATTTGCTCATCTTTCCCTAAAGCATTTGGGGTAATGGCAAATGTGTAGGAAATACCATCTTCAGCGTGTTTGTATGGCAATTTTGCAATGGTATTTAGAACAGAAATGGCACCATTTGTGTCACGACCATGAATTGGGTTGGCACCTGGACCAAATGGACTGCCAGCTGGTCTACCATCCGGTGTACTTCCTGTTGCTTTTCCATAGACAACATTAGAGGTAATGGTTAGAATGGACATGGTTGGTTTTGCATTACGATACGTTTTTTGGGCATGTAATTTGGCCATAAATTTTTTAACAATTTCAACAGCAATGCTATCAACACGATCATCATCATTTCCATATTTTGGAAAATCTCCTTCAATTTTATAATCGATGGCTAAGCCATTTTCATCACGGATTACTTTGACTTTTGCGTATTTCATGGCTGAGAAGGAGTCAGCAACAATGGAAAGACCAGCAATTCCACAGGCCATAGTACGAAGAATTTCACGGTCGTGTAAAGACATTGCCAAACTTTCGTAGCAATATTTATCATGCATATAATGAATGATATTTAGTGCTTTAATATAAGTGGTAGCCACCCAATCCATCATTGTATCAAATTTTTGCCATACTTCGTTATAATCCAAATATTCAGAAGTTACAGGTTCAAATCTAGCGGTAATTTGTTTGCCAGAAATTTCGTCACGACCACCGTTAATTGCATATAATAGGGTTTTGGCAAGATTAGCACGAGCACCAAAAAATTGCATTTGTTTACCAATACGCATAGCAGAAACACAACATGCGATACCATAATCGTCACCCCAATATTCTCGCATCAAATCATCATTTTCATATTGAATGGAACTGGTATGAATGGATAATTTGGTAGCATAATCTTTGAAACCTTTTGGAAGTGAGCAGGACCAAAGAATGGTTAAATTTGGTTCAGGAGCAGGTCCCAAAGTTTCCAAAGTATGCAACATACGGAATGAATTTTTGGTTACTAAAGTACGTCCATCAATTCCCATACCAGCAATGCTTTCTGTTACCCAAACTGGGTCACCACTAAATAATTGATCGTATTCAGGGGTACGTAAAAATCTTATCATACGCAATTTCATGACAAAATGATCCATGATTTCTTGTGCTTCTTCTTCAGTGATTGTGTTATTTTTTAAATCTCTTTCAAAATAAATATCTAAGAAGCTAGAAGTACGACCAAGACTCATAGCAGCACCATTCTGTTCTTTGGTTGTTCCAAGATAAGCAAAATATAGCCATTGAACAGCTTCTTTTGCATTAGCTGCTGGTTTTGAGATGTCGAATCCATAGGTTTGAGCCATGATTTTTAAGTCTTCCAATGCTTTGATTTGGTCAAAAATTTCTTCACGTTCACGAATGATATCACTTGTGAAATCGCTAGATACAGCATTTTCCAAAGTTTTTTTCTTGTCTTCAATAAGGGCATCCACACCATAAAGAGCGACACGACGATAGTCTCCAATGATACGTCCACGTCCATAACCATCTGGCAAACCAGTAATTAGGTGAGAACTACGTGCAGCACGGATATCAGGTGTATAAGCGGTAAAAACGCCATCGTTATGAGTGCGACGATAATGATGATAAATATCTTCTAATTTGTCTGATACTTTTTCATGGTAAGCTTCACAAGATTTTTCTACAATACGAATACCACCATTTGGCATAATAGCACGTTTTAAAGGTTTTTCGGTCTGAAGACCTACAATTTGCTCTAAATCTTGATTAATATAACCAGCTTCGTGGCTTGTAATAGTAGAAGCGATATCATTTGAGATTTCCAAAACGCCTCCGTTTTCTTTTTCTTGTTTATATAAATCTAGGACAGTGTTCCATAATGTATGTGTTCTTTCAGTAGCATTTGCTAGGAAAGAAGCATCGCCTTCATAAGGTGTGTAATTTGTTTGAATAAAGTTTCTTACATTAATTTCTTGCGTCCAATCGCCTTCATTAAAATTATTCCATTCATTAAATTTCATTTTAAAAAATCCTCCTAAAAATATTTTTCCCTCAAATAATTATAATATTACCTAGAAATTTTATCATAAAATAGAAAATATAACAAGTCAAAAAATGTAAAAAAAGGAAGTTTATGAAAAATGAATGGTCTACCAAATGGCAATTACATGAAAAACATTTTCTAGAAGGTATCTTGACAGAGTCTTGTGAAATTCGTATAATTAGTTTAGTTCATTAGAATTCGTGTATTAATTGACAAAATTTGAAATATCCCTAACCTTTTATTATATCATATTTTATAGCAAAAGTCAAGTTTTAGGCGTTTTAAAATAGGGGGATAGGAGATTGGTGATTTCTTATTTTTTGTCAAAATGTCTTGTAAAAATGAACAAATAGAAGTATAATATAAAAATATAATTTACAAAAGGAGTAATTGATGAAAAAAGTACTGAAGATTTTGATGCTACTCATCATGTTGGGTGTGATGAGTATAGGATCATATTTTGTAAAACAAGGTTATGATATTTATAAGGTAGCAATAGAAGAAATGAGTATCGAAGAAAAAGTGACAGATATTAAGGCAAAAGAAAACTATGCAACTTATGAAGAATTGCCACAAAATTACATAAATGCAGTGATTGCAGTAGAGGATAAGCGATTTTGGAAACACGATGGAGTGGATTTAATTAGTATTTCGAGGGCGATTTTGATTGATATTAAAGAAATGTCGTTCGAAGAAGGGGGAAGTACAATAACGCAACAATTGGCCAAAAATGTGTATTTTACACAAGAGAAAAAAATCACACGAAAAATAGCAGAAGTTTTTATGGCAATTGAAATAGAAAAACAACTTTCAAAAGAAGAAATTTTTGAATTGTATGTTAATACCTCTTATTTTGGTGATGGCTATTATTGTGTAAAAGATGCATCAGAAGGGTATTTTGACAAATTGCCAGGTGAAATGGATTTATATGAATGTACCTTATTGGCAGGGATTCCGAATGCACCTTCTGTTTATGCACCAACCAAAAATCCAGAATTGGCAAGGCAAAGACAAGGTCAAGTTGTACGTAAAATGATAAAACAAGGATATTTATCAGAAGAGGAAGCTGGTAAAGTGATATTAGTGAATGAATAATTTTTTAGATTTGGAATATAGATGAATTAGAGGTTAAAGAATGTTAGATGTTTTGTTGATTATAATTGGATTTATATTACTGGTAAAAGGAGCCGATTTTTTGGTGGATGGAGCAAGTAACATTGCAAAAAGATTTCATATACCAGAGATTATTATTGGGCTTACCATTGTTGCTGTTGGTACCTCAATGCCAGAATTAGTTGTTAGTGTTACTTCAGCATTAGAGGGACATTCAGATATTGCCGTAGGAAATATTGTGGGAAGTAATATTGCGAATATGTTTTTGATTCTTGGTTTGTGTTCTATTATCAAACCATTAGAATTTAAGAAACAAAGTAGGTTGATTGAAAATCCATTAACTTTTGTATTAACAGTACTCTTGTTTTTCTTGTGTAATAATGGAAATTCAGAAAATGCCCATATTATTACGAAAAATGAGGGAATTTTATTACTTGGTTTGTGTGTATTATATGTTATTTATAATATTATTATGGCCAAAAAAGGAGAACAGTTTGATTTAGAAGGTGGCGAGCTGTTAGCAGAAACTGTTACACCAACGAATATTTTAAGAGCAATTATTGACGTGGTTGTTGGAATTGTCGGCTTGAAATTAGGTGGTGATTTAGTGGTTAATAGTAGTGTGGCAATTGCTTCTGCTTTTGGAATTAGTGAGGAATTGATCAGTTTAACCATTGTGGCATTTAGCACAAGTTTGCCAGAGTTGATTACATCAATTACAGCAACACGTAAAGGTGAAACAGATATGGCAATTGGAAATATTTTAGGTTCACAGATTTTTAATATTTTGTTGATTATTGGTGCTTCTGCGTTTTTGTGTCCAATTAATTATGCAGTTAGTTATAATAAATATATGTTGGTGTTGATTATGGGAACGATTATGTTGAGTCTATTTCCATTTGTTGGGACTAAAAATAAGATGACCAAAGGCAATGGAATCCCTTTTGTGTTTATTTATGGACTGTATATGGTAAGTTTAGTTGTGTTTAATGGTTAATTTTATTCAAAAAAGTCATGTGAATTGCTAAAATCATTATTTTGATAGATGCTAAGATGATTTTGATTATCAAGAGTGGCTAAAAAGATTTGTTGTGGTTTCTCAAATCCTTGGGAAACCAATTCTTTTTGGAGCCACATTTCATCGTGACCAGTATTTTTTAGATTTTCATACATAATTTTTCCATCTAAGATGATATTTACGTTTATGGAAGCTGCTTCTGGGGTGAGATTTAAATCAACAGGAGTAGCTGGACGCGTTGTACTTTTGGGTAAAAAACTAATTTTTCCATTGGATTCTAAAATGGCAGTATCAATATCGGCGAGGTTAAAATAGCCGTTACTTCTGCATTGAACGAGAAATTCATTCAGATCCAATTTGGCTGTTTTGAAGTTTTTTCGATATAATGTTCCATTATTTAATAAAATGAGAGAATTACCATAAATGAAACGTCTTGCTTTTAAAGATTTGTTGCAAATCAGAGAAATGATGATGGCAACAATGGCGTATACAATCATAGCAACAAGTGGTTGCATATAATCGGATTCTAGAGCAGTTGCCATTTCGGCAGCAATTGATCCAATTGTGATACCAATGATGTAATCGAACATACTCAGTTGAGACATTTCTTTATTTCCCATTAATTTTGTCAAAATAAATAAAACAATTTCGGATACAATAGATAAAATAACGACTTTTAGAATATCTTGCATAATAAAATCCTCCTTTTATGTAAAAAATGCTTAGGAAAGAAAAAGATTGTCTTTTTGACAAATATAATATAAGAAAAGAAAGGGGAATTTTAGGAGGAAAGGGTGATGCCTGTCCTCCTATTTTTATTGCTTTTTTATCTTAGGTTTTGAGACTAAAGAAGCGATATAACCAAAGAAAACAGCGGCGGCAATGCCACCAGCAGCGGCTTTGGTTCCGCCAAGAAAGGCACCGATTAAGCCAGCATTTTTGACTTCTTCGATGGCACCTTTTGAAAGTAAATTTCCAAATCCAGTTAAAGGAACAGTTGCACCACAGCCTCCCCAATTGATAAGATATTTATACCAACCTAAACCGCCTAAAATAGCACCAACGGTTACATAAGTAACTAAGATACGGGCTGGTGTTAATTTGGTTTTATCAATTAGAATTTGACCAATGATACAAATAATGCCACCTAAAATAAAGGCTTTAAAAACCATCATCCAATTCATTTGTTTTCTCCTTTCCAAAATGGTGATTTTTCATCAGCTAAGACGAAATATTTCTCAATTTATGATGTTTTTTGAAATAAGAATGGTGTGCTTTAGACTTGCAAATCTGTTGGGAATTGTGCTTCTATGGAAACAGCATGGGCGATGCCAGGGATACTTTCTCCTTGTTGTGTTGTTGTGGAATTCATAAGGGCACCAGTTGGCATGAGAAGAATTTTTTTGTATTTTCCTTCTTTAAACATGTGTGTGATATAACCACTAAATACACTTGCACTACAACCACAGCCAGATCCGCCAGCATGAGTGTCTTGTGTTTCTTTGTCAAAAATTAAAACACCACAGTCATTGTAATTGGCACGAATGTTGTAGCCTTTGGAATCCATTAGATCGATTAGAATATCTTTTCCAATATGACCTAAATCGCCAGTAAAAATGGCGTCATAGTAACTTGGTTTTCGTCCTGTGTCTTTAAAGTGACAAAGTAAAGTGTCCTGAGCAGCACCTGCCATGGCGGCTCCCATATTATTTGCATCTTTGATTCCCATATCCACAATTTTGCCAGGTGTGATAGCTGTGACATAAGGTCCAGTACCATCTTTGGAAAGAACAGCAGCACCACTACCAGTTACAGTCCATTGACTGGATGGTGTACGTTGATTGCCAAGTTCAAGTGGAAAGCGGAATTGCTTTTCTGCACTACAAAAATGGCTCGATGCGGCACAAAGTACATAGTTTGCAAAGTCACCATCAATGCTCATAGAACCTAATGTTAATGCTTCACCAAAAGTGGAACAAGCACCAAATATACCAAAAAATGGAATATTGGATTCACGTAGTCCAAAAGAAGATGAAATACATTGATTTAATAAGTCTCCAGCAAAGCAAAAATTAATGTCTGAAGAAGCAATTTTTGCTTTGGAAATCGCCATATTAATTGTTTCTTTGATGATTTTACTTTCTGCTTTTTCCCAACTATTTTCACCCCAAAATTCGTCTTCTAAACATTGGTCAAAGTAGCAATTTAAGGGGCCATCTTTTTCTTTTGGACCAACAATAGAGGCAGTGGATAAGATGTTGACTGGTTTGGATAAAATATAAGTTTGGTTTCCAATTTTTTTCATAATAGTTTCCTTTCTAAAATTGGTTGAAATTTTATTTTGGAGCATGCTTAGATAAGTGTAACTGATTGCGTATTGAAGATGAGGTAGATGATGCCAACTAGAATACTACTAGAGATTCCATAGACAAGCACAGGGCCTGCAACAGTAAACATTTTGGCACCAACTCCCATGACATAACCTTCGGATTTATATTCCATAGCTGGAGAGACAATTGAGTTTGCAAATCCAGTGATTGGAATAAGGGAACCAGCTCCTGCAAATTTACCAATTTTGTTAAATAAGTTGAGAGCGGTTAAAAAGGCACTAATAAAGATGAGTAGAATAGAAACGATGCTGTAAGAAGTAGTCTCATCAATGCCACGTGTTTTGCAAATTTCGAATATGATTTGACCAAGTGCACAAATAAGTCCACCTACCCAAAATGCATTAAAACAATTTTTTAAGAT